>DATFHD010000011.1:0-199343 GCA_035248785.1 Pyrinomonadaceae bacterium | reverse complement strand
TTCGCGCGGGCCGTGTCGGAGGGCGTAGACCCTTCGGGGAACACGATGCTGACGGCGATGCCTCGGTTCCGGATGTCTGCGGATGACGTGGCAGACCTGCTCGCCTACCTCAAGGCCATCGAGCACGACCGCGACCCCGGCGTCTCGGACGCGTCGGTGAGAATCGGCACGATTCTCCCGACGAAGGGCGCGCTCGCCGAGACGGGCGCGGCGATGCTCGACGTGCTCAGGGCCTTCTTCGACGACGTGAACGGCAAGGGCGGAATCTACAACCGCAAGGTCGAGCTTCTGGCTGCCGAGACCGACGGCGGCGCGGCGCAGGCCGCCGAAGGGGCGCGGCGGTTGGCGAACGAAGGTCAGGTCTTCGCGCTCGTCGGCGGCCTGAGCGCGGGCGCGGACGAAGAGCTCGCCTCGCTCGCGCGTGAGTTGGAAGTACCCTTCGTCGGCCCCTCGACGCTTCTGCCGCAGGCGGGAGCTAACCGCTACATCTTCTACCTCCTGCCCGGATTGGGCGAGCAGGCGCGCGCCCTCGTCAACTTCGACTCGCGGCGGCGCGCGAACACGAAGGCGGGCGTGGCACTCGTCTACGCGGAGGATGAGATGGGCGACGCGGCGGCGGCCGCCGCCGAGGCGCAGTGTAAGCGGGTCGGCTGCGGTGAGTTGAAGAAAGTCTCGTACGCGCGCGGGAAGCTCGACGCGGCTTCACTCGTGCGGACGCTGAAGGGCGCGGACGCGGTCTTCTTCTTCGGCTCGCCCGGCGACGAGACGGCATTCGCAGAGGCAGCGTCCGCCGCTTCGTGGAGTCCAGACCTGTATCTGCTCGGCGCGCTCGCCGGACGCGGCAGTGTTGCCGCGCTGCCCGCGGGCTTCGGCGGCAAAGTCTTCATCGCGCTCCCGACGGCGCCGGCCGACGTGACGGCGGAAGGTGAAGGCGAGCTGCGCGCGCTCGCGTCGAAGTACAAATTTTCGCTGCGCCACCCGGCCGCGCAGCTCTCGGCGCTCGCCGCCGCGAAGGTTCTGGCCGAAGGCTTGCAGCGCGGCGGGAAAGACCTGAGCCGCGAGAAGCTCGTCACGGCGCTCGAAGGTCTCTACGACTACGAGACGGGGCTGACGCCCCGCCTGACGTTCGGGCCGAACCGTCGCGTCGGCGCGCTCGGCGCGTACGTCGTCACGGTTGACACGGCGCGGAAGGGTTTCGTCCCGGCCGGCGGCTGGGTCAAGGCCGAAGTGAGTAATTAAACCCCGAAGGTGAATAAGATGTTTCTCGGCACAACGTTGAAAAGAATCTCGCCCGCGCTCTTCGCACTCTTCGTGCTGCTCGCGCCGGCCCACGCCCAGACGAAGCCCGCGGCGCAGGCCGCGCCCGCGCGGAGTCAGGCAGACCCCGCGCAGGAGTGCGCCTGCGAAGCAGGGCCGCTGCCCGAAGTGCTCGCCACGGTTGGCGACGTGCGCGTCACGCGGGCCGACATCTCGCCCGAGGTGCGCGCGCGCATCGCCGACTTGCAGCGTCAGGTAGTCGAAGCGCGCAAGCGCGAGCTGGACTTGCAGATCAACAGCCTCCTCCTCGAAGCCGAGGCCAAGCGGCGCGGCGTCTCCCCCTCGAAGCTGCTCGAAGACGAGGTGATAGCGAAAGCGCAGGAGCCGACCGAGGCGGACGCGCAGAAGTTCTACGCTGAGAACAAGGCCCGCATCAAGGCCGAGTTCAACGAAGTCAAGGCCGACATCATCGCCTACCTGCGCGTGCAGCGTCAGCGCGAGCTGGCCGCGAAGCTCTCGGACACGTTGCGCGCCGCCGCGCAGATAAAGCGGAACGTCGCCGAGGCCACGCCGCCCGCGGCCGAGGCCGACCGCGCGCGCGTCTTCGCCACCGTCAACGGGCAGAACGTCACCTCCGCGGCCGTCGAAGAGAACCTGCGCCCGCTCATCTTCAGCGTGCAGGAAGAGGTCTACAGGCTGCGCCGGCAGGAGGTGGAGCTGAAGGTCAACGACGTGCTGCTGTCGCAGGAGGCCGGGCGGCGCAAGCTGACGACGCGCGCTCTGCTCGACGCCGAGGTCACGTCGAAAGTGCCCGCCGTCACAGACGCCGACGCGCAGAAGTTCTACGATGAGAACAGGTCGCGCATCGAGGGCGACTTCGCGCAGGTCAAGGCGCAGGTGGTTCAATACCTGCGCGACGCCGAGACGCGTAAGGCGACCGCCGCGCTGGCCGAGCGCCTGCGCGCCGCCGCTCAGGTGCGGACGTTCCTCGTGGCGCCCGAGCCGCCCGTCTACCAGATAGCGACGGACGACCAGCCGGAGAAGGGAGGCGCGAAGGCCGCGGTGACGCTCGTCGAGTTCACAGACTACCAGTGCCCGAGCTGCGCCGCCGCTCAGCCCGCGCTCGAACGCGTCACGGCCGAGTACGGCGAGCGCGTCCGCCTCGTCGTGCGCGACTTCCCGCTCTCGCAGCACGCCGACGCGCAGAAGGCCGCCGAGGCGGCCGAGGCCGCGCGCGCACAGGGCAAGTACTGGGAGTACACGGCGCTCCTCTTCAAGAATCAGTCGGCGCTCGGCGTCGAGAAGCTGAAGGAGTACGCCTCGCGCGTCGGGCTCGACCGCGCGAAGTTCGACGCCGCGCTCGCCTCGGGCGAGTTCGCCGAGAGCGTGCGGCGCGACGTACACGACGGCGACCGCGTCGGCGTGGTGGGCACGCCGACCGTCTTCCTCAACGGCCGGCGCGTCGCCGACACGTCCTACGAGGGTCTTAAGGCCGCGATTGACGCGGCGCTCGACTCGGCCGCGCAAACGTTGCGGGCGGCCGGCGCCGAGCGTTAGTCAGCCGCGCGGCGAAACGTGTTGGGGGGGCGAGGGGTGATGGACGCGTGCGCCTCGGCGCGAGCGTCCATCACTTTCGTTTTGCGCGCCGCCGCGCGGCTTGGTAATGTAAACTCCCGCACGCCACCCGACGGGCACCGCCGAGCGCACTCTTTATGAACCGGCAGCTACGCAAGTCAGTCCTTTTCTGGTCGCCGTTTCGCTTCCTGCTGGTGGTGCTGGCGGTCGTCTTCGCGGCGGAGGCGGGCGTGATGTTCGTGCTCCCCTACATCTTCCACGGGCGCACCTCCTACTTCGTCGAGTCGGTCTCGGACGCGAGCCTGCTGACGCTCGTGAGCGCGCCCGTCCTCTGGCTCGTCATCATCAGGCCGCTGCGCCGTGTGGCCGTCACCGAGCAGGCGAAGTTCGAGGCCGTGGTCGAGACCGCGGGCGACGGCATCATCACCGCCAACGAGTGGGGTCGCATCGAGTCGTTCAACGCCGCGGCCGAACGCATGTTCGGCTACAAGGCCAACGAGATCGAGGGCCGAAGCGTCAACACGCTCCTTAGCGCCGACGGCGGCGAGGCGGGCGGGCAGCAGCAGCAGCAACCCGGCGCGACGCTCTACGAATCAATCGGCGCGCGCCGCGAGGCGTCGGGGCGGCGCAAGGACGGCTCGGCCTTCCCCGTCGAGGTGAACGTCGGCGAGGTCACCTTCGGCGACCGCCGCATCTTCACGCTCATCCTGCGCGACATCACCGAGCGCAAGCGCGAGGATGAGGAGATTAAGTCTTCGCTCCGCGAGAAGGAGGTTCTCCTCAAGGAGATTCACCACCGCGTCAAGAACAACCTTCAGATCATTTCGAGCCTGCTCAACCTACAGTCCGCGCACATCCGCGACCCGCGCGCGCTCGAAGTCTTCAAGGAGGGGCAGGGCCGCGTCCGTTCGATGGCGCTGATACACGAGAAGCTCTACCAGTCGGACGACCTCGCGCGCGTGGACTTCTCCGAGTACATCAGCAACCTCGCCGCCTACCTCTTCCGCTCCTACGCGATGAACGCGGGCGGCGTGCGGCTCGGCGTCGAGGCCGAGGGCGTGATGCTCGGCGTGGACGCGGCGATTCCCTGCGGCCTCATCGTCAACGAGCTGGTCTCGAACTCGCTCAAGCACGCCTTCCCCGGCGGGCAGGGCGGCTCGATAAAGATCACGCTCCGCCCCGACGGCCCAGAGCGCCTGAAGCTCTGCGTCTCGGACGACGGCGTCGGGCTCCCGCCGGGCTTCGACGTTAACGACACGCCGTCGCTCGGGCTCCAACTGGTCAACACGCTCGCGCGCCAGTTGGGCGGCGCGGTCGAGGTCGGCGGCGGCGCGGGCGCGGAGTTCAACATCACTTTCCGAAAGGGCGAATGAGATGAGCGGGGCGGAGGCGCGCGTCCTCGTCGTCGAGGACGAGGCAATCGTGGCGATGGACATCAGCGCGAGGCTGCGCTTGCTCGGTTACGAGGTCATCGGGCCGGCGTCCACGGGCGCCGACGCCGTGGAGCTTGCCGAGAGCGCACGCCCCGACCTCGTCTTGATGGACATCATGCTGCGCGGCGGGATGGACGGGGTGGAGGCCGCGCTCCGCATCCGCGAGGGCTGCGGCGCACCGGTCGTCTACCTGACGGCCTACGCCGACGACAGCACGCTGCGCCGCGCGAAGGCGGCCGAGCCGCTGGGTTATCTGCTCAAGCCCTTCGAGGAGCGCGAGCTGCGCACGGCCATCGAGACGGCGCTCTACAAGCACCGCGCCGAGATGCGCCTGCGCGAGAGCGAGCGCTGGCTCGCGACGACGCTCAGGAGCATCGGCGACGCCGTCATCGCCGCGGACGAGCGCGGGCGCGTCAAGCTCATCAACCCTGCGGCCGAAATCCTGACGGGCTGGCCGCAGGACGAAGCGCTCGGCCGCGAGCTCGCCGAGGTCTTTCAACTGACGGACGAGGCGACGGGGCTGCGCGTCGAGCCGACGACGGATGCGGCGCGAACGGACGTGCTCCTCGCGTCGCGCGACGGCCGCTCGACGCCCGTCGAGGCGAGCGCCTCGGTCATCACCGATGAGCAGGGCGGACTGCGCGGCTCCGTTCTAATCTTCAAAGACATCTCGGAGCGCCGCAGGCTCTCGATGCTGCTGCTGCGCTCGGAGAAGCTGGCGGCCGTCGGGCAGCTCGCGGCCGGCATGGCGCACGAGTTGAACAACCCTCTGACGCCCGCGCTGCTCTACACGAGGAGGCTGCTGCGGCAGGGCGGGCTCGACGCCGAGGCGCGCGGCCACCTCGAAGTGGTCGTCCGCGAAGTCGAGCGCGCGCAGGGCGTAATTAAAGACCTGCTCGCCTTCGCGCGGCAGTATCAGGCGAACTGGTCGGAGACGGAGGTCAACGAGTTGCTGCGGCGCGCGCTCAGTCGCGCAGAGGGCGAGGCGCCTTCGCCGAAAGTCTCGGTGCGTTTCCACCCCGGCGAGGACGTGCGCGTCGTGGCCGACGAGTACAGGCTGACTCAAGTCTTTCTTAACATCATCAGGAACGCGCGGCAGGCGATTGAGGAGGGCGGACGCGCGGGCACGGTCACGGTCACGAGCGAGTTGATAAACGACGGCGGCGGCGGGCGCGTGCGCGTCACGGTCACGGACGACGGGCCCGGCGTCGCCCGTGAGAACCTCGCGAAAATCTTCGACCCCTTCTTCACCACGCGTCAGGTCGGCGCGGGGGCGGGGCTCGGGCTCTCACTGAGTAACGGGATTATCGAGGAGCACGGCGGCACGATCTCGGTCGAGAGCGAACCGAGCGCGGGCGCGACCTTCATCGTCGAGATACCGACCCGCCCGCCCCGTCGCTGACCCGCGCGCGAACGAGACGCGGCCTCATCCGACGCTCAACCGACCTCATTCAAGACTCGTCAACCGGCTTTGTAGCTCGTCAACCAGACGCCGCCGTTTGAAACGTATGCGGCGTAGATTCGGCCGCCGAGGACGGCCGCAACGGGGAGCGCGCCCGCGCCGATGCGCGTCCGCCTGTTTGAAGTAGCGCGCGCAGCGTCCCGCTCCGCCTCATCCAGACGCGCCTCGAACATCGCGGGCGAGCCGCCTTCGCCTTCGGCCTCGAAGACCGCGAACGCGCCGCTCGCGTCCCGCAGGAGTTGCGGCGTCCCGCGCGCGCCGACCTCCGAGACCGCGCGGCGCGGCGCGAAGGTGCGGCCGCCGTCGCCCGACTCCGCCGAGTAGAGTCCTGCCGCGCCCGCGTCGCCCGCCGTGAACCAGAGCACCGTCAGGCGTCCGCCTTCGCCCGCGGCGAGCGCAGGGCCGGAGACGGGGCAGCCGCGCAACTCCCAACGGTCGTCGCTCACGACCGTCGGCGCGTCGAAAGTCTCGCCGCCGTCCGCCGAGGACGCGACCGCGATGTGCCTGAAATCGCCCGGCAGCACTTGCCGCCAGCCGACGTAGACGCGCCCGTCAACGGAGACGGCGAGCGAGGTCTTGCAACAAGGGCACGCCTCGGCCGCGACACGCCTGTTCGCCGCGAACGTGCGCGCGCCGTCGGTCGAGTAAGAGAAGAAGACTTCGCGGTTGTGCTCGCCGTGCATCGGCATCCGCCCCGAAGCCTGCCCCGGAGCGTGCGCGCCGTCCTGCGCCGCCGCGTGGTCGCGCTCGTCGAGCCACGCCACGTAGACGCGGCCGTCGCTCCCTACGGCGAGCGAGTGCATCCCGTGAACGCCCGGCGCGGAGTCGTCGTTGACCCGCGCGGGCTCGCCGAAACTGCGCCCGCCGTCGCGCGAGCAAGACACGTAGAGCGTCGTCGCCTGACCGCCCTCGCCCGCGCGCGCAGTCCAAGCGACGTAGACCGCGCCTTCGGCCAAGACCGCGACGCTCGGCGCGTCGCCGCGCCATGCCGTCGCCTCGCCGGGTCTGGGGTTGACGCGCGCCGGTTCGCCGACGGGCCGCCCCGACGCGTCGGCGATGCGCGTCAACCACACGTCCGCCTCCTTGCCCGCGCCGTGCCCGACCCAAGCGACGTAGACCGCGCCGTCGCGTCCGGCCGCCAACGCGGGCTCGGCCGCGTTCAGACCTTCGGCAGAGACGCGGACGCGCTCCGACGCTTCGACGAGCGCGTCCGACGGAGCAGCCGAAGCCTGCGCGTCCAAATGCTTCACTACGGAGACGCGCGCGCAGCCCGCACAGAGCGAGAGCAGGAGGACGGCGATAAAGGCCAGCGTCTTCATGGGAGTGTTGACTGTCAGAAGTCGAGCCGGAGGCCGAACTGTATCTGGCGCGGGTTGTCGGCCGCGGCCGGGCGGCCGAAGGAAAGAAGCGTCGAAGGGTTCGCCGGGTTCAGAGTGTTGTTCGGCAGTTGAAGGTTCGCGCGGTTGAGCACGTTGAAACCCTCTGCTATCACTTCGAGGTTCGTGCGCTCGCCTAACCGGACGCGCCTACTCAGGCGCAGGTCGAGCGAGGCGAAGTCGAAGCCGCGCCCCGTGTTCCTACCCACGCCCGCCGGGCGGTCGTTGACGTTCGTGTCGTTGTTCCTGTCCGTCCCCGTCACGACGTTGAAGGGCAGCGGCGAGCCGTACTGGAAGATGTAGCTCAGACGGAAGCCGGAGAGCGCGCGGCGCAGCGCCGTGTCCCCGTCGCCGACGGGAGGGGCGTCGAACGAGCCGCTGACGGCGAGCCTGTGGCGCTGGTCGTTGTCCGCGAGCCCGCGCTCGTCCCTCAAATTAAAATTGTCCTGCGGCGAGAAGAAGAAGGCGTTGCCCACGTCGTCAATGGCCTTCGAGAGCGTGTAGGAGACGCGCGCCTGCGCCCAACGAGAGAGCCTGCGCTTGAAGGAGACGAGAAGCCCGTCGTAGTAGCTGTCGCCCGCAGACTCGAAGCGCGAGACGTTGGCGAAACGCGGGTCTGGTCGGCCGAGGTTCGCCACGCCGGCCGAGGCCGGGAAGCGTGGCACGTTGGCGTTGCGCGAGAGGATGACGTGCTCGCCGCGCACGTGAACGTAGCCGACCGAGAGCGACATCGCGCCCGACAGCTCGCGCTCTATTTGCAGGTTCGCCTGCTGGCTGTAGGCGGAGCGGATGTGCGGGTCAATCGTCGTGACGCTGACGAGCAGGCCCGTCGGAAATTCACTCAGCACGCCGGGGAACGCGGGCGCGCCCGCCTGTCCGGAGGGAAGCACTGCCACGCGGTACTTCGAGCCGTCGCGCTGCAAGGCGTTCGAGACGGCGCGCAGAGGGATGCGGTCGAAGAAGACGCCGTAGCCCGCGCGGATGACGGTCTTGCGGTCACGGCCTAAGAAATCCGGCGAGTAGGCGACGCCGATGCGCGGCGCGAAGTTGTTCGCGTCCGTCCGTATGGGGTCGGGCAGAAATTGCGCGTCGTAGCGAAGGCCCGCGTTGAGCGTCAGGTCTCGGCGCGGCCTCCACTCGTCCTGAATGAAGAGTCCGACGTTGGGGTTCGACTGAAACTGCGCGGGCTCGCCGAACGCCTGCTGGTAAGTCGCGTAGCGGCCCGCGAGGAAGTTCGTCAGCGACGAGAAGGTGTAGACGCCTTGCAGCGCGCCGGGGAAAGTGATGTCTATCCGGTTGAGCAGGAAGTCAGCGCCGGCCTTGAGCGAATGCGCGCCGCGCTGCGCCGACACGTTGTCGAGCGCCTCGTAGGTGTCGAGGTCGCGCGCCGTGGGGGAGAAGGTGGCCGTGCCGAAGTTCGCCACGCCGGAGATGTTGACGGCCGGCCCCGCCGCGTCGTTGACGGGCGCGGCCAGACGGCTGCGCGTGTACTGGAAGCGCAGCTCGTTGAGCGCGCGCGGCGAGAGAGCGGAGACGAGGCCCGCGGCGACGGTCTGGTCGCGGTCTCCGAGCGCCGTCCCGCGGCTCACGTCGTTGAGGCCGCCGACGTTGCGCGCGTTGAGGCTCAGGATGTCGTAAAGGTTGTAGCGCGCCGTGAGCTGGTGCCGCTCGCCGGGCCGTTGGTCGAGCCGGAACATGAAGTTCGTGGTGTCGAAACCTGTGGGCACGAGTCCCGTCGAGATGCGCGCGCCACTGTAGCCTACTGCGTCGAGGCGCGCGTTGACCGCCGCGACGTTTGCCGGCGTGACGGTGAGAACGGTCGCGTTGTTGAGCCGCGTCTGCTCGAAGTTGGCGAAGAAGAACGTGCGGTCGCGGCGCACGGGGCCGCCGAAGCTCGCGCCGTACTGCGCCTGCGTGAACGGGTCTTTCGTCGGCGAGAGCGGGTTGCGCGCGTCGAGCCGCTGGTTGCGCAGGAAGCCGTAAACTCTCCCGCGGTAGTCGTTCGTCCCCGACTGCGTGACGATGTTGACGAAGCCGCCCGACGCGCGTCCGAACTCGGCGATGCCGCCCGCGGTGATGACTTCAAATTCTCTTATTACTTCCTGACTGTAGAACGTGCCCGCGAGGTCTGCCGCGTCGTCGTTCGACGAGAGGCCGTCCACGACGAAGCCGTTGTTGATGAAGCGTTGACCTGTGATGGATAGACCTGTGCCGGGCACGGAGGACGTTTCCGGGAAGCGCTGGTTGGCGACGGGGTTCGTGCGCGTCACGCCGGGCGCGAGCGCGGCGAGGTCGAGGTAGTTGCGCCCGCTCAGGGGTAGTGCGTCTATCTCCTTCGGCGCGACGGTCTCGGCCACCTGCGTGCGCGCCGTCTCGACGACGGGCACGCCCGCGCCGTTGACCTCGACGCTCTCGGCGACGCCGGCCACTGGCAGAGCGATGGGCACGTCCAGCGCCTGACCGAGCGTCAGCGTGAGTTCTTTCGTCGCCGCGGCGAAGCCCGCCTTCTCGGCCCTCAGCCGGTACGCACCGACCGGCAGGTAAGAGAATTTATAACGCCCCTCCGCGTCGGCGGCCGACGTTCTACTCTGGTTCGTCTCGACGTTGGTGGCGGTGACCAGCGCGCCGGGCACCGTCGCGCCGTTCGCGTCCTCGACGATGCCGCCCAGCGTGGCGGAGGTAATCGTCTGCTGCGCGCGCGCCGCCGACGCGCCCGACAGTACGCAGAGCAGCAACGCCGCCACGACGAATCGAGCGATGAAGGGTTGCGCATTGAGTGCTGCTTGCAGGCTGCGCCGCAATGTATAGACCTCTTTACCGGCTTACTGAAACTCTTTGAGGAACCTGCGACCTTCCTGTGGATCGCGTGCCGCGGTACGTGTGTGAAGGGGCGGCAAGTTTGATACCAGACGGAGGGGCGGCCCCGCGCCGACCTCATCAATCAGCGAAGGACGACGGCAGGGGCGGCAAGACTTTCCCGAACAGTAGCGGCCCGGCCGCATGCCGTGATACGCCGTGGAACACGGACGGCGTCACTATGTCTTAAATTGAAAGCCCCACTTCCGGCTGCGAGCAGTCGGCACACTTGCAAGGCGTTCAGCTACACCGCACAAAAGCAAGAGGGCGTCCCTTCGGGGACGCCCTCTTGTGCCTGTTGCAGGCTGGTTAATGGCGGAGCCGACGGGACTCGAACCCGCGACCTCCATCGCGTCATGTGGCGACAGGGAAAGACCCATTTACGCAACCTCTACTGACACGCCTACTGACACGTAGTTTCTACCAACTATAGATGAGGCTTTGCTCCGCTATGCCACATCTGGCATACCTAATTTATGAGCATGCCCGACATCAAACGGCTCATTTGGGTCGGCTCATCGCTGAAAGATTTGAAAGCCTTCCCCGAAGCGGTCAAGGATGAAATGGGCTATGCGCTGTTTGAAGCGCAGTGCGGGTTGAAGCCACTTGCCGCCAAGCCGCTCAAAGGCTTCGGCGGGGCAAGCGTTTTGGAGATCATCTCCGACTAACAGGCAGACACCTTCCGTGCCGTCTATACGGTGAAGTTCGGCGGGCGTATTTATGTGCTGCACGCTTTCCGGAAGAAGTCGAAGAAGGGGAGTGCCACTCCGCAGGCTGAGATCGAGATAATCAAGAAGCGTTTGAAGCAGGCCGAGGAGTTGCACATAGCTTGGCGGCGGGAAGAGGAGGCACAAGAAGGCGATGAAGAAAGTTAATTATACCCGCGGCAGCGGCAACGTTTTTTCCGATCTAGAATTGCCGGACGCGGACGAGCGGCTGCTCAAGGCGCAGCTCGCCGTCCAGATCCGCCGCTTCATCGAGCAGAAGGATTGGACGCAGGCCGAGGCGGCGGAAGCCGTCGGGCTGGATCAGCCGAAGGTGTCTAACCTGATGCGCGGTCGGCTCGCCGGCTTCTCCGTGGATCGGCTGCTGAACATCTTGAACCGGCTCGGGCACAGCGTCGAGGTGCGCATCTCTGCGAAGGAGTATGATCCGGACGAGGCTCAGACGCTTGTCACTGTGAGTTGACTTTGAATGATGAAAGAACAGAAATTTTTTCCGCCGACAACCACATTAGAGTGATTCGTTACGGGAGATGAGTTCAATCGCCGCGCCGCTTCACCTCCGCGAAGGCATCCTTAAACTCTTCGCAGGTTTGCAACACGGAGGCGCGCATGTCAGAGGGGAGCGGCGGCAGGATTTCGTAGCTCATGCCGCCCCCGCGCGGGTAGAGGACGATGACGGAGCCCTCCTCCACGCCCAAAGCCTTAGCCATCTCCGGCGGGACGTCCATGACTCATCCGCGCCCCGTCTTCTCCGGCGTTAACACGTCGCTCATTTCGCCTTACACCTCGCCGCGAAGCCGGAATTGTACCGCGTCATCGGCGAAGAAGTCTCTACTGTTGAATCTCTGAATACAGTCGCGCCTCACTAGGCGCGACTACGGGCGGGCGCTGCGGGAGTTCTTCCAGTTCGCGGGCATGAAGCACCCCACGGAAGTCGTGCCCGACGACGTGGTGCGCTGGAGGGACTGGCTGCGCTCGCGGAAGAAGAGCTTCGCCACGGTCGCCTTCAAGCTCTCGGTCGTCCGCTCCTTCTTCGAGTACCTGAAGGCGGCGGGCGTTGACCCCTGCGGCGAGCGGGGCGAGTTCCACACCTTCGTCTTCGCCGGGCCGTCATTCAAAGACGAGGTCAGATTAACCGTCGGGGAGCGGGTCTTCAGAGACTCCTTCTGGTTCTGCGACTTAGTTCCCGAGGGCTAAAGCTACGTGAGTTCGACATGAGCGTACTCAGAACCGGCTCAGGGACGGCGCGCCGGCGTGGCAGCATCTTGTCGAAGAACGGCGGCGCCGACCAGCGCCACGGCGCCGAGGCCGAGTGCGGTGCGAATTGACGGTCTCGGAAGCCACTTCATGGCGCTGATGACGAGCTGCGGAGGCTCGTTTCGCTGCGGGGAGGAAGTGGCGCCGCGGGGTATCGTTTCGGGGACGCCCTTCCCCGAGAACAGGTCAATGATCGCGGGGACGAAGGTGGCAAGGTCTTGCGGGCCGCGGCTCGTCACGAGCCTTCCGTCGGCGACGACATCCCGGTCGAGCCATGTCGCCCCCGCGTTGACCATGTCATCGCGAATGCCGGGCTAGGAGGTGAGCACCCTCCCGTCCAGAAGCCCGGCCGCGGCGAGAACCCACGGCCCGTGGCAAAGCGTCGCAATCGGCTTGTCGGCCGCGGCGAACTGCCTGACGAACTGCCTGACCTCAGCCGACTGGCGCAGCAGGTCAGGGTTGATGAAACCGCCCGGAATCAGCAGTCCGTCGTAGTCGGCCGGGTCGGCCTCCTCCACCGTCTTCGAAACGCTGACCCTGCTCGCCGGCTCGTGCAGATTCACGCCGCGAATTCGCCCGCGGCGCAGCGACACCACTTCGGTCTCGGCGCCGGCGAGCCGGAGCGCCTTCTCGGGCACGGTGAGCTCGACCTTTTCGAACCCGTCGGCGGCAAGGATGGCGATGCGCCGACTTTCAGACTTTGCTTCATCACTCTCAACCTCCTCATCGTTCGGTGTGTGGTTTATCTTTCCTTTTCTTACATCGCGCCTCACGTCAATTAACCGGCCGAGCGGAGTCGCGCGCTGAACTCCTGCCGCTCATCCGCCGATTGGGGACGACTCCCGGCCGTGTCGATCTCCTCCACGCGATAGGCCAGCGCGGCGGCGAGCGTCTTCACCTGATGATCCCACTCGGCGCGCAACGAGACGTAAAGGTCTGCGCCCGCCTGCTCGTCGCCCCGGGTTTTCAGCCCGGCCTGCCCGAGGCGCCGCAAGGCCGCCGAGTAGCGGCGGCGCCAACCGTCCAGAGTCTGCGCGTCGGGCGCCGCCTGAAGGCCCGTCGCGTTCCCCGAGAGGAAGGTATCGCGCAGCGTCTTGAGCAGGAGCATGGACGACCGCCACAGTTGCGCCACGGCCGCGGACTCCTTCAGCCAGTCATACTCCTCGTCGTCCAGCGCGCTCTTAATCAGCGTCACGGTGTCGAGCGCGATGAGCGTCGAGCGCGACATCGAGTAGTAGGGTTCGTTGAAGCGGAAGTAAAAGAGCACGGGGTAGAAGTGGTGCGACTCTTTGGCCCCGGCCACTTCGCCCGCCATCTCCGAAAGGTCCGAGTAGCCGGCGTCAAACTTACCCTCCGGCCCGAGGCCGGCGATCAGTTCGGCGGCGTCGCCCGTCTCGGCCGAGGAAAGCTCAAGATTGAGGCCCAGCTTGTTGCGCCGCTGGAGCGCGTTGTAGACCTGCATCAGGTAGGTCAGCGTCAGCGAAGTGACCGCCGTGCCGACGATCGAATTAAAAAGGTAGAGCAGGCGAAAGCCGCCCGTCTGCGGCGAAAAGTTGCTCGCCCCGACGAGCGAGACGCTGCTGCCGCCGGCGTACAGCGCGGTGATAAAGCTGGTCGGAGTCTCGCCGCTGCTGGCCCGGACGGACGCGCCCAGATTTGGGTGAATGATGAGGGCCGCACCGACCGCAAGGAGAAACATCCAGAGCAGGACGAGCGACACGAGGATGGCAGGCCCGGCGAAAGAGAGGACGAGTCCGCGGGCTCTCCCGAAGGGCTCGGACACGGCGCGGAAGCAGCGCCAAGTCCAGCGCGCGTGGACGCGGCTGATGAGTCCCGTGCCCGCGCGCGCGTAGAGCACCGTCAGAAACACGTCCAGCAGCACAAGCAGCATCAGCAGTGCGCCCAACAGATGTTCCAGCCAGCGAAGCATGTTCTGCCCTCTTATGTATGATGTTCGGGAACGACCCTGAAGCCCGGCGAAAGCTTCAAGAACTTGCGGGCCGGGCTTCAGGCTTGTTCGAAGCATTCCCGGCCCGTTAAGGCTTCAGCACGACCTTGATGCAGTCGTCCTCCTTGTTGGTGAAGATGTCGTAGCCCTTGGGCGTCTCGTCGAGCGAGAGCCGGTGCGAGATGACGAACGAGGGGTCTATGTCGCCGCGCTCGACGTGTTCGAGGAGCTTCTTCCAGTAGCGCTGGACGTGGCACTGGCCCGTCTTGATCGTCAGGGAGCGGTTCATCACCGAGCCCATCGGGAACTTGTCTATGAAGCCGCCGTAGACGCCGATGACCGAGACCGTGCCGCCGTTGCGGCAGGCCATGATCGCCTCGCGCAGCGCGATGGGCCGGTCGGTCTCGCCCATCACGGCCTGCTTCGCTCGGTCGTAGGCGTAGACGATGCCGTGCCCGCCGTGCGCCTCCATGCCGACATCGTCAACGCACCCGTCAGGCCCGCGCCCGCCTGTCAACTCCATCAGCGCGTCGTAGGTGTCAACCTCCTCGTAGTTGATGACCTCGTCCGCGCCCGCCTTCTCCTTCGCCATCTTCAGGCGCTCCGGGAAGCGGTCAATGCCTATCACCCGCTCCGCCCCGAGCAGTTTCGCGCTCGCAATCGAGAACTGCCCGACGGGCCCGCAGCCCCAGACCGCGATGGTGGAGCCGGGCTTGATGTCGCACAGGTCGGCGCCCATGTAGCCGGTCGGGAAGATGTCCGAGAGGAAGAGCACCTGCTCGTCGGACAGGCTGTCAGGCACTTTCAGCGTGCCCACGTCGGCGAAGGGGACGCGCGCGTATTCGGCCTGCCCGCCCGCGTAGCCGCCCGTCAGGTGTGAATACCCGTAGAAGCCCGCGGTCGCGTGGCCGAACATCTTCTCCATCATCCATGCGTTCGGGTTCGAGTTCTCGCACAGCGTGTACAACTCCTGTTTGATTCAGAATCAAGCCACATTGTCCCACAGATCGAGCCGCGTCACGCGAAAGAACGCTCGCCGAAGTTAACAATCGGGTGCCGATCCGGAAAATCAAGATCGCCCCCTTCGAATAGAACGCGCCCCGTCACGCAAGGCCCAGCACCCTGAGGGCCCAGAGCAACATCACGCCGACGGAAGTCGTCGCCAAGGTGACGGGCACCCCGGCGCGCAGGAAGTCCCAGAAGCCGAGCGTTGACTCACCCCGCGCGTACTGCGCCACGATGACGTTGGCTACGCTACCGAACAGCGTCAGGTTGCCGGCGAAGGTGCTCGTCAGCGCCAGCAGCAGCCAGACGAACCGCGGCTCACTCATCCGCCCGACCCAGTGTCCCGCGATGAGCACGAAGGGGACGTTCGAGAAGAGATTACTTCCGACGACCGAGGCGGCGCCGAACTGCGCTACGCTCGCCGCCCCGACCTGTGTGCCGATTGCCGACATGGCCCCTTCGAGCAGGTGCCGGTCCGCCTTCACGAACCCCTCCACGACTACGAAGAGTCCCGCGAAGAAGAGGAGCAGCGACCAGTCCACGGTCTCAAGCGCCTCGCGCGGCGGGCGGTCGGCTAGGACGAGGAGCGCGATGGCGGCCGTCACCGCGGCGAAGTCCATCGGCGCCCCCGCCAGAAAGGCGATGAGCAGCCCGGCGAAGACCAGCACGCTCTTTAGGGCGAGCCCCCTGTGGACGGATGGGTAGGGTTCGGCGTGGGTCTCGCGGCTGATCTCGGCCGAGGAGAGGAGGCGCCGGAAGAGCAGACGCAGCAGCAGCCAGTCTATGACGAGGCAGGCCAGGCCGATCGGCACCATGCGGGCGGCGAACCCCGCCCAGCCCCAGCCGGAGGCGTGCCCGATGATCATGTTCTGCGGGTTGCCGGTGAGCGTCATCACGCTCCCGATGTTGGCGGCGGTCGCCAGCGCCAGCAGGTAGGGCGTGGCGGGGAGGCGGGCCCGCGCGGTGACGTGCAGCAGGAGCGGCGTGCCCAGCAGGCAGACCGTGTCGTTGAGGACGAGCGCCGAACTGACGCCGGAGCTGAAGACGACGAGCGCCAAAAGCCCCTGCGGGGTGTCGCAGCGGTGGAGTGCTTTGACGGCCAGCCACGTGGGCAGCCCCGACCGCGTCAAGACGGCGAGGAGCACCATCATCCCGAAGAGGAGCGCTAGGGTGCTCAGGTCTATGGCCGCGGCCGCCTCCGCGCGCGTGAGCGAGCCTGACATGACCATCAGTACCGCGCCCATCATGGCGGCCGTCGGCCGGTCGAGTTTGCGCGGGCTGTTCTCGCCCAGCGAGATGAGCAGGTAGGTGAGCGCGAAGATGGCGGTCGCCAAGTGCAACGAATCCTCCCCGGTTCGGGCTTATACGCGTCAGGGGCGCGGCATTCTAGACGAGGGCGGGCCGCCGGTATTCGTCACCCCAACGCGCCAAACTCTGTAATCGTTTTTCCTTATCGTCTTTAGTGCCACAAAGCCTGCTTCGTCGGGCACACACTCAATTGAAACCCGTGGCTCAAGAAGATCGCCGAGGGGGATCATAGCCTTCTTACAACGCTGGTAGAGCTTAACCCATACCCTTTTTCCCGTCGCCTTCAACGCCTTCAGTTATTCTTGATGCCTTTCCCCCAGCTCCCCGACTGTTCTCTCATGAAACCTTCTAACAGTTAAAGTCAGCTCAGGCAGAAGGCACTGTCAGTACGGTGCTAAAATCCCTGACGATCAACGAGCGCCAGCAAGCTCACATCGGCTACTACCTACGGCGGCTCGAACACTGGAAGGGTCACAAGCCGGCCTACTCCACGGCGAGGCTGCTGGCGGCCAGAGACGCCAACGAGGCGCACCCCCTGCGGAGCGAGGAGGAGGCGACGGAGGTCGTCGAGTACCCCGAACGGTACTGAAAAGTCGAACGAAGCCGGGTGATTGCTGCCTGCAACGCAATGCGCCATTTTCAATGGCTGCACGAAAAACGGGTGACTTTGGTAGCGGCCTCGTTACATCGGGGATTCAATTTCCGCCCAAGATTTAGTAGCCCTGACGGTCGGCAGGTGCTAGATCGTGTGCCAATTTTCCAGTCCCAATGTAACGAGGCCACTACCGTGACTTTCAGTTGACAATAACCCTTGACAAACTTCCGAGGGGGCATATTATATGGGCGCTTTTACAATGGGTAAGACCACGCAACTCGATCACCCGTAAAACCAGACAGCCCAAGGGTGCATAAACGATTTCTGTCGCTCCAGTAAGTCCTCAGAGGGTGCCTCGCGAAGCAGTAAGCGCGCAGGTTCCTTCCGGCTTCGGGTACTCTGTTTTCGACTCCTGATTCTTTCAGCTACCGGGAAGGGTCTGGCCCGTCCGGGGTGGTTCACGGAGGCGGCACGCGCGGCCTCCGAACGCCCGGAGGCGTTTACGAGACGATCCCGGCAACTCTGCCCCAGGTAAATCCTCTCACTTCGTCGCCGACGCCCGAACGCCACGGCGCGGGCACTCGCCATCCGTCTGTCACCCACGACGATGAACGCCCGCTCGACGTGAACCATACGAAAGGAGCACCCCAATGGTGTATTTCTCGAAAAGGAACCGCAGGAGGGAGAGGGAAGAACAGCAGGCCCTCAACAACCGCTTGGAGCTTGTGAAGGAGGGCTTCACACGCCGCGACCTCATCAGGATGGGCCTGATGACGAGCGCAGGCGTCCTCATCCCGAAGTCCGGACTCACCCACGCGCAGACCGCCCAGTCGAGCAGCTGGGGCGGCGGCGGCAGCTACGGCGACCACAATAGCTGCTACGGCGGCTGCAACGTCGGGTGCAGCCCGCAGCCCGCGCAGGTCTTCGTAGACCCGCTCCCCATCCCGCCGGAGCTGCCCGCGCGCTCGATCACAGACCCCGGCCTACAGTTCGGCGCACCTCCTTCTCTGTGCCCGAACAACACGCCGAACCCGAACAACGGCAACCTCCCCTACGAGGGGCGCGGCCAGTTCAACGGCTCGCTGCGGCCCGGCACCGACTGCTTCCAGTTCTTCAACCAGTACGCGCCGCAGCAATACTTCGTCCAGCGCCTCCGGGCCAACCCGAACTTCCGCTTCACCTCGGACACGAACATCCCCGCCCAGACCATCTGGGGCTTCAACACGGGCGGCTCCTCGTCCTCCGACGTGGCGACCTTCCCGGCCCCGACCATCGTCACGCGCTACCAGCAGCCATGGGTCATCCGCCGCTTCAACGAGTTGCCCACGCAGAGCCAGAACGGCGGCTTCGGCGTCCCCGAGGTTTCCACGCACCTGCACAACTTCCACACCGCGCCCGAATCTGACGGCGGCCCCTGCCGCTGGTTCTTCCGCGGCCAGTACTTCGACTACTACTACACCGCGCAGCAGGCCGGATTCGCCTCCGACCACCAGCCGAACGGCGACATCAACGAGTCGCTCTCGACGCTCTGGTACCACGACCACCGCATTGACCACACCGCCGAGAACGTCTACAAGGGGATGGCCGGCTTCCACCTCATGTTCAACCAGTACGACACGGGGAACGAGACGACGGGCTTCCGCCTGCCGAGCTACCCGCAGTACGACATCCCCATCATGCTCGCCGACAAGCTGCTCGACCCTTCCACGGGCCAGCTCTGCTTCGACACCTTCAACTTCAAGGGGCTGCTCGGCGACGTTCAGCTTGCCAACGGCGTCATCCAGCCTTACCTCAACGTCAGCGCCCGGCGCTACCGCTTCCGCGTCCTCGACGGCGGCCCCTCGCGCTTCTACGAGCTGTTCCTCACAGACCCGCTCTCGCCCTCGACCGTCATCCCCTTCTGGGTCATTGCCAACGACGGCAACCTCCTGCCGACGCCCATCCAAGTCACGAGCTTCCGCCTCAGCGTCGGCGAGCGTTATGACATCATCATCGACTTCAACCAAGTGAAGAAGCTCATCGGCAGCCACACCGCCGTTCGCCTTGAGAATCGTCTGCTACAGACCGACGGGCAGGGGCCGAGCTGCACCGTCCTCGCCGCCGGGCAGGGCGTCTCCTGCGTCGAGTTCCGCATCGGCGCGGCGGCGACCGACAACAGCGTTGACCCGGCGACGCACCCGACCTTCTACCAGCTCCCCTCGGTCGTCACGCCGCGCATCACGCGCAACTTCAAGTTCGACCGCAACAACGGCCAGTGGACGGTCAACAACAAGTTCGCGAGCTGCAACGAGCTGCGCTTCACCGTGACGCAGAACTCCGCGGAGAACTGGCTCATCCAGAACCCGCGCGACGACTGGCAGCACCCCATCCACGTCCACTTCGAGGAGCACCAGATACTCACGCGCTCGGCCAACGGCGGGCGCTACTCAAGCTACAGCGGGTCGAGCTACAACAGCAGCTACGGCAACGGCTGCGCCTTCCAAGGCGGGGGCGGCGGCATGAGCGCCAGCCGCTCCGGCGTCCCCAACGTCGAGGTCTCGCGCAAGGACGTGACGCGCCTTCAGGGCGACGAGGACGCGAAGCTCTTCTTCCGCTTCCGCGACTTCGTGGGCGACTACCCGATGCACTGCCACAACGTCGTCCACGAGGATCACGCCATGATGCTCCTCTTCCAGGTGCAGCCCGGCGTCACCGACAACAACCAGAACCCCTAAGGCCGGCCTCCGCCGCACCTGAAGGCGAAGCACACACGAGAAAGGAGCGGAGACTATGAAGAGAATGACACGCAGGGGCTGGCTGGCGTCGGTCGGCGCGGCCGGGGCGACCGCCGCGGGAGCAGTCGTCGCGGCGCGCGCGCAGGAGAAGCAGGCGGCGGGCGGCAAGCCGTCGAACGAAGGCAGGCGTTACAACTTCCAGAACCTCTCGCCGCGCGAACTGATCCAGCGCCGCCACCTGCCCAACGTCGAGCTTGTGACGCAGGACGGCGCGCGGGTTCACTTCTACGACGACCTCGTCAAAGACAGGCGCGTCGTCATCCAGTTCATGTTCACGCGCTGCAAAGACATCTGCCCCGTCATCACGCACCACTTGGCCGAAGTGCAGGGGCTGCTCGGCGGGCGCGTCGGGCGCGACATCTTCTTCTACTCGATCTCTTTGAGTCCCGAAGAGGACACGCCCAAGGAACTCCGCGCGTTCGCAAAGGAGCATGGGGCGGGGCCGGGCTGGACGTTCCTGACGGGTAAGCCGGAGGACATACTCCACCTGCGCCGCTCGCTCGGCTTCTACTTGGACGACCCCGAGCAGGACGCCGACCGCAACAACCACTCAGGCATGATCGTCGTCGGCACCGAGCCGCTCATGCGCTGGGCGATGTGCGAAGGCGGGGCCAAGCCCGAGTGGATCGCCACCGTCATCCGCACCGAGATGGACGCCCCGCTTCAAGGGGCCGTGGACGGCGTCAGGCAGGCCGACACGGCCATTCAGCTTAAGGGGGCTGTGAACGAGAGCAGGCAAGCCGCGCCGGCAGGTCACATGCACATGAAATAGAGCCGTCCGCGGGGGCGGCCAGATTGCTGCGGGACTGATGTTAACTCGGCGGGGGCGGAATCGCCCCCGGCCGTCGGTGCGCTCGGAGGGGGCATCACGTCTCAAGTCGGCAGGCGAGATCACAAGGCCGGGCGGCCGGCAGGCGAATCCGCGGGGCGGGCGCGCCCGCCGGGGCCGCAGGAGGCGCGCGCTTACTGCCTCTTGAGGTGGACGGTCTGGAGTATCCCCGGCTGCGTGTTGACGAGGAACACCTCGTCGCCGCCGCTGACAATGAAGAGGTCGTAGGTGAGATACCCGTTACTCTGTTTGAACTCCAGCGAGCCCGTGCCGTCCGGGTTGACCGAGTACGTCCCCTCGTACTTCTCCTTGGTGGGGTTGCCGAGGTAGTTCCCGCTGTAGAAGCCGGACAGGTTGCCGGCGCCGTCGAAGACCATCAGGCCGGCGCCGGCCGTGGGCTGGGAGGCGGAGCCGTTGACGAAGGCGACGGAAGTCCAGCCGTAGCTGCCTTCTAGTTTGGTCGGGATGTTCTGTGCTGACATAAGCTTTCCCCTTTACGGTTTTTCGGTCTGGTAAGGTTGCGCGGCGCGTCGGCCGCGATTTTTTTAGTTGCCGCCCGCACTTTCGGCACGCCGCCGAAGAGGCCGTGCTGCTCAGAGGTTAACGAAGTAGCCGGAGAGGGAGACCTTCACGCTGATATTTCCTTTCACTCCGTGCGGACGCCAGAAGTCGAGCTTAACCCTGCCGCCGGGGTCGCTGTAGATTTTGACGGGACTGTCGATGGCATACAGCGTCAGGCTGGGGTCTGACGGATTCACCCCCATCGGTTGGAGGTGCAGATTCCACTCCCTCTCCTTGCCGTCGACCGTGGTGATTAAGAGGGGGATGATGACGCCTTCGGCGTCAACCCTGCCGTTGACATACTCGATGACCAAGCGCTTCCCGTCCGGGACGGCGTCGAACGGCTCAAAGCCCGTCTCAAGCTGCCCGTCGTCGAACGTATTTCCGAAGCTGAGCACGAAGGGCTGCCGCGCCGAGTTGTCCAAGTTGATCGTCTTCGTCGGGCAGACGTGCGGGCACGTGGGGAGGTCGTCGGTCGAAGGGTAAGCGTCCTGTGCGTGGATGGCGTGCGAACCCGCCAGCGCGAGGATGGCGGCGAGCGCGACGGCGAGGCCCGCCGTGAAGGTTGCGCGTTGTCTGCGTGTGTTCATCTCTCTCCTCCAATCAGTGACGTGGCGGACGCGCGCCCGGAATGACCGCGCCGGCCCCGTCCGCCGCGGGCGTCTGTAGAGCGTCTCGCCCGCAGCGCCGTGAAGGTACTCCGCGCGCCGCCGGCCGTCACCGTCAATTCAGATAGTCGTGTTCGGGTTTTCGCGCGGCGGGATGATGCGTGAAAGCGGGCCGCCCCGCGGGTCACCCACTACCCGCGGGGCGGCGAAGTTTTCGTGAGCGCAGCTACCTGATGAGGCGGTCGCGCAACGCCTTAGCGACGGCCTCGCTCTTGGAGTGGACTTGCAGCTTCTCGTAGATGCTTCGGAGGTGGAAGGCGACGGTGCTGACGGCGACGCCGAGGGCCGCGGCCGCCGACTTGTAGCTGTGCCCCTCGACGAGGAGCTTCAGGAGTCTCTGCTCGTGCGGCGTCAGTCGGTAGTCGGCCCGGGCCGGCGGGCGGAAGTCGCGGAAGAGCGCGACCACCTTCCGCGCTATCTCGGGCGACATCGGCGCCCCCCCGCGACGGCCTCGCGCAAGCCCTCCATCAGGCGCGCCGGCGGCGTCTTCTTCAGCAAATACCCGCAGGCTCCCGCGCACAGCGCGTCGAAGATGCGCTCGTTGTCGTCGTAGACCGAGAGCATCAGCACGATGAGATCGGGGAAGCGCTCTTTCAGAAGGCGGATGCCCTGCGTGCCGTCCATGCCCGGCAGACCGATGTCCGAGAGCAGCACGTCCGGCAGGTTGTGCGGCAGCTTCTCCAGCGCCTCCTCCATCGAGCCGTAGGCGCCCGTGCAGCGGTAACCCTCGGTCATGTTCAGGAGTATCGCCAAGCCCTCGCGCGTCTGGCGCAAGTCCTCGACGATGGCGACCTTGATGACTGCCGGAGGCGCTGATTCCATCCGACAACGCTCCTCAACTTTGTGGCGTAAGACGGCCTGCGAACTGCCGCGGGGACTTCTGCGTGCGGCCTAACCTTCCGTCAGCAGACTACGACTCCGCGGGCCGCCCGGTCACTATCAATTTAGATAGGTACTTTTTTCGACTTCGGACGCCCGCCGCCTCGCGCGCGGCAGCAACCGCCTGAGTCCGCGCGCGCCTTCGAGCGGCGCGCGCAGCGTGATGGTCGTGCCGCGCCCCTTCGCCGAGACGATCTCGTACGAGCCGCCGAGGCCGTCGGCCCTGCGCCGCATGTTCTTGAGCCCATGCCCGCCCCGGCCTTCGTAGCCGCCGCCTTCGACCGCCGCCACGTCGAAGCCGACGCCGTCGTCTTTGACCTTCACGACCAGACGGCCGTCCTCCACGCGGCACTCCACCTCAGCCCCGGCGCAGCCCGAGTGCCTGACGAGGTTATTGACCGTCTCCTTGAAGATGAGGTAGACCTCGCGCCGCACGTCCGCGCCGAGCCGGTAGTCCTTGTCGTCTTCGAGGCCGCGGAAGTTGAAGTCTATGCCGCGCGCGCTCATGCTGTCGCCCGCGAAGCGGCGCATGCGCTGCGTCAAGTCTCTCAGGTGGTCGCGCTCCGGGTTGACGGCCCACACGATGTCGCTCATCGCGTCCACCGTCTCGCGCGACGAGCCCGCGATGGTCGAGAGCAGTTCGCGCAGTTGCAAGCCCTCGTCGCCGACGCTCGCCTTGGCGACTTCGCTGAGGATGGCTACCTGCGACATGCTGGCGCCGATGTCGTCGTGGAGGTCGGTGGCGATGCGCGTCCGCACCCGTTCGAGTTCGAGCAGCCGTGTGAGGCGGTAGCGGTAGAGCGCGTAGGCGGCGGCGCCGGCCAGCAGCAGGGCGAGCGTGACGAACCACCAGCGCTGCCAGACGGGCCGGAGGATCGTGAACGAGACGACCGCCGGCGCGCGGCTACGGACGCCGTCGGGCGTCACGGCGCGCACCATGAAGCGGTAGATGCCGGGCTGAAGGTCTGCGTAAGTGACCGTGCGTTGCTCGGTCGGCGCACTCCACGTCGAGTTCGCGCCGTCGAGCATGTATTGGTAGCGGAGGGTCTCGCCCGCCTGAAAGTCGAGGCCGAAGAAGTCTATCTGCAAATTGTTGTCGGTCGGCGCGAGTTCGAGTCCGGCGAGTTCCGAGTCGCCGAGCGCGTGGATGGGGCGGGCGTTGCCGGCGACGCGCAGGCCGCCAAGCCAGACGGGCGGCGTCTGCGTCTGCTCCGCCGCAACGGGGACGAGTCTGGACAGCCCGTTCGACGTGGCGAACCAGATTACGCCCGCGCGGTCGCGGTGCGCGGCCGTGACGAAGTCCGACGCCAAGCCGTCGCCGACCGAGTAGTGTTCGATGCGCGCCGCGTCCGGGGAGATTCTGTCCACGCCGCGCGCCGTGCCGAGGTAGATGTTGCCGTAGAGGTCTTCGGTAATGACCCTGACGTTGTTGCTCGCCAAGCCGTCCTTCGTGGTGTAAAAGACGAAGCGGGGCCGGGGCGCCTCGGGGTCGTCAACCCGGCTCAGCCCCGTGGTGAAGGACGAAAGCCACAGGCGCCCCGCGTGATCGACGTACAGGTCGGTGATGAAGCCGGCGGGCACCCCGTCGGCCTCGCCGAAGGCCGTAAACCGCCCGTCGCGGTAGCGGACGAGGCCGCCTTCGTAAAAACCAAACCAGAGGTCGCCGGCGCGGTCTTCGGCGAAGGCCGAGGCCGCCTTGCCCGCGGGGAGGCCATGCGCCTCCGAGAAGCTGTCGAACCTGTCTTTCGTCCGATCCCAGCGGGCGAGGCCGTCGCCGGCCGGGTCGGTCGCGTGCGTGCTGAGCCAGATGCCGCCCGCGCCGTCCTCGAACATCTTAAACATGATGTCCGACCTGAGGCCGTCGCGGTGGTCGTAGGTGGCCGCGGGGCTGTGCCGCGCCAGGTCTGCGAAATCCCCGGACGGCGCGAAGCGGTAGAGCTTGCCCGCCGTCAGCACCCACAACTCGCCGGCGCGGCTTATGAAATCCTGGGTCGAGGCCCAAATCCTTCTGGCGTCGGGCGGTACCCGTGGGCGGACGGTGCAGAAGCCCGCGCCGTCGAAGCGGCTGAGGGAGTAGTCGGCGTTAGTGATGTAGAGCTTCCCGTCCGGTGACTCCTCAATCGTGGAGAGCCACGCGGTCTTCAGCCCGTCGGCGACGCCGTAGGTGACGAAGCCGTGCGGGTCGAGGCGCACGAGGCCGACCACGCCCCCTATCCAGAGGTTGCCGGCGGCGTCCTCGGCCATGCGCCACATACCCGGGAGGAGACCCTGCGCGCTCGTGTAGAGATGTAGCGCACGGCCGTCAAACTCCAACAGGTGATCGTCCCCGGCCAGCCATATGTGCCCGTCACTCTTCTTAAAAAGCGTCCGGACGTGCTGCCCCGCGAGCACGTTCCGGTTGCGGAAGAGCAGGAGGTCTCCGGGCCGTTCCGGCATTCGCAAAGCCGCCGCGTCGGGCGTGACGACCGCCGTCGGCTCGAAGCGCCGCACCGTCAGGCGCGCCGCGCCTTCCGGCTCCGGCCTGAACACGTAGAGCCTGTTGTCGCACGCGAGCCAGCCCCGACCCTCGTCGTCGAACAGCACGGAGACGTTGCCTCCGTTGACGGGGTCGAAGGCGTAAAAGATCAGGCGCGCGTCCGGCAGTTGACGCAGCACGCCGCGCGTCGCCACCAGCCAGCGGCTCCCGTCAGGCGACGAGGCGACGCAGCCGAACTCGAACGAGCCGGCGTACCGGGCCGGTAGCCCTACCTCGACCGGCTCGAAAGCGGCCTTGCCGTCCGTCTCGATCACGCGAAAGAGCTTGTCCCCGGACGCGAGCCATGTGCCCCCCGCCGCGTCCTCGTAGATGATGCCGCCCCTGCCCCTCACCAGCTCGGCATTCAAGACCGCCCGCCCGTCGTCCCGCTCGTCGGAGCGGGCGACGGCGTCCGATCTGAAACGGTAAAGCCCGCCCACCGTGTTGACCCAGTAAGAGCCGTCGCGGGTCTCATAAATCCCTACCACGCCCGGCGGTGCCAGTTCGCCGCCGAGTTGGTAGGTGATGAACCGCGTGCCGTCGAACCGGCTCAGGCCGTCGCGCGTGCAGAACCACATGAAGCCGCGCGAGTCGCGCATCAGGTAGTCTACGTAGCTGCTGCCCAGCCCGTCGGCCGAGGTGTAAACTTTAACCGGCAGACGCTCGGCGCGGGCAGGCGGCAGGCAGGTTGGCCCGAAGATTAAGCAGAAACAGATCAACCGACGTGTAAGGCTCGGTCTCATGTCGTATGACGCTACCGGCGTGGAAGACGTACCCCGTCAGGAGGCCGAACTTTACAACGGACGTCTCCGACGGTCAATTTCGGCGGTAAGAAAGCGCCGCTGCCCCTGAGCGTCTTGGAAGTCATCGGCAGTGGGGTGGTGAAGCAGACACCTCCAACTCGAAGGTTCAAGCTGCGGTAGACTCAGTTCGCGCGTGAGACCGCGAAGGAGGTGCCCGTGACTATCCCGCCTTTATTTTAACTCCGCAGGTAGGACTCGCGCGCGAGGGGCGAGTGAGTCAACCCATAGGCCGCGGGCGACGCTTTGGCTTCCCTTGAGAAAAAGTTAGGGGAGTCTTGTCCCAGCACCTTTCGGGAGAGGTGGGAGGGCTGGCAGACCATACTGGTCTGAGGTAGAACCTCTAAGCATCACGTCGGCGGTCTAAGCGTTCAAACAAGAAGAGAGGGAGCCCGGAAGCTCCCTCTCTTCTTATGTTTACTGCAATTTGTAGGCTGCTTAGCAGCCCGCTAGTGACACGTTTAGTGGCACGTGCATGAGAAACGGACGCGAAAATTCACGCGTCTGTCACCGTAACTCATTGATAATAATGGCGGAGCCGACGGGACTCGAACCCGCGACCTCCGACGTGACAGTTCGAGTATCGAGCACGAAAATAGCCTCTCAAATAAGCCGGAAACCGTTGATGAAAAAGACCTTTGGCTTGAATGGGCGGAACAATTTGATAAAGTTCCCGCATAGGTAAGCCAAGTATTTTCTTGCAAATATATACACCAAAATAGGTACTACCCTATAACAGCATATAATCATCCAAACAACCCTCTGTGCGTTTCCATCATCCTTATTTTGCCTCGCATGTGAATTTACCCTATTGACGGGGTAAATAATCCGGGCTTCGAGCTTGCCCATGTGTGACTTACGTATCATTACCCTTCCTTTCGTCGTCCTGCTCTAAGTGTGTTTGATCCGGTAAGCATCCCTTTTAGGGAGGGGTGTCGGAGTCTCTATATGATTCAGGTAAGCCCAAGAAAGCATTTGGTGCTTATCGGATTGACTTGTCTTTCAGTATGCGCTTTGGGTCTGTGGCTTATATGGCGTTCTAAAGATGAACCAGTTAACCAGCTTGAGCGGATAGCCTATGTTCCGCCTATCAATATTTCTACCCCAACACCCAAGCCAACTGTTTCTGCGCCAGCTTGTATGATTCAGCGAACAGATAAGGAAGTTTGGAAAGGAAAGGTTTATAGAGGTCAAACGTGTGAGACAGAAATTCCAGTGATTGCCGGAGCGACTGTGACAGTTTACGGAGCTTGTTCTACTAAAGTTAGTGTGGGGGAGTATAGCTATTCTTTAGAGCCTATCCCCTGGGAACCAGGCTGCACAATTTTTCTTATGTTCGGAGAATCAGAACAGCCCACATATTCTTATGCGTACAAGTCGGTTGTTGTCTCTCCTGATTTTAGAGAAAAACTTACTATCGGCCCCGCTGGTTATGAATCCGATTTTAGAATTACGCTTGAATATCATCCGTGCAGCAAGTTTGCGCACGCTTCAATCCATAAGCAGGCAGAAATTTGGGCTGACCGTCAAAAGATGGGACGGTTGTAGAAAGGGGTGAGTCATGGGTACTGCGATATTCGTTGTGATTGGCCTTGTGGGACTGGGGTGTTTGATTGCCTCTATCTTCTACAAGACTTATACCCATGCTTCTCTTGAAGAGTTAGGGAAGAAGACCACGGTTAAGGCCGAGGATGTAAACCGCGCCAAGGCGTGGCAGGAGAGGACGAATGCCGAGGCTAACACTCAAAAGAACATAGCCCAAAAGGCAAAGTATGATTCTCAGGTCGAGTTAATCCACGCTCCTGAAATGGCAGAGAATCGTCATCAGGTAGCCCAGGCTACTCATGTAGCCACGATGGATAACTTTAGGACGGCCGAGCTTGGCAGGGCGAATGAGAGGATGCGGATAGAGGAAGCAACTAACGAAAAAACTACCCCTGCTATTCGGGAATGGAAGCAGCAAGTTAGTTTTCAAACTGACGAGGAGCTACGCAAAGTTACCACCATAGAAGAACACAAGGTGGAGATGGATTTCCGTCGTCAGATGAATACGATTAGGGCAATTCTCGCCTACCAGCATCTTAATTTTGACCAGTTTGATGAGGTGAGAAATCGTCTCGTTACCCTCATTGGAGAAGAAGCTAAGATAGAAGCACAGAACCTACCTCCTCACATAAGGGGTGAGCATTTAAGGCTCCTCGAAGAAGCGAAGGATATGTACCGGGAGGTGTTCAATGACTTCAAGAATAGACTTCGTAAGAATCGGAACGGGTCTTCGGATGGAGGAAATAGAGAGGTTAGTTCCGTCCTCGGAAGACCTAGAGGAATTGCAGAACCAAGCGTTGAAAACGAACTACCCCTTGACCCTACTGGGGACTGGCTCAGAGAGGGTTTTACTGAGGCAGGAAGAGAGAGAACACCTCCACATTTGCGGAACGACGAACGAGGGAAAGAGTAAGTTCTTAGAATATTTGATGAGGAAGGATATTGATGAAGGGAGAGGATTTTGTTTCCTTGACCCTTCGGAGATGGGGAAGACTCTGTATGATGTTTTGAGGTATTGCTACGCTAAGAAGATAAAGAAGGTCTGTTTAATAGACACGTTCCACCGCTACCAATTCAACACCGTCCCGATAATCAACCCCTTCCACAAGTCGTATAAAGCCGCGTCTGTGGCTCACGTCATGGAGACGATTCAAACTGTCTTCGGGCAGAAGGATTCTGCCGACACTCCGAGAATTAATAAATACCTTCCTTCGATTCTAAAGATTCTTTGGGCGTCTAAATCTACGCTTAGTGATTCGGTCTATTTCTCACATCGAAATTACGTCCACCAACGCTGTGAGATGTATGAAGACCTCGACACATTAGACCGTGACGTAATGACGGTTGAGGATATGTATAGGACTGTCTATTCGGAGAAAGAACTACAGTCAACTATCAACCGATTACAGCCATTCTTTGAAGACACGTTAAGCTTGATATTCGGCCACACAGTAGGAATTAACTTCCCCAAAATGATAAGTGAAGGCTGGGTAATTTTAGTTAATCTTTACTCAGGATTTGGGTTTAATACTGTCCATACTCGACTTTTAGGGACGACGATAATTAATGAGATAATTTTTGCGTTGGATAGGCTTTCAATCCACGGCTGGAAGGGGAAATATGATCTCTACATTGACGAAGCAGGGAGGTACGCAAATCGAAATCTAGCAGATCTCTTAGCCTACAAGAGAAAGTCAGGGTTAAGAGTTACAATCGCCCATCAATATTTTGACCAGTTCGAGGATAAATACGTCCTAGACGCAGTTAATAACCTCTGTAAGCTAAAGGTAGCTTTCTATATTCCTAACCGTCAGGATAGGGATTTCGTGGTTAGAATGCTGTACGGGGGAGAACTGGCAGACCGGGATGTTTCCTATGTTTTAAGCAGTCAGAAGAAACAATACGCAGTCATTAAAAAGCCGAAGAAATCTCCTATAGTTGCCAGGATTCCAGATGTTCCCAGCATTGACTTACCGAAGGGTCTTTTGGAACGGTATATAATGAACATATATACCTATCCTTGGTACAAGACTCCGAAAGAAGTTCAAGAGTCCATCAATGACAGATTCTCCCCTCCAAAGAATCCTCAACGCCCTCAATCTAGAAAAGCACCTCACCGGGCACCAACTGGCAAAGTTGCTGTACCCAAGCGAGCACCAGAGAGATTCGAAGAACCCCGCGTACCAGCGGGTGATGAAACTCCTCAAGAGAAACGAACTCGGAAAGACAAATCCAAGGGGCCTATTCGTATCTAAGTCTTACGGCTTGGGGAAAGAGAAATTCTGGAGCCTTGCCCGCAAAAAGTATGTACGGGATTTAGGCTACACCCCGCCTCACCAAGTCCACACGCACCTCTATGAACACGAGAAGGACTTAGGAGACGTATTTGTATCCCTTGCTTTAACTAAGAGGCTCTATAACTGGCAAGGGGAAGGCGATCAAAAGAGGGGACTTCGGGAGGATAGGCTATTTCAATTTGATGATTTGGTTTTCTACCTAGAGAGGGAGAGGGGGACACAGGGCAGGGAGAAGCTGCGACGGAAGCTGAGCCAATACGTGACCTTCTACCGTGAAACGAAGGAGCCGTTTTACGTGTTGATATTAGGCGAGGACACCGAACTTTATTTATCCCTATTTCAAGAAATGCAGCTAGGTAGTTACTATCGCGTGGCAGTGTTTTCGGCCTTCGTAAATGACCCTTTAAATACGCCTTTACGCTCCAATAATAATGTCCAAAACATTGTCCAATTAGCGGAAGAATAGTTGGACATTTCTTAGACAGTTAAGTCTTTTATTCTCTCGACTTTCTACGTTTACAAAGCAAATGACCACACCACAAAACTCACTCCGACAATTGGCCTCCGCTTCGCTTCGGATAAAGAGCCAATCAAATACGGCGGGAATCCGACGGTTACGAAGCTGTAGAAAGAAGGCAAAGAGCTTTTCCCGACCCCTCCGGGGAGTGTCGCTTTTCAGCGAGGTTCTGTAGGGAATCTTCCCGCCATAAAAGTTGCTCGCTCATTCGAGTCTGCTTCTTTCCCGCTCGCTCGCAACAAGGCATCCTGCTGAAGCACCGCAGGGGCTAGAGGGATGCGACGCCTACAGGCGTGTTCAATTGGTGGTATATGAGGTTTGGGCAAGAGTTACTGGTAAGTTGGAGATCAGTTTCCAGATGGAAGAGAACATCTGCTTGAGGGGTGCGGAATCTGTGACACGGACAAGAGATCCGGCTGCTTAGTGGAGCTGTCAGGCATAAGCCACTTGGCGGGTTAAGCATTAGGCTGTCGGAGAGTATAGGTATGAACGAGAAATGAGGAGAGTGTATGCAAGGGGAATGGCAAAAGGGAGAGAGCTTGAGAGGAAGTGTTTCGTATTTTGTTTGCTGTTTGTCTTCGCGTTACTCGTGCTGGATAGAGTAGTAGCGTGGTTACGTTCTGTAGATAAGTTGAGCGTTTTAAAGTGGCCTTATTCCTGCCGTCTTCCAGTGTATAAGCGTAATTGACATCCTTCTATGTTCCAGCCATTGAGAGCGGTTATCTATGGTGCTGCAACCTGAGTCATAGCAGAAGAATATCTGACGTGCTCGGGAAAGCGGCTCTGTTGACGGCCGGCAGTATGGCTGGCCCTATTAAAGAGTATATGCATTACCGCCCGTACATATCATGGAGTTCAAGGTAGAGCTAGGGTGTGAAGCCTGAAAAACATAGCGATCTTACCCCGAAGGACAGGTCTGGACAGATTCCGTGAGTTTGCTATGCTTCCCTGATACCGTCTTCGCCTCCGCCGGTGTGTTGCTTTGAAGGGAAAGCAGCACGTCAAAAGGAGGACTAGCCCTAGATGGTAACCTACTACCAAGTCTTGGGGGTGAAGAAAGATGCATCTCAAGATGAGATCAAGCAGGCATACCGCGAGCGGATGAAGGCTCATCACTCTGACCTTCACGGCCAGTCTGATGATCCCATCGTCCGTCTGATTACCGAGGCATACCGCGTACTCGGCAGTCCGTCAGAGAGAAGCCAGTACGACGAGAAGTTGCGCCGGAATGGGGAATCCCCATCCACCGACATCGCAGGCACGCAATCAGCTACTGTCACTCCCCAGCCTCAAACCCGAACTCGTGAGCTATGTAAAGAGTGTAAGGGGTACGGGTACAATCCGATACTAGGCGTGAGATCGCCATGTCGGTATTGTAACGGCGAGGGATGGGTGCCGGGTAAGATTGGCCTCTAAGGGTATAAAGCTCATGCTCCCGCTATGACCATCGTGTGATAGCGGGAGGTTTCTTTTACTGAAGCTGGAAGTAACCTTTAACCGCATCTGGCTTACGCCGACAGCTCCGGACGACCCGCGGCCCGAGCATTGCAAATCATTGCTTGATTAAATCATTAATATTTAAACTCTATGCGTTCAGCTTTACTATGCAGGCAAACATATCCGTTCCAATGTAAGACCTACTACCTCTCCTTAAGGAGCCACACCTCATTGAAGCTGCACTATGAGGAACACGGCAGCTCCATGTGCCACTGTAATACCTGTGGCGCTAACTATCCGCACGATGCTTATCATCTGTGCTCTTGATGTCCCATTATGGTTAGGCAGTAGTAACTATACTACTTTTTATCAGGTAGGAGTGGAGACTGTGGAAAAACTTGTAGACGAGTATATAACCCTACTATGTAGACGTAGGGCTGCGTTACTCTCATCAGCTTTAGCTTTCAACCTGAGGTGCGTTACTTACATATCATAAGATTTAGCCGGAATATCCCGGCTACTCTTTATGACATTGGTTTTGTCCAGCCACCTCAACATTGAACCCTAAAGATTAGTAACACAGCCCCACAAGTCAAGAAGCAAGCCGCCTCAGAGCAAGATTACGTTTACTCGCGTATCACCACTACCGCCGAAGTTCCTTAGGTCAGTCGATAGTGAGAGTAGTTTTCATTCCGGAACCAACCTCGGTGTATCACCTGAAGGAGAGTTTCCCCGCGTCTTTGCTTTGAGAAAAGCTTACTCGCAGTTGTCAATGGGTGTCTGTCTTCGTTACGAGATTAGTGACTCCTTACGGAGGCGTCGCGTTACACTCCTTGCGGAGGATGCCAATAGGCTATACGACATTACCATAAGCATTAGGAATCTGAAAAAGATTCTGAATGATGAGGTTTAAGTAGGCTTAAACGCTAAGTGCTACGCGGAACCCTACGGTTTCATGACGCAGGTTTAATTTCGCCATACTGCGATAAGCTGAACGACAAGCAGTTTCACTACTTTGCCACGATCCGCCACGGCGAATCCGACGACTCTCTTGCTCTCCATTTACCCAAGCGCTCCCATCATTCGGCAATCCTATATAATTCTCGTGCCATGCATCTATACACCACTCATATACATTCCCATGCATGTCATATAAGCCAAATTTGTTCGCCGTCTTTGTACTACCTACCTCCGTTGTGCAAACCTGAAACCTCGGATCAGTTTTCGAGTACAAGATCCTGCCAAAATTCGCTAGGTCTTTCGTTATCGACGCCCCGAATGCGTATGGAATTGTCGTTCCCGCACGACACGCAAACTCCCATTCTGCTTCAGTAGGTAGTCGGTACATTTTCCCCGTATATTTTGATAGTCTCGCGCAGAATTCCACAGCATCTTTCCACGAAACTCTCTCTACAGGTAGCGCATCTCCCTTAAATAGAGATGGGTCATGATTGAGATTCCGCTTGACTTTGGGCATGCCAGCGACCCCTCTCCATTGCGCCTGCGTTACAAGATATTTGCTTATGAATAAGCTGGGCACTGTGACTTGACGCTGCGGCCCTTCACTACCACTACGATTTAATTCCGAAACGGGAGAGCCTATTAAGAAAGCGCCTCCTGGCACATACACCATTTCCAATGCGATTTTACCGTCAAGGGCCTCGACAAAGTATCTCGCGCGGCCTGTATAACGCTTCGTAATATTGCCGGCTGAGTCCACCGTTACCGTATCAAATTTAAAACGCTTTAGGTTGGATAGAATTAATTTATCTTTTTTGCGCTCAAGGGTAGAAGTATCGGTCGATTGAGAAACACTCGGAAATGGTTCTTGATCTGAACTATTAACGTTTTGGCTGTATAGAATTGGAGAAGACCAAGTTGTCGAATCCGCTAAGCCGCTATTACTTAGACGATTATCAGCTAAATACAATTGTCTCCTTATATTTATTAACGCCTCGCGCATTTCAGCAGCAGATTTGTAGCGTCGCTCAGGTTTTCTTTGGAGAGCGCATCTAATAACTCTATGGAACTGCTCTGGAATTGATAGAGGCAAGGGGTCTGGATCGCGTGTCGAAATTGCGTGAATTAAAGCGGCAGTGTCTTTTTGTAGGAAGGGTACGCGCCCAGTTAATAATTTATAAAGAATTACTCCGACCGACCAAATATCTGTTTGCATGGTAACGATTCCGTCAATTGCTTCCGGAGCCATGTATGCATAGGAACCCATCCCTTTAGTCTTGTATTCAGGTGATATTAAAATGCGTGCAATACCGAAATCAGCGATACGAGGAGTTTCATCCTGAAATAGGATATTGGCAGGCTTGAGGTCTCGATGAATGATTTTTTGGGAATGCAAATGAACAAGACCGGCGAGTATTCCATCAACAATCTCTATTACTGATTGAATATTTGGCGCTTTACCTACATATCTATTAAGCCAATCTGTCAGTGACCCATCCGGCGCATATTCACTGGCGATAACAACGTATTGACCATAGATGTTGGCTTCAATAATGGACAGCACGTTTGGGTGACGGCGGCGGCTGGCCTTCGCCCAAATATTGGCTTCACGTTTGATAGCTTCTAGATCAATACCCTCCTTCAATGGCAGTTTAAGGGCGACTTCTGTTGTTAGGATCTGTGTCCGCCACTCAGCCAACCAGACAACTCCAAAACCACCTTCACCGAGATATTTAATAAGCGTGTAAGGGCCGATTGTGTCGCCTTTGCGAAACATATAGAGCTACCTGATGACTCAACTGCCATTAGGATTGACAGCTTCCGTAATTGATATATGCTTTAAATACCTTTCAATCAATCCTCACAATTAAACTAAGGAGCTAATATGCCAGAACGATTCGACGGGATTAACCCGTCTGAAGGGAGATATCTATCTACTAATGATGAAACTGATGAGGAATATAAAAGGCAACTAGAAGCAAAGCAAGGAAAATTGGGGCGGTTCAAACTATTTCAGACTGTGAATATAGAAAGAAACTCAGGACAGGTGGAAAGCGATTGGATAATTGCCGGCTATAATGATGAAAAGGATAGGGTGGTAGTAACGAAAAAACAGTCTCCTCAGGAGATTGCTGCCGAGGCCACTGCAATTGGGAAAATGGTAAAGAAAGAAGATTTGGAGAAATGGAATCCTGAGTAAAAGTTTATTGTATCCATGAAGTCCTATAATAAGCCTTATGTTGCCTACAGCGCTGCATCTCGATAGACCTTAGACCTTGTCCATGGAAATTTATTCATTAAAAAGAGACACACCTGAAGGACTCGGGTGTGTCTTGCAAACTGTCTGCGGCAGATCAGAATGCCTGCGTGTAAGGCTCAAGGAACTTGCCGAGCTTTGCCGCCGCTTCGTATTGCCTGACGGGTTTTAGTTCCTTAAAAGCCGTGGTGAAGGCGTTCTCTAGGTTCCAGACTGTCTGCGGCCTGAATTCTTCGTGAGCCGGTGCTACGAAGAATTCTTGATGCACAGTTCTTAGCAGCTTCAGCGGGAAACGGTTCTCCATGAACGCACGGTAGATCATGGAGCGCGCCTCTTCGTCGTGGAGTTGACGGCGGCGCTTAGAGCTAATAGCGTCTCGCAGCGGCTGAAAGCCCCGCTGAATCCTATCCACGCCGATGGAAAGCGACTCGACCAAGTCAAAGCGTTTCGTGTGCTTAGCGAGCAAGGGCTTAAAGTCTCCCGAGAGCGCCATGTTATCGCACACAAAGACGCGGTAGCCTGCGACCATGCCGAGACGCATTGACTTGTCGTTGGCGTTCCTGAGCCCGATGGCAAATCGCACGCCTTCGTACTCGGCATCCAATTCCAGCAGGCCGAAGAGTCTCATGCCGTCAGGCGAGACCGCGTACTCATCGCGCACGATGTTGATGTGCCGGAACGCGAGCGATCCTTCCAGTTCATCGATCAGCGCGGCATGTGCGATGGGCTTGAACGTATCAGTTGCCGGCGGGGTCGGCACAAGGGACAGTTCCTGCCTCGTGACCTTCCTCGCTCCTACGTGAGTCATAAGTGTTGTTTCCATGCTTCCTCTCCTTTGCTACGACCACGGCACAGCCGGGGTGATATGGTTTCTTGCCTAAGAGCACTCCGCTCCCTTTAACGATTGGCCTTTCGCACAGGTGACAACCCGGCGGCTCGTTCGCACTCATTTCTTCCTCCTTAATAGGGAGACGTTGCCGAGCAGTCGCCGGAGGGATCGTTCCCCTTCTTCTGCGAGGCTCCATTCTCTCCTGATGATTTCTACGGCCTCTTCGGGCAGGGCGGTGCCGAAGAGGGTGTGCCACGCCCGATGCTTTGACACAGAGACCTTTCTGACGTTGCCGATAAAGTTCGGTGGTATCCCCAGCTCTCGGCAGCGAACGCGGGGAATCACGTGGTGGCGGTCTTTTGCTTTTCCCATGCCTCCTTCCTCTCTATACAGGTATGCCCGGCGTGTGAGCCGGGCAACAGCTTCTTGCCGCGATGGCCTAATCCCAGATAGCGGATACATTTCCCCCTTTCGATTGTTGACTTGAGAGACTAGAACCCTCGTCTTTCAAAGACAGGCGAGGGACGCAGCCTCCCAGAACGTGAGGCGTAGCAGTAAGAGAGGGAATTACAGTGATTGATTGTTGTGAGGGGGCGGCAAGGTTTCCGCGCTGAATGGGCTTGACACACGACCGTCAATCATCAGTTTGAGGTAGACGTTATAGTTCGGCAGGTTGAGGAGATCCGCTGTGGAGAACTCCGGGAAAAACTCCTGCGCTATTGTCTCGGCGTCAGTGGGGCCTATCCTGAATGAGATGACCGTGCCGACGTTGCCGAGTATGGCGGCAAGCAGCCGCTCATCGAGCTGTGCCAAATACTGGTGCGCCAAAATAAGATTCAGCCGGTACTTCCTCAACTCCGAGAGCATGCCAACCAAAGCAAGAGTCGTAAAGTTATGGAACTCGTCCAAGTAGAGGTAGAAGTCGCGGCGCTTTTCTTCCGGACTGTCGGCGCGGCTTAGGGCGGCGAGCCCCATGCGCGAGACAATGAGCGCCCCGAGCAGCGTCGCAGTGTCTGCGCCAATCTTGCCCTTAGAGAGGTTTACGAGCAGAACCTTGCCCGCATCCATCACCCGGCGTAAGCGGAAGGCGCTCTGCTTCTGGGCGACGATGCGGTGGATGAGCGGGTTTGCCAGGAAAGCTCCGACCTTGTTCTGTAGGGGCGCGATAGCTTCGGCCCGGAAGCGCGCGGGATATCCGGCATACTCTTTGAGCCAGAAGTTTCGGGCCTGCTCATTTGTCAAACGGTTGACTACCTGCTTCCGGTAGGTTACGTCGTCAAGCAGGCGTGGGATATCGGCGAGCGTGGCGGTAGGCTGTTCGAGCAACGCCAAGATCGTGTTCCGTAAGATGTGTTCGAGCCGCGGACCCCATGAGTCGGCCCAGAGGTGCTGGAAGACTGACAAGAGACCGGAAGCCGCCAGCGGACGGTACTGTTCCGCAACTGATTCGAGCGGGTTAAACCCTAAGGGATGTGCGGAATCTGTGGCATCGAAGTAAATCAGATCATTCCGCCTGCTTTCCGGTGCTTCTGCGAGCACCTTGTTGACTAAATCGCCATGCGGGTCTAAGAGCGCGAAACCGTGCCCGTGCAAAAGGTCTTGCCGTATAAGTGTCTCAAGCAGAGTAGACTTGCCCGTGCCAGTTTTGCCCAGTATGTACATGTGGGCGCGACGATCTTTGCGCTTGATGCCGAATGGAGTGGCCCGATTGCGAAAGTTGGTCGTAGCAAAATACGTAATCTCCTCTTTTGTGGGTTGAGTAGACATCTATTTTCACTATAGTGGTCTGAAAAAAGACGCCAAGTAGTGTTAATTAGCCAGAGCATTTTCTATTTACTATGCTTACCGGGCTAGGAGGGAGAAGCGGGTGGTGTCCTGATTTCAGATTAGGTATCTGATTTCTCTTCTACAACTTCTAACACGTTAGCCAGAGACTTTGCCCACAAAGTCGCGCGGTTGACCATAAAGTCTCTCTACAAGGCTCGAATTTCCATCTTTACCGATGGCTAATTGTGCATTAGTATGTGTCTCACGCTACTCAGTCACGGAGAATTACTCCTATGACGCTTAAGCAGGCAATGCTCAACCGAGGTGCCTCTCAAGAGCACTCAGCCTCACCACACGCACCGGAGGACAGCCCGGGAAGCCCTCGGCGCGAGGGAGTACCCGAGGCGCCCGCAGAAGATCAACAGCCAATTCCTCCGGACGTCTCGGCCCTCATATCGGATGAAGTGCTCAGACATAGAGTCCGTAGCTTCATAGAACCGAAGCCAACTCCCTCATGGTTTCAGCGCCTCATTAACAGCCAAGTATTTCTTACGTTCCTAGGTTTCCTCCTGACTGGTGTGATCGGCGGGGCGCTCACCTACTTCTATACTGCTAAACAACAGGAACTGACGAGTCAGCGCAGCTTTTCAGATGAATTGAATAAAATACGGATACAGAAGATTGGTGAGGTATGGGAACAAGTTGATAAAAACGAAGTACTCCTTGATGCACAACTGCTAGAGGCAACGAAGGAATCCGTGTCAGACGCAAAAATAAATCAAAACGTTGATGCCATAAAAAACCTTATCCAAGAAGACAGAGTCATAATTAATAAGAACCGGTTTTGGCTCGGCGAAGGGAACTACCAGAAATTGCAGGAGTACTTGGACAAGAACGTCAACATGACCTTAAATATGCTACTTGCACGTCCGGGTACGGATTTTAGTGAAATCATTGAGGAGCGAAAACGTGCCAAGCAAGATATCCTGCAGATAAGGGAAGGCATGCGTTCCGAAGGCCGATCAGCCAGCTAATCCACACCCGCAGGCTGGTAGGGTTTGTCATCAACCTGAACTCATGTAATGGAGGAGAAAAATGAAACTGCCCCTCACTATGGCTGTCTTACTGCTGCTTGTAGTCGCCGCCGGCTTCACCCCCGTAACCCAAAAGCAAAGCTGCTCGTGTAAGGCTCCCGACGAAAGCTGCCAAGCGAGCGTGACGTGCAGTAAGCACGGGTGTACTGCCATTTGCGGATCAAAAGACGGATGTTATTCGGCATGCGGAAAGGACAGGATTCTTACGCACTTTAGCTTGAAACTGGTCAAGAAAGACAGCAACGAGATAGCCGCCGCCCTTTCAAAGCAAACCGGGAAGCAGATCGAGTTCGTCCCGTGGGAGCAAAACGGCCGGTTTACCATTGACATTAAAGGCGACGACCTGTGGAGCGCTATGGACTACCTACATGAGCGTGGAGTGCTGACGGTCAATGGGGTAAATTGGGAAAAGTTCCAACAGATTCGCGGAGCAGCTCTCAAAGGTGGCAAACTCTCAGTCAACTTCAACAACATGTCTGTGAGCGATGCGTTGGCCCATCTATCCTTCATAACCGGCAACGCATACCGTGTGGTATCCGGTGATGGGGAGAAAATCCTAATCCTCCCTTCCCAAGAGGTTACACTCAGTGAACTGCTCTCCCGCATATCAGGACAAACCGGCGTGCAGATCGAGTAACGGTATAACAGTGCCTCGATCAACTGACCTGCCGGTCACGACCCAGTGCCCCGGCGATGACAAAGCGGGGCCGCCTTGATAATCAGGTGGCCCCGCTTCATGCTTCCAGCAGGAGTAGCTGAGATTATCGACCGACGGCGTCAGCTCCTTCTTCGACTATCTTAGTACCTGTCTGTGCTGATACGGCACTGATCATGTCGGTGAGCGCCACGTCTTGCAACTTAACGTTTACCATAGCCGTCGGTCTTCCGGCGGTGATACGTAGGGGCAGACCGGTTATGCCAGCCAAGTCATTGACGAACGTGTTAACCGGCGTATTAGTGACGCAGAATGAAAACTTCTCACCAGTCAACAAACTTCTCCGCAGTCTTTTAAGCTTCTCAAAATCCTGCCCTGCTACCTGTACCGTGCCCTGATCAGACAGGAGCTTGAGCGCATCCCAGAGGGTGGCCCGTTTGAAGCCTGCGTTAAATACTAAGTCAGGCGTCGTGGGGCTAAAGGTTATATCTTTCCCGCTGATGCGTGCCAACTCAGCCACGAACTGAGGGTACCGAGCGTCCTGCATATCGAACGTGACTTCCATGTCTAAAAACGCATAGCGCCCGGAGCACGACGCAGAGCAGTTGTCATTATTGCCGCAGAATTTAGTGCATCCCCCGGTGCAGCTCACGCTCGCCGAGCAACTCCCGTCGGGAGCACTGCAAGTACAAGTATCTCTTACCAGTGCGGGGTATGCTGAAGGGGTCAATACGAACGAGATGGCAAGGGTAAAGGTTATGGTGAGCACTGCAGCGGGTAATCTTTTCATGAGGCATCGTCTCCTGAATAGTGAAGTTGGGAGCACAAACTAGGCCCATCCGGGCCCAGCATGGTCTACGAGCAGTCGAACGAATGCCGCAGCACCGGCAACGCCGCGACCTCGCTGCATGGCTCGTAGAGCTAGGGTATTCACTGCTACTTCGTCTGCGGCCAGACTATCCATAGCAATACATTGTCGCCGGCAAGCCGGGGTGCGCGGTTATTACTGATATGAGGAATTAAGAACATGTACCGCAAATATCGGGCAAATACTTGCGGTCAGTGTTCTAGGGCTCTGAGTACCGTAGCATAAGCCAAAGCCAAAGCTTTGATCTTACAGCCGATTATACCGTTTGCAACATTGTTTTGTGAACTGTTTTATTCCCCCCTGTACGGCAAGAGAAGGAAGGGGGAATTTCAATCAAGCATGAGCGTACAAAGAACGGCTCAGGAGGATCATCCGGCGAGGCGGATCAAACGTACCGTGAACGTATGTGCTTATATAAAAATCCCGCGCGTTATGTCAACGGTTATTTTCAATTTGTTAAGGAGGGCCGAGGTGGTAAGTGTTCGCCATTCGTTAGCCCTCACTAGGAGTCTTTCTTGATGATGCTCTTGAGACGTGGGATCAACGGCGTTCGCTTGCCGACGAGTTGACGATGCCGGGTGTGGAGCATGTTTGAGAGCGTCTGACGTTTGAGCCCGAGCCGCTTGGCGGCACGCGAGACGTTCCCAGCTTCGAGGTCAAGCGCCTGTTCGATGAGCCGGGCTTCGAGTGCGTATACCGCGCTTTCGAAGGTGAAGCCTGGATCATGAACCTGTGCGTCAAACCTACTCATGACAATGAGCGAGCACGCCAAGAGTCGCTTCACATCCTCTGCGTCTTGGGTGTCCTTCAAGTACTCTATCGCCCGCCGGTAGGCGTCCACTACGTCTTGCGTTGGCATCCGCCGCGTCGTTCCGTGCTCCTCAATGAGCGTGAGGGCCGCGTGGCCCGCTTGGGCGGGCGCTCCGGCATGTTCGGCGATCTCGATTGCCTTCCTGATGATGGTAAGTGAGTTGTCAACGGCCCGGAGCCGAGCCCAGATGATGCCTTGGAGCATGAAAGCTTCGGCGAGTAGTGCCTGCTCGCCCCCGACCTCGAACGCCTTGATAACGCCCGCAAGGATGCGGTCAGCGTCCCGATACCGTTTCTCGGCTACCAAGACTTGTGCCCGGGTCTCATCCACTTGGGCGAGCGTGCCAGTATCTTTGAGCCGCGTGAGGATTGCCTGTGCCCGGTCGAGGTGTTCGTGCGCGTCCACATATCGACCGATCTTGTAGAAGAGCATGGCGAGGTTATTGAGGTTGATGGCGCAATACCGCTCGTGCCTCGCCGCCTCGTAGTGGTAGATCGCGGCGGTGTACTCAATGATCGCCCGGTCGTAGTTTGCCGGGTTTTCCTCGGCTGTCGCGAGTTTGTCTAAGACCATTGCCATCTGGCCGTGCCAGCGGCCTTTCAGGGCATCGTTTGCAGAGAGGAACACCGCCTTGGATTCCTCAAGGATGCCGATTGCCTCGTAGTACCTGCCTGCCCACACTTCAACGATGGTGCGCCGGATGTGGATTTTGGCCTTGAGTTCAACGTCTTCATCCCCGAGCAAGGTGAGGGCTTCGCGCATGACGACTCGCGCCTCATCGTGCGCCCCGAGCCACCAGTAGCACATGCCGAGTTCGTACCGGCATTCCGCCACCTTTCGGGGTACCCCCTGTGCCTCAAACTCCCGCGCCGCCTCGGAGAGCATGTCCTTCGCCTGTTCTTGAGCGCCGGGGAGATTTTGGGCGTTCCCGAACCACCTCGTAAGCGTCCCGCATTGCAGAAGGACTTCGGCGCGCACTTCCGGTGGGTAGTCCTCCATCGGCGACCGTTGCCCGACGCCTCGCCAGAGCTCACCCAATGCCTCGCGGGCGGCCTCATACTGTCCCTTATGAATGAGGTCGGCTGCTACCTTACAGCGAAGCACTACCCGCTCCTTGTCCGTGAGGAGCGGGTTATCTAGTTCCCGCAGCCGTTCGTCTGCTAAAGTCATGTGAGGCAAACCTTTCTGTGTGTCTGCCCGAAATCAGGCACACATAACAACGCCGTCCCTGCTGCTCCGGGACAGCGGCAACATTGATGAATCCCCATAGACAACGAAAGGGTAAGGAGATGGGTAAAGCTATCCGCGCTTCCGTGCTGGTACTCGTGCTCTGCTCCGTCACACACGCCGGGTACATACCGAATGACGTGCCAGCACCGCCGCCGTCAGCTCAACCGGTCACGACCACTGAGTTAGAAACTACGACCGAAAACGAGACGCAGGACTCCACGTCAGGCACCGTGGCGCAGGTCGCGCTAGACCTGCTTTCGGTCTTGCCGTCGCTGCTTTAAGTGTCAAGCCAGTTTAGTCAGGGGCAAGCTGCCTATTGGCGGCTAAGTATTCGTATGTCTTTAAAGTGAGCGCCGAGAAGTAGAGGCGACGCTCACAGGCGGGAGATTAACGCCGAGCGCCGCAGAATGCAACAAATTTTGCGGTCCGAACCTTACTGCTCGACTGACAAGGGCATACTCGCAGATCATGCCACCTCAGGACGATTCGCCGGAGTCGAGCGAGATGGACTGCTCAATATCGTTGTCAAAGACTAGGATGACTTTGCGGGGCTTGTTCCCCAACCCTTTCGTCGAAAAGCTATTGGCTATCTCTGCCAGTTGCAGCATCAGGTCGTTCCTACCAGTGCCGTGGAGCGCCATAACGGAGAGGAGGATTGAAGCGACGTAGTCATGTCCGTCAAGGGCCACGGTGTTCGCCGACGCCGTCAGCACCTCGTAGACAATGTCGTCGGGCTGGTCATACCGGAATGTCTCACCCCTCGCACGGGACTGCTCGACCGCCCTGACGATGCCGAGGGTATCTATGTAGGCGTGTTTGAGTGCCGCCAGATGCCCGTAACCGAGGAGGGCTCTGAGGTTACATAGTACGCCTTCGAGATCAGGGAGTCCTTCTCGCCTTGCGAGCGCGGCGAGTTCTTCAAGCTGCATATTGATGGGGTGTCTTTTGGCTTGTGGCATGCCCTCTTCTGAGGAGGGCATTGCGTCGTCTTTGTTTTCAACGATAGTGATGTCCTTTCGGGGCTTGCGGCCAACGGCGAGGCTCGACAAAACCTCCGCGACATCATAAAGCTGTTGCATGAAGTCGGCGCGCTCGACATCGCGGATGGCGTGGGCGAATGAGATGATCCCCGCAAGGTATTCCTCGCCCGACAGGTTAGCGTATTCGATGGCCCTGTCTAAAGCATCATCGAGTTTGTCCCCCTTGATGTTGCCAGCGGGCGTGTGCGGCTTCCTGAAATCTCTCTCCTCTTTCGCTATTTCTAGCGCGGAGAAGGCGGACTTACAAACGATCTGTAACAGGTCATCCCTCCCGTAGAGATAGATGGAGGTGATATTTAGAACGGTCATACCCAAGAGTTCATCGCCGCTACGGATTGCCATCTTTGCGGCAGCGGCGAGCTTATCGCTGATTAACTTTTTGTTGAGCTTGGACACCGTGTACTCCTTTACACTGACAACACCGGACCATCAACCACTCGTCCATACCTGAAAGTATTTATGAGACTGATTCTAGGGGTGTGCTAGGCTTTCATCCATGCCAGCAGCTTTGCCAGTGCCGGCTAGCTCTCCTGCTGCTGTCGCGCTTTTAGAGTCTACAAGCGATTCACTGCATCGCAAAAGTGATAAGCGTTCAGGCGCCCGCGGGAATTGACATTGGGTGTGCCCTTTGGATTAGTTTCCACTTCATTATGCTAATCTCTAATGCCCGGCCGTTCGTCTTCGTGGCAATATAGTTATTTCGCTTTAATAGTAAGAGCCATGTTTGAACCGTTCGGACGGATACATGCATATCATTGGAGATTGTTGCAACTCTCCGGTATAAAACGCCGGTCTTACGATTAGCGTGAACAATAAGATAACCATATAACCACAAAGCTCTACCCATCACTCGATAGTGCTTGCCTGCCGGATCAACGAACAGCCCACGCCAGATCGGAGCCCACCACACCGATGGGCGAGAGGCACTATTGGTTGTTAAGAATCGCTCATGGGAAATAGCTCTCTTCAGAGGAATCATTGTAGAAGTCATACAGATAATGAATCTGTTAATTATGAAAACTGCCTGTAGCTTGTGACAGGGACAGATGATTCGGCAGTCATGTAATCATGAATGAGTTATCCACATTTCCACCCTTTTCTTTTAAATCTTTATTTAATCCTCTCTATTTCGAGGACTGTGAGTAATCTGATTCATGGTATAAATAAGCGCGAATCCATCTGCCGAGTCGTCTTATAGGTACTGTAGGTTTGCGTATCTAAGGTGCAGGTTTACCGTACCTCTTGCGCACAGTTCTGATCTAATTTAGTTTAAGCAGCTCGTTTTGACTCTTTTGGTCTGGGGCCTCTTCTAGTTGGAGATAGATTGAGCGTCCTTAACGCTCTGCTCATGCTTGATATTCCTACCTCAACGCCCCGCTCCTCACGCACTCGATCACATAATTCTCGCAGGGTTGGATTTGCCTGCTTTTGTTTAAGAAGTCGAACTAGCTCTAAACCTTCGTTGCTGAGGATGGAGAATGGCTTCTCAGGGAGTTTTCCAAACAGCTCAAAGTTCACGTAGTCGATAAGAATTTCCCCCTTAGGTATACGGAGTTGTGAGAAATAATCTTCTACCGTATTGCGGCCATCATGATCTATCGCCATGGACGCAAACCTGCTAATAGAGGCAAATGCCTTCTTGCTGGCATCAGTCATCGCTGTCAAGGCTCTTTCCGCCCCGGCCTGTGCGAGTGGGATAATCGCCCTGATCCTCACCTGCTTCCCCTCGAACACCACGCTGTTGATAATCAGTCGTAAAAAGTGCTGCCGCTCTTCAAGAGTAAATGATTTAAGGCGCTCTGCGGCCTGTCGGCAGTAATCAGCCACAGACCTTTTGATTGCCGGAAGAGTAGATGTCTTCGGCTGCTCTACCAACTGAGTTTTCCTGTTGTTAAGTGCATTCTTTCTGAGATTAACCTTTTCAAGTTCTTGGCCTAGTTGTGAGGGCGATATAATGCCTAAACGGTAGGCTTCAAGGACGCGAGATTCTTCGTCTGCGAGTTTTCGCCCTTCGCGCTCGATCTGATCAGACTCATTTTGGAGTTGGCCTGCGTTCTTTTTTTCGCGCTCTTGATGCTTTGCCACCTGTTCGTAGATGATTGCCGGGTTCAAGACTGCTTCTTCTACAGCGGACCAGACGGCCTCATCCATCCGGCTGTCCCTGACGGTGGGAAGCTTCCCGCATCGTTTGCTGCAACGGTAGTAGAATTTACCGTGACAGGGGTCGCCGATGTAAGCTGCGCCGCATCCCCCACAGGTTAAAAGCCCTCTGAGAAGATATAAATGTTTGACGTTACGTGGAGAGAAGGTAATATTTCGCGTCAGTTGTTCCTGCACTTGCTTCCATTGATCGCGTCCGACGATTCGTAACTGGTCCGGTAGGATGACTGGCAGCCATTCAGAACGCGGGCGCAGGCGGTTACTGGTTTTAAGTTCCTGTCTGTATCGATCTTGCTTCATCGGCCTTATTGGCTTACAGCCGTAATGCTTATTGTAATACCAGACTCCGGCATACATTTCGTTCCTGAGAATTCGTATGACGGAGGATTTGCCCCACTGCTTGCCCTTGCGCGGGGGGATTCCTCTTTTGTTCAGGCGTCTGACCACCTTGCGTGCCGAAAGCCCCTCCTCACTCACCCATTCATATATCTGTCTAACGACTGACGCCTCTTCCGAAACAATCGCAAGATAACCATTGTTACCGGCACTCTTATCTTTCGGGACATAACGGTAACCGTAAGCCGGTAGAGTACCGATAAACTGCTGCCGCGTTTCTACCTTATGGCGGCGACCTCTGCGCGTGCGGTCAGCAATCATCTCCCGCTCGAACTCAGCAAAGCTACCTAGTATGTTGACCATCAGGTTGTAGGTCGGACTCTTTTCCGCAGGGAGTTTCTTGAAAACGACCTCGACACCACAGCTTTCTAAATCTCTTTTGACAATGCCAAGATGTGCGACATCGCGTGCCAGTCTGTCCACATCGTTGATAAGCACCACGTCGAACCGTCTATGCGAAGCATCATCGCGAAGATGGTCAAGTTCTGGCCGAGCCAACAGACTTCCGCTCCAGCCATCGTCTTTGTAGACACCAACAAGCAGCCAATTCTTCTCACGGGCAAAACGCTCAAGCTCAGCCACTTGAGAGTCGATAGTCTGTCCCTCGCGCTGCTCTTCTGAAGAGACGCGGGCATAGATGGCTACCCTAAGGGTAGAGGCAGAGGCAGAATCTGGCATACATAAAACGTTAGTTGTTTTTGAGTGAGGCTGTAAGGGTATAAAGAAAGAGGTCTGTAGAGCGGTGGAGTAATCTACTATTGATCTTAGTCTGTCATTTCTGTCTGTCAAGGCCCTGATCTGTTAGGTCACAGGGCGGTAAAGGCGAGAACAGCATGGTAAAAGCTGTCGCCAGACGCTGCTGTGCGTCTGGCGTTGTAACCTCTTCCCAGATAACCATTAGTTTTGTCTCTCTCTTCATAATATTCCGCCGATCACTTGCTTTAAGGTTGAGGCTGGCAGTTTCCCGGCTGCTCTAGTAAGGAGTGGGCGAGAAGTCCAACAGCAACCGCACCAAACATTTTTTCATAGTAAAGCTCCGTCCACCTGCTTTGTGGAGAGAGGTACCGCGCGAGTTCAGGGTAGCGTGCTGCAAGGCGCTGTGCGACCTCTCTTTTGGTCGGCTTCACACCCTTGCAGATAAAGCGACGAACAGCGTGTGGGGAGTATTCACTGACAAACAGACCATGTCGCTTGGTTGTTATCTTGAGTGCGCTGATGACGTGCGCAAGCAGTTCTGCGCGCTGCTGTACGATGAGCGGTTGTTCTATAGCTACGTGAGTTGGCTGGTATGCAGAAATTAAGTTGCTTAGGACACACGTCGCGGCGCGGCGAACGTCTGCTGACGTTCCCGGCACCCGGAGCGTTTTGATAGCGTAATAGCGCAATGATGCGTCTTCAAAAATCGCGACCCCAAGCGTGCCGCGGCCGGGATCCACGGCTAAGACTCTATGACTGTTCATTGTGATTCAGTTAATAGTTGAGGAAAGCTCAGCGCCTTATAGATAGGCCATCCGCTTCGCCATTTCCGTAACATGTCGGCGGGCTCTAAGCAGGTCAGCTTGTGATGGCTGGCCTGACTTGATTAGGTCGTGGTAGGAGCAGTACTCACGCACGCCGTCTTTGCTTAGGAGCTCTTCAGGTTTCTCACTCGACTGCGGCAGGTGCTTCAAGCGATCCCGCAGTTCGCCTTGAAGTCGCTCGTAGAGATTCTGATACAGGATGCGCAGCGGTGCGCCGTAGATCATCTCTAACATCAGCGCTATCGCAAGTGTGGGCAAGCGTGTTCCAAGTTCGTAACGCGAGACTTGGTCGGGTGTGTGATGATTGAGCAGGTAAGCCACCTGCTTTTGTTCCAGCCCTCGACGCTTGCGTGTTTCCCAGAGCCGGTTCTTAACCGTGTTTCTTCCTCCTGATGACATTTTGTTTGAGAATTAGTTAATTGTGGACTTAATTTAACTGTAGCATGCTAGTGGAGCACGCCAAGAAGTGAGAATTAGCCTGGACAGGCTAGCCTCATGAGATTTGTCTGCGTGTGCTGTGGATGAGTAGGGGATAACAATATCCAAGTTAAGCGCACATGCCCATGTGCTAAACGAGGAATATATTGAGAGATAAAAATTTTCTTGAGCCAAGATAAAATTGAGATAAAGATGTAAGTCACTTCTGCCTTGGAACTTTTAAAGGTAACCGTGCATGGTGGGACAGGTTGGGCGCTGTAGTAAACGGAGATACGACAAAGCAGCCACTGAGGCGGCCTGCTTACACGCGTCAAGTCAGATGCCAATATTTGAATAACGAGAGTTCGGCTCATTGAACTCCCTGCCTTCTAAGCATCAATGAAACGATTTTTATCGTATGTCGTGATCTCCCCAACTATCTGTGGATAATTCAATAAATAAGCTCTCTTGCGCGTTTCTGTGGATGCTCTATACTTAGAGTAACAAACCTATACCAGCACATAAATCTTGACGTGCCTTACAAACCCGTATTGGGTTGGTGTGCTTATGCACGTCAAGAGCCAACCTCAATACGGGTTTTTAATATCTCTCATCCTTGGCAACGTTGAGTGATAACCAGTAAATAAAGGGGAACCAAATGAGGTATAGAGAGATTCAAAAATAATGTGTGTCAGACATGGCACTATGTGCTATCTTTGACACTTCGGAAGGGAACTATATGAAACTACCTACTGGTGTCTACAAGCGGTATAAGAATTCCTCTTGGCTCTGGATTGCTTACCAAGACGAATTCGGCAAGCAGATAAAGGAAGCTGCCCATACCCAAGACGCAAAGCTTGCCTCTGATTTTAGGAAGCTCCGTATGGCTCAGGTAGCCGAGCGGAGGCTTATCCCTACTCGCCAGTACGAGCAGACTACTTTCGGGGAGCTGCTAGATTTTTGGTGGGAGCGGCATGGTAAGCACCGGCCTAATAAGTTTGAGTACATCCTGTTCCGGCTGGACAAGTTCAAGTCGAGGAAGGTTCGCCACATCTCACCCGAGCTTATACAGGACTTTCTCTTTGAGTTACTAAATGACGAGAAGCTTTCTCCTTCGTCAGTCAATCATTACAGGAGCATATTCAATTCAACCTTTAACTTCGCTATTAGGTGGAAGAAGTACGACCAAAACCCTTGCGCCCCTGTTCACCAGATTGAGGAGCGGGATCCGAGGGATAGATTTGTTTCGGTAGATGAGCTTGTCTCGCTCTTAAACAAGTGCGCCGAGGTTGAAGACTATGAGCTTAGAGGTTTCGTTGCGGTTGCGGCCTGTACCGGCATGAGGAAGGGGGAGATTCTTCCCCGGAAGTGGGATGAAGTCAGAGTAGATGACGAATACCCGTTTATCTATACGGCCAAGACCAAGAACAAGCGCCCCAAGCGTCTTCCTTTGCCCAAATTTGCCGTCCAAGCCCTCAGAGAGATGCCGAGCTATGGGAAGTCGGAATATCTCTTTCCAGCGAAGCCTAACGTCAAGCACAAGGACGCGACGAAGTTCTCTAAGCCGTATGCGTGGGATTTAGGGAAGCGGTTTAGAAGAATCTGCGACCTTGCGGAAGTCAATGATTTGCGGATTCACGACCTCAGACACTTTGCTGCTACGCTTCTGTTCATGGAGGGCGTACCGGATGCCATTATCCGCAAGATGACGGGGCACACCTCACAGGCTTTAGAGCGGTACAAGCACCTTGATTCTTCGTTTGCTACTGAGTCGGTAGGCAGGATTGGGGAGCGGATCTCGCAGAAATTATCTACCTTTTCAGGTACTACGCCCGAAAAGACCTCAAAAAGCAAGAAAGCCGCCCTTTCGGACGGCTTCCAAGTGCCTGTTAACAGGCTGGTTAGTGGCGGAGCCGACGGGACTCGAACCCGCGACCTCCGACGTGACAGGCCGGCGTTCTAACCAACTGAACTACGACTCCGCGAGAAACCTTTAAATTTTCAACGGCGCGTGTCTGGTAGGCACGGAGGGATTCGAACCCCCAACCTCCACCTTGTAAGGGTGGCCGTCTACCATTGACATACGTGCCTGCAAAGAACCGCCATAACCGAAACCAAATTTAAGAGAAGCGAGCCGGTCTGTCAAGCGCCCCGCCGCCTCCGCCTTCGAGTGCCACGCACGCCCCGCAGCGGCGGCGGAAATCTCCCCGCGCGCTTTGCTCCGTAGTAACTCCTGTGATATCTCCCTTCGCCCGTAGGCGAAGTTTCAAACCCCCGACACCGAAGGAGACTTCCGGAAGATGACACTTGGACGCTCCCGGGCCGTACGGCTCGCCGCCCTGCTCCTGTCGCTGTTCCTGACACCGCCGGGCGGCACGGCCGCGCAGACGCCGAGGACGGACGCCGCTTCGGCGCGCATCGTCGGCGAGGTCTTCGCCGGCGGCAAACAGCTTGAATACGTCTCGGCGCTCGCGGATCGCATCGGCAGCCGCCTGACGGGCACGCCCGGCGCTCGCCGCGCCGAGGAGTGGGCCGAAAGCGAGATGAAGCGGCTCGGCCTCTCGAACGTGCGCCGCGAGCCTTACCGCATGGCGGCTTCGTGGGAGCGCGGCGCGGCCGGCGCGTGGCTCGTCTCGGACGCGGGAAACCGCACGCTCGCCGTCGCCTCTTACACTTGGACGCCGGGCACGGAAGGGCCGGTGGAGGGCGAAGTGGTTGACGTGGGCGCAGGCCGCCCCGAAGACGTGCAGCGCGTGGCCTCGAAGATGAAGGGGCGCGTCGCGCTCGTCGTGCCCGAAGGCGCTGACCTCGGCTCGGTCATCTATAACTTCTACCGCGCGCCCGGGCTCGTACGCGAGTTGAAGGAGGCGGGCGCGCTCGCAGTCCTGCTGGCGGCCGACAAGCCGCACGCGATGCTCTACACCGCGCCCGTCGAGTTCAGCGGCACGGGGCGTCTGGCGGCGCTGCCTACGTTGTCGCTCGCGCACGAGGACGTGGGACTTCTGCGACGCCTTCTAAGTCAGAACCAGACGCCGCGCGTGCGTCTCGACGTGCGGAATAAAATCGGCCCGGCCTTCGACGCGACGAACGTCGTCGGCGAGATCGCGGGCACAGACCTCGCGCAGGAGTTGGTCGTCGTCGGCGCGCACTTGGATTCTAACGACCTCGGCCCCGGCGCGCTCGACAACGCGGCGGGCTCCGCGGCCGTGTTGGAGACGGCGCGCGCCATCAAGGCTCTGGGCCTGAGGCCGCGCCGCACCATCCGCTTCGTGCTCTTCACGGGCGAGGAGGAGGGCATGGTCGGCTCCATCGCCTACGTCGAGCGGCACCGCGCCGAGATGGACAGGACTGTCGCGGCGCTCGTCATGGACGTGGGCGCCGGCCGCCCCGTCGGCTGGTTCTCGATGGGCCGGGAAGACCTCGACGCAGACATCCGCGCTCTCTCGGCGCCGCTCGCGCAGTTCGGCGACTTCGCCGTCGAGCACGCAGCGTTTGCCGCCACCGACAACGCGCCCTTCATGGCCGAGGGCGTGCCCAACCTCGTCCTCTTGCAGGACGAGACGCCCTACTTCCCGGTACACCACACCATCGCCGACACGCCCGACAAGATAGACCCGCGCGACTACGCCTCGGCCGTCGCCGCGCTCGCCGTCACCGCGTATCAAATCGCCGACCGCCCGCAACGCTTCGGCCGCCGCTTGGGCGCCGAAGAGGTCAGACGCATGGCCGACGAGACCAAAGTCGGCGAACAGTGGCGCGCGGCGGGGATTTGGAAGTGAGGGAAGTAGCCAGTAGTCAGTAGCCAGTAGTCAGTAGAAGAACCTTCATTGGCGAATCGTCGCGGTGACAGCGTCAGTCGCCGTAACGCGGAGCGCTACTGACTACTGTCTACTGACTACTGTCTACTGCTTTACAAGAGCCAGACGGGCAACTCGTCCACGTCGGCGGAACTCTCATCGGTGGCCTGCGTGTGAGTTGAGGGCGGCGTCTGAGGCTCGGGCGCGTCGTGTGGCGCGTCCGTCGCGTCGTCCGCGTCGGCGGGCGCGTCTCCGACGCGGCCGCGGTCGGAGATGGGCTTGATGATGACTTCGTCAACCTGTCCGTCGAGTCTTCCGATGACGGGCATCGTCTGTCCTTTCCGTCGGCGCGGGTTTGCGGCTATATTTTACGCGAAAGTTTTCTGAGCGAGAGTTTAAGGCCGTGCTGAAGTTCCAATCAAGCACAAAACGTTCGGCGCTCGTCGTCGCGCTGCTCGCGTGGGCGGCGCTCGCGGCGGTCGCCGGCCGCGCGCAGGAGCAGCAGGAGACCTACAGCCGCCCGCGCCGCGCCACGGCCGTCCCCTCGCCGACGCGCGAGGGCGGCCCCGCGCAGAGGACTCAGCCCAAGGGCACCGCGGGCGAGGAGGTTGACGAGGACGACGTGGTGCGCATCGAGACGCAGCTCGTCTCCGTCCCGGCCGTCGTCACGGATCGCACGGGCCGGCCTCTGACGGGGCTGTCGGCCACCGACTTCCAGATTTTCGAGGACGGGCGCCCGCAGAAGATCGCCAACTTCGCGACGATGGAGGCGCCCTTTGAGGTCGCGCTCCTCCTCGACACCTCCGGCTCGACGCGCGAGGACGTGGGACTCATACGCGCCGCGGCGCGCGCCTTCGTCGAAGCCCTTCGCCCCGGCGACCGCGTCGCCATCCTCGGCTTCAACACGAAGAAGGAGGGCAGCGACTCGCTCGCAACGGTCGAGCTGAAGGCGCCGCTCACCGACGACCGAGAGCTTTTGCAGGAGGCCATTGACTCGGTCGGCGCCTCGAACGGCACGCCCTTCTACGACGGACTTGAGAAGGTGGCGCGGGATATCTTCCGCGACAACCCCGTGCCGGCGTTGCGCGGCCGCCGCGCGCTCGTCGCGCTGACCGACGGCGTTGACTCCGCGAGCGAGTCGGACTTCGACGAGGCGCGCGAGATGTTGAAGCGCGCGGGCGTCGTCTCATACTTCGTGCAGGTCAACACCGAAGAGTACGTCGAAGACCGTCTGATGCAGGACTGCGAGGACGACGGCGCGCTGCGCCTCTCGCGCACGCAGTTGCAGCGCTACCGGCGCGTCATCGCCCCGTCGGCTTCGGCCGAAGACTTCTCGAACTTCTGCCGCATGGGCCAGTTCGAGCGCATGCACGCGAGCCGCACGCTCTACCGCATCGCGCGCGACGAGATGAGCCGGCTGGCGCGCGACTCGGGCGGCAAGACCTTCGAGGCGGCAGACCTGCGCGACGCGCGCCGCGCCTTCCGGCAGGTGGCCGAAGACATCGGCACGCAGTACTCTTTAGGCTACTACTCGACCAACACCGCGCGCGACGGCACCTTCCGCAAGATCAACGTGCAGGTGCGCACCGTCAAGGACGCGCAGGTGCGCGCGCGCGAAGGCTATCAGGCGCCGAAGAGTTGACGCCGGAACTTCAAACTTAAAAAAAGGACTCCTGACGGATGACGAATGACGGACGTGCGTTTGAGAGAATCACGCTGATCGTGCTCGACAGCCTCGGCATGGGCGAGATGCCCGACGCCGCCGCTTGGGGCGACGCGGGCGCCGACACCTTGGGCCACATCTGCGACTCGCGCGAGGTGCGTCTGCCCAACCTTCAAAGCTGGGGACTCGGGAACGTGCGTAACTTGAGCGGGGTGGCGCCCGTCGAAAGCCCGCGCGGCTCCTACGGCCGCTGCGCTCTGCGCTCGAACGGCAAGGACACGACGACCGGCCACTGGGAGATGGCCGGCATCATTCTTGAGAAAGCCTTCCCCACTTACCCCGAAGGCTTTCCGCCCGAGATCATCAACCGCTTCGTCAACGAGGCGCGCGTGCCCGGCATCCTCGGCAACTACCCGGCCTCCGGCACCGAGATTATTAAAGAGCTCGGCGAGGAGCACGTGCGGACGGCGAAGCCCATCGTCTACACCTCCGCCGACTCCGTCTTCCAGATCGCAGCGCACGAAGAGGTCATCCCCGTCCCGCGGCTCTACGAGATTTGCGAGACGGCGCGCGACATTCTGCGCGGCGAGCACGAGGTCGGCCGCGTCATCGCCAGACCGTTTATCGGCGAGCCCGGCGCCTTCAGGCGCACGGAGAACCGGCACGACTACGCCGTGCCGCCGCCGCGCGACATGCTCCTGCCGACGCTCTCCGACGAAGGGCTCGAAGTGGTCGCCGTCGGCAAAATCTCCTCCATCTACGATGCGACCGGCGTCACGCGCGAACTGCCCGGCAAGAACAACGACCAGTCCATCGCCGAGACCATCCGCGCGCTCGGCGACACTTCGCGCGGGCTCATCTTCTCAAACCTCGTTGACTTCGACATGCTCTACGGCCACCGCCGCGACGTGGAAGGCTACGCGCTCGCGCTCGAACACTTCGACTCGCGCCTGCCCGAGATTGAAGGCGCCATGCGCGACACAGACCTTCTCATCATCACCGCCGACCACGGCAACGACCCCACCTACCGCGGCACAGACCACACGCGCGAGTACGCCCCGCTCCTCGTCTACGGCCCGCGTGCGCGCGCCGGCGTGAACCTCGGCGACCGCGCCTCGCTCGCCGACATCGGCCAGACCATCGCCGACAACTTCGGGTTAAGGCTGAAGGCCGGCGAGAGCTTCTTGAGCGAGATTGCCTGAAATCCCCGAAGGGGATTAAGACAATAGCCGGGGGTAAGTGAGGGAGCCGTAGGCGACCGAACGCCACCCCCGGTAGACGCGCCAAAATAATTCTGACCCTGAAGGGGTCGCACGGCGTTACACGGTGCGACCCTTTCAGGGTCGGATTGTTTTATCGTCTTATTCCGGGGGCGGCGCTCACTACGTTCGCTCTGCCCCCGGCTATTGCCTTCATCCCCTTCGGGGATGTACTGACGTACCCTCAGGCTTGTTTATCTACACTCCGAGGCGGAAGTCGAGCCAGCGCTCGCCGGCGAGGGAGAGGTGGGCGGCGGCGTCGCGCGGAGTCAGAGAAGGGCGGAAGGAGGCCGGCTTGCCTGCGTCCTTCTGGAGGCTGCGGTAGACGAGCTCGATCCACGTCTGCGTGTTGATGAAGCCCGAGCCCCATTCCTTCCACTTGTCGGGCAGCCCCTCGGCCTTGGCCTGTTCGAGCGTGAGCCCCGCGCGGAGGCGCACGCGGACGAGTCCGGTCGTCTCCGTCAGCATCGCGTGGAAGGCGCGCAGGTCTTCGAGCGTGGAGAGCGGGCCGTGACCGGGAATAATCTTCACACCGGCCGGCGCCTTCGAGATGATCTCGGCGACGTTGCGCGCGAGCCCTTCGACGCTGCCGCCGTTGTCCACGTCCACGAAGGGGAAGCGGCCGGTGAAGAAGTCGTCGCCCATGTGTATGACGTTCGAGGCGGTGAAGAAGACGACGCTGTCGCCGTCGGTGTGGCCGGCGGGGAAGTGTACGACGCGTATCTCCTCGCCGTTGAAGTGGACGGAGACGGTCGTGTCGTAGGTGATGACGGGCAGCGCCTCCTTCGGCGCGGGCGGCGTGTCGCGGCCGAGCGCGCGCGAGCCCGAGGCGAGCCGCTTGCGGACGTTCGAGTGCGCGACAATCGGGGCCTCCAAGCCGAAGACGGCGTTCGAGCCGGTGTGGTCGCCGTGGTAGTGCGTGTTGAGGACGAAGCGGAGTTGGCCGGTGCCGAGCGGCTTGAACGCCGCGCGTATCTTCTCGGCGAGCGGCGCGAACTGGTCGTCCACGATGAGCACGCCGTCCGGGCCGGCGCTGACGCCGATGTTGCCGCCCGCGCCTTCGAGCATGTAGACGTTGCCGGCGACCTTCGTCGTCTTAATCTCGACCTTCGAGAAATCGGTCTGAGGGTCGAGGTGGCCGTGGCTCACGCTGCGGCTTACGCCGTTGCCGCCGTGCGCGCCCGTTTGCGCGGCGCAGAGGCAGAGCGCGGCCAGAGTTGCGGCGAGCTTTCTCATGCGTCGTCCCTCCGTTGTTGTTGACGAGCGAGTTTGCTGCGTCGTCCTTCAGTCCTTGAGGCTCGGGTCTTTGATGACGGCGATGTAAGGGAGATTGCGGTAGCGCTCGGCGTAGTCGAGGCCGTAGCCGACGACGAAGGCGTCCGGAATCTGGAAGCCGCAGTAGTCAATCTTCACCTCGCGCTCGCGCCGCTCGTGCTTGTCGAGCAGCGCCGCGAGCCGCACGCTCTTCGCGCCGCGCTGGTGGAGGCTGCCGATGAGGAACGAGAGCGTCAGCCCCGTGTCCACGATGTCTTCGACGATGAGGATGTCGCGGCCGTCCACGGGCACGTCCAAGTCTTTGACGATCTTCACCTCGCCGGACGAGCGCATCCCCGAGCCGTAGCTCGAAATCGCCATGAACTCGACGCCGAGCCGGAGGTCTGTCGTGCGCACGAGGTCGCTCAGGAAGATGTATGCGCCCTTGAGGACGCCGATGAGCAGCGGCGTCTGGCCCGCGTAGTCGCGCGCGATCTCTGCGCCCATCTCGGCGACGCGCGTCTGTATCTGCTCGGCTGTGAAGAGCGGTTCAAGGTTGGGGTTGCTGAACTCCGACACGGCGACTGCGGATGATGACAAGGTCGGCCTCCTCTTGGGTTACTGGATACTCGCGGGACATGCGGCCGCGACGTGTTTGCGCCGCGCCGCCGTGGTGCGACATACTATGCGCGCTCCACACGCGAGTCAACCGGAAGGCGTTTAGCGGTCTCTTATGGCAGACGAACAGCCCACGGAGTCTACGCGCGACCGCGTCCGCGCGCTCGTGCGCGAGGTCTTGAAGAACGCGGCCCCGGCCGAGGAAGGCGCCGAGGCCGCGCCGCCCCGTGCCGACGCGGGACAGTCGCGAACCGCGTCGGAACAGGCGCCACTGGCGCGCGTCGTCAACGTCGCCGCGGAGAAGCGCACAGAGCCGGAGAAGGACTACGCGCGCGACGAGTCTTCCAAGTCAGTCATCACCGAGGACGACGTGCGCGGGCTCCCAGAGGGCGCGCGCCTGCGCGTCGCCGAGTCGGCGCGCCTGACGCCGCTCGCCGCCGACATCGTGCGCGAGCGCCGCATCGAGCTCGTCCGCCGCACCCCGCGGCGTGGTTCGCGCGCGGAGAAGATAGTCGCCGTCGGCGCCGACCACGGCGGCTTCCCTTTGAAGGAGGAGCTGAAAGGCTTCCTGACGGAGTTAGGCCATCATGTACGTGACTTTGGCACTAACTCGACCGACGCCGTTGATTACCCGGACTTCGCGCACGCAGTCGCGCGCGCCGTCTCGGAAGGCGAGGCAGACCTCGGCATCATCATAGACGGCGCGGGCGTCGGCTCCTGCATGACGGCCAACAAGGTGCCCGGCGTGCGCGCCGCCGCCTGCTACTCGGTTAAGGTCGCCGTCAACTCCCGCGAGCACAACGACGCCAACGTCCTCACACTCGGCAGCGGCACCATCACGCCCGCCGAGATGCGCGAGATCGTCCGCGCTTGGCTCTCGACCGAAATCACCGAAGACCGCCACAAGCGCCGCGTCGCCAAGATCGAAGCCGTCGAGCGGCAGTACCGGTGTTAGGGATGGCCGATGTCAACCCGCAGGTCATTGTCATCGCAGGGCCGAACGGGGCGGGCAAGACGACCCTCGCACCGTTTCTGATACGAGATGAGTAAGGGCTGATGGAATACGTCAACGCCGATTCCATTGCGCACGGGTTAGCAGCCTTCAGTCCGGAGAGCGTCGCCTTTGAAGCAGGCCGCATCATGCTCAAGCGAATCCACTCCCTCGCGAACCTGAGCTTCGCTTTTGAGACGATCTCGCCGGCCGCTCCTACGCCCGCCTGATTAAAGAGTTGCGCACCAAGGGCTAAGAATTCCACCTCATCTACGTTTGGCTTAACAGCCCCGACTTGGCGGTACAGCGCGTGAGCGAGAGGGTGCGCAGGGGCGGACACGACGTGCCGGAAGAGGTCAGCCGCAGGCGCTACGTTAAAGGCGCGCAAAATTTCTTCGCGGTCTACGGTGGGCTGGCTGACACGTGGGGAATATACGATAATTCCAGTCGAGGTAATCCGGTTGAGATAGCAATCAAAAATAAGAACACCCCGCCGGAGATTCTTCGGGAGGACTTATGGCAACGACTCCGCGCGATGACATCATGAGGCAATCAGGTCGGAGAAAGATTAACGTCGTGCAGGGCGAGCCGATTGTGGCTGCACTGCGACGCGCGGCCCGCAGCGCTTTGCTTGAGCACAAGCGCGTCGGCAATCCTGTCGCGTCGTCGGAGGACGGCAAGGTCGTCATCATCCCGGCGGAGGAGATTGAGGTAGAGGAGACGCCCGCGGACGCGGACGGGGATTGAAAGGACTGTACGCTCATGGCGTATTCACAGAACGGGGATTTCGAGCGGCTGGTCGAGCAGATCACGGACGTGATCGTGGCGCGGCTGAACGGCGGCGACGGCGACGGCGACGGGGCGTGCGGGTGCGGGAGCGCGTGCTTCAACCGCTGCCCCGAGCGGATGCAGAGGGTCGTGGACGCGGGCGCCTCGCGCATCGGCGTCGTGCTCGGCGAGGGGGCGACGGCGCGCGACTGGGCGGGCTTCGTTGACCACACCCTCTTGAAGCCCGAGGCGAGCGAGGCCGACATCACTCGCCTGTGCGAGGAGGCGGCGCAGTACGGCTTCGCCAGCGTGTGCGTGAACCCCTCTTGGGTGAAGACCTCGGCGTGCGTGCTGCGCGGGTCGGGCGTCCCCGTCTGCACGGTCGTCGGGTTCCCTCTGGGCGCGACGCTCCCGGACGTGAAGGCTTACGAGACGCGCCGCGCCATCTTCGACGGCGCGCGCGAGATAGACATGGTCATCAACATCGGCGCGCTGAAGAGCGGCGACGACTGCGCCGTCGAGTACGACATACGCGCCGTCGTAGAGGCCGCGCACGAGTACGGCGTGCTGGTGAAGACCATCATCGAGACGGCCCTGCTCACCGACGACGAGAAGGTGCGCGCCTGTCTCGCCGCGAAGCGCGCGGGTGCCGACTTCGTCAAGACCTCGACCGGCTTCGCCAAGTCGGGCGCGACCGTGGCCGACGTGGCGCTCATGCGCCGCACCGTCGGCCCAGACCTCGGCGTGAAGGCCGCGGGCGGCGTCAAGGGCATCTCGGACGCCCGCGCGATGTTGGAGGCCGGCGCCACCCGCATCGGCGCCTCGGTCGGCGTCAAGATCGCGCAGGAGGCCGCGGGCGTGAAGACTACCGCCTCGGCCGCCGCCTACTAAGAATTTGAAATTCGCGCCGGCCGTACGGCGGCGGACGAACATCCTTTTGTAAGAGAAAGAGAACCTTTACGGCGCCGCGCGCGCTTGAAACGCGCGGCGCTTCGGGTCTATGCTCGGGGCATCCAGTTTTCAAAACGACCACGGAAGGTGTAGGCGATGCCTCCGAAGAGACCGAACATTCTCGCCGTCATTCTGGGCGGGGGCGCGGGCACGCGCCTCTCGCCGCTGACGCTGCTGCGCTCGAAGCCGGCCGTGCCGCTCGGCGGCAAGTACCGGCTCGTGGACATCCCGATCTCGAACTGCATCAACTCGGACATCCTCAAGATTTTCGTGCTGACGCAGTACAACTCGGCGAGCCTCAACAAGCACATCGCGACGACCTACCGCTTCTCGCAGTTCTCCAACGGCTTCGTCGAGATTCTCGCCGCCGAGCAGACGCCGCAGAACCCGCAGTGGTTTCAGGGCACGGCCGACGCCGTCCGACAAGTCCTGCCGCACATCTACGACTGGGGCATAGACACGCTGCTCATACTGTCGGGCGACCACCTCTACCGGATGGACTACCGCAAGTTCATCGCGCGCCACTTCGAGACCGAGGCTGACGTGACCATCTCTGTCGTCCCGTTCGTGCGCGAGCAGGCCGAGGACTTCGGCCTGATGAAGATGGAGCCCACGGGGCAGATCACCGAGTTCCGCGAGAAGCCGAAGGGCGCGGCGCTCGAAGAGATGAGGGTGGACACGACGCCCTTCGGCCTCTCGGCGGAGGAGGCTCGGCGGCGGCCGTTCCTCGCCTCGATGGGCATCTACGTCTTCAAGTTCGACTGGCTGGTCAAGCTGCTCAAGCGCGACCCGACGTGGATGGACTTCGGCAAGCAGGTCATCCCCGCGGCCATCGAAACCGGCAACGTGCAGGGCTACCTCTTCGACGACTACTGGGAGGACATCGGGACGATAGACGCCTTCCACCGCGCCAACCTCGATTTGACGGCGACCATCCCGAAGTTCAACCTCTTCGACACGGACGCGCCCGTCTACACACGCGCGCGCTACCTCCCGCCGTCGAAGGTCAACAACTGCCACATCAACAGCTCGATCGTCTCCGAGGGCTGCATCATCAGCCGCGCCGTCATCACGCGCTCGCTCATCGGCGTGCGCACGCGTATAGACTTCGGCGCCAACATCGAGGACACCTACGTGATGGGCGCCGACTACTACCAGTCCATCGAGGAGATGGAAAGGGACGTGCGCGAGGGCAAGCCGCGCATCGGCATCGGCGAGGGCTCGGTCATACGCAACGCCATCGTTGACAAGAACGCGCGCATCGGCGCGGGCGTCCGCCTCGTCAACGAGCGCAGCCTCACAGACGAGGCCGCGCCCGACGGGAGCTGGTTCATCCGCGACGGCATCATCATCGTCCCCAAGAACGGCATCGTCCCCGACGGCACCGTGGTCTGAAACGATGAACGTGGAACGCTGAACGACGAACTAAGCAGTAAGGCGAAGCGCATAGAAGTGAAGAGGCCGGAGAGTTGACTGCTCAACCTCCGGCCTCTCTGTTTTCCACAGTCGCGGCGCTTTTAGTTCAGCGTCCCGCGTTCATCGTTCATCGTTCGTAGCCCCGGCCGCGCCGAAGTGGCGTTTTAGCTCGGGGGCTTGGCGCGGCTGATTGTTGTTGTCCTGCGCGGTCGTGTCGGTCGGGCCGCCGCCGGGCCTGTAGGTGTAGCTGTCGCGCGCGCGTACGACGAGGTTCGGGCGCTTGACCCTGACCCTGATCTGCCGGCGCTCGCTGGCCTGCGACTGGCGCGAGGGGTAGTAGCCGAGGCTGTACTGACGGCGCAGCTCTTCGGCGATGTTCGTGAACGCCTCGTCCACGTTGCGCAGCTCGCGCGCGTCGTGGTGGCGCCCGCCCGTCTCAAGCGCGAGCTGGCGCAGGTACTCGCCGCCGCGCTCGTACTCTTCGCGCGAGGTGCCCGGCCCGCCGCTGCCGCCGCCGCTCGGGCCGCGCCCGATGGTGACGCCGCCGCCGCCGAGGATGATGCCGCCGAGGATGTCGCCCCACGAAGGCCGGCGCCGCTGCGGGTACCGGCCCGGGTAACCTCCGCCGCCGCCCGGCCAGTTGCCGCCGCCGCCGCCACCACCGCCCATGCCCCCGCCCATGTCGTTGTAGGTGTCGTACTGGATGGGGTAGATCATCGCGTCCAGCTCCTGCGCCTCTTCGAGCGTGCTCCGGTAGCTGGCGTGTTTGCTCGAAGAGTCAACGCCGTCCGTGAAGAGCACGACGGCCTTGCGCCCCTGAATGCCCGCGAGCTTCTGGCGGATGACGAGGTCAACGGCGTCGTAGAGGCGCGTGCCGTTGCCCGTGTGCGTGCGCCGTATGGCGTCGCGGAGCGTCGAGCGGTCGTGGGTCGCCTCGGACAGGACGCGCACGTCGTCGTCAAACGAGATGACCATCACGCGGTCGTCGGGGCGTAGCTGGTCGAGGAAGGCGATGGCCGCGTCCTGTATGTCTTCGAGCCTGAAGCGCGTGGAGCCGGAGGTGTCGAGGACGAGCGCGACGGTGAAGGGCTGCTCGACGGGCGCGAAGTAAGCGACCTGCTGCTCGACGCCGTCTTCGAGGATGCGGAAGTCCTCCTTCTGAAGTCCGGAGATGAAGCGGCCGTCGCGGTCGAGCACCGAGACGGGCACGGTCACGAGCGACGCGTTGACGCGCACGACCTCGTCCTCGCCCACCTCCTCGGCCACCTCGCCGCTACGCCCCTGCGAAGACGTGGCGGGCGCGGGCCGCCCCGCCTCAAGCGTCGGCTTTCGCGCGGGCGCCGACGGCGCCTGAGTCGTCACGTCGGGGGCGGAAGTCCCGGCCGGGGGCGCGGGAGTCCGCGTCGTCGCCGCGGGCGCGCTGCCGCCTGCGACGCGGCGCGGGCGCGTCTGCGCGAGCATCTGCCCGGCCGTCGAGGCGAGCAGGACGAGCGTCAGTGACAGGCGGGCGAGCTTTTTCATGGCCGTTTTCTCCTCCGGGCGGGCGAGCACAGGCTTACGCCGCCACTTTGACGACCCACGGGCGCCGACGGATGCCCGGAATTTTAACGGGTTTCGGGCGCCGGGCGCCAATTGCCGGGTTACCCGTCTTACCGGCACCCGGCGCCCGGCACCCGAAACCTGAAACCCCTCCTCACCTCGCGCCGCTCTCGACGGCGTTGAAGATGAAGGGGAAGGTGCCCCACGTCTGCCCGCGGTGCTGCGGGCGGAAGCCGAAGAGGACGACGCGGCCGCGGCCGAGCGTCGTCTCGACGAGCGCGGCCCGTCCCGCAAGCTTGTCGGCGCCGAGCAGCCAGCCGGAGCGCAGCACGTCCTCCTTGCGCGCGGCGTAGCGCGCCACGACGCGCGCTCGCTGCGGGTCGGTCACGTCGAAGGCGACGCTGTCCACGAAGTACACGTCCGCCTGCGAAGTGTACCCGCGCGCGAGCGGCTGCGAAGTGTCCACCTCGACGCGCAGGACGGAGCCGGGGCAGTAGAACTCGGACGACTTCAAGCCTTCGAGCGCGTTGCGGACGGGCAGGTCGAAGCGCTTGATTGCAAGCTCTGTCGAGTCGTCCCAGCAGACGAGCGTCCCGCCCTCCTCGACGAAGCGGCGCAGGTTCTCGACGCCGCCGTCGCCGATGCCGCCCGTGAACTCGGCCGGCGCCGTCTCCTTCGCGCGCCCCTCGACAATCTCGCGCATGCGCATCGAAGGCAGAACGATCACGTCGAACTTCGAGCGCAGGGAACCGGCGCGCACGTCCGCGTCGCGCAGGGAAGTGTACGGCACGTTGAAAGTGTCGAAGAGCCAGCGCGTCCAGCCCTCGTCCATCGAGCCAGTCCAGCTCTTGTAGAGCGCGAGGCGGACGGGGCGTTTAATCGGGTTCCGGATGGGCGGGTCGAGCAGCGTCACGTCAACCGCGGGCCGGTCGGTGACGACCGTGCCCGGGCGGAAGGGCACGCCTGTGTCTAGGCCGAGGTCGCGGCGCACTCCGAACTCGTCGCGGACGGGCGTCAGGCGTCGCTGCGACTCCGGCTCGCGTATGCTCTGGACGGGGTAAGCCTCGACGCCCATCTGCATCGGCAAAGTCCAGCCGGCCACATCGTAGGGGCGCTCGGGCTCGCCGCGCGCGAGGCGGTCGGGGTAAATCTGCCGCTCGAAGAGCGCCTGCACGTCTGCGCGGTAGGGCTGGCGCAGGAAGACGAGGTAGCTGCCGAGCGGCCACTCCGCGGGCGGCGTCTGTTTCATGTCGTTGTAGACGCTGCCGCGCGAGCCCATGAGCGTCAGGTGAAGCTCTGCGTCCATGCGGAAGACTTCCACGCCCTGCTCGACGAGGAGCGTGACGAGCTTCGCCACGTTCTCATCCCTGCCCTGACCGGCCGGGATGACGTAGGCGAGCACGTCGTCGCGTTCGCGCGGCGGCCAGTCGAGCGCGCGTTGGCCCAGCTCGTAGAAGTTGCGCAGGTATCGCTCGCGGTACTTCGCCGCCAACGAGAGCACGGAGCGCGCGGCCGTCATCTCCAACCCCATGATGTCGCGCGGCCGCCACTCGCCGCCGGGCCAAGGGTCTGGGAAGTTGGTCAGAGGGCTTTCGGGGAGCGCGGTCGGCATCCCGCGCGTCGTCGAGCGCGCGAGCTGTTCGCGCGAGACCTTCACGGGCGTCATCAGACGCGCGCTGGCGGCTTCGGTGAGGATGCCGATGGAGTTGTGGTAGTAGGGCGCGGTGCGGAAGCCGCCGTGCCACCAAGTGTCGTAGAGCGCGTTGGTGATGACGCCTTTAAATCCGGCGGCCTCGGCGTCCGCGGCAATCTTGTGGCCGATGAGTCCGACTTCGCGCAGGAGGAGCGGCGCGATGTGCGGGTTCGGCGGGTCGTAGAAGGGCGGCACGAAGAAGCGCGAGCTGTAAGGCCCCTGCTGGTGAACGTCGTAGACGATTTCGGGAAACCACTCCTTCCAGAGCAGGCGCGTCAGAGAGCGCGTCTCGCGCAGGTTGAGCATGAACCAGTCGCGGTTGTCGTCGTGGCCCGCGTAGGCGTGGTAAATCTCGGGCGGCTCCGTGCCCTCCCAAGGCTTTCCGAGAGACTTGCGATACCAGTCGGCGACGATGTCCACGCCGTCCGGGTTGGGCGAGGGGATGAGGATGAGAATCGTGTTGTCGAGAATCTCGCGCGTGTCGGCGTCGCGCGCGGCGGCCAGCTCGTAGGCCAACTGCATGGACATCTGCGAGGCAACGATTTCCGTCGAGTGAATTGAGCAGTTGATGACGACGACCGTCTTGCCTTCGCGCACGAGTCGGTCGCGCTCAGCCTCGTCGCGCACGAGGCGCGGGTCTGCGAGGCGGCGCTGGATTTCGCGATACCTGTCGAGTTCGCGTATATTCTCGGGCGAGCTGATGAAGGCGGCGAACAGAGTGCGGTCGAGCGTGGACGTGCCGACCGTCTGGACTCGCACGCGGTCGCTCGCCGCGTCGAGCCGCTTGAAGTATTCGCTTATCTGAGTCCAGTCGGCGACCTTCCGGTCGTCGCCGGGCGTGAAGCCGAGGAAGTCGCGGGGCGCGGGGACGCGCGTGTCGGGCGTCTCCGGCGCGGCTGCGGGCGGGCGAGGCGTGCGTGGCCGTCGTCTTTGCTGCGCGGGGGCGTCGGCCGGCAGCAGGGCGTACAGAAACAGAATTGCGGCGAGCAGAAAAGGGCGGCGAAGGAACGCTGGATGCATCCTGAAAGTCTTCCGACAGAGATTGAAGGCCAAGACCGAAGTGGGAGTTTGTCGCCCGCCGAGTCTAGCACACGCGCGCGGCGCACGCTCGCCGGAAGGCTCTGGTACTGGTGGTCGCTGTTCGTGGCGGCGATGCTGCTGCTCTTCCTCGGCCCGCCCGCGATAGGACTCTCGCTCCTGCTCGGCGACCGGCAGAAACTCTACCCTTGGGCGCTCTTCGGCGCGCGCAACTGGCTGCGCCTGAGCGGCGTGAAGGTGCGCGTGCGCGGGCTTGAGAACCTAGACCCGAAGCAGTCTTACGTCTTCATCGCCAACCACCGCTCGTTCCTCGACACGGCGACGCTCTTCTACTACCTCGGCCGACGCATCGGCATCCTCGCGAAGAAGGAATTGCTGAAGGTGCCGATACTCGGCTACGGCATGGGCTTCGTCAACGTGATGGCGATTGACCGCTCGAACCGCGAGAGCGCCTTCCGCACGACGAAGGCCGCGACCGACCGCCTGCGCGCGGGCATCTCCTTCGGAGTCTTCGCCGAAGGGACGCGCGCGCGACCGGGCGAGCTGCTCCCCTTCAAGAAGGGCGGCTTCTACATGGCGCTCGAAGCGGGCGTGCCCGTCGTCCCCGTCGCAATGAAGTACACGGACGAGCTGATGGGCAAGGGAACCGGCGTCGCGCGCCCCGGCACGATAGAGATGGTCGTCCTCCCCCCGATTCCGACCCAAGGCTTAACCGACGCCGACGTAAAACGCCTCGCCAACCAGACGCGCTCCGCCATCGCCGAAGAGCTAGGCGTCGCCGGCAGGGGGTAAAGTATCCGGCTTGTAGTACGACTACTCAGCGTTAGGGCGCGCTATGTTTCGCGCAAGGAGGCGCGATGCGGACTAATTTTGTTCTTGTAGATTACGAGAACGTTCAGCCCAAAGATATCGGGTTGCTACAGGGCGGGCCATTCAAGGTCAAAGTGTTTCTGGGGCCGAAGCAGTCCAAGGTTCCAGTGACCCTCGCGGAGGCCCTTCAACCTCTGGGCGGCAACGCCGAATACGTGCTTCTGGAAACAGCCGGGAATAACGCCGTGGATTTCCACATCGCATATTACGTGGGCGTCCTGTCGTGTGAAGACCCCGCCGCATATTTCCACATCATCTCTAAGGATAAAGGCTTTGATCCGCTAATAGAGCACCTCAAGCGGCGAAAGGTCTTGATACAACGATCCACATCTATTGCGGAAATGCCTTACTTTAAATCAGCTCGTCCGGTCACCGAAGCTCAGGTTGAGGCCGTGGTAGCAGACCTCATACGCCGCAAAGCAGCCAAGCCCCGAACAAAAAAGTCCCTCGTCAGCACGATACATGCGCTCTTCAAAAAAGAGCTTTCGGAGCAACAGATTTCACAACTGCTGACGGCGCTTTGCACCCGCGGCGTTGTGAAGGTTGAGGGCGCTAAGGTCTCTTATGATTTACCCGGTGCGCCATAACAACGGCGTGCGCCCGACCCGCAACGGCGCGGCTCTTAACATCAATCTCCGGGGCGGCGTGAATGTAAGCGTTCACGCCGCCCTCTTGATTCGGGGTTGGGAGTTAGGGCTTGGGCTTCTGCGGGGTGGGCGTGGGCGCGGGGTTGGACGGCTTCTCGTCCTGTTGTTTTTTAAGCTCGTCGCCCTGCTCGATGACGGAGGCGCGGCCGCGCAGGCGCTCGAAGTCGGTGAAGCGTATGCGCAGGCGGAGGTGGACGGTCTGCCCCCCCTTAAACGTCAGCTCGTCGTCGGCGTAGGTGTAGGTCGGGAACCAGTACTTGCCGTCTATCTGCTCGCGGTAGCTCTCGAAGGTCGGGAAGCGCTGGTCGAACTCGGGCACGCCCTTGCCCTTCGCCTTGACGATCTGCAACTCCTGTTCGTCAACCCAGACGCGCCCCTGAAAGTAGCGCTCGGGCTTCTTCGACTTCTTGAGCGCTTCGAGCCGGGACTTGTCCGAAAGGATTTTCGGCGTCACGTCGAAGACGTAGGTGTCAATCTCGTCGAGCTTCTCCCGGCCGGCGTATGAGAAGTTGTACTCGCCGAGCTTCGAGTATTCGAGCGCGAAAGCCTGCACGCCGCCGAGGTCTTCGAGGTCTTCGGCCGAGAGCTGTATCTCCGTGAGCGTCGGGATGGGGAACTTCAGAATCTTCTCGAAGCGGTTGCCGCTGTCGTCGAAGACGAAGCGCGAGACGCGCAGGTACTCGCCCGAGACCTGCCCGCCCCACGCGATGGTCTGAACTATCGCCTCGCGGCGGAAGCCGTACTCGTTGAGCGCCTTGCGGAACTCGGTCTCCTTCTGCGTGAAGGCGCGGATGATGCGCTCCACGTCGGCGGGCGCGCCCGAGCGGTTGAGGGCGGACGCGCCCGTGGTCTGCGTCTGCGCCGAGGCCGAAACGCAGCACAGCAGGGCGGCCGCCAGAACTGACAAAAGAACTCTCTTCATAAGCACTCTTCTTAAAGGTTGGAGGTCGGGCGCGCGGGCCGCCCGGGTCAGGAGAAAAGCCCGCCGAGCAAGCCTTTCGATGCGGGCCGTAATTTACAAGTTGCAAGTTCAAGGTTTCAAGCCGGCCGGAACTTGAAACCTTGGACTTGCAGCCTTAGAACTCAGCCGACGAACTCGGCCTCGACGCGCTGCGGGATGACGCCGCGCTCGAAGCCCTCGTCCAGAAGCCTTTGGACTGCGCGCCGGCCGCGCTCCGTATAGTCGAGCGTGAGCTGGTTGACCCACATGCCGACGAAGCGGTCGGCCAGCTCAGTGTCCATGTCGCGCGCGAACTGCATCGCGTACTCAAGCGCGTCGGCGCGGTTGTCGAGCGAGAATTGTATGGACTGGCGCAGGTATTCCGAGACGCGCGCGACAGTTTCCGCGCCCAAGTCGCGGCGGATGACGTTGCCGCCCATCGGCAGCGGCAAGCCCTCCTTCTCCTTCCACCACTCGCCGAGGTCTACGACCTTGTGCAGCCCGAGCCGCTGGTAGAAGAGCTGCCCCTCGTGTATGAGCAGGCCGGCGTCGGCGCGCCCCTCCTGCACGGCGGCGATGATCTGGTCGAAGGGGACGACCACGTACTCGAACTCGGGCTCCAAGATGCGTAGCGTGAGGAACGCGCTCGTCATCGTGCCGGGCACGGCGACCTTCAGGCGCTTGATGTCTTCGATCTTGTACGGCTCGCGCGCGACGACGATGGGGCCGTAGCCCTCGCCGATGCTCGCGCCGTGCGGGAGCAGGACGTACTTGTCGTGGACGTACGCGTAGGCGTGGAAGCTGACGGCCGTCACGTCGTAGACGCCGCGCGCCGCCTTCTCGTTGAGCGACTGTATGTCTTCGAGCGTGTGCTCGAAACGTATGTCGCCCGTATCAATCTTGTTCGTCGCCAGCCCGTAGAACATGAACGCGTCGTCCGAGTCGGGCGAGTGCGCGACGGTGATGGTGCGTGTCTCTGTTGCTGTCGTCATAAGCCCTTTGGATTAATCAATGGGGGCGGCGGGCGTCAGACATACGCCCGCCGCCAAGTCCTAAAATCTCAAACACTCGGTGTCCCGCCGCGCCCCTGCTCGATGATGTCTATGAGGACGTTGAGGCGCTGATCGGTGTGCGCCTGCGCCTCCGCCAGCTCGACCATCTTCACGGTTAAGTCTCTCTGCGCTTTTCCAAGTTCGTGAGCGATGTTGTAGAAGTTGTCGGCCGCAGTCTCAAGCTGGCTGATACGCTCCTCGTGAATCGCCCGCGTCCGTTCAAGTTTATCCGAGAACTGATCCAACTTCTCCGACAAGCTCTCCTGCTGCTTGATGATGAACTCCATCACCCTCTGAATCTCCTTGTTCGTCACGTGCGTCTACTCCTTCCCAGAGTTCGTCGGGTTATGGGTTTCACGCGGGCGTGCCCGCGCGGGCGGAAAGAGAGTTCGCTCAGGCGGCGGCGGGCTCGCGCTCGACGGGGCGGTAGAGCGTGTCGCGCTCGACGGCCTGTAGCCCCGCGTCCTCGATGAGCGCGACGATCTCCTGCTTCGACATTTTGACCTCGCCGTTCGACTCGACCGAGTAGCTCTCCGAGAGTTCGCCGCCTTCGGTGATGGTGCCGTCGAGGTCGTTGGCGCCGTAGTGGAGCGCGACCTGCGCGAGGCGCTTCCCCAACATCACCCAGTAGGACTTGATGTGCGGGAAGTTGTCGAGCATCAGGCGCGAGACTGCCATCGTCTTCAGGCTGTCCACGCCCGTCGGCCCCGGCAGGTGCGCGAGCTGCGAGCCCGGCGGGTAGAAGGCCAAGGGGATGAAGCACTGGAAGCCGCCCGACTTGTCCTGCTGCTCGCGCAGGCGGACGAAGTGGTCAACGCGGTCTTCGATTGATTCGATGTGGCCGTAGAGCATCGTCGCGTTCGTCTTCAGGCCGGCGGCGTGGACTTTGCCCGAGAGGTCGAGCCAGCGCTGCGCGTCCGTCTTGTGCGCGCAGATCATCGAGCGCGTGGGCTCGCGGAAGATTTCCGCGCCGCCGCCGGGGCACGAGTCCATGCCGGCCGCTTTGAGTTTAGAGATGACCTCGTCGTCGCTCATCTTGTAGAAGCGCGCGAAGTGGTCGAGCTCGACCATCGTCCACGCCTTCAGGTGTAGCTGCGGGTAGTTGGCCTTGAGCGACGAGAGCAGGTCTGTGAAGTAGCTGAACGGCAGCTTGGTGTTCAGGCCGCCGACGATGTGCAGCTCGGTCGCGCCCTCGCGCACGGCCTCGCCCGCGATGCGCAGAGAGTCTTCGATGTTGTGCGTGTAGGCGTCGGCCGCGCGCGGCGTGCGGAAGAAGCCGCAGAACTTGCAGTCGGCGTAGCAGACGTTCGTCGGGTTGAAGTGGCGGTTGACGTTGTAGTACGTCACGCGCCCGTGCAGGCGCCGCCTGACGGTGTCCGCCAGACGCCCGAGCGCCGGCACATCTTCGGTCGCGAAGAGCGTCAGGCCGTCTTCAAAAGTCAGACGCTCGCCGGCTTCGACCTTCGCGGCGAGTTCGTTGAGTTTGGGGTCGTGTGAAAATTCCATAATCCTAAAACCGTGCGATGAAAGCCGCGCCGCCGAAGGTGGCGAGCAGGATGACGCTGACGAAGGCGTTCGTGGTGAAGAACGCCGCGTTCAGTCGGCTCAGGTCGTCGGCGCGCACGAGCGAGTGCTGGTAGACCAGAAGCGCGCCCGTCGCCGTGACGCCGAGGAGGGCGAACAGCCCCAAGCCGGTCAGAAAGTATAACCCAACGAGCGCCGCGAACGCGCACGCGTGAAGCCCGCGCGAGACCCAGAGGGCGCGCGCCACTCCGACCCGCGCCGGTATCGAGCGCAAGCCCGCGCGCCGGTCGAAGTCGTAATCCTGACACGCGTAGAGCACGTCGAAGCCCGCCGTCCACAGCAGCACGACGAGCGAGAGCAGCGGCGGCACGGGTGAGTCAACGTGGCCGCGCACGGCGACCCACGCGCCCGTCGGCGCGATGCACAGACACCAGCCGAGTACGACGTGCGAGAGCGACGTGAAGCGCTTCGCGTAGGAGTAGAGCAGGACTGAGGCGAGCGCGACGGGCGAGAGCAGGAGCGTCAGCCGGTTGAGCATCGCCGCCGCGACGAAGAAGAGCGCGGCCGAGAGAATCGTGAACGCCCAGACGAACGAGACCGAGAGGCGCCCGGCGGGGATGGCGCGCGTCGCGGTGCGCGGGTTCGCGGCGTCGAACTCGCGGTCGGCGACGCGGTTGAAGGCCATCGCGGCCGAGCGCGCGCCGACCATCGCGAGCGTTATCCAGACGGCCTGCCAGACGGTCGGCAGCCCCGAAGGCGTAAAGCCGCGCGCCGCCAGCACCGCGCCGAGGAACGCGAAGGGCAGCGCGAAGAGCGTGTGCTCGATCTTGATCATTTCGAGCGTCGTGCGGATGTTGCTCTGGACGGAAGTCATCGGTCTGAAAGTGAAGCAAGCAGCGGGCCGGGCCGGAATCAAACTTTAGTTCTGAGCTTCCCGCGCGGGCGCTGGCAAAATGCCAGCGAAACCTCGCGCCCTTGGCTTTCCGCAAATGGCCGCAAATGGATGGCGGTCGGTCTTAAACTTCAGCGCGGCTGCCAGTAGTCGGGCGACTCCTTCATCGAGGGGTCTGGGCGCTCCATCCAGCGCTCGGGGCGGTGCAGGGCGATGAAGCCGAACTGGCGGTAGAGCCCGTGCGCGTCCTTCGTCGCCAAGACCCAGCGGCGGAAGCCCTGCAACTCGGGCCGCGAAAGGATGACCTCCATCAGCCACTTCGACAGGCCGCGCCCTCGGTGCTCGGGCAGGACGAACACGTCTGCCAGCCACGCGAACGTGGCGTAGTCGGTCACGACGCGCGCGAACCCGACCAACTCCGCGCCGCGGTAGATGCCGAACGCGTACGAGTTCTCGATTGACCTGCGCACGACCTCCAAAGACCGCCCCTTCCCCCAGTAGCTCTCCTCGGAGATGAACCGGTGGATGACGGACAGGTCGAGCCTCTCGCGCTCGGTGCTTATCGTGTATTCGCCTTTATGCCACTCACTCATCGCTCAACGCTCTTGACTCTTCTTCGCCTTTCCAGCGTGTGCCGGTCGGGTGCGGGATGCCGAACTGGTCGAGGATGCGGAAGACGAGGTGGTCAACCAGTTGTTCTATCGTCTGCGGCCGGTGGTAGAAGCCGGGGCTGGCGGGGAAGACGCGCGCGCCCGCGTGCGCCAGCCGGAGCATGTTCTCGATGTGGATGGCGTTGTAGGGCGTCTCGCGCACGACGAGGACGAGCCGCCGCCCCTCCTTCAAGGTCACGTCGGCCGCGCGGTGAATGAGGTTCGTCCCCGCGCCCGAGGCTATCGCGCCGAGCGTCCCCATCGAGCAGGGCACGACGACCATCCCGGCCTGCGGGTGCGAGCCCGAAGAGGGCTTCGCCGCCATGTTGTCGAGCCGGTGAAACTGTATGAGGCGCGAGTCCGGCGCGAGCCCGGCCCACTCGTTGACGGCGCGCACGTCGCCCGCCTCGATCTTCGCGCCCGTCTCGACGCGCGCGACCACGAGCGCCGACGCGGACATGATGAGGTTGACGCGCTCGACCGCGCCGCTCGAAGCCATGTACGAGAGCGTCCGCCGCGCGTAGATCGAGCCCGAGGCTCCCGTCACTGCGACCGTCAGTTCCATCTGGACTTTACGTGCGACGGGTGACGTGAGGGGCGACTTTCGCCGTCCCCCGCGCCACCCGCCGCGTTTGACCTGTTACGTCAACGCATAATCTTAAGGGTCGCGCCCCGCGCGCGCAAGCGTGCGTGTTTCGGCCCGCGCGCGCCGGGATGCTAGACTCTGGCCGAAGCTGAAAACTGATAGCTGACTGCTGATATGGACTTAAAGGAATTGGAGCGGCTGCTGCGCGCCTTCAGGCAGGGCGAGCTGGAAGAGGGCGAGGCGGCGCGGCGCATCTCGAACCTGCACTTCGAAGACCTCGGGCACGCGCGCGTTGACCACGCGCGCGCCGCGCGGCAGGGTTTTCCCGAAGTCGTCTTCGGGGCGGGGAAGACGCGCGCGCAGGTCGTCGAGATTGTCGAAGCGCTCACGCGCCGCGCGCCGAACGTCCTTGTGACGCGGACGGACGAGGGAACGTTCGGCGAAGTCCGCAACGTCTGCACGGAGGCCGAGTGGCACCCCTCGGCGCGCATGATTCGCGTGATGCGCGACCGCACGGAGCGCGGCGCGGGCACCGTCATGATCGTCACCGCGGGCACCTCGGACATCCCCGTCGCCGAGGAGGCCGCGCTCACGGCCGAGGCGATGGGCAACCGCGTCGAGAGAATCTGGGACGCGGGCGTCGCAGGCATACACCGCATCATGGCCGAGCGCGAGCGCCTGCGCGCCGCGCGCGTCGTCATCGTCGCGGCAGGGATGGAGGGCGCGCTGCCTTCGGTGGTCGGCGGGCTCGTGAGCGTGCCCGTCATCGCGGTGCCGACGAGCGTCGGCTACGGCGCGTCTTTCGGCGGCTTGGCGGCGCTCTTAGGGATGCTCAACTCCTGCTCCTCGAACGTCACGGTCGTCAACATTGACAACGGCTTCGGCGCGGGCTTCGTCGCCAGCCTCATCAACAGGAAAGTGATGGGTGATGAGTGATAAGTGATGAGTAGAAGAAAACTGAGTCTGCGCGCCGGCCGCGCCCGTCTCATCACTCAACACTTATCACTCATCACTCTCGTCGTCGCGTTGGCGACGGCGGGCGCGGGCTGCGGCGCGCGTCGGACGCCGAACCTCGGGCGGGTGTTCGCGGGCGCGCGCGCTCTGAAGGGGAAGCGCCCCATCATCGTCATCCCCGGCATACTCGGCTCGCGCATCGTGAACCGTCGGACGGGCGAGGTCGTCTGGCCGAGCGTCTTCCGCTCGGACGTGGACGGCCTAAGCTTACCGACGACGCCCGACCTCGAAGCCAACCGCGACGAGCTGGTCGCGGCGCGCATCGTCGAGGCGGCGAAGCTCGGCGGCAAGTTCGGCCCCGAAGTCTACGTCTACCACTACCTCATACGCGCGCTCGAAGAGTACGGCGGCTACCGCGAAGGCGACTGGGACAACCCGCCCGAGGGCGGCGACCGAGACACCTACTACGTCTTCCCTTACGACTGGCGGCGCGACAACGTCGAGTCGGCACGCCTGCTCGTCAAGCGCGTCGAGGCTTTGAAGCTGAAGCTCGGGCGGCCCGACCTTCGCTTCAACGTCGTCGCGCACTCGATGGGCGGGCTCGTCGCGCGCTACGCGGCGATGTACGGCGACCGCGACCTGCCGCCCGCCGGAGTCAAGCCGCGGCCGGACTGGGCCGGCGCCGCTTTCATCAACAAGATTTTCATGTTCGGCACGCCGAACGAGGGCTCGGCCGAAGCGTTCTCCGTGCTGCTCGAAGGCTACTCGGTCACCGAAGGCTTGCGACGGCGCGTGCGTCTGCTCAACAAGCTCTCGCGCGAGGACGTGTTCACGGCGCCCTCCATCTACCAACTGCTCCCGCACGCGGGCTCGGCGCGATTCCTCGACGGGGACTTGCGCCCTTTAAGCGTTGACCTCTACGACCCGGCCGTCTGGCGCCGCTACGGCTGGACGGCGGTGAACGACCCCGCGTTCCGCGAGTCTTACGCGCGCGGCGACGCACGCGACGAGGAGTCTCCGCAGCGGCACGGCACGCTCGCGGAACTAGACGCGTACTTCGCCGCCGTGCTCGAACGCGCGCGCCGCTTCCACGAAGCGCTCGACACACCCGAAGCGGCGCGCGCAGACGCGAACCAAGCCGCGCCCGTCCGCCTCTTCGCCTTCGGCGGCGACTGCGAGGAGACTTTGGCCGCGCCCGTCATCCTGCGCGACGAGAAGCGTGGCGGCTGGCTGACGCTGACGCGCCCGAAGTCTTTCAGGGCTTCGGGCGGCCGCCGCTTCACGCGCGCCGAAGTCACCAACGCGATGTACGCGCCGGGCGACGGCCGCGTCACGCGCGACTCCCTGATGGGGCTCGGGCTCGGTGGGGCGCGCGCGAGCGACCTTTATCAAACCTCGCTCCCCGTCGCCTACGCCGTCTTCGCCTGCGACCTGCACAGCGAGCTACAGAACAACCGCACGCTGCAAGACAACGCGCTCACGCTCCTCGTCAACGAACTCGCCAACTGAAGGGGCGCGCGCCCGCACCTGTATCAAATTCGCACGCGCCGACGCCGCCCGCGCCCTTTCCGACACTAAGTCTCACGTTTTCAACGCCATGCGCGCGTGCAAAAACATGCCGCGCGCGTTTTCCAAGACCGCGCGGCGGTTTTCCGACGTGCCGCGGCGCTGTAACAAGACGGCGCGGCGAGTTTCTAAGACCACGCGGCGACTTTCTAAGACCACGCGGCGATGTTCTAAGACCGCGCGGCGACTTTCCAACATGCTGCGGCGACTTTCCAACATGCTGCGGCGAGTTTCCAAGACCGCGCGGCGGTGTTCTGACGAGGCGCGGCGTTGTTCTGACAAGGCGCGGCGATGTTCTAAGACCGCGCGGCGGTGTTCTAAGACCGCGCGGCGGGTTTCAAAGACCGCGCGCGCCTGCACAAACATGCCGCGCAGATGTTCCAACATGCCGTACGCGTATTCAGACGTGGCGCGCACGTGTTCCAATGCGGCGCTCAGATGTTCTAACGAGGCGCGTGCAGGGCAGGTCAGTACCGCCCGCGGTAGCGGGTGGGTGTGTGATACTCAGGACGGCCCGCCACACGTCGGCCCGACCCACCCGTTACCGCGGGCGGTACTGACCGCTATTTCGTCGGCGCGGCCGGGCGTTTGAAAAAAGCCCCGGCGCGGTTTAGATTCGAGCTTCGCCTCCGACAACAGAACCGACTGAAGGCAAGACCCCGCGCGCGTCGGCGTATGCCCTGCCTCTTCACACGCACGCGCGCAAGGGGTCTCGAACGGAGAAGTTTTAATGAGAAGACTGACGACGCTCTTAGCAGTTCTTATCCTTATCATCACCGCGCAGACCGGCGCGGCCTACGCGCAAGGGTCGGGCGGCCCGGCCGGGCAGGCCGTCAAGCTCGTCGTGGACGCGACCGAGGCGCCGCGCAAACTCTTCCGCGCGACCGAGACGCTTCCGGCCAAGCCCGGCCCGCTGACGCTCTACTACCCGGCGTGGATACCCGGCGAGCACGGGCCGACCGGCCCCATCATCAACCTCTCCGGCCTGCGCTTCACGGCCGCGGGGAAGACCTTGCAGTGGCGGCGCGACCCCGTTGACATGTACGCCTTCCACATAGAGGTGCCGCAGGGCGCAAGCTCGGTCGAGGTCACGATGGAGTTCCTCGCGCCCACCTTCTCGGGCGGCTTCTCCTCCGGCTCCTCGACCACGGCGCACCTCGCCATCTACTCTTGGAACTGGCTGCTGCTCTACCCAACGGTCACGCACTCGGACGACATCACGTTCGACGCCTCGATACGTCTGCCCGCGAACTGGAAGTACGGCACGGGGCTCGACACCGAGCGTGAGGCGCGCGGCGTCGTGGACTTCAAGCCGGCGTCCCTGACGAAGCTCGTGGACTCGCCCGTGCTCGCGGGCGAGTTCTTCCGCGTCGTGCCGCTCTCGACGCAGAAGCCCGCGGTCGAACTCGACATCGCCGCCGACAGCCCCGCCGCGCTCGAAGCCAAGCCCGAGTTCGTCAACGCCATGCGCAAGCTCGTCGCGGAGGCGCGCGCTCTCTTCGGCGCGGAGCACTACGAGCACTACAACTTCCTCTTCACCTTGAGCGACCGCGTCGCGCACTTCGGCCTTGAGCACCACCAGTCGAACGACAGCCGCGTCGCCGAACGCGCGCTGCTCAGTGAGGCCGCGGGCCGCCTCGCGCTCGGCGTGCTGCCGCACGAGTACGTCCATTCGTGGAACGGCAAGTACCGCAGGCCGGCGGGGCTCGCAACCTCCGACTATCAGAAGCCTATGCAGGGCGAGCTGCTGTGGGTCTACGAGGGGCTGACCGAGTATTACGGGAACGTCCTCGCCGCGCGCTCGGGGCTGTGGACGCCGGACGAGTACCGCGACGAGCTTGCGTCGGTCGCGGCCGGCCTCGACCGACGGCCGGGGCGCACTTGGCGGCCGCTGATTGACACGACCGTCGCCGCGCAGCTTCTTTACAACGCGCCTTCGGAGTGGGAGGCCGAGCGCCGCGGCGTTGACTTCTACGACGAGGGCTGGCTCGTCTGGCTCGACGTGGACACGCAGATACGCCAACTGACGAACGGCACGCGCTCGCTCGACGACTTCGTGCGACGCTTCCACGGCGGGCAGACCGGCGCGCCTGAAGTCAAACCCTACACGTTAGAAGACGTGGTCAACACTCTCAACGAGGTCGCGCCTCACGACTGGCGCGCGTTCTTCAACGAGCGGCTCTGGTCTCTGGACGCGCACGCGCCGCTCGGCGGAGTGGAGCGCGGCGGCTGGCGACTGACCTTCGACGCCACGCGCGGCCAGCACACGCAAGACCTCGAAGACGAGCGCGAGCGCGTCGAGATGGCCTACTCGCTCGGGCTGAGGCTGAACGCGGAAGGTCTCATCGCCGACGTGCTCGCCGGCACGCCGGCCGCGAACGCGGGCTTAGGCCCCGGCATGACGGTCGTCGCCGTGGACGGCAAGACCTACAAGCCCGCAGTCCTCCGCGACGCGGTCGGCGCCGCACGGACGCGCAAGACGCCGATTCAACTGCTCGTCAACAACGAGGGCGCCTTGCAGACCTACTCGCTCGACTACCACGGCGGCGAGCAGTACCCGCACCTCACGCGCGACAACACGAAGCCCGACCTGCTCACGCAGATCATTACGCCGCTGACGAGGTGAAAGTCAGAACCGCCTGCGGTGGCGGGCGGGTACGTCTAACTCGGCAAGGCTCTGCCGCGTAAGACCGACCCGCCCGCTACCGCAGGCGGTTCTGACCTGCTTTCCTTTAGAGCCCCGCGAGGGCGCGCGACTGAATCTGCGCGACGACCTCATCGAGTCCCACGTCGGTTGACTGCTTCGTGGCGCGTTCGAAGAGTTCGACCTTGCCCTCGGCAACCTTCTTGCCGACGGTGAGGCGGAGGGGGACGCCGATTAAGTCCGCGTCCTTGAACTTGACGCCCGCGCGCTCGTCTCGGTCGTCGAGCAGGACTTCGAGGCCGGCGCGGCGCAAGGATTCGTAAAGCCGCTCGCCCGCGTCCGTAATCTCCTTCTGCTTGACGTTGGTGACGGTGACGATCACGTCGAAGGGCGCGAGCGCCTTCGGCCAGACGATGCCGTCGGCGTCGTGGCTCTGCTCGACGGCCGCCGAAAGGATGCGCTCGACGCCGATGCCGTAGCTGCCCATCACAATCGGCACCTCCTTGCCCTCCTGCGTCAAGACCCTCGCGCCCATCGAGTCGGAGTACTTCGTCCCGAGCTTGAAGATGTGGCCGATCTCCATCGCCTTGAACACGTCGAGCGTGCCCGCCTCGCAGACGGGGCAAGCCTCGCCGGCCTGCACCGTGCGCAGGTCGGCCCATGTGTCGGGCTTGATGTCGCGCTCCGGCTCGACGCCGCGCAGGTGGTGGTCGTCCTTGTTGGCGCCGGTCGTCATGCCGCGGCGGCCGCGCAGCGAGTTGTCGGCGATGATGCGCAGACGTTGCTTCGACGCGGCGGCCTTGTCACGCGCGCCGACGCCGCCGAGGCTGCCGGCCGAGGCGCCGAGCAGACCCGTTATCTCCTCGGCCTGCGCCGGCCTGACCTGCGAGGCGCCGAGCGAGTCGGCGAGCTTGACCTCCTGCAACTGGTGGTCGCCGCGCAGGAGCGCGAGCACCATGTACTGCTCCTGCGTCGCGCTGTCGGTGGCGACGTAGACGAGCGACTTGATTTGGCGTTCGGCCGAAGCGCCGCCGGGGAAGGTCGTCAGGTCTTCGATGGTGCGCACGCCGGGCGTCGGAAACTCTTCGGGCGCGTCGAGCGCGGGCGCGTCGGCGATGGCGGGAAGTTTGGAAGTCGCCTTCTCAAGATTGCCGGCGTAGCCGCACGACTCGCAGACGGCGATGTAGTCCTCGCCCGCGTTGGTGCGCGCCATGAACTCGTTCGACTCAGAGCCGCCCATCGCGCCCGACGAAGCCTCGACGATGTGGTACTTGATGCCGCAGCGGTCGAAGATTTTTTTGTAAGCCTCGCGCTGGTCTTCGAAAGACTTGTCGAGCCCGGCGCGGTCAACGTCGAAGGAGTACGCGTCCTTCATGATGAACTGGCGCACGCGCATCAGCCCCGACTTCGGCCGTTCCTCGTCGCGGAACTTGGTCTGTATCTGATACCAGACCTGCGGCAGTTGCTTGTACGACCGCAGCTCGTGGCGCGCGATGGAGGTGAAAATCTCCTCGTGCGTCATGCCGAGGCACATGTCCGTGCCCTTGCGGTCTTTGAGGCGGAACATCGTCTCGCCCATCACCTCCCAGCGGCCCGACTCCTTCCAGAGCTCGGCCGGGTGGAGTGCGGGCAGGAAGAACTCCTGTCCGCCGATGGCGTCCATCTCCTCGCGTATGACCCTCTCGGCGCGCTTCGCTACGCGCCAGCCGAGCGGCAGGAGCGAATAAATCCCCGCGCCGAGCTGTCTGATGAAGCCGGCGCGCAGGAGCAGACGGTGCGAGACGACCTCCGCATCGGCGGGGTCTTCGCGTAGTGTGGGGATGAAATACTGTGACCAGCGCATAAAGGTTTCTCTTCCGTTCTCCTCTGGCGGCCGCGGCCGCGCGAAAATGAGCGACCATTCTCGCCCGAAGACGAGCAGTAAAGCAAAGGCAGTAGACAGTAGTCAGTAGACAGTAGCCAGTAGGGCTCTGCCTCTCGGGCGTTGACGCTGATGGTCGAAGGGTTCTAATAAGAAGGTTCTTCTACTGACTACTGACTACTGTCTACTGTCTACTCTTCGTATGCGAATCGTCATCGTCGGGGGTGGCATCGGCGGGCTGACGTTGGCGCTGGCGCTCGGGCGCGAGGGCTTCGAGCCGGAGGTTTACGAGCAGGCGCCGGAGCTTTTGGAGGTCGGCGCCGGGATAGCCGTGTGGCCGAACGCCTTTAAGGTTTTGGAGAGGCTCGGGCTGGGCGAGTCTGTGCTCGCGCGCGCAGGACATATCACGGAGGCGCGCTGGCTCGGGAGCGACGGGCCGCTCTACAACACGTTCAGGTTTCCACGGACAGGTGCGCCGGCCGTCGCGCTTCGGCGCGCGGACTTGCAGTCGGCGCTCGTCGGCGCGCTCTCCGAGGGCCGGCTCCGTCTGGGGAAGACCTTCCTGAAGTATGAAGAGGAAGGGAACGAGGTGCGCGCGTTCTTCACAGACGGGAGCGAAGTCGTTTGTGATGTTCTCGTCGGCGCGGACGGCCTTCACTCGCGCGTGCGCGCGCAGTTGCTCGGTGTCGGCGGCGGCGAGCCGGTCTACCGCGGCTACAACGTCTGGCGCGGCGTGGCGCGGCTCGAACATGCGTCGCTACATGAAGGGACGGCGCTCGAAGTCTACGGCCGCGGGCGGCGCTTCGGCGTAGGGCCGCTCGGGCTCGGGCGCACGGGCTGGTGGGCGACCGCGAACGAGCCGGAGGGGACGCCAGAGGCGCCGGCCGAGCACGCGCAAAAACTCTCGCGGCTCTTCGAAGGCTGGCCCTCGCCCGTGCCCGAACTCATCGCGGCGACGCCCTCCGAGCACATCCTTCGCAACGCCGCCTACGACCGAACGGCGGCTGGCGCATGGGTGCGCGGGCGCGCGACGCTGCTCGGCGACGCGGTTCATCCGATGACGCCGAACCTCGGGCAGGGCGGCTGTCAGGCCGTCGAAGACGCGGCCGTGCTGGCGCGCTGCCTCGCGAAGTACGGCGACGCTGCGCGCGCTCTGCCAGCCTACGAATCACTCAGGCGCAGACGCGCCGAGCGTGTCGCGCGCTACTCGCGTCTCTACGGCGCCGTCGGGCAGTTGGAGGGCCGCGCGGCCACAGCCCTGCGCGCGCGCCTCCTCTCGTCCGTCCCCGAAGCAGTGGGGCGGCGTCTGCTGTCGCTCGTCTTCGACTACGACGCTTACGCAGTTAACGTCTGACAGCGTCCGTTTCTCGAAAAGCCCGTTGCGGCGCGGCGGGGCGTGATGTAACATCAGGCCGCTTAAAAACAGGCCGTTAATCTGTCGGAGTCGTGCCGGGAGGAGTTGAGAGGATGAGCGACCTTTTGAACGCGCCTTTGGCCGAGGTTGACCCGCTCGTCGCGGGCGCCGTCGCGGACGAAGTGCGCCGTCAGGCCGAGGGGCTTGAGCTAATCGCCTCGGAGAACTTCGTCTCCGAGGCCGTGCTCGAAGCGATGGGCTCGGTCTTCACCAACAAGTACGCGGAAGGCTACCCGAAGAAGCGCTACTACGGCGGCTGCGAGTTTACCGACGTGGTCGAGCAGGCGGCCATAGACCGCGCGAAGGAGATTTTCGGCGCCGAGCACGCCAACGTCCAGCCGCACTCGGGCTCGCAGGCGAACATGGCCGTCTACCTCGCGGCCTTGCAGTACGGCGACACGATACTCGGGATGAACCTCTCGCACGGCGGCCACCTCACGCACGGCCACCCTCTGAACTTCTCCGGCTTCAGCTACAAGGTCGTCGAGTACGGCGTCTCGCGCGAGACAGAGCAGATAGACTACGACGAGCTCGAACGGCTCGCGCGCGAGCACAACCCGAAGCTCATCGTCTGCGGCGCTTCGGCCTACCCGAGAATCATTGACTTCGCGCGCATAGGCGAGATTGCGCGCTCGGTCGGCGCGCGTGTCATGGCCGACATCGCGCACATCGCCGGCCCCGTCGCCGCCGGCCTTCATCCTTCGCCCGTCCCTCACGCAGACTACGTCACGACGACGACGCACAAGACCCTGCGCGGCCCGCGCGGCGGACTCATCCTGTGTAAAGCGGACTACGCGGCCGACGTGGACAGGAAAGTTTTTCCCGGCATACAGGGCGGCCCGCTCGTCCACATCATCGCCGCGAAGGCCGTCGCCTTCGGCGAAGCCCTGCGCGACGACTTCAAAGACTACCAGCAGCGCATACTCTCGAACGCACGCGCGCTCGCGGACGAGCTTCAGGAGCAGGGTTTCCGGCTCGTCTCGGGCGGCACGGACAACCACCTCGTCCTCGTGGACGTGTTCATGGGCGGCAAGGGCGTGACCGGCAAGGTCGCCGAGAAGGCGCTCGAAGCCGCGGGCATCACCGCCAACAAGAACACCATCCCCTTCGACACCAACAAGCCCTTCATCGCCTCGGGCGTACGCCTCGGCACGCCCGCGCTCACGACGCGCGGCATGGGCGAGGAGGAGATGCGACAGGTCGCGCGGCTCATCGCGGCCGTGCTGCACGACCCCGAGTCGGAAGAGGTCAGGGCGCGCGTCAGCGAGTCAGTCCACGAACTCGCGGCCCGCTTCCCGCTCTACCCGCGCCGCCTGCAACAGAGAACCGAGGCTGAGGCGAACGGGGCGGCAGGCGGCGACTAACGGGCGGCGCGTCGGCGTCAGTCCACGGCGGCACACAGGTTTGAAACGCCCCGGCGCGGGGCGTGCGCGTTCAACTTGCCCCGCGGCGCCTCTGCGCAGCGACGCCGCTTCACCAGAAGGAGGAACAGCCATGTCAAGGAATCCCGGTACAGAAGTAGACCCGTCCGAGGGCAGCCTCGAAGACGCGCCGGGCTTCGACGAGACCGCGGCCGGCGAGGCCGAGCAGGTTGACCCGTCCGAAGACACGCAGTAACGGGCCTCGCGTCCCGACGACGACACGGCCAGTAGTCAACGTAAAGGCACAGCCTTTATACTGACTGCTGGCCTTTTCACTATGGAAGAGATTTTCGGCCCCGGCGGCCTCATCGCCCGCGCGCACCCCGACTACGAGTACCGGCCCGGCCAAGTCCAGATGGCCGAGGCCGTGCTGCGCGCCTTCGAGCAGCGGCGCCATCTGATTGTGGAGGCCGGCACGGGGACGGGGAAGACCTTAGCGTACCTCGTCCCGGCCGTGGCCGCGGCCGTCGCGCGCGGCGGGCGCGTCGTCATCTCGACGGGCACGAAGAACCTGCAAGAGCAGTTGATGGAGAAGGACATCCCCTTCCTACAGCGCGTGCTGCCGAAGAAGTTCACGGCCGCCTACATGAAGGGGCGCTCGAACTACGTCTGCCTGAGCCGCGTCAAGCGCGCCGAGACTTCGCCCATCCTCGAAGGGCTCGAAGACGTTGACTACTTCGACGCCGTGCGCCGCTGGTCGCGCGACTCCGCGTCGGGCGACCGCGCCGAGCTGACAGACCTTCCCGAGACACTCAGCTTCTGGCGACACATAGACGCGCGCTCGGAAATCTGCACGGGGCAGAAGTGCGCCGAGTACGACGCCTGCTACATCACGCGCATGCGCCAGCGCGCGACCGACGCGGACATCGTCATCGTCAACCACCATCTCTTCTTCGCAGACCTCGCGCTCCGCGGCGGCGAGTTCGGGCAGGTCATCCCCGACTACTCGGCCGTCATCTTCGACGAGGCGCATCAGGTCGAGGACGTGGCGGCCGAGTACTTCGGCTTTCAGATGTCGAACTTCCAGATCGAGGACATGCTGCGCGACTTGCAGATGCTCCCCGTAACGGACGTGGCCACTAACCGCGAGTTGACGCGCGCCTCCGCACGCGTCTCGCGCTTCGCCGAGCAGTTCTGGATGGGCTTCGCGCGCGAGTCGCGGATTGAAGAGGGGCGCTTCCCGCTCGCGCCCGGAACGTTCGCGCGCCGCAACCGCTCGGGTGAGGTGGAGGCGACGCCGCTCGGCGACGCTTACCTCGCGCTCGACGGCGCGCTACAGCGCATGGAGACGACGCTCGACGTGCTGCGCGAGAAGCCGCCCGAGGTCGAGAACCTTCTGCGGCGCATACGCGAGGCGCGCTTCTCCCTTGAGTTCATCGTCGCGGGCGACGACCGCCGCTACGTCTACTGGATTGAGCGCCGCGGTCGCGGGACGTTTCTGCGCGCCTCGCCGATAGACGTTTCGACGCTGCTTCAAGACAAGCTCTTCGACCGCGTCGAGACGGTCGTGCTCACCTCGGCCACGCTCGCGAGCGCGGGAAGCTTCGACTTCATCAAGCAGCGCCTCGGCCTCGCCGCGCCGGTTGATGATGAAGAAGGCGCTGAAGGAGACGGGGAGGGGAAGACGGACGAGCTGGTCGCACCTTCGGGGTACAACTACGAGGAGCAGGCCGTGCTCTACCTCCCGCCGCGCATGCCCGACCCGCGCAACCCGGATTGGATAGAGCGCGCGGCCGCCGAAGTCGTCGCGCTGCTGAACGTCTCGCGGGGCCGCGCCTTCGTCCTCTCGACGAGTTTGAGCGGGATGCGCGCCCTCTACGAGCGCGTCAACACGGAAGTTGACTTCCCCTGCTTCGTGCAGGGGAGCATGGCGAAGGCGGGGCTGCTCGAAAAATTCCGTTCGACACCGAACGCCGTGCTCTTCGCCACTTCGAGCTTCTGGCAGGGCGTGGACGTGCGCGGCGAGCAGTTGTCGTGCGTCATCATTGATAAGCTGCCCTTCGCCGTCCCGACCGACCCGGTCGTCGCCGCGCGCCAGCGCTTCATAGAGGAGCAGGGCGGCTCGTCCTTCTACGAGTACAGCGTCCCGCAGGCCATCATCACTTTGAAGCAGGGGCTCGGCCGCCTCATCCGCTCGGCGACAGACCGCGGGCTGCTCGCCGTCCTCGACCCGCGCCTGCGCACGGCCGCCTACGGCCGCCTCTTCCTACAGTCGCTTCCGCCCTGCCGCGTCACCTCCGACCTCTCGGAGGCGGCCGCGGTGTTCGAGTCGGACGAGACGAAAGTTCTCTGACCCCGCGCGCCTCGAAGGCAGACGAAACCCCGCGCGCCTCGTTCAAATTACCCGGACGGCCGTTCAAACTGACCCGCCAGCGCGCTCATCCTGACCGAAGGGCCTCGCCCCCGAACTAAAATTCCTGAAAATTCTAACGTCTTCGCGGCGGCACGCGGGATGCAATTTCCAGCGCGGATTCCGGCGGCCGTCCGCCGCCCGGCGCCACTAGGCGAATCTCCCGCGCCCTTGCGGTGACTGTTCGGAAGGAATCGAAGTCATGAAGACCCCCCTCGTGACGAAACATTACAGGCGCCTGCTGGCTCTGACACTCGCGCTCGGGCTGGCGGCGCTCTTCGCGCTGCCGCGGACGAACGTTTCGCACGCCGCGGGCGCGTCCAAAAAGGACGGGGCCGGCGCGCTCGCCGACAAGCTCTCGCCCGACCTCAGAGAAAAACTGCGCGCGAAGCACGGCGCTGAAGACAGGGTCGAGGTCGTGCTCACGCTCGACGGCGAAGAGGGCGGGCAGCTCAGGGCCTTCCTCAACCGCAACGGCGTCCACGTCAAGGGGCGCTTCGAGAATCTGGGCTCGGTCGCGGTCGAGCTGCCCCTCGCCGCCGTCGAGGAGCTGGCCGCCTTCCACGCGGAGGTCGCGTCCGTCTCGCTCGACCACGAGGTGGCGGCCGCCGGGCACGTCTCCCTGACGACCGGCGCGACGGCCGTGCGAAACCAAGTGAACGCGAAGGGGAAGACCTACACGCTCGACGGCACGGGCGTCACCATCGCCGTCGTGGACTCTGGCATAGACACGACGCACAAGTCCTTCAACGCGTCGGGGAAGGTGACGTTCAGCAGGGACTTCACGGGTGAGGGCACGACCGGCGACCCCTACGGCCACGGGACGCACGTCGCGGCCATCGCCGCCGGCCTCAGCTCGCCGACCAGCGGCAGATACGAGGGCGTCGCCTACAACGCGAACATCGTCAACCTGCGCGTACTCAACCGGCAGGGCGTGGGCAAGGTCTCGAACGTGCTGGCCGCGCTCGACTGGCTGCTCGCCAACCGCGCGGCCTACAACGTGCGCGTCGTCAACCTCAGCCTCGGCGCGCCCGCCGTCCAGTCCTACAAGACCGACCCGCTCTGCGTCGCCGTCCGCAAGCTGGTTGACGCGGGCGTGGTCGTCGTGGCCGCCGCCGGCAACGACGGGAAGACCGCGGCGGGGCAGAAGGCTTACGGCCTCATCCACTCGCCCGGCGACGAGCCCTCGGCCGTCACTGTCGGCTCGTCGAACACGTTCGGCACCGACTCGCGCGCCGACGACATCGTGACGACCTACAGCTCGCGCGGGCCGACCCGCGGCTACTACACCGACGCCTCGGGCGTGCGCCACTACGACAACCTCGTCAAGCCCGACCTCGTCGCGCCCGGCAACAAGATCAACTCGGCCGAGGCAATCGGCAACTCTCTGGCGGCCTCGTACCCGCTCGACTCGAAGGTCTACCTGACGGACAACCAGAAGATGATGTACCTGTCGGGAACCTCGATGGCGACGCCGGTCGTCGCGGGCGCCGCGGCGCTGCTCTTGCAGGCCAACCCGAAGCTCACGCCGAACATGGTGAAACTCGTGCTCGCCTACACGGCGCAGCCGCTCGCGGGCTTCAACCAATTGGAGCAGGGCGCGGGCCAACTCAACGTCGAAGGCGCCGTCCGCCTCGCGAAGCTCATCCGCACAGACCTGTCGGCCGCGACGCCGCTCGGCGCGCCGCTCCTGAACGGCGCCGCGCCGGATCCGAAGTCCACCGTCGGCGGGACGACCTTCGACTGGTCGCAGGCCGTCGGCTTTGGCCGCGCCTACGCGCGCGGCACAGACCTCATCACCAAATATCAGAAGGTCTACGGCCTCGGCATGCTGTACGACGACGGGATTATGTACGGCGACGGCATCGTGCTCGGCGACGGCATCCTCCTCGGCGACAGCATCGTGCTCGGCGACGGGATACTGCTCGGCGACTCGCGCCCTTGGCAGAATCAGGCCGTCTTCCTGCCTTCGGGGATGCTGCTCGGCGACGGGATACTGCTGGGCGACGCAATCCTTCTGGGAGACGGGATTCTGCTCGGCGACAGTACCCTCTACGGCGACGGGATACTTCTCGGCGACAGCACCGTCAACCCCATGAGCGTACTCGTCAACGGCGACAACACGACCTGCATGAAGTGACGGCCGGCGGGCCGGAAAGGGGGCAGACCCAGAGGCGGGGCGGGACGCAGCCGAGCGTCCCGCCCCGCCTTTAGCGTGCGCGTCGCCGTGTTATACTCGCGTCATAAAATCAGACTGTTAACTCGGGGAGTTATTCTGTGGCCGGACAATTCGAGGTGATGATCGAGCGCAACTTTTCGAGCGCGCACCAACTGCGCGGCTACAAGGGCAAGTGCGAGAACCTGCACGGGCACAACTACAAGATCGAAATCTACGCGCACGGGAGCGAGCTGGACAACATCGGTCTGCTCGTTGACTTCGGCGAACTGAAGACGGCGGCCGACGAGGTGGTCGCCTACCTCGACCACCGCAACATCAACGAGCTTCCGCCCTTCGACGAAGAGCTAAACCCCTCGGCCGAGAACCTCGCCCGCTACATCCTCGAACGCGTCTCCTCCCGCGTCGGCGACGAGCGCGTCCGCGTCTACAAAGTCCGCTGCTTCGAGACTCCGACGAGCGTCGCGACGTATCAGGTGGATTGAGTGAGAGTGGCCCGCAGCCCCCGAGGGGGCGGGCAGCATAGAGCCCGGCGTGGAGCGCAGCGCAACGCCGGGTAACGAGCGGCAGAGAATGACGGAGCCCCGGAGGGGCGATAGATGTTTGAGCTATCGCCTCTCCGGGGCTCTTTCGTCTTTATCAACGGCCTGACCCGGGGTTGGCACCCGGGCTCTATTCTGCCTCCGCCTCCGGCGGCCGCTTGATGGCTGCGTCACGGCCGCCTGTTTACGAAGCCGTGAGCGCGGGGATGTCTATCTTGTACTTCTTGATCTTCGAGTAGAGGCGCGGGCGGTAAATCCCCAAGAGATTCGCCGCGGCCTGCTTGTTGCCGCCCGTGCGTTGGAGCGTGCGCTCGATGACGAACTTCTCGATCTCTTCGAGCGTCATGTTGGGCGGCACGTCCCAGTTCGCGCCGGCCGCGTTCTTCTCCGGCAGCGAGCCGTTGTCGAAGGGCAGGTCTACGGGCTCGATCTTGTTGTTCTTCGCCAAGAGCACCGCGCGCTCGACCACGTTCTGCAACTCGCGGACGTTGCCGGGCCACGCGTGCGAGAACAGACGCTGGTAGGCCGACTGCGAGATGCCGTTGATGGCGCGCTGGTACTTGCGCGCGTACATCTTGAGGAAGTGCTCGGCGAGGAGTTGTATGTCCTCCGAGCGCTCGCGCAGGGGCGGCACGTGAATCGTGATGGTCGAGATGCGGTAGAAGAGGTCGTCGCGCAGCAGGCCGTCGTGGATGGCGTCGGCCGGCAGGCGGTTCGTCGAGGTGATGAGGCGGAAGTCTACGGGGTACGTCCTCTCCGAGCCGAGCTTGCGGTAGCTGCGCTCCTGCAACACGCGCAGGAGCTTGGGCTGTAGCTCGACGGGCATCTCGGCGATTTCGTCGAGCAGCAGCGAGCCCTGCTCGGCGTGCTGGATGAGCCCGTCCTTGTCTGCGTGCGCGCCGGTGAAGGCGCCTTTGGTGTGGCCGAAGAGTTCCGACTCGATGAGTTCTTTGGGGAGCGCGGCGCAGTTAACCTTGATGAAGGGCTTCTTGGCGCGGAGCGAGTTGTAGTGGATGGCGTTGGCTATGAGCTCCTTGCCCGTGCCCGACTCGCCGACGATGAGGACGTTGGCGTCCGACTTCGCCACCGACTCGATGGTCTCGTAGATGGTCTGCATCTCCTTCGACGAGCCGATGATGTTGAAGTACTCGGTGCGCGTAGCCAAGCGCTGGCGCATCACCGTCGTCTGCTCCAAAAGGTCGCGCCGCTCAAGCGCCTTCTCGACCAGAGGCAGCAGCACCTCGAAGTCGAAAGGTTTTTCGAGGAACCAGAAGGCGCCGGCCTTCGTCGCCTCCACGGCGCGCTCGACCGTGCCATAGCCGGTCATCACGATGACCTCGGTCGAGGGGCGCGTGTCCTTGATGTGCTTGAGCACGTCGAGGCCGTTCATGTCCTTGTCGGGCAGTTGCAGGTCGCAGACCACGAGGTGATGGCCGCTGCCGTCGAACAGCTCGACGGCCTGCGCGCCGTTCGCCGCCGTGTCCACGGAGTAGCCCTCCTCGGCAAGGTTCTGCTTGAGCGAGTCGGCCATCATCGGCTCGTCGTCAACGACCAGAATTCGTACGTCCTTACGTTCCACTTCGTCTCTCCCTCTTGAATGGATGAGTTCGGGACGCCGCGCGGCTGATTGCGAGGAGAGCGCTGACAACCCTCCGCACGGCGCTCATGATTTCAACCCTGCTTGTTCTCAAACTCATTGCAGCGGCAGGCGCGCGCGAAGCACCGCGCCCTCGCGCCCGACCTCGCCGCCGTGCGCGCGTATGATTTTGGCGGCGAGCGCCATCCGTAAGCCCTGCGCGCCCGCGAGGCTGCGGAAAGGGTCTTCGTCGGCGCTCACGTCGGCGGCGCCCGGCCACTCGACGACGGCCGCCGCGCCTTCGCGCCGGAGACGGACGGGGGCCGCAGCCCTGTCGTCGCCGTTCGCAGACCCCGCGCCGGCTCCCGCTGTGATACTCTTCAAAGCCTCGCCGAGCAGAACCGGGTCGAAGTCGCCTTCGTAGGCGTCGCCGTCCGCCTCGACGCGCGCGCCGTCGGAAGAGTCCGCGAGCAGCCGCACGAGGTCTGTGCCCGGCTGTCGGCGCAGTTCGAGCGCGCGGCCGTAGCGTACGAGAACGGTCATGTCGGCGGCGGCGCGCTCCAACCCCGAGATGAGCTTCGCCATGGTCTCAAGCTCGTCCGCCGGGCGCTCCGACTTCTCCATGCGCTTGCGTAGGAACGTGGCATAGAGTTTGAGACCGTTGAGCTGATTTTTGAGGTCGTGCACGATCTGCACGGACGCGCTCCCGAGGTCGCGGAGCGTCTCAGCATCTTGTAACTCGGTTTTTAAAGGCTTCATGCCGCCAGTTCGGCCCTCCGCCGGGAAGAGGTCTGCGGGACGGAAGGCGTCCGAGTAGCTTGGGTCATGTACTAATTAAACCCAAGTGCCGTTGTTTTTTGTGTCGCGTTTCGATGCGCATCTTAACAAAAAAATTGAGTGTTTGCTAGTCATACGTGGGGTGAACGAGCGATGGGTATTCTGACGGCGAACGGAGAGCAGGAGGCCGAGCGCGTGAGCGAACAGAGGGAAGACGGGCGCCCCGTCGTCCTCGTTGTCGAAGACTTCGAGGATAACCGCTTTATGATGAGGCGTTTACTCGAAATGAGCGGCTACCGCGTCGTCGAGGCCGTCAACGGCAATCAGGCCGTCGAGATGGCCGCCAGCGAGCGCCCCGACATAATCCTGATGGACTTGAGCCTGCCGCAGCTCGACGGCCTAGCCGCCACGCGCCGCATACGCACGCAGGAGGGCTTGGGCCGCGTGCCCATCGTCGCCGTCTCGGCGCACGACTCCGCGGACTTTCACGCCGAAGCGCTCGCCGCCGGCTGCAACGAGTACGTCACGAAGCCGATTGACTTCGACCAACTCGTCCAGCTCCTCGACCGAATGACTGTGAAATAGCTTTCGGCATTCGGCGGTCAGCTTTCAGCCGGGGCCGGTGTTGGCCGTTGATTAACTCCGGTCGGAACGCGTCGCCGGCTCGCGTCTGAAAAGTTCAAGCTTTACTTCAAGCGAACGCTTCGTGAACACAAAAGCCGGACGCCTCTGTCTGATTTCTGACGGTCGAAGGCCGAAGGCTTTAAGCTGAAAGCTGCCCGCCGAATGCTGAACGCTCAAAGCTGAATGCTGACGGCTTCACACATGCCGCGCCGGTTCTCCACACTCTTCCGACAGCACCTCGACCCACTGACCCGCGCGTGGGTTGACGAAATCTACCGCGAACGCCGCACAGACCTCGCGACGCTGCTGACTTTTCGCGAGTTGGTCGGGCACGTCCCCGAAGTGTCGGACGAGCTGGCCTACCTGCTCGACGAGCGCGCGGGCGCCGAGGAGATTTCCGAGGCCGCGCGCCGTCTGCGCGTTGTCGCACAGACGCGCTTTCAGCAGGGTGCGCTGGTAGACGAAGTGGCACGCGAGTTGATGCTTCTGCGGGATACTTTGTGCGAGTTTCTTTGGCAGAGGGCGCCGGCCGTGCTCGGCGATGACCTCGGCGCCCTGCACGACGCGCTCCGGCGCACGAACCGTTTCTTCGACGAGTTGATCGCGGAAGCGATTCTCGTCTACGCGGTGAGCCTTCGACCCGTGATCCCGACTCGCGGTTCGGTCTGGCCGCCCCCGCGCCGGAGGCATTAGCCGCTCGGCGGCTCGGTCACGGCCCGAGAATCTTCGTGCGGGAAGGTTGATTTCTGACGGTGTTGAAGAGAGAACAGAGCGCGCTCGACGTGCGCACCAGACTCCTCCTGATGCTGGCGCTGCTCTCGCTGCCGCTGCTCATCGTCGGCCTCTACCAACTCTACACGTACCGCAAGAGCCTCAACGACCAGTCGGCGGCAATCGCGCGCGTCGAGGCCGAAGCCGCGGCCGGCGCGCTCGAATCCTCGCTCGAAGCGCATCCCGACTGGGCCGCAGACCCGCAGTCCATTTCACAGTCCGAGGCGCGCGAGCTTTACACGCGCCTGACGCGGCGCGCGAGGCCGGGCGCGCAGGCCGTCGTCGCCGTCTACGACTCGCACGGGCGCCTCGTGCCTCTGCGCTCGGGGGCGCAGACGCCCGCGCCGCCCGAACTCCCCGAGCGGCCCGGCCTCGAAGTTTGGAGCGACGGCACGAGCCGCGTCACCTCGGTCACGCGCACGCAGCCGACGGGTTGGAGCGTCGCGGCGGGCGTGCCGGCGCCTGCGGGGACGCCCGCGGGGCGCTCGATACTTCTGTTGGGCATCGCGTGGGTTCTGACGCTCGGGACTTCGTGCCTGATCGCGGTGTGGGCGGTCGGGCGTTTCACGAAGCCGATTCGGAGTCTGGCAACTTCGGCCTCGGTGCTCGGCGAGGGGAAGCTGGACGAGCGCGCGCCCGTGGAGACGGACGACGAGGTCGGGGCGCTCGCGCAGAACTTTAACGCGATGGCCGAGAGCCTTGAGTCGAAGTTCGACGCCGTACGCCGCCAGAGCGCGTTCATCGGCGAAGTGCTCGACAGCCTCCCGCTCGGCGTCGTCGTGCTCGACGCGAAGCTCTACGTGCGCAAGGTCAACTCGGCCTTCGCGTGCATGACCGGCCGCGAGGCCGTTGAGTTGACCGGGCGCGGCCTTTATGAAGCCGCCGCCGGGCTCTCAGTCCTGAGCGACGTGGTCGAGGACGTGCGCCGCACGCGCCGTGCGTTCGTCAACTATGGCCTGCCGCTCAGGCTCGCGGCGGTTAATGATGAGAGTCGCGCTGTCGGCAATCCCGAAAGCTCTGACGACGAAGGGCAGAAGTTCTGGGACGTGACGGTCTGGCCCGTGACGGAACAAACCGAGGGGCGCGGCGATCTAATCCTCATCCTCTCCGAAGTGTCGAAGCGCGTGCGCGCCGAGCGTCTGGCGACCGCCGCCTTCGCCGCGGAGAAGACGCGCGCGGCAGAGCTGGCGAGCGTCATCAACCAGATGGAGGAGGGCGTCGTCATCATAGACCGCGCCGGGCGCTACCGCCTGAACGCCGCGGCGGCGCGCGTGCTCGGCCGAAGGCCGGGCGAGTTCGACGGCGGCGTCAAGGCTCTGATAGTTGACATGACTCTGCGCGACACTTCGGGGCGCGTGCTGGCGGCCGAGGAGACGCCCATCTGCCGCGCGCTGACGAACGGCGAGCACGTCTCGGCCGAGCAGTACAAGGTCGTCCGCCGCGACGGCGGCGAGCGGGCGCTCTCGGTGAGCGCGACGCCGCTCCGAGGCGAGGGCGGGACGGCGGAGGGCGTGGTCGTCGTCTTCCGCGACATCACGGACGACGTGCGCAGGCACGACGAACTGCTCTCGGCCTACGGGCGCCTGCGCGAGCACGACCGTCTGAAGTCCGCCTTCGTCGCCAACATGAGCCACGAGCTGCGGACGCCTTTGAACGTCATCATCGGCCTCTGCCAGTTGCTCGCACGCGACCCGGCGATGCCGCTCGCGCCGCTACAGACGGACGCCGTCGGGCGCATGGAGCGCAACGCGCGCGCCCTGCTTGAGATGGTCAACGACATGCTCGACTACTCGCGTTTGGAGGCGGGCCACTCGGCGCTGCACCTCGAAAGGATTGAGGTGAAGGACGTGGTCGGCCGCGTGGCGCGCGGCTTCGAGTCGGAGGCGCGCGAGAAGAAGATCGAGTTGAAGGTGGACATCTCGCCCGAGGTCGGGAGCGTAGTCACGGACAGGCGGAAGCTGACGCAGGTCGTGTCGTGTCTCGTCTCGAACGCGCTGAAGTTCACCTCGGCCGGCACGGTCGCGGTGAGCGCGGGCGCGGCCGGCGCCGCGGCGTGGTATATTGAGGTCACTGACACAGGCATAGGGATGTCGAGCGACGCGCTCGCCTACATCTTCGACGGCTTCCGGCAGGTGGACGACCGTCTGACGCGCTCCTACAACGGAGTGGGTCTGGGCCTCGCCATCACGCGCCGCATCGTCGAGCTGCTCGGCGGCGAGATTACGGTCTCGAGCCGGCAGAACGAGGGCAGCCGCTTCCGCATCACTTGGCCGCGCGAGGCTCGCCCGCGCACCGGCACCGGCTCGCTCGTCGCGCCCCGCGAAGGGCAGCCGAAGGAGGGAGCGCCGCGCCGCCTGCGCGCCGTCTGAGAGAGGGATTCACATGGACGAACGTGATAAGCCGATTATCACCACGCCGGTCGAATCGCCGAGCCCCGTGCCGATGGCCTCGTTCGGCGAGAGGCGGGTGGAGCCGGACAAGTCGCATCTCGTAATCTACGCGGGCGTGGCGGTGCTGGCGCTGCTGCTCATCGGCGGGCTCGCGTACCTCGCGACGCGGCCGACGCAGAAGCCGGGCGAGGAGAAACTGGCGAACGCCATCCGCCCCGGCTCGACGGACTGGCCCGGCAACAAGCTCGTCGTTGACTTCGACCCGGACGAGAACGCGACCATCGGGGCGAACGCGCTCGGCAACTACGTCGTGACCATGAAGCCGACGGTGCGCAACTTCACGGGGCGCACGGTCAACGGCCTTGAGTTCCACGCCGCCGGGCTCGACCTCAAGGGCAACGTCATACGCGAGCGCACCTACGTCACCGAGCAGGAGCTTGAGACGAACAAGACCGCCTCGCCCGCCATCGGCCTCAACTTCCCCTCCGACAAAAGCCCCGCGCAGCTCAAGCTCGAACTGACCGGCGTGAGGTTCAAATAGTAGACAGTAGTCAGTAGACAGTAGTCAGTAGAAAAATATCGCGGCGCGCTTCAGCCTTCAGGCCGTGCGCGCCGCTTTGTATTCCTACTGACTACTGACTACTGTCTACTTGTCTTCGCCAACGAACAGTTCTTCTAACGGGTTGCCGACCGGGTGGACGGCAACGAGGCGCGCGCCCGAGCCGCGCACGGCGCGGAGGACTTCGTCCACGTCCGACTCGGAGGGGACTTCGACGCGCGCGCCGCCGGGCGTGGCCGTCAGGCGCGCGCCGCCGAGAGTTTGTAGCGCGGCTTCGAGGCGCGCGGCGTCAGTTAAAGAAACGACGACCTCCATCGGCCTTTCGCCGCCCGTCTCGCGCAACTCGTCCAGCCGCCCGATGTGCGCGAGCCTGCCTTTGCGCAGCACGGCCGCGCGGTCGCAGAGCACTTCCACGTCGGAGAGGATGTGCGAGCAGAGGAAGACGGTCGTGCCCGTCGTGCGCAGAGACGCGATGAGGTCGCGCACCTCGCGGCGGCCGACGGGGTCGAGGCCCGACATCGGCTCGTCGAGGAAGACGACCGACGGGTCGTTGACGAGCGCCTGCGCGAGCCCGACACGTTGCAGCATGCCCTTGGAGAACTTGCGGAGCTGCTTGTCCCAAGCCTTCTCTTCGAGGCGCACGCGCGCGAGCAGGTCGGCCGCGCGGCGCCTGCGCTCGGCGCGCGCGTAGCCGAAAAGCTCTGCGCAGTATTCGAGAAGCTCGCGCGCCGTGAGGTAGTCGTAGAAGTACGGGTGCTCGGGCAGGTAGCCGATCTGTGCGTGCATCGAGGTGTCGCCGATGTCGCGGCCGAGTATGCGCGCGCCGCCCGCGGTCGGGTACATGAGGCGCATGAGCAGCTTGAGCGTCGTCGTCTTGCCCGCGCCGTTGGCGCCGAGGAAGCCGAAGATTTCGCCGCGCTCCACCTCTAGCGAAAGCCCGTCGAGCGCGCGCACCTTGCGCTTGCGCAGGAAGCCGACCTCGTAGTCCTTCGTCAGGTTGTTAATCTCTACCGCGTGCGTCATCGTCCTTGAGTCCTCGAACTTCACTGTCGGTCACTTTCTCGGAATCTTCGACTGCTCGCCGAGCCGCACGTCGCAGGCGGCTGCGTCGAGCGCGTACGGAACGTCGGTCGGGTCGAGCGGCTGGCCCGCGGCGTCAACCCTCAACCTCGCGGTGCGCAGCAGCGGCGCCGCCTCGCGCCAGTTGGCGGGGCAACGACCGGCGCGCGCGCGAAAGTCCGCGAGCACGCGGCGTATCACTTCGCGCTCGACGAGCGAATCGAGCTGCGCGAGGCGTTGCGCGGCGAGTGCGCGCACCTGCCCGTCGGACGCCTCCTCGTACATGCGCAGGTATGTCTCGCGCGCGACCTCGGGGCTGCCGCCGCGGAGCGTCATCTGCGCGGCCATCGCGCCCATCCAGTCGGGCGCGCCGGGCAGACGCGCGCCCGCCGCGTAAGCCTCGCCGGCCTCGGCGTAGCGCCCGGCCTGCCAGTGTATGTAGCCGAGGTGCTGGTAGAGCCGCCAGTCGCCGGGGTTGTCGCGGATGCCTTTGGTGACGAGGCGGACGGCCGCGTCGCGGTCAATCGAAGGCAGGACGACCGCGCCGAACTCGTAGGCGGCCGTGAACTGCGGGTCGAGCGTCGTCGCCTGCTCAAGCATCGCGCCGAGGTTGCGTATGCCGAGCGGGCTCATGTCGTCGAGCGTGAACGAGCCGTTGTAAGCGTCAATCTTGCGCCCGACGTATTGGAGCGAGCGCAGCCAGTACCAGTCGGCCGCGAGCCCGTTGAAGGCGAGGCTCATGCGCCGCGCCGTCTCGGGGCTGACGTACGTCTCCTCGTAAGTCAGGAAGGGGTCTTCCTTCGGCCTGTTGGCGTCGAGCCAGCGCGCGAGGCCAAAGCAGGAGGCGAGGCCGACGGCGACGACGAGCGCGAGCAGAACGTCGCGCGTGCGCTCGGCGCTTCCGACTGTCCTTTCTTCCGGCGAGTTCATTTGAAGTTGCGCCGCTTGAAGACGAGCGTCGAGGCCGCGAGCAGCACGGCGATGTAGGCGAGGCCGTAGAGGACTGCCGCCGCGAAGTTGGCGGCCGTCGGCCTCTGGCCGTGCGAAGCGGCGGTGATGTAGGCGTAGTTAGAGAGGTTCGGCAGAAGGTAGTAGACGGCCGCGAAGACGAAGCGCGAGGCGCCGCCGCCGACGGTCGCCGAGAGGTTTTTAAGCTCGGCGCTGAAGTGGCCGATGACGAAGACGAAGAAGGTCAGAAGCGCCGAGAGCGCGGGGCTTGAGAAGGAAGAGAAGAGAAGCGCGACCGCGACGAGTATCATCAGCTCGACGTAAAGAAGCGCGACCGCCGGCCAGATGTCGAGCACCAGCGGGTGCCAGCCGCCGCGCACGTAGAGGAGCGCCAGCGAGACGCCCGCGCCCATCACGGCGACGTTGACGGCGAGCGTCAGACATAGGCCGAGGTACTTGCCGAGCAGAAACTCGCCGCGCCCGACCGGCTTCGAGAAGATGGCGTAGATGGTTCGCCGCTCAATCTCTTTGTAGACGAGCCCGACGCCGACGAAGATGGCGATGAAGACGCCGAACAGAAGCATCGCGGACAGTCCCATGTCCACGATTATCTTCTCCTCCTGCGCCGCCGAAAGCTCGCCGAGGAAGACCGCGCCGCCCGTCAGGAGCAGCACGAAGAGGACGAGGTTGTAGAGCACTCGGTCGCGCACGGCCTCGCGGAAGGTGTTGCGCGCGATGGCGCCGACGCGGCCCGCCATGCTTGAGTGCGCGCCCGACTCCGAGACGCCGGCCGCTTCCGCCCGCCGCCCCGACTCGTTCACGGCGCCATTCTGTGTCATCGAGAGTTCGCTGTTCATTGCAGGATGTGTGAGCGCATGCGCGCGCGCCAGCCCGTGCCCGCGGCCTCGGGGAAGCGACGCTCGTTCTCGTCCAAGACGGCGAAGACGCCCTCCTGCGGGGCGAGCTCGCCGGGCATGGCGATGCCGGGGTCGCGTCTGGCGGCCTCGACGGCCGGGTCTATGTCGCGTTCGATCAACTGCTGCCAGCCGCGCGCGCCGCGCGAGTCTATCAGGAGTGCGGCCGCCATTTCCAACTCGGCCTCGTCCGACCTGCCCAGACGCGCGAGCGCCGCCGCGTGACGCACGCGCGCGAAGACCGAGCGCGGGTAGGCGCGCACGGCGAAGGCGAGAGTTTTCTCTGAAGCTTCCAAGTCGCCGGCTGCCTCCTCGGCCGCGGCGAGGCGCGCGAAGCAGACCGAAGTGTTGAAGCCGTTCGCCACGCCGTAGCGCAGGTGCGGCAGCGCCTCGGCCGCGTGGCCTTCGGCGGCGAGCCTGACGCCGTAGTCGAAATGCGTGGCCGCGCTCGAAGCGTTCCAGCGGAGCGAAGCGCGATAGAGACTGTCGGCGCGTTCGCGTTCGGCGGTCGCCTGCGCGCGGCCGTGCAGGACGACGGCCCAAGCCCTCGCCGAACAGTCGCAGACCATCAGCGCCATCAGCGCGAGCGGCAGCACAGCCGCCGTTCGCGGCGATAGCACATTCGCTGCGCGGGACAGTAAGGACGTGCGTACTGCGCCGGAGTCGGCGACTGCGTTCACGCGGCGCGAGACGGAGTTGACGATTGAGGCCGCGAAGAAGAAGACGAGGCCGCCGCCCAGATACCTGAACGACGAAGCGCTGGCGCCGGAGCTGACGGCGAAGGCCAGCATGCCGCCCGCCGCGCAGAGCGCGAAGCCCGCCCCACGCCGTTGCGCGAAGCCGACCCCGCGCCGTTCGCCGAGCGCTCGCGCGAAGGCGAAGACCATCGCCGCGGCGAACAGCACGAAGAGCGTCAGGCCGGGCACGCCGAGTTCGGCCGTGAGTTGTACGTACTCGTTGTGCGCGTAGACGGTGAGGAAATTTTCGTTCAGGCCGAGGAGCGCGCTGTCGGGGTAGCGCCCGGCGAAGACGGCGCGAGCTTCGGCGAAGTGAACCGCGTAGTTGTTCGCCCCGACGCCGAGCAGCGGGTGCGCGCGCAGCATTTCGAGCGCGACGCCCCAGAAGAGAAAGCGTACGTGCGTGTTCGCCTCTTCGCCCGGCCTGCCCTGTAGGCGCGCGATGGTCGTCAGGGGCGCGGGCGAGCCCGGCTGCTGCTCGCGCGGCAGTGGAAGCGCCTGCGTCAGTGTCACGCAAAGAAGCGCGGCGAGGAGCGCGAACGCGCGCGCGGTGCTGCGCGGGCGGCAGTTCTTCTTAAAGACGAGGAAGACGGCGACCAGCAGCATTCCCGCGACGAAGCCGACGAACGGCGCGCGCTCTAACGACTGAAGCGTCGCGAGCAGCGCGAGCGCGGAGGTCGCGCCGCAGAGGAGTGCGCGTCTGGGCTTGCGCAGGTAGAGGGCCGGCGCGGCGAAGAGGAAGACAGAGACGGCCATGATCTCGCCGAAGCCGCCCGAGCCGCGCAGGATCGGCTTCAGGTCGCTGCGGATGTTGCCGTCGGTCAGAGGCGCGCCGAGCCAAGACTCCAAAGCGCAGGCGAGCCCGAGCACCCAAACGACCGCGCAGAGCGAGACGAACGCGGCGCGCACCACACGCGGCGCGCTCGCCGCTCGCGTCAACAGCGCGAAGAAGACGGCGTAGGCGCTCCACTGGAAGGCGAAGTGTGCGGCCGCGGCGGGCTGCGCGGCCCAGAGCGTCGAGGCCCAAGCCCAAGCGGCGAAGAGCGCGGCGAAGAGGACGGGGAAGTTCGGGCGGGAGTCGTAGGCCGTGCGCGCGTCGCGTCGCGCGCGGAGGGCCTTGAGGCCGAGCGTGAGGCTCAGGAGGAGTGCGAGGAGGAGTTCCTGCCGCCAAGGCAGGCCGCCGGTCGAGGGGCGCGGCAGTCCGGGGATGTGCGGCGAAAAGAGGATGAGCGGCCAGAGCGTCGCCGGCAGGAGGAGGGGCTCTCGCAGGATGCGTCGGAGGCGGCTCTTCATCGGTGCTGTGCGTGCCGCGCGTGGGGGGCGGCGGCGGAGGGGGGCGCGTGCCGAGTCGGCGGCCGCGTCTAGTTGCCGATGGGCGACCCCGAAGTCGCGGTCGGGACGGTGCCGGGCGTGCCGGTGGCGGCGTAGATGATGCCCGACTGGTCGCTCGTAAAGTTACGCGTGCCCGTCGTCGTGCTGGCCGGCGCGGCGGCGCTGATGTAGCCGGCGTTCGACGGGTTGCTGACGAGGAAGCCGTAGCCGCTCTTCGGCGCGGAGGTGGTGGCGCTGGCGACGGCGCCGTCTATGAGCTTCTGACCGGCGAGCGCCGCGAGGTCGCCGTAGACGCCGTTGCCGTGCGTCGCGGCGTAGGTCGCCTCGGCGCTTGAGACCACGCGCATGCTCTGGATGGCGGACGCCTCGTTGGCGGCGACGCGGGAGGCGAGCAGGTTGGGGATGGCGATGGCGGCGATGATGCCGATGATCGCGACGACGATCAGCAACTCGACGAGCGAGAAACCCTTCTGTGTTTTTCTCTGTTCCACGGCTCTGCTCTTTCCCGCCGGTGCGGGGCGGCGTTGTACGGCGTGGCGGCGGCTTCGGCCGCCTGACTTACAAGCAAGAAGGGACGGAGCGTCCGGGCCTCCGTCCCTTCTTACTTGTGGGCCGGGGCTTAGTTGCCGATGGGGGTGCCCTGCGTGGCGTTCGGCACCGCGGTGGCTGAGCCCGCCGCGTCAGCGTAGATGATGCCCGCCTCGGTCGAGGTGAACATGCGAGTGCCGACGTTGGCGTTGGCGGGAACGCCGCCGCTGACGTAGCCGGAGTTGCTGGCGCCGTTGACGGCGAAGAAGTAGCCGCTCTTGGGCGCGGAGGCCGTCGCGGTGGCGATGGCGCCGTCAATCAGCTTCTGGCCGGCGAGCGTCGAGAGGTCAACGTAAGCGCCGTTGCCGAAGGTGGCGGCGTAGGTCGCCTCGGCGCTGCCGATGGTGCGGACGCTGGAGATGGCCGAAGCCTCGTTGGCGGCGCGGCGGGAGGCGAGCAGGTTGGGGATGGCGATGGCGGCGATGATGCCGATGATCGCGACGACGATTAGCAACTCGACGAGCGAGAAGCCCTTCTGTCCTTTTTTCTGTTGCACGGTTCTGTTCCTTCCTTATCTATGAGGCGAATCCTGTTGCTCGTTGTGGCCGCGGCGTGTGAGTCCCGGCCGTTGTTAATCCCGAAGGGGCGGCGCGTAAGTTCTCCGCCCCTTCGGGATGCGACGCGGCCGGTGGGTTAGTTGCCGATGGGAGTGCCGGAGGTCGAGCTCGGCGGCGTGCTGCCGCTCGCCGTGGCGGCGTAGATGATGCCCGCCTCGGTCGAGGAGAACATGCGGGTGCCGACGTTGGAGTTGGCCGGCGCGGCGCCGCTCGTGTAGCCGGAACCGTTCGCGCCGCTGACGAGGAAGCTGTAGCCGCTCTTGGGGGCGGAGGCCGTCGCGGTGGCGATGGCGCCGTCAATCAGCTTCTGGCCGGCGAGCGTCGAGAGGTCAGCGTAGGAACCGTTGCCGAAGGTGGCGGCGTAGGTGGCCTCGGCGCTGCCGATGGTGCGGACGCTGGATATCGCACTGGCCTCGTTAGCGGCGCGGCGCGAAGCCAGCAGGTTAGGGATGGCGATGGCGGCGATGATGCCGATGATCGCGACGACGATCAGCAACTCGACGAGCGAGAAGCCCTTCTGTCCTTTTTTCTGTTGCATCTTGTTGGCGGTGCTCCTTAGGGAGAATTTTTTTCGAGAGAAGACTTTTTCTCGCGCTGTCGAGCATCGTCTCAGGCTACGCGCCGCTCGTGCGCGACTAATCGGGCACCCCTCACCAAAACAAGAGCCGTGCCAAGGCGCGCTCGCCGCCGCTCCGTTAAAAAGCCGCGGAATTAGCAAGAAAATGTGCGGGAGGCGTGCGGCCCGCCGCGGCCGAAAGTGCCGGCCAAAGGCGCGGTAACAAATTCCGTCAGCGCCGGGCTGACGGAATTTGACAGCCGTGTAAAAAGGGAAGTGTCCGGGCGGAAGTCCTGAAACGAGCGGCGCGCGATTCCAGTTTTTCAGCCGTCGGAGGCGCCGCGGCCGGCGGCGTCGGAGCGGAGCTGCGCGGTGATGCTGCGGATGCCGTGCTTGTCGAGGAGGTGTCGAAGGCTTCGGACGGAGAGGTGGAGGATTTCGGCCGCGCGCGTCTGGTTGCCGCCCGTGCGGCGGAGCGCTTCGAGGATGTAGCCCTTCTCCAAGTGGTCGAGGTGCGCGACGAGGTTCAGCCCCTCTTCGGGCAGGCCCGTCTCGGCGGGCGGGATGCTCGCGGGGTTGTAGTTGGTGATGGACTGCGGGAGCGACTCGGGCTGGATGTTGTCGGTGCGTTCGAGCGCGACGGCGCGCTCGATGGTGTGCTCAAGCTCGCGGACGTTCCCCGGCCACGCGTAGCGTTCGAGCAGTTCCTGCGCGCGCTCCGAGATGCCGAGGCTGCGGCCCGTCTGCTTGCAGAACTTCTCGATGAAGTGCTCGACCAACTCGGCGATGTCCTCGCGCCGCTCGCGCAAGGGCGGAAGCTCAATCGGGATGACCGAGACGCGGTAGAAGAGGTCTTCGCGGAAGCCGCCCTGCTTGACCATCGAGGCGAGGTCGCGGTTAGTCGCCGCGATGACGCGCGTGTCCACGGCGACTTCCTCGTGCGCGCCGACGGGGCGCACCTTGCGCTCTTGCAGGACGCGGAGGAGTTTGACCTGCATCGTCGGCGACATCTCGCCTATCTCGTCGAGAAAGATCGTGCCCTTGTCGGCGGCCTCGAAGAGCCCCTTGCGGTTGGCGGTCGCGCCCGTGAACGCGCCGCGCGTGTAGCCGAAGAGTTCGGATTCGAGCAGCGTCTCGGTGAAGGCGCCGCAGTTGACCGGCATGAACGGATTATCGGCGCGCGGGGAGAGGTTGTGTATGGCGCGCGCGACGAGTTCCTTGCCCGTGCCCGACTCGCCGGTGATGAGGACGGTTGACTGCACCTGCGCGACCGTCTCGATCATCTGGTAGACGGCCTGCATCCGCTGCGAGTGGCCGATGATCTGGTCGAGGCGGCCGCGCTCGCGCTGCGCGCGGCGGAAGGCCGAGTTCTCGCGCAGCAGTCGGAGACGTTCGAGCGCCTTCTCGGCGATGAGCTTCAACTCGTCCACGTCGAACGGCTTCTGTATGAAGTCGTCGGCGCCGAGCTTGAAAGCCTCGCGGGCCGTGTCAACGGTGGCGAAGGCGGTCATCAGGACGACGGCCGCGTCCGGCTGCGTCTCGCGCAGGCGGCGCAGAAGCTCGATGCCGTCCATGTCCGGCATCTTCACGTCCGAGACGACGAGGTCGGCCGACTCCCTGCGCAACAACTCCAAAGCCTTCGTGCCGTTCTCGGCCGCCCGCACCGCGTGCCCCGCCCGCCCGAAGACGTGCGACAGCAGCTGCCGCATCCCCGGCTCGTCGTCAACGATCAGAAGGTTCGCCATAGGTTAAAGGGGAAGTGATTTCACTCCGAATCCTGTTGACCGTTACGTTCGCGGAAGTAGCGGTCAACGACCGCGGTCAGATTCCTGACTGCCTCGTTCGTTTCCTTAATGTTCTCTTCGTTCCGTATCTGCGCGTCAACCAGCGCCGCGATGCTTCCGCGCACCTCTTCGAAGCCTGCTCTGGTCTCGGCAGCCAAGATTGCCACCACCCCGGTAAGTTGGCTGACATTCTCGTCAGTCTTCGTCTGCGACTCTTTAAGCTGCTGGATGTCGACTGTGAACTGTGCCTGCTGTTCGAGGATGAACTGCATCGTCTTCTGCATCTCTTCGTAGGTCATGCCGTGCCTTAAGCCTTTCTCGCCCGCGCGCCGAGTAGCAGTGGCGGCTCTAACTCTATTTGGCAGGCAGTTCGATTGTGATGGTCGTCCCGTGCCCCTCGCGGCTGCGGACGTTGATTGTACCACCGTGGTCGCGGATTATCTGATAGACGATTGAGAGGCCGAGCCCAGTGCCGCCCGTCGTCGAGGAGGAGAAGGGCTCGAAGAGGCGCTCGACCTGCGCGGGCGACATGCCGCGCCCGGTGTCGTTGAAGGTGATGCGGACGGTGCGGCCGACGCTCAGGCGCATCTCTGCGCGGAGCGTGCCGCCCTCGGGCATCGCCTTCAGGGCGTTGCGCGAGAGGTTCCAGAAGACCTGCCTGATGCCCTCGGCATCGGCCATGGCGAGGAGCGGCTCGGCCGGCAAGTCCTCTTCCAGTTTATGTCCGTCGAGGACTTCGGGGCTGTGGCGCAGCAGCGCGAAGGTCTCGCGCAGGGGCTCGCGCAGGTCTGTCTCGGCGAGCGAGAACTTGCGCGGCCGCGCGTATGTTAAAAAATCCGAGATGATGCGGTTGAGGCGGTCTGACTCGCTCAGCACGATGTCCATCAACTCGGCCTGCGACGAGTCGGCCGAAAGCTCCGAGCGCAAGACCTGTATCGAGCCGCGCATCGCCGCAAGGGGGTTCCGTATCTCGTGCGCGATGCCGGCCGCGACGCGCCCGACGGCCGACAGACGCTCCTGCCGCCGCGAGGTCTCCTCCATCGCGCGTATGTCGGTCAGGTCTTGGAAGGTTAAGACGAGGCCGGTCGTCTCGCCCGACTCGGAATAGAGCGGCGAGATGTTGTAGCCGAGCTTGATGAGGAAGCCCTCGGGCGTCAGGCACTCCGACTCGTAGCGCGGGCTGGCCTGCCCCTCGGCCGCCGCCGCGAGCGAAGCCTCGACGCGCCCGGCGATGTCGCCGAAGAGAATCGAAACGTCCTGACCGCGCAGGGAAGCCGCGTCGTAGCCGGTCATCTCTTCGGCCGCTCGGTTCACCGTGTAGACGCGAAGGCTCAAGTCGGTCGTGATGACGCCCGAGCGGATTGACTCGACGATGCGCTCGTGCAGCGCGCGCAGAGACGCGAGCGCGTTGGCCGCCTCGCGCATCTGCACTTCCGAGAGCGTCTGCCGCTCGGCCAGACGCGCCGCCAGCAGCCCGACGACGAGGAACGCCACGTCGTTCAGACCCGCCACCTCGGCCACCTCCGCCAGCGTCGCCGCGCCGAGGCCCCGCCCTTCTCCCGCCAGCAGCCCCAAAGCCAGCCCGACCGTCGCGGCCGTGTAACAGACCGCGCAGCCCACAGCCGTCACCAGCGCCCCGCGCGCGCCGAGGAAGACGCTCGCCGCCGAGATGACGAGGATGTAGAGCGCCGTGTAAGGCGAGTAGAGGCTGCCCGTCACCCAGACGAGCCACGTGACGAGCAGCGTGTCGAGCGCGAACTGCGCCGCCGCCTGCCCGCGCAGCGAGAGCCGCGTGAACCTCAGCGCCAGAGAGTAGAGCACCGTCAGCCCGAGCACGACCCCCGCGAAAGGCAGCGCGCCGCCGAGCCTGTGCGCCCCGCGCCCGCCCGGCTCAAGCCCGCTCGTCCAGAGGACGCTCACGCCGAAAAGGAGCCCCGCCACCAGCAGTCGTCCGGCTATGAGCCGCCAGACCCATGCGCGCTGCAACCCGCCGCCGGCGCCCTCCGCCATCTCCACACGCGCTTTCATCGGCCGTAAGCCTAGCATAAAAACCGGAGCCGCCTGTGTTTCTCCAAGAAATAAAGAGCGTCGAAGACCATACAGACAATGCTATTTGACAACTTTTCCGCGCCGTTAATATGCAAAAATGACCTTTTCCGCATCGTTACATAGGCAAAAATGGCCCACATGCAATAGAATTTGCAATTTTAAACTTGGTTTAATAACTTATTGATAATAAAGAAGTTGACAGCGTGAGTCGCTTCGGTTAATCTCCGCGTGGACTAAAGCGTTCTAACCGTATTGGCAGGAGCCTTAGTCCGCCTGTCTTGCGATTTCCCTTCTGAATAATCGCTTCACAAATGAGGTCGGAGGCAGGCCCATCTGCGAGGATTGTACATGCTCGTGGAACCGCAACTCTAGTTTTCTCTTAAGTTTACGGAGGTTAACGTGAAAAAAGCAAATCTCTCCCCAGTGACATCCTTACTCGTGTCACTTTCACTGGCTCTGGGCATTCTCGTCGGCAACCTCAACGCCGGCGGCCTCATGCCCACGGCGCACGCGCGGGGCAATTCCCAAGCGGGACACGGCGCCAGCAATGTCGTAAACATCAGCCACGGCATCGCCTTCGGCGGCCTCGTCGTCCGCGGTCTGCACGTGAACGGCCAGATAGTGCCGCAAGCTGTGATTTACGGGCCGGTGCAGATAGTTGACAGCACCGTCATAAACGGCGTCCTCGTCGGGGGCGGCAGCCCGGACTCGACGGGTGTGCTCGTGGGCGGCGGAAGCCCGAGTAACACGGGCGTACTTGTCGGCGGCGGCAGCCCCGAGTCCACCGGCGTCCTCGTGGGCGGCGGCAGTCCGGAGGCGACCGGCGTCCTCGTCGGCGGCGGGAGCCCCGAAGACTCTGCCACAGACTCGGGCGGCGATTCCCTCGACGGCGTGCTCGTCGGCGGCGGCAGTCCGAGCGCCACGGGCGTCCTCGTCGGGGGCGGGAGCCCCGAGGCGACGGGCGTGCTCGTCGGCGGCGGCAGTCCGGAGGCGACCGGCGTCCTCGTCGGCGGCGGCATAGCTAACGGCGGCACGCTGACCGGCGACGCCATTACTATCACCGACGACAACGTCATCACCGGCGCCAATCTGCTGCTCACCGGCGCGGCCCTCCGCGGCTCCGTCGTGACGGTTCAGAGTTCATCGGCGCACTGACGCACGACGCTGTGAGTGTGGTCTAAGTGTAAGCAGGGCGGCGGGCGCGGCTGAACCTTTCAGTCGCGCCCGCCGTCTACTTTGACTGCGGCGCGTGCGGCCGCTAAACTTGGTTTCGCAATGCCGGGGCGTCTCACCGCGCAGGCACTTGCCCCCCTCGGCGCGCTTCGCCAGAAAAGCAATGGACAGCAATCGGTGGTTGGAGTATTACGCCCGCTTCGTCATCGCGCTCGCCGCGGTCGCGCTCGTACTCTGCCTGACCACGATGTCCTTCTCGCAGATCAACCTGCCGTTCGTTCTGCTGGCGGTGGTGACGGTCTTCCTGAGCGCGCGGGCGATGATTCAGATCCCGCATTCGGGCGGCGGGCACATCACCGTCTCGGACACCTTCATCTTCCTGACGATGCTGCTCTACGGCGGGGGGCCGGCGACGCTTCTGGCCACGGCCGAGAGCGCGTACTCCTCCTACCGCTTCGGCGGCAACCTGAAGACGGTCAGCTTCAACACCGCGCAGATGCTGACCGCGACCTTCGTCACGGCGAACCTGATAACCGTCATCTTCGGGCCGCCCGAGGCGCTGCCGAAGAGCGAGAACCTCGGCGTCTTCCTCTCCGCCATCTGCGTGATGTCGGTCGTGCAGTACCTCACGAACTCTTGGCTCGCCTCGGTGCACACGGCGCTCAGGGTCGGGCAGGGCGTGGCGCACACTTGGAGCCGCTACTACCTCTGGTCTTCGATCACAAACCTCGCGGGCGCGTCGGCCGCGGGCATCATCTCGCGCGTGGTCGTGCGCTCGGGCTACTACTACGTTCTGCTGGCGGCGCCCATCGTCCTCATCGTCTACCTGACCTACATCACTTACCTGAAGAGCGTCGAGACCTCGGCAGCGCAGGCCAAGCAGGCCGAGCGCGAGCGCATGCGCGAGCACTACGCGCAGATGGAGAAGCTGTCGGCGCTGGGGGAACTCGCCTCGGGCGTGGCGCACAACTTCAACAACACGCTGACCGGCATCCTCGCCCGCGCGCAACTGCTGCTCGACGCCACCGACATGAAGGACGTGCGGCGCGGCCTTCGCATCATCATCCAGACGGCCGAGGACGGCGCGAAGACCGTCAAGCGTATACAGGACTTCGCGAGGCAGCGTCGCGACCAAGACTTCGTGCCGATTGACGTTGACCAGTTGATGCTCGAAGTCGCAGAGATCACGCGCCCGCGCTGGAAGGATCACGCAGAGGCGCGCAACGTCCACATCAAGCTCGTCCGACAGATAGGCTCGAACGCCGTCATCATGGGCGACGCGGGCGAGCTGCGCGAGGTTTTGGTCAACATGGTCTTCAACGCCGTGGACGCGATGCCCGACGGCGGCACGCTCACGCTCTCGACGCGCGAGGAGGGCGACCACGTGCTGCTCACGGTCGAGGACACGGGGACGGGGATGAGCGAGGAGGTGCGCTCGCGCATCTTCGACCCGTTCTTCACGACGAAGGGCAAGGCCGGCATGGGGCTCGGGCTCTCGGTCTCGTACGGCATCATCCGGCGCCACGAGGGGACGGTCGAGGTCGCCTCGTGGGTCGGGCGCGGCTCGACGTTTTTGATGAAGTTCCCGCTGGTCGGCGAGGCCGAGGCGCGCGCCGCGTCGGACACCGGGCCGATTCTGCCCGCGCGCTCCGACGGCTCGCTCCGCATCCTCGTCGTTGACGACGAGGACTACGTCCGCGAACTGCTCTCCGACATACTGACGCGCGAGGGCTGCGAGGTGGAACTCGCGGGCGAGGGGCGCGAGGCTCTGAACCTCTTCGACTCGCGCGACTTCGACGCCGTCTTCACGGACGTCGGCCTGCCCGGCATGAACGGCTGGGAGCTTGCGCGCGCCGTGCGCCAGCGCGACCGCCACGTCGCGCTCGCGGTCATCACCGGCTGGGGCGACACCGTCACGCCCGAGGAGCAGTCGGCGGCGCAGGCCGACTGGGTCGTCCCGAAGCCCTTCACCGTTGACCGCATCAGCGACCTCGTCGGCGAAATCTCGCACCGCAAGGCCACCAGCCCCGCCGTCCGCGGATAAAAAGTCCCGCCGCGGCTGAGGCTGAAAACTACAGCCGCGGCTGAAAACTCACGCTCAGACTTGCCCCGCCCGCCCGCGCGTCGTAAGCTTGGCGCAAATTCGCTTTAACAACTCGGAAGGAGGAAGGGCATGGCAGACCACGTGCAGCCCGACGCGGGCGAGGAGCGCGAAGGCGCTTCTTCGGGACTCTTACTCTCGGTTGACCCTTTGCAGGGCGGGAAAACTTACAAGCTGGCGGGCGACGACTCCGACGGCAGCGACAAGGGCGGACTTCTCGGCGACGACAGCGACGCCTCCGACTCTGACGGCAGCGACAGCGATCTGCTCGGCGGCGACGACTCCGACTCTTCGGACGCGGACGGCACCGACGGCGGCGACACGGACGGCACAGACGCCACGGGCGGCGACTCCGACGGCAGCGACTCGGCGCTCGGGGGCGACTCCGACGGCACCGACGGGTCGGACGCGGACGGGTCGGACGCGGGCGGCTTCGGCGCCGACAGCGATCAGGCGGACGAGCAGATGAACCCGCTCGGCGTCGGGGACACCAACGTTGACCATGCCCCGCTCGCCGACTCGACGGACACCAAATGAGCGCAGTCGGCCGACGCTACGTGGGCTCCGGCGTCGAGAGCCTCGCCGAGATACTTGAGCCCTGCGCCCCGGAGGAGTTCATGGACTCCTCCCGGGGCGTTAACTTCTTGCACGTCCGCGGGCGCGAGGGCCGCTTCACACACATGATGCCGTGGGCGCGGCTGAGCGAGATACTCGGCCGCCACCGGCTCGACTTCCCGCGCCTGCGCCTCGTGCGCGACGGCAAGCCCGTCCCCGTCGCAAACTACCTGCGCCACCTGACCGGCGGCCGGCAGAAGACCACGATACCGCGTCTGAAGTACGTCGAGCTGACGCGGCAACTGCGCGAGGGCGCGACTCTCGTCCTCGACGCCGTGGACGAGCTTTCGGAGCCAATCGAAAAACTCGCGCAAAACCTCGAACTCTTCTTCCGCGAGCACGTGCAGGTCAACCTCTACGCTGGCTGGCAGACCTCGCGCGGGTTTGATTTGCACTGGGACGACCACGACGTTTTCATCCTGCAAGTGGCCGGGCGGAAGAAGTGGAGCGTCTACGGGCAGACGCGCCCCTTTCCACTCGTCAACGACATCGAGAAGGCCGAGAAGCCCGGGCACGCGCCCGTCTGGGAGGGGACGCTCGAAGACGGCGACCTGCTCTACATCCCTCGCGGCTGGTGGCACGTCGCCGAGCCGTTGGCCGAGCCGACGCTGCACCTGACAGTCGGCATCCACAACCGCACGGGGCTCGACCTCCTGCGCTGGCTCTCCGAACGCATGCGCGCGAGCGAGGCTTTCCGGCGCGACCTGCCGCGCTTCACGTCGCGCGCCGAACGTAACGCGCACGCCGCGCGTTTGCGCGAAGAACTCCTCGCCGCTTGGGACGACTCGCTCCTCGAACAGTTCTACGAAGAGTTGGACGCGCGGGCAGAGCCGCGCGCGCGCGTCGAGCTTCCGTGGAGCGCGATTCCTACGCCCGCGCTGCCCGCGCTCTCGTCGGTCGTCCGACTGCTCGCGCCGCGCCCGCTCAGGCTTGAGCCGGAGCGCGGCGTGATTGAATTCGACTGCATGCGGAGGCGCTGGCGTTTCGCGGAAGGCGCGCTGCCCGTCTTGCGCGCACTTGAGGAGCGCCGCGTGTGCACGGTCGCCGAGTTGTGCGAGGCTGCGGGCGGGCGATTAACGACGGAGACCGTGCGCGCGTTCGTCATGGAGCTCGCGCAGAACGGCCTCGTCGCCGTCATGGACGAGGGGGGAAGTGTCGCAGGCTGAACCGACGCGTTTCTACTGCTCCGAGCTTTCGCGGCGCGCGGGAGAGCTGAGCGCGGGCACGGCCTCGACCGGCGCCGTCTGGCTGCTGCTCGAATACCCGCACGGCTGGTCGCGCCGCGCCTTCGAGGAGAGCGCGCTCCCCGACGCCGTCAAGCAATACTTCACGGACTCCGTCGCGCGCATACGCCACTCGCGCCTGCTCTTCATCAAGACCGACCGCGGCCGGCGCGAGGAGCACATGAACTTCTTCGTCGTGCGCTGCCGCGAGCGCTCGCCCTTCGTCGTGCGTCTGGGGTTGGAGAAGTACGACGACGTGACGCGCTACGACTTGGCGGCGATAGCTTCGGGGCACGACGCGCAGGGCGGGGAAGTCAGCACAGACCCGATGTTCCTCGTCTGCACGCACGGGCGGCGCGACAAGTGCTGCGCGAAGTTCGGCGTGCCGCTCTACAACGCGCTGCGCGAGTCCGGCGGCGAGTGCGTCTGGCAGTCTTCGCACGTCGGCGGCGACCGCTTCGCGGGAAACCTCGTCTGCTTCCCGCACGGACTCTTCTACGCGCACGCCGACGCCGACTCGGCCCGCCGCGTCGTCGCCGCCTACCGCGCCGGACGCGTCGTCACGGAAGAGTTCCGCGGCCGCGCCTGCTACTCGCACTTCATACAGGCCGCCGAGTACTTCGTCCGCGTCGAGTCGTCCGTTCAAGGCGTCGAAGACCTGCGTTTCGTCGCGGCCGAGCAGGCGGGCGAAAACAGTTGGCGCGTGCGCTTCGTCGAGCGCGCCGCCGGGCGCACGCACGACGCGCGCGTCAGCCGAAGTCCTTCGGACTTCCGCAACCCGATTACCTGCCACCACCCGGAGCCGCAGCCCGTCCCGCAGTTCTCGCTCGAAGAGTACGCCGCGACGTGAGACGCGCGCCCCTACTCTTTAACTGAGCCCCGCGCCGTCTCACTCCTTCCTCGCGAAGACGTACGCGCGGCGGCTCTGGTATTCGACCGATTCCGGATAAGGCTCGCGCTCTATAACCTCTTCGAGTACGAAGCCCGCGGCCGTCAGGTAACCCTTCATCTCCTCCGTCTCGAAGAAGAGGAAGTCGAGCGATACCTCTTTCCCCCACATCTCGTCCAGATGCTTGACCTCGCGGCCGATGTGGAAGGCGACGAGCAGCACGCCGCCGGGGCGCAGCACGCGCCCGAGTTCCTTCAGAGCCTGAACGACCCTGTCGCGCGGGACGTGGATGATTGAGTAGAAGGCCGCGATGCCGCCGTAGGAGTCGTCCGCGACGCCGTCGAGCGCGAGCATGTCGCCCTGCCGGAAGGGAATCGAGGGGTTCAGCCGACGCGCCTGCTCGACCATGCCTTGCGAAAGGTCAACGCCGCAAGCCTCTACCCCGCGTTCGTGCAGGTAGCGCGCGACCTGTCCGGGGCCGCAGCCCATGTCGCAGACGGCTCCGCGGCCGCCGACCTTCTCGGCCAGAAGGTCGAGCATCTTCCGGTCGAAGGGTTTTCGTTCCATCTCGTCTTGGAACTGCCCGGCGTAGTCCTCCGCCACGCGGTCGTAGCTGTTCTGTAGTTCGCCGCTCATCAACCCTGTCTCTTCCGACTATTCTTTGACGGCGCTCACTTGAGCAGGAGGTCGCCTATCTGCGTGGCGAGGTCGCCGAGGCGCACGTCCTCAAGGTTGGTCATGAGGACGACGGCGAGGCGCTGGTCGGGCTGCATTTGGATGATGGTCGAGACGCGCTGCTGCGCGCCCGAGTGGTTGATGAGGCGCTGGCCGTTGTGAGTGCCCACGCCCCAGCCGAGGCCGTAGTTCGTCTCCTTGCCGTCGTTCGTCTTCTGGCGCGTGAACATCTGTTCGAGCGTCTCGCGCCTGAGCAGTTTGTAGGACTCGACGGCGACGGCGAACCGCGCGAGGTCTTCGACCGTCGAGACGAAGCCGCCGCCCGGCACCTTGTAGCTGTTGTCGGCGAGCGGCGAGTTTATCAGCTCGCCCTCCTTCGTCCGCCTGTAGCCTTGGGCGCGGTTGGGGATGATCGCCGAGACGCTGTCCACGCGCATCCTGTCCATGCCTGCCGGCGTGAAGATGTTCTCGCGCACGTAGTCGGCGAAGCTCTTTCCCGAAGCGCCCTCGACCTCGCAGCCGAGCACAGAGTAGCCGAAGGTCGAGTAGGTGAACTTCGCGCCCGGCTCGTGCAGCAGCGGGTCGTCCTTGAACATCGAGAGCCCTTCCGTGATGCTCTCGAAGTGGCGCGTGCTGTTGAACTCCTCGTCCGACTTGTAGTGGCGTATCCCGGAGAGGTGCCCGAGCACCTGCCGCGTCGTCACGGGCCACTGCTTAACGGGGAAGGCCGGGCAGTACCTCTGTACGGGCGCGTCGAGGTCTATCCGCCCGCGCTCGACCAACTGCATGACGGCCGTCGCCGTAATCGGCTTCGACACGGAGGCGAGGCGGTAGACGGTCGAAGCCTTCGCCGGCACGTTGTTCTCCACGTCGGAGAGCCCGTACCCGCTCGACCAGAGCAACTGCCCGCCGACGACCACCGCCACAGACATCCCCGGTATCTTCTGCCGCGCCATCTCGGCGTTAATCAGCGCCTCGATCTGCCTGACCTTCTCGGCCGGCAGCGCGGGCGCAGGCGTCTGTGCCGACGCCCGCGCCGCCGCGGAGAGAAGCAGGAGCGACAGGACGATGAGGGCGCGCGCGCGTGCGAAGTTCGTCGTCGGGCGGACGCTCATACGGACGTGTCTCCTCGCGTTGAAGTTTGACTTAAGACCAGCCGCCCCAGTTGCCGCCGGGCGAGGTCTGCGAGATGCTGGTCAAATCCTGATTGAGCAGGACGACCCAGAGCTGCACGCAGCCGTTGTTCTGCTGCGCGGCCGTCAACTCGTAGCACTGCCCGACGCCGAAGAAGCTGTCCGTAGACCAGCCGCTCCAACCGCCGCCGGGCGAGACCTGATAGTCGGTAATCAGCGTGTAGTTCTCCGTGATGCCCCAGAGTTGCGCGCCGCGCGTGCCGCCCTGCTGGCAGGCGGCGATGTTCGCGAGCCGCGGCGCGCCATTCCAGTTCGGCCCCGACCAGCCCGTCCAGTTGCCGCCCGGCGAGGTCTGCCAGCAAGACCAGAGTTGCCGGTACGTGTCGAGCGCCCAGAGCTGCACGCGCCCGTCGTTCTGCTGCGCCGCGGTGATCTCTATCCACTGCGAGTTGTCGGGCGTCGCCGCCCAGCCCTGCCAGCCGCTCCAGTTGCCGCCCGCCGTGATCTGGTAGCAGGTGACGATCGCGTAGTCTTCCGTGATGCCCCACAACTGCGCGCCGCGCGTGCCGCCCTGCTGCGAGGCGGCGATGCGCTTCATCCCCGGCGCCGCGCCGTTCCAGTTCGGCCCCGACCACCCGACCCAGTTGCCGCCGGGCGAGGACTGCCATGTCGTCCAGAGTTGCAGCCTCATGTCGAGCCCCCAGAACTGTACGCGGCCGTCGTTCTGCTGAGCGGCCGCCAGCTCGTAGACCTGCGGCGGGTTGTTCGCCCCCGCCCAGTTGGGCCCGAGCCACTGGCTCCAGCCGCCGCCCGGCGTCACCTGATAGATGGTGTTGAGCGTGCCGTTGACCTGCGTGCCCCACAACTGCGCGCCGCGGTTGCCGCCCTGCTGCGAGGCGGTGAGTTTATTCAGCCTAGGTGCGTTCTGCCAAGACATAGGTTCTTCGGTCTCCTTCCCGCGCGGGCGCGCGGTCGTTGGCTTTGGGTGCGTCGGCCGCGCGCGTCTCGGTGGCGACGGGCGGCCGGCGAAGATTGGTCGCGATGAAACTTGCGGTGCTTTCTAAAGCGGACGATCAGGTCGGGACGAACGCGCCGCATCATACGCGGCGGCGGCAGGGGCGGTCAACGAAATAATCGAAAAGGCGGCGCGGGCCTTCATGCCCGCGCCGCCTTTTCGGTGTGCAGCGCGCGTGCGTCGTGACGCCCGCGGCCCGCGCCATTACTGCTCGCAGAATTGCCTGTAGCAGTTCACGATGTCCCGGTTGAACTGCTCGTCGCAGCGCGTGTCGAAGCCAAACTGCGCCTGACACCGCTCGTATTGCTGCTGAGTTCTCAGGAGGCAATCGTTGCACAGCTGGTTGATGTCGGCGGCCTTGGCCGGGCGTGCGGAGCCGGCCAGCGACAGCGCGAGCACGAACACGACGAACGACAGGGCGGCCGTCATCGGGGACAAGACTCTTCTCACGGATAAGACTCCTTTCTTTTTCGTCAATCGGGCTACTGCCCTTTTGAATCGGCGCGAGGACAAAATTCGGCAGGCACGTTCCTATAATCCTTTCCCGCCCGCAAGTCAATGACCCACCGCCCGAGAACGGAAGTGGCGCCCGCCGGATGTCGCGACGGGCGCCACTTCTTCATAAAACGTAAACCGGGACGGCCCGGCGCCAAGAGTTACCCGAGCAGTTCCGTCACGCCCACGGCAAGCCCTTCGACGGTCTGCGACCGCGCCTCCGCCCCGCGCCCGAAGACCTCCGCGCGCCGGTAAGCGCCGTCCGCGGGGTCTGAGTAAACCTCCACCTGCTCTTCGGGGATGTTCACCAGCCACGCCTCGGGAATCCCGGCACGCGCGTAGAGCGGCATCTTGGTCTTCCTGTCGGTCACGACGGTCGTGTCCGCGGCCTCGATCACAAGCAGCACGTCATCCGGTTGAGGGTGCGCCCCGCGGTAGTAATCGTCGCGCCAGCGCAGCAGCGCCACGTCCGGCTGCGGTTCCGAGAAGTCGTCTAGCCGAATCGGATTCTGCGTCGCCACGATGTAGGCGTCGCCGAAAAGGCGATTCAGCAGACGGCTGAGAAAGTTCACGCACGCCGCGTGACTGCTGCCGATTGGCGACATCTCGAAAATCTCCCCTTCGATGAGTTCCAAGCGGGCATCCTGTCGGAGGATGCCCGCCTCGCCCATGCGCTCGAACTCCTCGGCGGTGAAAGAGTATTTGTCGAGTGCTGCTGCCATGCCCTTCAACTCCCTTCGTCGGCGTCGGAAACAGTCTCCCCTTTACTCCTCCTCTTCGGCCTTGATGCGTCCCTCGGCGCGGGCCTGTTCGACGATCTTGTGGGCGATCTGGCCGGGGACGGGGTCGTAGTGGGAGAACTCCATGTGGAAGGAGCCGCGGGCGGCGGTGATGGAGTTGAGCTTCGACTGGTAGTCGAGCATCTCCGACATCGGCACCTGCGCCTTGACGACCTGATTCTTGCCGCGCATCTCCATGCCCTGCACGCGGCCGCGACGCGAGTTGAGGTCGCCCATGATGTCGCCCGAGCACTCGACGGGCGCGACCACCTCGACGTTCATGATGGGTTCGAGGATCGTCGGCTTGACCTTCTCGACCGCGTTGCGGAAAGCCTTGCGGCCGGCCGCGCGGAAAGAGTGCTCGTCCGAGTCAACGGTGTGGTACGAGCCGTCTATGAGCGTGACCTTGAAGTCAACCAGAGGATAGCCGGCGATGGCGCCGCTCGAAGCCGCTTCCACAATCCCTTTCTCGATGGCCGGGCGGAACTGCTGCGGGACGGAGCCGCCGAAAATCTTGTCCTCGAAGATGAAGCCGCCGCCGCGCGGCAGGGGCTCGAAGACGACCTTGCAGTCGCCGAACTGTCCGCGCCCGCCGGTCTGCTTCTTGTGACGGCCCTGCACCTCCGCGCGCGCCGTGATGGTCTCCTTGTAGGGAACCTTCGGCGGGTGGAGCGCCACCTCGACGTGGTAACGGTTCTTCAGTTTCTCGACGACCGTTTCGATATGAAGTTGGCCCGAGCCGGAGAGGATGAACTCCTTCGTCTGCGCGTCGCGTGTGAAGTGGAGCGACGGGTCTTCTTCAAGAATCTTGTGGAGCGCGACCGAAATCTTCTCCTCGTCCTGCCGCGACTTCGGCTCGATGGCGAAGGAGATGGCGGCCTCCGGGTACTCAATCGGGTCGTAGACGACGGGCGCCGCCTTGTCGGCGAGGGTGTCTCCGGTCTGCGTCTCCTTGAGCTTGACGACGGCGACGATGTCGCCCGCCGACGCCTCGTCAATCTTGTCGAGCTGCTTGCCCTGCATCGAGTGCAGAGCGCCGAGCCGCTCGGCCGTCCCGCGCGTCGTGTTCTGCACCGTTGCGTCGGCCTTGACGCGGCCCGAGATGATCTTCATCACGTTGATGCGGCCGGCGAAGGGGTCTGCGATGGTGCGGAAGACGTAGGCCGAGAAGGGCTCCTCGGCGTGGTAGCCGCGCGTGACTTCGGCCGCGCCGTCGTCGAGGCTCGCCTTGCCCTTCTCGTTCTCGTGCGCGTCGGGCGCGGGCGCGTAGTCGAGCACGCCGTCGAGGAGTTGCTGCAACCCGACGAGCGTCTGCGCCGAGACGGCGAAGACGGGGCAGAGGCGCGAGCCGGCGATGGCCTTTGAGATGTTCGGGACGATGTCCTCCTCGGGGAGCGTCCCCTCGGCGAAGTACTTCTCCATCAGCGCGTCGTCCGACTCGGCGATGACCTCGACCAGACGCTCGCGCTCCTTCTCGACCACGTCGCGCCCCTGCTCGGGGATTGGAATCTCCTTGCACTTACCCGAGGCGTCGCACTCGTATGCCTTCATGTGGACGATGTCCACGACGCCCTTGAAGTTCGCCTCCTGACCGATGGGCAGCGTGAAGGGGACGATGGCGCGGCTGAAGGTCGAGCGCGCCGAGTCGAGCGCCGCGCCGAAGTCTGCGCGCTCCTTGTCGAGCTTGGTGATGACCATCATGCGCGGCGTGATGAACTCGTTGGCGTAGGCCCAAGTCTTCTCAGTCCCGACCTCGACGCCCGAGACGGCGTCCACGACGACGAGCGCGCAGTCCGCCACGCGCAGCGCGGGCCGCGCGTGCGGGACGAAGGCCGAGAAGCCGGGCGTGTCTATGAGGTTGATCTTGTGCTCGCGCCATTCGAGGTGCGCGAGCTGGCTGTTGAGCGTGATCTTGCGCGAGATGGCGTCTTCGTCGTGGTCGGTCGTGGTCGTGCCCTCGTCCACCTTGCCCCAGCGCGGCGTGGCGCCCGAGAGGTAGAGGAGGGAGCTGACGAGCTGCGTCTTGCCCGCGTGGCCGTGGCCGATGACGGCCAAGTTGCGTATCTGGTTGGTCGGATAAGCTTTCATGACTTCGGGTCGGACATCCTTTCGACAGGTCGGCGTGCGGGTTCTACGGGCGTAGTTGGAGCCCCGCTGCGCCTCGGATTTGACGATTGCTGTGCGGGATAGAACTGCAAAAGTCGAGGAGGTAATTTAAGCGACCCGTGGGCCGGATGCAAGCGAAGCGGGCGCGCGCCGGTTGAGGCACGCGCCCGCTTTCAGGCGCCCTTCCGTTCGGGCCTGCGGGGCAAGAGGGCGGCCGACTTACTGCTGGCCGAATCTCCTTCTGTACTCATCCGAGGTGATGAAAGCCTTGACCATCTCGGCCGCGACGAAGTCGCCGCGGAACTGTTCGAGCTTCGAGAGCCAGAAGCCGAAGCCCGCGTAGTCGAGCCCCGGCTCGGGCGCGTCGTTCGGGTTGCGGCGCAGGTAGCCGTAGTACTGCATCAGCACGAAGGCGCGGTTCGACTCGCGGCGCGAAAACTCGGCGTTCTCGGCCAGCGCGCGCAGCGCCGAGGCGCGACCCTGCGGCGTGTTGTTGGACGCGACGGCGTTCGCCAATGCGTCAAGCTCGGACTGCGACAGCACGCCCCCGGCGTTGCTGTTGAGCGCGGCGGCGAACTCCTGCCCGCTCATCGAGGCGGGGTAGCGCGCGACGAACTCGGGGCGCTGCACGAAGCCGTTGAAGAAAGCCTCCTTGTTCGCCGCGAGCCGCGACGACCAGTCGCCCTGATTGACGACGACGCCCGCGCCGATGCGCTGCGTGTCGCTCATCAGTTGCGCGAAGGTGACGGGCACGGGCGCGCCCGGCAGGTTGCCGAACGCGGCCTTGAAGGTCTTGTAGGCGATAAAGCCGGTCTGCTGGTACTCGATGGACTGGAAGAAGGCCGCGGAGACGTTGATGCGCTTCACCTCGCGGCACTGTAAGTCTGCGCCGCACTGCTCGATCTCACCCACCCAGAATTGCAGGCCGGCGTCGTCGGGGTCGCGGTTCAGGAAGTCCGCGTAGTGCTGCGCGACGAAGAACTGGGAAGAGTCGGAGGCGTTGGCCGTGGCCGAGCGGATGAAGTTGGCCGAGACGTTCCAAGTCGGGCTCGTGAACGTGCGGCTCTGCGGCACGAAGCCCGCGCCCGCGGGCGCGATTGTCTGCGTGCCCTGCATGGGGACGTTCTCGAAGGAGTAGCGTCCGAGCGCGTCGGTCGTGGCGGTCGCAGACATCACGCCCGAGAGCGTGACGGCCACGCCCGCGACGCCGACGCCGTCCGCGTCAACCACGCGCCCGGAGAAGCGCACGACGGGGCGCGGCTCGTCGTCGTTGAGCACGCCGTTGCCGTCGTGGTCGAGCGCGAAGCGTCGCCCCTCGTTCAGTGGCACGCCCGTGAAGGTCAATTCAGAGCCGGGGCCTACCGCGTCGAGGAGTTGCTGCAAGGTGAGCGACGCTTCAGACGCGCTGTCGGGCTGGAAGTTGCCGCCGCCCGTCTGTAGGAACCCGCGCTGACGGCCGCGGAAGAGACCGCGCGCGACAACGTCGCAGTTGCCGGGGAAGGGCGCCGTGACGTTGGGCACCGAGATGGGCTGCGCCTGCTGCACGAGCATCTGGACGCGCGCCAGCACGTCGGGCGAAGTCTTGTTCTCGGCGTTGACCGTGACTTGCAGGCCGACGGCCGGCGCGATGACCGTGTCGTTCGAGAGCAGGAACGCCTCGATGTCGCGCCGCTCGTCGTCGTTGCGGAAGCCGATGAAGTCGGGCTGCTTCGTGAAGTTGACGATCGTGTCGAACGCGCCGTCGTGCATGAAGCCGAAGCCCGTGAGCTGCTCTGTGCGCGGCTGCCCGGCGGCGGGCTTCTGCATCCCCGCCTTCTGGTAGATGCCGCGCAGTTGCGGCACCTTGAACGCCTGCGGCTCGGACAGAATCGAGCCGGGGAAGACCTGCCGGATGCTGCCGATGCCGAAGCCGTTCGGGACGGCGGACGGGACGGAGATGTGGCAGGCGTTACAGTTGCTCCCGATGCCGAGGAAGATGTTCTGGAAGGTCGTGGAAGACTGGAAGCTTCGGAAGCGGTTCGACCCCGTCGCGGCGTTCGGCCCCGACGCGGGGTTGGGCAGCGTGCGGTCGAGGTTCTCGTTCGGGTTCGGCGGGTACGAGAGCGTGTTGACGAAGGCGAGGAAGGCCGCCATCTCTTCCGCCGTCAGTTGGCGGCGACTGCCGAGGAGTCCGGGGAACGCTTGGTTGAACTCGGTCACGTCGCGCCGGTCTGCGCGCCAGTGGAGCGGCGTGGCGTTCGAGAGGCCGCGCAGTGATTGCACCATCATCGGCCCCTTCATCGGGTGGTGCGTGAAGTTTGGATTGATGGAGACCATCGCGCCCGTGGGGTCGCCCAAGTCCCAGTCGAGCCCGTCGCGGTGGCCGTTCGGGTGGCAGCTCGCGCACGAGACAGTTCCGTGCGCCGAGAAGTTAACGGCGTCGTAGAGGAAACGCCGGCCGTTGCGCACAGCCGGCTGCTCGGGGTTGAAGCCGACGGGCACGACCGCCAACTGCGTCTTCGAGGAAGTGCCGACGACGCTCAGCGTCTCGTCGTGTCGGTTGAGCACGTAGAGGCGGCCGCGCGCCTCGTCCAAGGCGAGTCCGGTCGGGCCGTTGCCGACCGCGATGCGCGCCGTGACGTTGCCCGACGAGTCGAGCGCGCCGACCTTGGCCGAGCTGGTCGCGGCGACGTAGAGCGTGCCGTCGGAGGCGCGCACGATGTCGGAGGCGAGCGCGAGACTCTGGGCGCGCTCGGCGTCGGTGCCCGCGGGGTTCGAGAGATCAACGTGCGGGTTCAGGTCGCGCACGAAGGCGGTCGAGGGCGGGCCGCTCACGTCTAGCGCCGTCAGGCGGTTCGACTGGAAGACGCCGCGCAGGTTCGGCTCGAAGCGGCGGACGTTGTTCGAGTCGCGGTTGAGGACGTAGAGGCGGCTCGTCGTCGGGTCGAAGGCCATGTTAGCGAGCTGCGTGCCGAGGCCCCGCGTCTGCGCGACGATTGAAGGGGTCGTACTCGATGCGTCAATGGTGACGAGGTCTATGTCTGCGAGCGTGTAGTTGACGAACGCGTTCCACTTCGTGTCGCCCGTCTCGTCGGCCCAAGCCGAGCCGTTCCACTTAACTATCAGCCCCGTGTTCGGCGCGGGCGGCAGTCCGGCCGCCATCGCCGGACTCGGCGGCGGGAGCCCGCCGTTCTGCGCTACGACCGACTGCGGCACGAGCGTCGTCTGGTTGCCGGACTCGAAGACCGAGACGAAGACGCGCGTGCCCGCGGCGTCGCGCGCGAGCGCCCTCGGCTGCTTGGCGAAAATCTCTACGACCTGCGGCGCGGCCGAGAGGTTCGACGGGTCGAAGACCTTCACCGCCCCGCTCGCGCCCGTGACGGAGACGCCGCTGATGTTGATGTGTCCGCCGCCCGCGACGCAGACGTACGCGCGCCCGTCGCCCGCGAAGAGGATGTCTGTCGGCTCGTCGCCCACGTCCAGAGTGCGCACGACGTTTCCGGCCGCGAGGTCAACGACGCTCACAGAGTCGGAGAGCCAGTTGACGACCCAAGCCTCTCGGTCGCTGCGCGCGGCGACGCTCACGGGCTCAAGCCCGACCGGAATCTCCGCCAACAGCGCGGGCGTGCCCGAGGCGAGCGAGAAGACCGAGAGCGTGCCGTTCGGCGAGTTGACCGCGAGCAGTCGCGTTCCGTCGGGCGTCAGCGCCAGCGGGTGAATCTGCGGGCTCTCGAAGTTGCGGAACGTGACGGTCGCAGTCTGCGCGGAGACCTTCCGCGTGACGGGCGCGTGGCCCGCGAGCCACAGCGCCGCGAGCGTCAGAAGGACTGCCGCGACGACGAAGAGTCTGACGGACTTGAGGCCGAAGGGACGGAGCGACATAGCGGGGCACTCCTTGGGAACTCTGGGCGTGGAAGGGGTGACTCGGTCGGCGCCTCGTGCCTCGTCCGCTCGGGCGCCGCGTGCCGCGTCTGTAAAAGCGTGCGTCTGAACCTTAAGTGTTGCGAGGCGGTTCAAACCCACGGCTAATTTTTCCGTTCAGGTCGTTTCCCTCGGGTTGGAGGCGACACTATACAACGGCGCGGCGCTGCTGTGAACAGAAAAACAAGGGCCGCGGGCGCGGCTGGCACTCTGTTTGCGGGAGGGCCGGGCGGGACTAATGCTGGTCTCGGTTCCGGATTGAAAAAGCTCTCCCTTTGTATAAGTTAAGTTTGGAGGAGATGAGGGATGCGATCTCAATTTCGTACACTGGCGAGGGCAATAAGTACGCTCGTCGTCCTCTTCGTGCTCGTCTTCGGGGCGGGCCTCGACGCCTTGGCGCAGGGCAACAGCCGCTGGGGCCGCAGCCACAACCGCGGACGCCATCTCGGCTGGTACAAGCAGCGCCGCCGCAATAACACCAATTGGGACTGGCGCCGCGCGCAGCGTCGCGACCGCCGCTTTGACCGCCGCGAGGTTCGGCGCGACCGCCGCGAGTTGCGTCGCGACCGTCGGGAGTTGCGCCGCGACCGCCGCTCTTCCTACGGCAGCGACCGCAGCGTGCTTGAGCAGCGCCTCCGGCAGCAGCGCGCAGACCTGCGCCAGCGCCAGCGCACCGACCGCGACCTCTTCAGGGAGTCGCGCGGGCGCGGGCGCCACTAAGTTCTTCACCCAGCAGCAAAGCGAAAGGGGCGGGCGCGGGCTCACGACAGTCACCGCGCCCGCCCCCTTTATCGCTAAGGAGAGAGCGCCCGCCGTCTTGACGAATCAAGGCGGCGGGCGCTTCCGCGTGAGCACGGCTGGCAGATTTGGCGCGTCGGCCCGGCCGGGTCACTTGCGGAGGAAGATGGTGTCGTAGACGGCGCGCTGGCGGTAGCCGGCCCTCTGGTAGAAGGCGCGGGCGGCGGCGTTCTGTTCGTTGACGAGGAGGCAGACCGAGTCGGAGCGCGTCAGCAGGTTGCGCGTGAGCTGCGAGAGGCAGCGCAGGCCGTAGCCGCCGCCGCGACGCTCGGGCGCGACGTAGACGCCTTCGAGGTAAGTGACGCGCGGCGTCTCGGCGTAGACCTCGGCCTTGAACATGAGGCGCCCGCCTTCGGTCACGACCCAAGTCCGGCGGCGCCCGACGCGCCAAGCGCAGCGCTCGCGGAAGCCCTGCGGGTCGGACTCCAGAGGGTCAACGCCGCTCTCGTCGAGGACGAGTCCGGCCTGCACGTTCACAACCTCTTCGAGGTCGTCGCGTACGGCCGCGCGCAGCTCCGTCACGGGCGCGTGCGCCTCGACCGGCCAGCGCTGTTCGAGCAGAAGCTCGCGGCAGAGACGGCGCGGCTCCTGCCCGCCCTCTGCGTAGTGTCGCCAGAAGAGTTTGACCGGCCCCTCTTCGCCGAGGATGAGGTGCGCGCCCGCGCGGCGCCGCGCCAGACGCGCGAAGGCGGCCGTGGCGCGCTCGCTGCGCGACTCGAAGAGAATGGCGTGGCCGACGAGCGCGACGCCTTCCAGCCGCCCGGCCTCGTCGCGGCAGGCGTGGAACGTGCCGCGGTTGAGCGCGCTCACGACGCCGTTGTCGCGTATGAGCCCGGCCATGTTCACCGTGTGCAGCGGGCGCGCGGCGAGGAACGCCAGCGCCTCCGCCGCGTCGGCCTGCGACAGCGGGCCGACCGAAGGTAACGCCGGAGCGGACACCGCGCGCAACGGTGCAAATGCGGCCGCGAACGCGGGCGTCCTCTCGTAGGCGTGTGTCAGAGTTGAGGGTGACATGCTCGAAACCTCGTGCCTTCTTCTGCGCCTTAACGTGAAGTGCGTGCGGGGCGTCATACCTCCGGCCGACTACTTACCCTTTTTGGTCGTCGTCGAAGACGTGGTCGCGGTCGTGGTAGTCGTCGTGGTGGTGCCGTCCTTGACTGCGACCATCGCCGGGGTGTCGTCGCCGAAGAGCGCGAAGTTCTGCGCCTGCGTCGAGAAGTCGTTGACGAGCGACCCGTCGCTCAGCAGCGTCCCGTCACTCAAGAGCGTCCCGTCACTCAAGAGCGTCCCGTCGGCGAGCAGCGTCCCGTCGGTGAGCAGCGAGCCGTCGCTCAGGAGCGTCCCGTCGCTCAGCAGCGTCCCGTCGGCCAGCGCCGTGCCGGTGCTCGTCATCAGGCGGTCGCTCAGGATCACGCCGTTCGACAGCATCGTGAAGTCGGCCAGAATCACGCCGAGGGCGTCCACCTTCGTCGCGTCGGCGAGGATGACGCCAGTACCGTAGATTTTCTGGTACTTCGTAATCAGGTCAACGCCCGAGCAGGTCGCGTGGTCGAGCACTATCCCGCGCGACCAGTTGAAGGTGTAGCCGGCGATGGTCGTCGTCGGCGTCGGCGCGACCGCGCCCGACTTCAGCAGCGTCGTGCCGAGCGGCATCGTCACGTTCAGCACCGAAGGGTTCCAGTACTGCGGCAGGTCTGTGCGGATGAGCTTCGCGAGGCGGACGGCGCCTTCGACGTTGAGCTGGCCCGCGCCCTGCTCGTACTGGTTGAAGCCCGCGAGCGGCTGCGCCGTGTACATCAGGATGGCCTTGACCATGTTCGGCGTCAGGCGCGGGTTGTGGCGCAGCAGCAGAGAGGCCGCGCCGGCGACGAGCGGGGCCGCCATCGAAGTCCCGTTCATCACCATCATCCGCTTCTTCGGGTCGGTGCTCACGCCCGCGTCGAGCTGCGGGTTGTTCAGCAGCAGGAGGTTGTCGGCGGCCGCGGCCCAGATGACCTTGTTGCCGGGCGCGACGATGTCGGGCTTGACGAGGTTGTCGTAGTGCTTGATGCCCGCGAGGTCTGTGTAGTAGCCGCGCGTAGGCCCGCGCGAGCTGTAGGTCGTCACCACGTCGTCGGCGCGCGAGTCGGTGCCGAGCGTGTTCGAGGCGCCGACAGTGATGGCCGAGGGCTCGATGCCCGGCGAGTGAATCTGGCCGTAGACCTTCTGCCCCGAGGCGTTCTTGCCGTCGTTGCCCGCGGCGCAGACGACGACGATGCCGAGGTCAACCATCTTGCGGACGGCCTTGCAGACCGGGTCAACTTTGTAAGAGTCAATCGCGGGCATGCCGAGCGAGAGGTTGACGACGCGTATGTTGTAGAGGTAGCGGTTGGTGATGACCCAGTCCATCGCTTCCAGAAGCTTCGAGACCGAGCCACTCCCCTGCGCGTCGAGCACGCGGAGGCTGATGATCTGGCCGTCGTTGGCGGCGCCGTTGTAGGCGCCGCTGGCGATGAGCGCGCTGCCGGCCGCCGCCGAGGCGACGTGCGTGCCGTGCCCGAAGGCGTCGAGCTTGCCGTTGACCCCGTCGGTCGTGAAGAGGAGGTTGGCCGAGACGCGCCCGGCACCCAGAGACACGTGGTTGTAGTCCACGCCCGAGTCGAGGACTGCGATGCCGACGCCCGTCTTGCTGGCCTGCATGACCGAGGTGTCCATCGTGCGCGCGGCGTCGGTGCCCGTCGTCAGCGAGATGTGGCCGAGCGCGTGCATCTCTCGGTCGGCCGAGATGTATTCGATGTCGTCGCGGGCGGCCAGCGCCTCGACGGCCGCGGCCGGCATCTCGACCACGCGCGCGCTGAAGTTCTCGTGCTGGTGCTTGACGCGCGCGCCGTGCGCGACGAGCGCGCCTTCCTCGTCGTCGTTCCAGTCTTCCTTCGGCTGGACGATGGCCGTGACCTTGTCGTTGCCGCCGCCCTTGCGGACGCGCTCAAGCAGGTCTGCCGAGACCTTCCAGCCGCGCCGCGAATCGGCGTCGCGTCCGCGCCCTGAGCTGCCGTTCGAGGCGGACGCGCCCGCGAACGTGAACGGGAGCAGCAGCACCGGAATCAGGAGCCACGCGGCGAGTCGGAAAAGTTTGAGTCTGGGTTTGTCCATCACTCTGTTCATCCTCGGGGGGACGATTATGCTTTCACGAGGGCACACTCGTCGGCCGAGACTTTTCAACCCCCGTGCCGCGGCAGCGTCGGCGCGAAAAGCCTCTAAAAACGCGGGCTCGCGGGCAAGGCACGCCGGCGGCGGCGGGGCGCACGCAGGTCAGTCAGGTCAGAGTGAATGACTCACTTCGGTCAAACTGGCGTGGCGCGTGAGGCGTCGCGGGAGTGGAAGGGTTGGGGAGAGAAGGCTCCGTCGGCACGTGGCGGAGCCCTGCAAAGGGTTATGCGGAGCCTCAGTCGCGGCCCGCGTCGCCGGTGGTGTCGCCGTTCAGCGCGGCGGCTTCGGCCGTCAGGAGTTGCCGCGGCATTCGGCGGTTACTTCGGTGACGGTGCTCGTCGTCTGCCCGTTGGCGTTGACGGTGACGTGCATCACGACGTGGACGAACAGGTTCGGCGCCGACCCCTGCGAGACGGCCTTGACGGTCTGGATGACAGTCGTCTCGAACTGCGGGTTGTCGTTGTCGTTGACCGTCTCGTTGGTCGTCGTACGAACGTTGTAGGTAAGACCGCTCGGCGTCCCCGTCCCGCTCACGTCCTGATAGTTCGAGTGAGTCTTCAGGTGGTAGCCGCCGCTGGAGTCAACCGTCAGCGTGTTGACGACGTGGACGGTGCCCTGGAAAAGCACGGTGTCGCCGTTGCAGGTGTTGGCGATGGAGCTTGAAATCGGGAGTTCCTCGTTGGTGGTGGTCGTCGTGGCCTGCCCGAAGGCGTTCGAGCCGGCGGCGAGGACTAGAAACAGGACAGCGAAAAGCGCCACGCGTACGCGCGGCGTGGATGGATTGAACTTCACGGGTGCCTCCTTTGGAGTGGTCGGGTAAAACTTGGGAGGCAGGGTATTCCTATTTTCTTGAGGAATTCTTGAGATAGTAAGCCGTTTTCGTCAGGAAGGGGATTTGTGAGGTTCAGCAAATTTTCTGGTAAGCCTACCGCGGCTTGAGCGAGAGCGGGGCCGAACTCTTTGTGTAAGAGACGTATGCGCGGTAGCCGAGCAGCACAGCGACGACGGCCGCGAAGGCGAGCGGCTTGCGCGTGTCGGCCTTGACGAGCAGGTAGTAGTGGAAGACGCCGGCCGCCGCCGCCAGATAGGTCAGGCGGTGCAGCTTCTGCCAGCGCTTGCCGCCGAGCCGCTTAATCATCCGGTCGGTCGAGGTGACGGCGAGCGGCACCATCGAGGTGAAGGCCAGCACGCCGACGAGTATGAAGCGGCGCCGCGCCACGTCCTCGGCCATCGCCGCGAGGTCGAACCACTTGTCGAACCAGACGTAGCAGAGCAGATGTAGCGAGCCGTAGAAGAAGGCGTAGAGCCCGAGCATACGCCGCAGGCGCACGAGCCACTGCGCGCCCGTCCACTTCCGCAGCGGCGTGACGGCGAGCGTCAGCACGAGGAAGACGAGCGTCAGCGTCCCCGTCGTCCGCGTCACGAAGTCCAGAGGGTTCGCGCCCAACTGTCCGCGCCGCCAGTCCCAACCCAGCAGCGCCAGCGGCACCAGCGCGTTGACGAAGACCGCGAGCTTGTAGAACTTAATCTCCTTCATCTCTGACCGCTTCAGACGTAATAACTCAAGTCCATCCCGTCATACAGGTGCGCGACCTGTTCGGCGTAGCCGTTGAAGGGGAGCGTGCGTCGTCGGCCCCAGTCGCCGACGCGCTGCTCTGTGGCCTGCGCGCGGAGCACGTCCACCTCCGGATTGACGTTGGAGAAGAAGCCGTAGACGCTCGGCACCTCCTTCACCCACGTCGTCGAAGGCATGCGCTCGACGAGCGTGATGCGGACGACCGACTTGATGCCCTTGAAGCCGTACTTCCAAGGCACGACCAGCCGCACGGGCGCGCCGTTCTGCGGCAGAAGGGCTTCGCCATAGATGCCCGTGGCGAGCGTCGCCAGAGGGTGCAACGCCTCGTCGAGCCGCAGGCCTTCGACGTAGGGCCACGAGAGCGCGTCGGTCTGCGGGATGCCGCGCCCCTTCGGGTCGTTGGCGGTCTCGAAGGCGACGTACTTCGCCGCGCCCTGCGGCTCTGCCAGCTTAATCAGCTCGCCGAGCGGGAAGCCGAGCCAAGGGATGACCATTGACCAGCCTTCCACGCAGCGGTGTCGGTAGATTCTGTCCTCGGGCGGGAACAGCCGCGTCAGCTCGTCGAGGTCGAAGACCTTCGGCTTGTTGACGAGACCTTCGACCGAGACCGTCCACGGCCGCGTTATCAACGACTGCGCGCGGCGCGCGGGGCTGTACTTGTCCGTGCCGAACTCGTAGAAGTTGTTGTAGGTCGTGATGTCCTTGTAGGCGGTCGCCTCCTCGCCCGGCAGCCCCCACTGCTTCGCCGCCGACTGCGGGCCGGGCGCGGCCCTGCCCGCCGGGCTCGGCGCCTCGACCTGCGGCGAGAGCAGCTCGCGGTAGAGAAACCCCGTGGCGACGGTCGAGGCCAAAAGCGCCGCGCCGCGCATGAAGCTGCGCCGGCTCAGGTAGACCTTCCTGTCGGTTATCTCGCTCGACTTAACGTCGTCCGGCTTCTTTATCAGCATGGAACTCTTCCCCAACTCAAACCCACAGCGCGGAAGTTACGCGCGCGCACACCGCTTCGGATTCCGGCGGGCGCGACTTTCATCCTCCTCAGCCGAAGAGCTTGAGCGAGGCGGCCGCGAGCACGCGACGCGTCCCGCGCTCCTGCGCGAAGACGACGGCGCGCAGGTTCTCGCGCCGCCAGCTCTTCTCTAAGGGCACGACCGCCTCCGTCCTGAACGCGCCGCCGCCCGCGTCCGTCAGGCCGCCGAGCGTCTTGAGGACGCGCACGACGCCGACGTGCGTCAGCCTGCGCCCCGAGTTCTCGCCGCGCGCCACGTCCGACGAGAGCCCGCTCTCGGTCAACGCGAGCAGCACGTAAACGGCGTCGCCCTCCGTCCGCTTCGGGAGTTTGTCAATCTCGACGTTGATGCGGGCCGACTCGACTGACCGCGCCGCGTCGCCCGGTTGCGAAACGTCGCCCGGCCGCGTCGCTTCACGCGCGAGCTTCACTTCGGGCTTCGGCTCGCGCGCCGCGTTGTTCAGGGCTTCGAGCGCCGCGCGCTCGTTGCCGCCCGCGAACTCCTTCACGCCGTCCACGATCATCTGCGGCGTGTAGACGCCGTCGTGGCCGAAGGCCGCGGCGTACTCGCCCTGACGCTCGCTGAACTGCGCGGAAGAGAAGGGGTCGGCCCAGCCGAGGTCGTTCCAGTAGTCAACGTGCATCGCCAGCGGGATGACCTCTGCGCCCCCGACCGGCTGCGTCTCGTCGAGCCGCGCGAGCAGCGCGTCGGCCGGCGGGCAGCTCGAACAGCCTTCGGAGGTGAAGAGCTCGACGACGACCGGCGTGCGCGCGTTCGTCTTCGCGGCGGTTGACTTGTTCAAAGCGTCTGACTCGGCGGCCGCGTTCTGCTGCGACTGCTCCTGCTTCGCGGCCCTCCGTCCGCCCAGCGTGAAGGCGGCGACCGACACGACGGCCAGCACCGCGACGGCGGACACGACTACGGACAGCTTTCTCATCTTCGACTCCTCCGGCGTCGCCTCAAGCTTCTCTCCGCACGGCGGCCGCGTCAACCTTTTGACGCGCCGGAGCATCAAAAAAGACGCCAAGAAAGGGTATCAAGGAAGGAATCATCATGAAGAAGTTATATTCGGTTTTGACCGCGCTCCTGTTGACGTTCGCCGCTTTCGGCCTGTCGGCCGTGCCGGCGAGCGCGAAGGGGAAGGATAACAAGGCGGAGGCGGCCGAGCGCGTCCGCGTGCCCTTGAACCTCGCCGTGCTCATACAGGACGACCTGACCTCGCGCGTCGGCAACGAGCTGCGCGAGACGGCCGAGTTCATAAGGACGCTGCCCGCGGGTTCGAGCGTGTTGGTCGGTTACGTCCGCGCAGGCTCTTTGCAGGTGCGCCAGCCGTTCACGACCGACTTGGAGGCTGCGGCGCGTGCGCTGCGCGTCCCCGTCGGCTCGACCTCGGCCTCGCCCTACAACCCTTACGTGCAGTTGCGCGACGCCATCAGGCTCTTCCCGGCGGGCGGCGAGAACCGCGGCGCGGTGCTCCTCGTCTCAGACGGCCTCGACACCTCGCGCGGCTTCGACTTCTCGACCTCCGTTGACTCGGTTGACCTCAACCGCGCCGTGCGCGAGGCGAAGAGCCGAGGCGTCTCGGTCTACACGTTCTACGCGCCTTCGGTCGGCCTGACGAGCTGGAACGGCCGCGCCGTCAGCTTCGGCCAGAGCGCGCTCCAGCGCGTCGCCGACGAGACCGGCGGCCGCGCCTTCTTTCAGGGCACGGACTTCGTCACCTTCGACGCATACTTCACGCGCCTCGCGCGCACGCTCAACGAGCAGGGCGAACGCGCTTACTGACGCCGACCCGATAACCGGCGAATGACGAAGGCGCCGCCCGGAGTTGTTGAAACTCCGGCGGCGCTTTCCTTTGTCGGCGCAGAAAAATTTTTGTCATGTGGCGTACGTCAATGTTAAAGTGCGGCGCTGCGGACGCGCCCCACACTCGCGCTGCTCTGTTCGGCGGGCGCGGCCGCACGGACTCACGCCATGAAGGAACAACACCCCGGCGAATACTGCCTGATACTGGAAGGCTCGTACCTTTCAGTCTCCGAGGCGGAGCACGCGCTGCGCGACCCCTTCATCGAGGACTGGGTCGAGCAGACCGGCCGCTTCCGCATACACAACCTTAACGAGATGATGGTCGTGCCCGGCGTCCCGCTCGGCCAGTTGGGGCTCGAAGAGGTTGACGAGGGCGTCTTCTGCCTCTACAGCCTCGACCCGCGCCACCCGCTCACCGAGCGCAAGGCGGAGGGCGTGCGCGACGCGCTCAGGCGGCAGGACATGTTCGAAGAGATAAGCGTCGAGCCGCGCTGGCCGGCCGAGGACGGCGAGGCCGGGCCGGAAGAAAACTCCGGCGAAAGCTCTGACGAAAACGCTTTAGAAAACCGCTGAAAGCGACCTCGCCGCGCCCGGCCGCGGCGCGTCGCCTTGCCGTCAGTCTTCCTTACGTGTATCTTTTTGCGTCTGGCCGTGGCTTCGTTTCCCGAACAAACTAAGAGGCTGTTCATGGGCGGGCGCGTCCGTGTGGAAGTCTGCGACATCACGCGCCAGCGGGTGGACGCCGTCGTCAACGCGGCCAACAGCACCCTTCTGGGCGGCGGCGGCGTGGACGGCGCAATCCACCGCGCGGGCGGCCCCTCGATTCTCGAAGAGTGTCGAGAGATACGCCGCACGCAATACCCCGGCGGTCTCCCGGCGGGCGAGGCGGTCATCACGACCGGGGGCTTGCTCCCGGCGCGCTTCGTGATTCACACGGTCGGGCCGATCTACGGGCGCGAGGGCGGGCGCGAGGCGGAACTGCTCGCGGCCTGTTACCGAAACTCTCTGGCGCTGGCGGCGTCGCGCGAGTTGGAGAGCATCGCCTTCCCTTCGATCTCGACGGGCGCTTACAGCTACCCGCGCGAAGAGGCGGCGGCCGTCGCCTCGCGTTCGATAGCGGAGTTCCTCGGCGGTGACGGGACGGTCAGGGAAGTCCGCCTCGTCTTCTTTTCCAAGGGAGACATGCAGGTCTTTCTACGCAATCATAAATTCGACAGTTAACCGCGCGCCGTCGCCGCCGCAACAAAAGCCTTCGGGCCGGCGGCGTTTTCTGTGCCGGCACGCCGGAGGGGAGTGGGCAGGGAAGAATGGTTCAAATGATGAGAGAGGTCGAGCAGGTCATAGAGAAGGAGTCCGCGGAGACACAGACGACGCTCCCCGAGACGGTCGCGGCGCTTGAGCGCCTTTCGCAGAACTACTGGTGGAGCTGGAACCCGGACGGCCACGCCGTCTTCCGCGACCTCGATCAGGAGGTCTTCGACGCGTGCGAGCACAACCCGCGCCGCCTGTTGAAGGACGTGCCGCAGTACAGCCTGATGAGGATGGCGACCGACCCCGTCTACGTCGAGCGCGTGCGGCGCGTCGCCGAGAGCTTCGACGCCTACATGGCCGACACTAAGACGTGGGCCGCGGCGAACGCGCGACCCATCTCGCACGAGCGGCCCGTCGCGTACTTCTGCGCCGAGTTCGGCGTGCATCACTCGCTTCCGCTCTACTCGGGCGGCCTCGGGATTCTGGCCGGCGACCATCTGAAGTCGGCGAGCGACCTCGGCCTTCCGCTCGTCGCCGTCGGACTGCTCTACCACCACGGCTACTTCCGCCAACACCTGCGCCGCGACGGCTGGCAGGAGGAGGCATACCAGCAGATAAGCGTCGGCGACCTGCCGATGCAGCTCGTGCGCGACAGCGAAGGCAACACCGTCTTCGTAGAGCTTTTCGTGCGCGGCCGCAACGTGCGCGTGCAGGCTTGGCGCGTCGAGGTCGGGCGCGTGCCGCTCTACCTGCTCGACACGAACGTCGAGGGCAACGACGAGATTGACCGCCTCATCACCGGCCACCTCTACGGCGGCGACCGCGAGACGCGCTGCGTGCAGGAGATGGTCTTAGGCATCGGCGGCGTCCGCCTGCTGCGCCAACTCGAAATCGAGCCGCACGTCTTCCACCTCAACGAAGGCCACTCGGCCTTCCTGACGCTTGAGCTTTCGCGCGAGCTGACCGAGCGCGGCGTCGAGTTCAGGCAGGCCGCGGGCGAGGTTCGCTCGCGCTGCGCGTTCACGACGCACACGCCCGTCGCCGCCGGCCACGACGAGTTCGTCGCGCCGCTCATCGAGAAGTGCTTCGGCTCGGGCTACTGGGACGCGCTCGGTCTGACGCGCGAAGAGTTTCTGAACCTCGGGCGCGTCCACGAAGACGACGAGGAGTTGTTCGGACTGACGCCGCTCGCGCTTCGCATGTGCCGCTCGTCGAACGGCGTGAGCGCCAAGCACGGCGAGGTCTCGCGCGAGCTCTGGAACAAGATGTGGCCCGAGCGCCGCGTCGAGGAGGTGCCGATCAGTTCGGTCACGAACGGCGTCCACGCGCCGACGTGGGTCTCGCCGCTTCTGCGCGCGCTCTTCGAGGAGAGAATCGGCGCCGACTGGACGCAAGTCCTCCACGACTCGGAGGCTTGGTCGCGCGCGCTCGAACGCATCTCGGACGAGGAGCTTTGGAAGGTTCGGCGCCTGCAACGCCGCCGCCTCGTCGCCTTCGTGCGCGAGCGCCTCTTCTACGCGCGGCAGCACGAGTCGCGCTCCTACGCCGAGTCGGCGCTCTCGATGTTCGACCCCGAGGCGCTGACCATCGGGTTTGCGCGCCGCGTCGCGGCCTACAAGCGTTGGGGGCTGATACTGGCCGAGCCCGAGCGCCTGCGCCGCCTGCTGCTTGACGCCGAGCGCCCCGTGCAGCTCTTCTTCGCCGGCAAGGCGCACCCGCAGGATCAGGGCGCGAAGCTCATCCTTCAGCAGATAGCAGTGTGGGAGCTCGACCCCGAGATTATGCAGCGCGCCGTCTTCATAGAGGACTACGATCAGGAGATCGCGCGGCAGCTCGTGCAGTCGGTTGACGTGTGGATGAACGTGCCGCGCAGGCCGCTCGAAGCTTCGGGGACGAGCGGCGAGAAGGTCGCTTTGAACGGCGGGCTCAACCTGTCTGTCTTGGACGGCTGGTGGCTCGAAGGCTACGACGGGCAGAACGGCTGGGCCGTGGGCGAAGAGTCTCTGGGCGAGACGACCGAAGAGATGGACAGCAGCGACGCCGAGTCGCTCTACCGCGTGCTCGAAAACGAGGTCGTGCCGACCTTCTACGAACGCGGCGCCGACGGCGTGCCCTGCCGCTGGGTCGCCATGATGCGCCACGCCATACGCACCCTCGCGCCCGCCTTCAACAGCGACCGCATGGTGCGCGACTACACGCGGCAGATATACCTCGGACAGTAGACAGTAGACAGTAGTCAGTAGGAAGACAAGGCGGCGCACCCGGCCCGAAGGCTGAGACGCGCCGCCTATTCTTTTTCTACCGGCTACTGACTACTGTCTACTAGCATCTCACGTAGCCGAGCGCCCAGAAGACGATGATGAAGATCAGGATGGTGGAGATGCAGCCGCCGCCGAACTTCCACGCCGCCGCGCCCGCCAGAATCGTCCGTAAAGGCCCTTGCATAGAGTTCCTTCCCCCGTCGGTTTTTCAAAATGGGCGAGGAGAGTCAGTCGGGCTTTGTACCGTGAAATAGTTGTGAAACGGATGAATCTCCTTCACATGATTTTGTTGGAGGGAGATTCGAGCGTGGCGGCGCAGACGAGTCGGTCGGTCGCGCCCGCGGCCGCGGCGCGTTCGTAGGCGCCGAAGAACTCAAACGCTTCGAACCCCGCGCGAGCCATGCGCGCCTCCAACTCCTCGCGCGTCCAGCAGCGCATCTGGAAGTCGTAGCACGAAGCGCGCTCGACGCCGCCCTCCCTCAAAGTGTGCCGCTCCTCGACGAGCAGCCGACGCGTCCCCGGGTCAACACGCGTAACACTTTGGAAGGTCAGCGCGCCGCGCGCGGTCTCGACCGTCTTCTCGAAAACGGGCTCGCGAATCTTCCTGCGCGCCGACGTCTCCCAGTCGCGCACGTCGAGCAGCACGGCACCGCCCGGCCGCAGCACGCGCGCGAACGAGCGGAATGCCGCGTCGCGGCTCCGCCCGTCGAGCAGGTCGTTGAGCACGCCGCGGCAGAGGACTGCGTCGTAACTTTCGTCCGCAGGAAGGTTGAGGATATCGCCGACGTTGAAGGAGACGTTGATACTCGGCTCGCCTTGCTCGCGCGCGGCTTCAACGCGTCGGCGTGCTTCCGCGACGAGCTGCGGCGAGAGGTCAACTCCGGCGACGGCGTAGCCGCGGCGCGCAAGCTCGAAGGCGTAGCGGCCCGTGCCGCAGCCCGCGTCGAGGAGGCGCGAGCCGCGTGCGACGCCGCGGCGCGCGAGTGTGTCGGCGATGAAGTCGCAGGCGGTGTCGGTCGGCGGAGGGATGACGAGGTCGTACGCCCAAGCGTACTCGTCATAGAAAGGACGCGACTCGCCGTTTACGCGTCCGTCGCCGCTCGCGCGTTCGTCTCTGCTCACGCGCGGGATTCTACAACGATTCAGGCGGCGTGCGCCGGGCGGGGCGAGACCGAGTGGCGGACGGCGTTCTTGCCGTGGTGCTTGGCCGCGTACATCAGCTCGTCGGCGGCGCGCAGCATCTCGTCAACGCCCGCGGGCGGCTCGACCCAAGTGATGATGCCCACGCTGAAGGTGATGGGCCAGCCCTCTTTGCGCGCGGCTTCGAGCAGTTGGCGGCGGACGCGGCGGATGACGACCTGCGCGGCGCGCTCGTCCGTCTCGGGCATGAGCACGGCGAACTCGTCGCCGCCGAGGCGCGCGACCACGTCCACGGCGCGGACGTTCGCGCGCACGGTGTCGGCGACGAGCCGCAGCAGTCGGTCGCCCGCGCTGTGGCCGAGGCGGTCGTTGACCAGCTTGAAGTCGTCAACGTCCATGAAGGCCACGCTGAAGGTGTGTCCGTGGCGGTCGGCGCGGTTGATCTCCGACGCGGCCGCTTCGGCGAAGGAGCGGCCGTTGAAGGCGGCCGTCAGGTAGTCAGTCCGCGCGAGCAGTCTCTCCTGCACGAGCGACCGGCGGAACGAGGCGACGAGGTGCGCGAGGATGACGATGAAGCCGAGGCGCACGGTCGCGTTCCAGTAGGCGATGACCGGGTTCGAGAAGTGGTGCGAAGTCGCGTAGGCGACGAAGAGCCACGAGATGCCGCTCGCCGCGCAGGCCAGAAGCCCCGCGCGCCGCCCGCCGTACCAAGCCGCGACGAAGACCGGCACGACGTAGAAGATGAGCAGCGAGACTTCGGGGCCGTTCAGGTAGTCGAGCACGCCGAGCAGCGCCACCAGCAGCAACGCCGCGGTGACGACGAACGGGCGCGAGCGCCTTTCGAGAAAGGATGTGATCCCCATAACGATGCGCAGGACGCGCTTCGGGCGGCGGGGGCTTTCGCGGGGAGCGTCGGCGTGCGAGGGAACGAAAGCGCCCCACACATTGGGCGCGCATGCGTACATTTGATTAACACGTTTGGCAATTAGTTGCCCCGGGCGGGCGCGCGGGAAGGCAGGCGCAGACCACACCGCCGCTCGGCGTCGGAAGGCCGGGCGGCGGCGCCTTCAGAAGAAGAACTTGGCGGCGAGCTGCACCGTGCGCGGCGGCGTGGTCGTGTAGGTCGCCCGGCCGAAGGCGGGCGATTCGAGGATGCGGACGGGGATGCCGAAGTTCTGGCGGTTGAGAAGGTTGAAGACTTCGGCGCGCAGGTTGAGCCGGTAGCGGTCGCCGAAGCTCAACAGTTTCGTGACCGAGAGGTCTACGTCGAAGAGGCCGGGCGCGCGGAAGGTGTTGCGCCCGACCGCGCCGTCGCGCCCGTCGGCGAGCAGCGAGAAGGTGTCCACGCCCGGCGCGAGCCGGAGTTGTACGCGCCCGCCGTCGGCGCCGTCGGTGATAAGGCCGGCGGTCGTGTTGAGCCGGTCGGTCAGGTTGCCGTCGCGGTTGATGTCGAAGGCGCTGTTGACGGTGTAGGGCTGTCCGGTCTGCGCGGTGACGATTGCCGCCAACTGCCAGCCGCCGAGCTTCGAGTGCTTGGGGAGGAAGAAGAAGTCGCGCGGGATGTCGTAGACGGCGTGCGTGACCGAGCGCAGGCGTATGTCGAAGTTCGAGGAGGCGCGCTCGGAGCGCCGGAGGCTGTCCTGCGGCAGCGCGAACGAGCCCGCCGTGTCGAAGAAGTCGGAGGCGTCGTCAATCGCGTGCGAGTAGGTGAGCGCGGAAGAGAACTGTAGCCTCCGCGCGTAGCGCCGCCGCAGCTCGAACTGTAAAGAGTGGTAGGTGGACGAGGCACTGCTCTCGTAGAGCGTGCGCGCGATGGTCGTGAGGAAGACGATGTTCTGCGGCGGCCGGATGAACGCGTCGAGGTCGGGAAAGTTGTCGGAGTTGTACGAGGTGAGGTTCGGGGCCGCGATGTTGTCGAAGTTGCTGTTGGCGAAGCCGAGGTCGGGCGTGTTCACGCGCAGAAGTTTGAGGGCGCGCGTCCCGACGTAGGAGACCGAGGCGGCGTAGTCACGCCCGAGCTGGCGCTCGAACGTGACGCCGTATTCCAGCGAGTAGGGCGTCTTCAACTCCTTCTGCGGGAGCGTGAGGTTGACACGGTGCCGGCGGGGTAACACCCCCGAGAAGCGCGGGGGCTGAATCAGGAAGGAGACGACGTTGGCGTTCGGCGCGATGGTGTTCAGGGAGTTGGGGGCTATCGCCAGCGAGGAGTCGAGCAGGCGCAGGAGCGGGGTGGTCGGGTTGTAGAAGTAGGTGCGCGCCCTGCCGTTCTCCCCCACGAAGTAGGGGGTGTCGGCGAAGTTTAAGGAGAGGAAGTCGGGGAAGGCGTTGCGCGACTGCCCGAGGACGATGCCGGGGAACTGGCCCGAGTAGGTACCGAAGCCGCCGCGCAGGACGGTGCGGCCGTTAAGCGCCCACGCCAGACCGAGGCGGCCGTCAACGTCGTTGCGGTCTTTGCCGAACGAGACCTTGAAGTCCGCGGGGAAGGACGAGAGGAGTTGGTTCGCCTGATCCCGGCACTCCGGCGGAGGCAGGACGAAGCCCGCCTCGCAGGCCAGCCGCGCCCGCTGCACCTGACCCGCGAACTCGTCGCGGTCGAAAGCCTTCTCTATCACCTTCCCCTTCGTGTCGGGGACGGTGTTGTAGTCGTAGCGCACGCCGCCCGTGAGCCGGACGTTGTCGCCCAGACGCCAGTTCCCCTGAAAGAAGAAGCTGACCTGCGTGAACCTGATGCCGATGGTCGAGTTGGGCTCGTCGGCGAGCGTCTGAAAGAGTCCGGTCGGCAAGCCCCCGGCGGCGAGCGTGGCGGGCGAAAAGGTGTGGCGGGGGAGGGGGCCGCCGCCGGGCAGGCTCCCCACGATTAAGGGCGAATCGAAGGTGGAGAGGCCGCCGAAGAGGGCGAGCGGGCGAAAGCCCCGGTCGAGCGTGCTGTTAATCTGCGTCTTGCGCGTGTCGTTGCCGAAGGTGTAGATGTGGCCGCCGCGCGCGACGTAGGTGATGGTGTCGGCCGCCTGAATGGTGTTGTTGGCGCGCGACTGCGGGAAGTTGTACACGTCCACGCCGACGGGGCTGAAGCCGGGCAGGACGACCTGCCCGAGCGCGCCCGCTATCTGCTCGGCGCGCGTGACGTTCGTGTAGCCGCGCGCGGCGAGCAGCGCCGCGCCCTGCGCGCTCGCGGCCGAGACGTAGCTCGGCGGCGTCAGCGTCCCGTCGGGAAGCGGCGCGGTGACGTTGAGCAGCAGCGGCGCGTTGAGTAGGAAGGGCGTGCCGGGGAAGAGGCCCGAGGGCGAGAGGTACGGGTCGCGCTGCTCGCGGAAGGAGAGCTTGGTGCGCCCGAAGGAGAAGCGGATCACGTCGCTGATGCGCCGCGTCAGCGTCCGGTTCAGATAGAAGGCGACGTTCTGCGCCCGCACGCGCGGGCGGAGCGAAGAGAAGAGGGCGTCGCCGGTGACGGGGATGGTGCTCGTCTCCTGCGAGAGGCTGTAGCGCCCGATGAGGATGTCGCCGTCGCGCAGGAAGCTCCACGGGTGTCTGCGCTTGTCCGGGTCGGGCGTCCCGAACTGCCGGTCGAGCTTGCCCGACAGCCGCGTCCCCTCGCCGTCGGCGTTGAGCGCGGAGGTGTAGGTGTTCGCGCCGAAGGGGCCGAGCGGGTTGTTGGGGAAGGGGTAGAGGCTGAAGATGGCGTCGCCGGGCACCGACGAGGGGAACATGGGCTGGGGAGTGTCGGGGTCAAATATGTTACGGGAGGGGAGCAAAAGGCCGGTCGCGCCCGAGTTGAAGAGGCCGCGCTGCTCGACCGTCGGGACGACGAAGTGCGACTCGCGCAGGGCGCGCGTGCGCACGCGCTCAAACGAGGCGAAGAAGAACGAGCCGATGGCTTCGAGCGGCCCGCCCGCGACGGCGCCGAGCTGCGTCCGCGTGAAGGGGTTCTCGCCGCCCGAAGGGTTCGGCGTGACGACGGGCCGGCCGTCGAGCAGGACGGGCGCGCCGTCGGCCGCGCGCCGCAGAGGGAAGGACGCGGGGCCGCCCGCCGCGTCGAACGGCCCGCGCGCGTTGAGGCGGCTGTCGCTGACGAAGCCGTAGAGCGAGCCGTGGATGTCGGGCGCGCCCGACTTGGTCAGCGCGTTCACCTGCCCGCCCATGTTGCGGCCGAACCTCGCGCCGCCGAGCGCCGTCACGATCTGGAACTCCTGCAAGGACTCGACGGGCTGCGGCGCGAGCGCGACGAAGCCCTGACGGCGCGTGCCGATGTCCTCGTCGTTGTTGTCCGAGCCGTCCACGGTGAAATTGTTCTCGCGGCTGCGCAGGCCGTTGACGGCGAACTGCCCGGCGGTGCCGACGCCGGGGCTCACGCCGGGGCCACGCGTGTTGGGCGTGTCGGGCGCGGGCGCCACGCCCGGCGCGAGCAGCGCGAACGAGTCGAAGCTGCGCAGGCCCGGCACGGGCAGCGCCTCCATCAGGCGCGACGTGAAGACGTAGCGCCGCGTGGCCTCGTTCTTCTCCAGCAGCGGGGCCTCGGCCTCCGACGACTGCTCGCTGAGCGTGATCTGTTCAGGCGGCGGGCTGTCGGGCGTGAACGGCTCGAAGAACTCTTCGAAGCCCTCCTTCGTGACGGAGAGGATGTAGCTGTCGTAGCGCGGAGAGTCGGGGAGCGCCAGCGTGAAGCCGCCCCCCTTGTCGGTGGTCGTCTTGGCGACGGTGAAGAGCTTCTTGGTGTTCGTCTTGTTGGCTTCGATCGCGATGCGGGCGGCGGTAACAGGTTGTTTGTCGGCGTCCCGGACGTACCCGGTCAGCGTGAGCCCTTGCGCCGCGTCCCCGCGCGCCGCTGTGACGGGGTTCCGGTCTCGCGCGCCGCCTCGGTCGTCCACGCGGTAGAGCGCCAAGACGATGTGCGTCCCGCCCCCGGAACCGCCCGCGGTCTGCCTCATCACGTAGATGGGCGGATCGGGTTTGATGGTGCACCGCTCCGTCGTGTTACTGACGTAGACTGTGTAATCCCCCTGCTGCTCGTAGTATCTGACCTTGGCTTTGATGTGCCATAGATGGCCCGACTCAAGGGAGTCGAACCTGAAGTACCCGCTCGGGCCAGTCCGCGTCGTTTCGTAACCGGAGCCGCCCTTCGCGTAGACCGCCACGTCGTTCGCCTCCCTCTTGGTGACGTGCCCGTGCCCGTCGTCATCCACGAGGATGACCGTGCCGTCCACCATGCTCGTCTCTTGAAAGGCCGCCGCGCGCGCGCCGGCCAGCGCCGCGCACCACAGGGACGCGGCCAACAGCGACGCTACGATTCTCGATCTCATAAGGGGACTCCTGCCGTGCGGTAAGCTCGGACGCGGCTATCTGCCCTTGAGGGGGTACAGGTACAGGTGCTCGACCTTCATCACGCTTACGTCGTCGGTTTCCGACAGCCCGAAGCTGCCCCGGCGGAACGTCGAGTTGCCGTCTTCAAATTTAACGTCGTCGGGCCGGGCGTTGGTCTCCTCGTCGTAGGCGTGGGGCGAGTCCTCGTCGGTCTGGAATTTGAAGTCGTAATTAAATTCGTAGCCGGTCGCGGTGACGACGACTTTCAAGGCGTCCTTGGGGTCACAACACCTGCTGAAATTCAGGACGTCCTTGTCGTGGTAGAGTGCGCGCCCCCTCTGGTTGTTTTCGAGCACCCACCCGCCGATGTGCTGCGTGCCGCCGCGGCACTCGATCTCGAAGAGGTAGCCGCTCTGCCCGTCGGGCTGCGCGCGCAGCACCCACGCCACCCGGCTGCCCTCGATGAAGCGCACTTTGAACTCGGCCTTGAAGTCGTAAAAGACCTTGCCGTCGAGGTCTTTCGGCATGCCCATCCGCGTGGACTTGACGAGGAGCGCCCCGTCGCGTTCGTCGCCCTCGCCCGCGTCCAAGCGCCACGCCTCGGGCACGTCCCAGTTCTCGCGGAGGTTGTAGCTGATAGGGAAGTCGTAGATGCGCTCCTTGGGGTAGGCGGGCGGCAGGTAGATGGGCTTCAGGAGGTAGGCGGCGGTCGGGACGATGACGGCGACGAGTGCGGCGGCGGCCAGCAGCAGCTTGGCGTGCCTCTTCCAGAAGGGCGGCCGGACTGGCGTTGGCGGCGGCTGCTGCTCGGGAGGCGGTTCTTTCTTCCCGCCGAGTTTGTCGGCGATGGCCGCGACGGCGTAGTTGACTTCGGCCTCCAACTCCTGACGGTTGTTAAAGAATTTGACGAGGTGGTCGGTCTTCAGCCCTTTGCGGAGCGCCTCGACCTTCGCGCCCTCCCCGCCCTTGTCAATCAGCGTGGGCGGCCAAGGCGCCGCGTCGTGCAGGAGAAAGATCAGCAGCTCCTTGCCTTCGTCGCGGGCCTTGCAGTATTCGAGCTCGGTGATGGACTTCTTCCTCGGGTTCTTCTTCGTGGGGACGTAGCCGTAGCGCCAAGCGAAGATGCCGACGTAGACGTCGCAGGAGGTGACGTCGGTCAGGCACTTATCCAGCGGCGCCTGCGTGCCGGCCGCGTAGTTCTCCATGCCGACGACTTCGTGGTGCAGGCGGCGCAGCGCCTCGCAGACGCTCTGGCGGCATTCCTTCAGGTCTTCGTAGGTGGAGGAGACGTAGAATCTTGCCATAGCGTCGTGGCCGGGGGCTTTGAGACCTCCCGGCGCCGCCGGTTCGAAAGGGCGGCGGCCGCGCGGGGCGCGGAGGTTACTTCAAGTTGAGTCGCGGAGAAGCGGCGCGGCAGTGGGCCGCCTGACATCGGGTGCGCGCGGGCCTTCAAGGCCGCCGCCCCCTTTTGCCCTGAAATTAAAGAGTGGGCTGAGTCTCTTCGTGGCGGCACGGCGGGCGAGGTGCCGCGGTAAACCCTCGATGGCGCGCGGGTCATGCTAATTCATGGCCAGTAAACGAAGCAAGATAATTATTCGCCGGGGCGCGTCGGCTCCGGCCGGCCGCGGAACCGCGGGCGGGCGGGCGGGCCGACCTCGCTTTTGCCTCGCGCGCGTGGGCTGGGCTAATATCGGCTCAAAGTTTTCCGAGAAATTTTCAGGACGTGCAGAGGGTGGACGCGATGCCGAACTTCCAGACCGTGTCAGACGCCGCCGCGCTCGAAGAGCTGTTCGAGCGCTCGAAGGAGGGGCCCGTGCTCCTCTTCAAGCACAGCAACGCGTGCCCGATCAGCGCGCGCGCATACAGCGAGATGACGGGGGTCGAGACGCCCGTCTCGATCGTCGTCGTGCAGCAGAACCGAGACCTCTCGCGCGAGATCGAGCGGCGCACCGGCGTCACGCACGAGACGCCGCAGGCGCTCGTCATCCGCAACGGCCGCGCCGTCTGGAACGCCTCGCACTTCGACGTGACCGCGCAGGCCGTCCAACAGGCCGTCAGGAACGCCGAAGCATGAGCGAGGCGCCGAGGCGCGGGCCGGCCGTCGAGCCGCGCGAGATCATGCAGGAGTCGGACGCCGTGCTCCGCGTCACGTGGGGCGACGGGCGCGAGTGCCGCTATCAGGCGGCGCTGCTCCGGCGCCTGTGCCCCTGCGCGCAGTGCGTCAACGAGTTCACGGGCGAGCGCGTGCTGCGCGCAGAGACCGTCCCCGACGATTTGACGATTGAAGACGTGAACCTCGTCGGCCGCTACGCGCTCACCTTCCGCTGGAGCGACGGCCACGCCACGGGCATCTACAGCTTCCGCTACCTGCGCGAGATATGTGAGGAGGCGTGAAAAAGATTCTGGTCGCAGAGGACGACGACGTGGAGCGCGAGTTGATGCGCCTGACGCTTGAGCGCGCGGGCTACGCCGTCCTCGTCGCGGGCGACGGCGAGCGCGGGTTCGCGCTGGCCGAAGCGGAGCGGCCCGACCTCATCATCACGGACGTTTCGATGCCGGAGGCCGACGGCGTCTACCTCATCCGCCGCGTGCGCGAGACGCCCGGGCTCGCCCCGACGCCGATTCTGGTTATCACAGGCTTCGGCACGGGCAGCGCCACCGTCACGCTCGGACACGGCGCGGACGCATACGAGCCGAAGCCGCTCAACCCAGACTCTCTGCGCGAAGCGGTGCGCAGGCTCCTCGGCGAAGGGGAAGGTTGAGCGTCGGGCCGGAGTTTAGAACAAGGGGAGGGGAGAAGTTTTGACAGAGGCCGTCGGGTGGGTCAGCTCGTTCATACTCGTGCTGACCATCGCCAAGCAGGTCTACAAGCAGTGGCAGGAGGGCACGAGCGAGGGCGTCTCGAAGTGGCTCTTCGTCGGGCAGATTTCGGCGTCGCTCGGCTTCACGATCTATAGCTGGCTCGTCCACAACTGGGTCTTCGTCGTCACCAACTCGCTGATGCTCGTCAACGGGCTGCTCGGGCTCCTCATCGTCCTCCACCACCGCCGGCGAGAACGTCGCGAAGCGCCGAGTGATTAAAGTCGGCCGCGGGTCTGCTATGATGTCGGCATGAACGAGAGAGACTTCTTCGACGAGCGGCCCGAGACCAAGCCCGCGAACTACTCCTGCCCGCACTGCCGCGAGCGCGCCGACTATCAGGTGCGCTGGCTGCGCCGCACCAAGAAGGCGCAGCCGCCGCGCGGCATGAACGAGCAGCAGAAGGCGCAGTTCCACAAGGCGCGCGACTACATGGTGCGCGTGGACGACACGCTGACCTGCGTCCGCTGCCGCAAGCGCTTCGACATCCCGAACTTCCAGACCGTCGTCTTCATCTGAGCCGGTCGCCGAACCCCTAGAGAGGAGAACCAAGATGGAAGAGTTAGTCAGACAGGTCGCCGAGCGGACGGGCATCAGCCCCGAGCAGGCGCAGACGGCCGTTGTGACCGTGCTCGGCTTCCTCAAGAACCGCCTGCCCGAGCCCATCGCAGGGCAGCTCGAAGGCTTCCTCGGCGGCGGGGCGGGCGCGGCGGGCGGGCTCGCCGAACAGGCCAGCGGCATGCTCGGCGGCCTGCTCGGCGGCGGCAACAAAGAGTAGCCCGAACGAAAACACTTCGCGGGGGACTTTCGGACGGCCGGAAGCCCCCGCGAAAACTTTTCGCCGCGCCTTGCTTCCGCCGGCCCTCGACTCTTACCGACGCGCGGGAGGGATGCGAATGAGTCTGACGAAAGGCGTGCTCGCCGTCGTCTTCGCCCTGTTGTCAGCCGCCGGGGCGCAGACGCGCGTGGCGTATGAACCCACGCCCGCCGACGAGCGCGGCCCGCGCCCCGCCGCGGCTTTCGACAGGGCGACCGTCGCGGCGTCGTTCAGCGCCCGCAGTCTCCCAATCCCGACGCCCACCTCGTGCCCGGTAGTTGATGTGAGCTGCCCCGGCGTGTTGAAGCCGGGCGAGCCGATGACCTTCACGGCTACGATCTCCGGCGGCGACCCGGCCGTGACGCCGACCTTCAAGTGGACGGTCTCAGGCGGCACGATCACCAGCGGCCAAGGCACCAGCTCCATCACCGTCCATAGCGGCGACGATAGCCGACGAAGCGTAACGGCGACCGTAGACGTGGGTGGGTACGTCCGCGAATGTGATGTCTCCGGTAGTTGCACTCTGTCCCCCGGCGATCCGCCCGTTTCGCGCAAGATTGACGAGTACGGCGACATCACGGTCGGCAACGAGAAGGCGCGGCTCGACAACTTCGCCATCGAGTTGCAGAACGACCCGACGGCGCAAGGCTACCTCATCTGCTACGGCGGGCGTCGCGCGTCGCGCGTCGCGGCGCGTCGTCGCTGCGAGCGCGCGAAGAACTTCCTCGTCGTCAGCCGCGGCGTTGACCCCGCGCGCCTCGTCGCACTCGAAGGCGGGTACGTGCAGAGCCTGACGGTCGAACTCTGGATCGTGCCCTCCGGAGCACAGCCGCCGCTGCCGACACCGAACGGCTTCCCGAACGAGTCGAAGCCGGCGCCCGCACGCCGGCCCGCATGGCGCACGAGCCGCTGAACGCAGCCTCACACCGCGTCGTACCTTTTTAATTTCCTGTACAGGGTGGAGAGGTCTATGCCGAGGATGTTGGCGGCGCGGGCTTTGTCTTGGTTGACGGAGGCGAGGGTGTCGAGGATGTAGCGGCGTTCGACTTCGTCGAGGGTGGGGCGGAGGCCGTCGGGGTCTAGGACGGCGGGGTGCGCGCCCGCCGCGGGGCGGACGCGGGGCGGGAGGCTGTCGGCGTCAATCGCGTCGGCACTGAGGGTGAAGGCGCGCTCGATGGCGTTCTGTAGCTCGCGGACGTTGCCGGGCCAGTTGTAGTTGATGAGCGCGGTCATGGCCGCGGGCTCGATGGGCTTCTCGGGCTGCTCCTGCTCGCGCGCCGTTCGCTTGACGAAGTGGCGCGCGAGGAGCGGGATGTCTTCGCGGCGCTCGCGCAGGGGCGGCAGGTGAAGCTCGATGACGTTGAGGCGGTAGAAGAGGTCTTCGCGGAAGCGCCCTTCCGCGACTTCGCGTTCGAGGTCGCGGTTGGTGGCGCAGATGATGCGTGCGTCGAAGCGCGCGGGCGCGTTGGCGCCGAGCGGCGTGACCTCGTGCTCCTGCACGGCGCGGAGCAGACGCACCTGTAGCGCCTGACTTATCTCGCCTATCTCGTCTAAGAAAACGGTGCCGCCTTCGGCCGAGCGGAAGAGGCCGGGGCGCGAAGTTGTGGCGCCGGTGAAGGCGCCCTTGGTGTGGCCGAAGAGTTCCGATTCAAGGAGCGTCTCGGGCAGCGCGCCGCAGTTGATGGCGACGAAGGGGCGGTCGGCGCGCGGGCTGTTGTGGTGGATGGCGCGCGCGACCAGCTCCTTGCCCGTGCCCGACTCGCCGTAGACGAGGATGTTCGTGTTCGTCGCCGCGACCTTCTCCACCAGACGAAAGACGCGCTGCAAAGACTCGGACGTGCCGATGATCTCCGAGAAGCTGTAGCGCCTGTCCAACTCGCGGCGGAGCGCGCGGTTCTCGCGGAACAGCTCGCGCTGCCTGAGCGCGTTCTTGACGGATTGAAGAAGGTCTTCGTTGACGAAGGGCTTGGTGATGTAGTCGTAAGCCCCTTTTCGCAGCGCCGCGACGGCCGAGTCAACGGACGAGTAGGCCGTCATCACGACGACGAGCGCCTCGGGGTCTATGTCCTTGATGCGGTCGAGCAGCGCCAAGCCGTCCATGCCGGCCATGCGTATGTCCGTGAGCGTGACGGCCACGTCGTCCGCGGCGAAAGCTTCCAGAGCCTCTTCGGCGGAGGCCACGGCCGCCACGCGGTAGCCCGACTCTTCCAGCAGGCGCGAGACGATCGCGCGCATCAGGTCTTCGTCTTCGGCGACGAGGATGAGGGGCTGTGTGCTCATTTCCCGTTCTGGCTCTTCCACTCGCGTGCGAGCATGGCGTAGGCGACGAGGTCTTTGAAGTGGTCGTGAACCCACTCGGCCTGCCGGTGCGTGCCCTCGATGGTGAAGCCGAGGCGTTCGGCGACGGCGCGGCTGCGGCGGTTCTCGACGGCGCAGAAAATTTCGACGCGGTTGAGTCTCAGTTCCCGGAACGCGTATTCGACGACCGCGCGGCAGGACTTCGTCATCAGCCCGCGCCCCTGAAAGTCGGCGCCGAGCCAGTAGCCGATATCGGTCTTGCGGTTGCCCCAGTCTATGTTGTTGTAGCCGATGCTTCCGGCGACGCGGTTGCGGAAGAAGATGACGGAGGCGAAGCCCTGATCTTCGGCGTACTGTCGTATCTGCCGGCGTATGAACTCGCGCGCGTCCTCGACCGAGTAGCGCTCGGTCGCCCAAGGCATCCACGGCCGCAGGTGTGCGAGGTCGCGCCGGACGAGCGAGGTCAACTCCTCTGCGTAGCGCTCGTCCACGGGGCGCAGTTCGAGCTCTTCGTCTATGCGCCGGCTGAACATCCTCTTCTCATCCTCCGTCGCGTTCTGTGGCGCCGAGCGGCGACGCGGCGCCGCCCGCGTTGGCAGTCTGCACGGCCGGGGCGCCGGGCGCAAGAACTTTCTCGTGCGACGCACCGACGGGGAGCCTGACGCGCGCGGTCGTCCCCGCCGCGCCCGCGTTCGGCTCGACCGTCACGCCGCCGCCGTGCGCCGTGACGATGGCGTAGCAGACCGCGAGGCCGAGACCCGCGCCCGAGCGCTTCGTCGTGTAGAAGGGGTCGAAGATGTGCGGCAGCGCTTCGGCCGAGATGCCGTGGCCGTCGTCCGTGAATTCGACGACGACCGAGTTGTCCTGCCGTTCAAAGAAGACGTTGACGAAGAGTTCGCCGCCCTCGGGCATCGCGTCGCGCGCGTTGAGCAGGAGGTTGAGGAAGACCTGCTGCAACTGGTCTGCGTCGCCTTCGACCTGCGGGACGCCTTCGTCGAAGTCGGTCGTGACGCGCAGGCGTTTGAAAGCCTTGTCGAAGCTGGCGAGGCGTAAGGAGGATTCGACGACGCGGGTCACTTCGAGCGGCGCGCGCTCTGGCCGGCGCTGGCGCGCGAAGTCCATCATGTCGCGCAGCACTTGCGAGATGCGGTCTATCTGCGTGGAGGCGAGCCGCAGCATCTCGCGCGCCTCCGGTTCGTTCTCGGGCGTCAAGGGCCGCGACTGAAGAATCTGGATGAGCGAGGAGATTGACGCGAGCGGGTTGTTGACTTCGTGCGCGACGCCCGCGGCGAGCGCGCCCGCGGCCGCGAGCTTTTCCGAGCGGACGAGCTGTTCGCTCATCGAGCGGAGGCGTTCGATGTCATCGGCCATCTTGCGGCTCATCTCGTTGAAGGAGGCGGCGAGCAGCCCGACCTCGTCGTTGCTCTTGAGTTCGACGCGCGTGCCGTAAGCGCCGCCGGCCACGTCCACGGCCGCCTCGGTCAGACGCCGCAGGGGGCGCGAGATGATGCGTATGACGAGCGCGACCAGAATCAGGTTCGGGACGAGCGCGGTGATGACGCTGAAGACGAGGTAGCGCTTCCAAGCTTCGGCGCCGTGGTCTGCGAAGCTCCACCAGACGATTGGGATTTGAAAGAGCGCGAAGCTCAGGACGGCGACCGCAGCGATGGAGAAGGCGACCTTGTACGCGATGGGGAAGAGGCGGAACTGGTCGAGCGCCGACTGGATGGAGAAGAGTTTGAAGTTCGTGATGGCGTAGGCGTAGATGACCGCGCCGACGAGCACGAAGACCGAGCCGACGGGCAGAAGCGTGTAGACGCCGAGAAGCGGGAGCACGATGTTGGCGGCAGTCTTTAAGGTCGCCGTCACCACGAGCGCGACGAGAATCGCGCCGAGTTGCTTGCCCCAGAGCGTCCCGCGGTAGCGCCGCCGTTTGGCGAGCAGCAGCGCGAAACCGTACCCGAACAACCCGTAGATGTAGAGCCCGAAGGCGTAGGCGAGCGGCGTCAGCCTTATACGGAAGTCGGCGCCGTCGAAGTCAATCCGCTCCCACATCATCCCCGCGAGCGCCGCGGGGACGAGCACCGCGCCCGGCGCGAACATCACCGCCGCACGCCGCACGGGCACCTCCGCGTCTTCCGGAAAGACCCACGCGAAGACGACGAACGCGAGTTGCAGCATCAAGGCGAGCGCGAAGCTCGACCCCGCCCACCAAGCCGCGAGGCCGCGCCCGCCGCCGAAGCCCCACATCAGTATGTCGTTGATCGTCCACAGCGCGAGGCAGGCGATGAAGGCCGCGAACGTCTGGTGCGCGCGGCTGCGCGGCGCGGCCACGAAGACGTAGAAGCCGAGCAGCACCAGCGTGAAGAGCGAGACGAGCAGCAGCGCGAGAAGCATGGGGAAGAGGTAGACAGTAGTCAGTAGTCAGTAGACGGTAGGCTCCGCTCGGCGGGCGTTGATGCTGACAATCGGACGGTTCGTAATAAGAAAGTTCTTCTACTGTCTACTGTCTACTGTCTACTTACTTAATCCACGGGCTCAGAATCAACGCGGTGACGGTCAGGGGGACGCCCCATGCGAGCGGCCAGAGCCGGCGCTCCTCAATCATACCATCGCGCGAGACGGCGCGGTGAAGGAGCGCGAAGACTGGGAAGGCCGCGAGCGCCACGGGCAGCGCGCACATCACCCCGAAGACCGCGCCGACGACGAAGCCGACCGCGCCGCCCGCCGCGCCCGTCACGACGCCCCACGCGACCGCCATCATCAACGAGAACAGCAGCATCAACGGCGACGAGAACGCGCGCGGGTCGCCGAGCTTCCGCCCGACCGCGCGCCCCATCCTGCGCCCGACGTAGCAGCAGACGGCGTTCATCGAAAGCAGGAGCAGGCACCAGAAGAGAAAGCCGTGGCTGGTGGAAACCCCGCGCTCGTAGAAGCCGCCGACTATGCGCGCGAAGATGGCGAAGGGCGGGAAGAGGCCGAGGAAGGTGCCGAGCCACGCGTAAGCCTCGGCGGTCGTCAAAGAGTTGCCGAGCGCTACCGCGCGCAGGGCGCGTCCTTCATCGGCGACGGCCGGAGCTTTACGTGTTACCTCCTGCCGCGCCAACTCGCCGCTCAGCCAGCTCAGCCGCCCCGCGATGTTGTAGTCCCGAGGTTCGGCGTAACAAACGCTGTGGGAACCGCTGGTGTCATACATGATTCTCCTCCTTCCCTCGAACCGCCGCGCGCCGCCGAGTCCGCGCGGGATTCCTGACGCACTTCACGCCGGCCTTCGTCGAGCAGACTGTTAACGGCGTCCGCCGTCGCGTCGTCTTCAAAGAGCGAGGCGAGCGTGACGACGCACGTCAGCGCGTCTCCCAAAGTCGTCCGCAGGAGCGCCGCGCCTTCAACGCGCGGACGTGACGTACATCCGGAAGCATGCCGGGCCGCGTACTTGTGGTTTACGACCCCGCGCACGTCTGCGAGCGCGCGTACGAGTTCGGCGCGCGCGCGTTCGCGGTGGGCGAAGAGACGAGCGGCGTTGCGACGGTGGACGCAGCGCCCGGCGACGAGCAGGTCGTCGCCCGCGCGCCCCGCGATGCGGCACAACTCCATCTCGCGCGGCGTCGGCCCGGCGCCCGCGTCCGTCGCGGCGCAGGCGAGCGCGAGCCCCGAGTAACGCTCGACGCTCCCACGCGCGTTGAAGAGCGCGTGGCGCGCTTCCGTGATTGAACTCTCGTCGGCGCCGACCGGCGGCACTTCGCAGCCCAACAGGTCTTCGAGCGCGCGCAGGGCGTTGACCGCCGCGCGCGTCGCACGCTCGACGGCGCGACTGTCGGGGGCGCTGTTCTCAACTTCATCGGTCGCCTCGACGCGCGAGGCCGCGCGCCTGAGCAGAGAGTTAATAGAGGTGACGGGCCACGCCAGAGCTGCGAGCGCGGCCACGCGGAGAGCCGGGCGCGTGCGCGCGCCGCCCGAGCGTTCCGAGAGGAAGCGCGACACGCCGAAGGGCGCGGCCGCCGCGAAGTAGATGATGAAGAGTTCGCTCAGGAGCATGGCGAACTGCGGAAGGGCAACGGATATGCCAGCCTCCGTCGCCCGCGGCGCCTGAAGATGAAGGACGAGATGTCTTGCGTCGAGGCTTGGTTTTTGGCGGGTTCTTTGAATTGGGGCGTCGGGTTCGAGGTCGGCGCGAGGTCTCGTCCTTCGTCTTCGTCTTTTGCAAAGGGCGCGCGGGCGCGTCGGCGCTTGGCATTCTGCGAAGGCGCCGAAACGCCACGGCGACGCCACACGCGCTGTTCGCAAAAAGGCCACGCGCGCCCGGCGGATGTCCGACGCTGTTGCGGCCGCGCGAACGAAAGTGTCGGCGGCGTCGCGCAAAACGTTCAGGCAACACAAAGGCGCGGACGCGCATCGTAAGGGCGCTTCCACGGAAATCATCCTGCAAAACCTCGCGCAGGCGTGGCCGTCCGGCCGGAGTTGTCAAAGATTTATCGCGGCGGTATCACGAGGGACGAAGTGTGTGCCGTTCACTCCCGCGCGTCCGGACTGTGGCCTTTGATTTGCTCTTACTCCGTGCAAGCCCGGCGCGGGCAGGCGTTAACCGAACAAAAGGGAACTTTCCGCCGCGCCGCTTCGTCTTAGTGAACGAACATTGATTCAAACGGAATGATCATCATGCAGAAAAAAATCCCGATCAAGGTCATCAAGCGCGACGAGAGGAATCGTCAGCAGCAGCCCGTCGCGGAGGTCACGCCCGAGCGCACGTCCGCGAAGGAGGCGGCGCGCGACATGGTCGCGACCGTCACGCAGTGGGTCAACGAGTTCCAGCAGAAGCGCCGCTCCGAGACGGCGCAGGCGATCAAGACCATCTTCGCCGACCCGACGCCGCAGACGAGCAAGGCATAGACTCTCCCCAAGCCGCCCGGCTCTCCTCAGACGGCACTTCCGGCGGGCGCGGCCAACACTTCCATACGAAAGCTTACGGCGACGAAGAGGGCGGACGGCGCGACATACGCGCCAAGTCCGCCCCGCGCCCTCACGCAGACGTTGACACGCGGGCGGCAGCGCGCATAGCATGCGCGGCGAAGTAATTCACCCTGCCGGAGACTTCCGATGAAGAAGACCGCACGTAAGCGTCAGGCCGCGCGCGAGGAGCGCCCCCTTTTCGCCCCGGCACCCAAAGCCCCGACAGCCCCACACGGACACCCACTCTCACGCGCCAAGCCCGAAGACCGCGCGCACCCCGCCGAGCGCAAGGCCAAGCACAAGCGCCGGCCGGGGGACGGCGAGTGAGTTCCGAGACGGGCCGCGCCTTCCTCGAAGAGGCGCGCAGGTACCTCGGTGAAGACTACCTGCCGAAGATCGAGCGCTGCCTCGGGCGACTCACGGACGAGCAGGTCTGGTGGCGCGCGTCCGAGCGCTCGAACAGCGTCGGCAACCTCCTCTTACACCTCGAAGGGAATCTCAGGCAGTGGGTCGTCTGCGGCGCGGGCGGCGCCGCGGACGCGCGCGTGCGTGATAGAGAGTTCGCGGAGAGAAGAGAACTGCCGCGCGCGGAGTTGTTGACGGCTTTGCGCGCGACGGTCGAAGAGGCCGTCGAAGCGCTCGCGCGGCTCGACCCGACGGAACTGCTTGAGACGAGGAGCGTGCAGGGCTTGGACGTGACGCTGCTCGAAGCAGTCTTCCACGCGGTCGAACACTTCTCGATGCACACGGGCCAGATCATCATGCTCACGAAGATGCTCGCCGACGAAGACCTCGCCTTCTACGACTTCTCCGAAGGCGTCCCGCGCGCCGACTGGGGAGCGTAAATGTCGGGCCCGTGCGCGCGCGTGCGGACGCGACGAAAGCTAATAAGTGGGCGGCTGAAAAGTTAATAAGGGCGGCGCGCATTTTTGACTTTTAAATCTCGCGCGTTCGTGGTTAATATGTCGGGCGAGGTGAGCATTCCCTGATAGCCGGCCGGAGCCGCACCCGCGGAGATTTCCGTTAACGTCCGCGCCGCCGTCATACAAAATTTCCGAGGAGGCTTCTGTTAATGACTTACGTCGTTTGCGAACCGTGTGTGAACTGTCGCTACACGGACTGCGTGGTCGTCTGCCCCGTCGAGGCGTTCCACCTCGACGACAACGCCGTGTGGATCAACCCCGAGACCTGCATAGACTGCGACGCGTGCGTGCCCGAGTGCCCGGTCGAGGCCATCTTCGCCGAGGACAAGGTGCCCGAGGAGTGGCAGCACTACACGGCCATCAACGCCGAGAAGTCGCTGAGCGGCCTGCCCATCATCAGCGAAAAGCTCGACCCGCTCTGCTAACGGCGCCGGGCGCGTCTCTCCTCAAGCGCCGCGGCCGGAGGGAGTTGTCTTGAAGCGCGTCTCCGGAGGGAAGCGTGGGCGCCGCTGGCTCGGCGCGCTGGCGGGGCTCGCAGGGCTGACCGCGGGCGCGGTCGGGGCGACGCTGCTGCTGCGCCGGCGCGGCGGCGAAGGGGCGTCGGAGGGCGGCCGCGAGGCGTCGCCGAAGGGGCGTTCCATCTACCCCGAGTACAACCGACGCGGCGGAGACCGCTGGGCGCGCCCCGGCATGAGCGTGACCATCCGCGCGGAACTGATGCCCGGCCGCAGCCGCTCCGAGCGCACCTTCCGCGTCGCCGAAGTCACGCCGAGCGGCCGCGTCATCCTCGAAGGCTTCAACGGCGAGCACGCCGAGACCGAGTTCGAGCCGGTGCGCTGACGCGAAGGCAAAAGCGGGGCGTGAACCGTAAACAGTGAACCGTGACGAGAAGAAGGCAAGCCGCCTTTCTCTTGTCACGGTTCACTGTTTACGGTTCACGCCCTTGCCTTACCACTCGTAGTCGCGGCCGGGCGCCATCGGCGAGAGGCGCGGGACGCGGAGGGCTTCGAGTTCGGCGATGAGCTGTTGGCGGAAGGAGGGCTTGAGGTGCACGGCGAGGATTTCGAGGTCGCGGTGCGCGAGCTTCTTCAACTCGCGGCCGAGCGCGTCGGGCGTGAGGTGGCCGGAGGTCTCTGCGAGCTTGGCGAGCGAGTTGGGGAACGAGGCTTCGATGAGCAGCGCGTCCACGCGCTGCTCGCGGTTGACGAGATGCCAGAACTCTTCGGTCGCGGAGGTGTCGGAGCTGAAGGCGACGGTGCGCTCGCCGTCCGTGAAGACGAGCCCGACGGTCGGGACGATGTGGGTGACGGGCACGGCCTTCAACGTCAGGTGCGCGACGCGGAACTCCTCGCCCGGACGAAAGGTCACGAACTCCATGACGCGCGTCCGGCCGTTGTGGAAGTCCTGAAAGGGCGGGTAGACCGTCCCGTTGAAAACGTCGCGCGCGAGCAGCTCGCAGACCTCCTCGGTGGCGTGGACGCGCACGGGCTCTTCCAGCGAGCCGAAGAGGTCGTCAACGTAGATGGGCAGCGTCGCGATGTGATCCATGTGCGGGTGCGTCACCACCACGTCGCGCACCACGCCGCGCTCGCCGTCCGAGAGCCCGACGGCGATGCTGCCCCCGTCAATCGCCACGCGCCCGTCCACGACGAAGCAGCTCAGGCGCTGCTCCGGCGACGCGCGCCCCTCGGCGTCAATCGTGCTCGGAAGGAGTTTGACCCTCACTTCCTCTCCAGTTGCAGACGCAGCCGGTAAATCTGCTGCACGTAGTCGGCCTCGCGCTCGGCGTCGGCGCCGCCCGACTGTGTGATGCCGCGCGCGACGCGCGAGCGGTGGAAGGCTAGCTCGCTGGCCGCGCGGTTGAGGCGCGTGCGCGCGCGCCAGTGCGAGAAGCCGCCGCGCACGAGCGCCGTGTAGCTGGCGCCCGCGCGCCCGCGCACGGAGCAGAGGCAGACGTACTCGTCTTCGGGAATGAGGCCGCGCAGAACGTCCGGGCGCAGGTGCTCGCGCAGCACGCGCCCCTCGCGCCTTAGCGAGAGGAAGATGACGAGCAGCATGCCGAAGAAGGTCGGCATCATCACGAAGAAGTACGTGAGCAGCACGTAGGCGCCGCTGTCGTAGACGGCCGCCATGCGCGCCGAGGCGTTCCAGCCCGCGTGCAGCGCGACCGCCATGCAGAAGCCCGCGAGCGGCGCCAGCACCTTCACCACGCGGCTGACCGACTGCGCCGCCAGCCCGAGCCCGACGCCCGTCATCGCCGTGAACAGAGGGTGCGCGAACGGCGAGAAGAGCCCGCGCACGATGAAGACGCCGACGGCGTTGTGCTCGGCGACGGCCACGCCGTAGTACTTGACGTTCTCGGTCATGGCGAACCCTAAGCCCACCATCGCGGCGTAGATGACGCCGTCGGTCACGCCGTCGAACTCGTCGCGCCGCCAGAAGAAGATGAGGAAGAGGACGAGCGCCTTCGCCCCTTCTTCGACCAGAGGGGCGGAGACGACCATGCCGTAAGACTCGGCCGAAGCCTCGTCGGCGAGGGAGCCGACGAGGGCGACGCCGAGCGAGTTGATGACGATGGCGAAGAAGACCGCGACGAGCGCGCCCCAGAAGAAGGCCGCCGCGAGCATCCAAGGCGGCTCAGGCTCGTAGCGGTCGAGCCAGAGGACGAGCGTGACGTAGACAGGCACGGGCAGCACGGCCGCGACCAGTCCGGCGAGGAACGGCACCGCGCCCGTCTCGTACCCGATCATCCAGAGCGTGAAGAGTCCCGTCAGCAGCGCCGTCAGCACGGCCAGCGCGATGAGCGCCCAGCGGATGACGCCGCGCCGGCCCGAGCCTCCGGACGGCGCCACAGGCGTCTGCGGGTAAGGGGGAGCGGGGAACTGATCCATAACCCGTGCCGGCTGGCCTTGCGAGTTCAGTTAGCGCAAAAGGAGCAGGAGGCCGCCGATGAGCAGGACGGCCGCGATACCGATGACGGCGAGGAGGAGTGTGTTGACGCCGCGCGACGAAGGCGTGTGCTCCGCCGCATTCTGAGCCGCCGCGACCTGTGCCGGCGCGTGCTGTGCCGGGCCGGGAACTTCGGCCGTGACCGGCGCGGCCTTCGCCGCCGCGGGCCGCGGCGCTTCGTGCTGCCGCGCGCGCGCGGGCGTCGGGGACTGCTTCGGCTCGGGGCGCGGCGCGGGCCTCTCGGGCTGCGTGACCGGCTTCTTGCCGATTATCGTAGACTCAAGGTTCCAGCCCTCGTCGCTCCGCTCGCCCGCGTCGGTCATGCCGATGACGGCGCCGCAACGCGGGCAGAAAGCCTGCTCGGCGCCGACCGGCGAGTCGCAGTCGTTACAACGCGTCTCCATCCTCTTTTACATCCCCCGGACTCGAACGTGCCCTTGCCGGGCGCAAACCGCGCGCAAGTATAAACGCTGGCGCCGCGACTTCCAACCGGAATTATCCGTGTGAATGGACGCGTCCGCCGCGAGAGTCTATAATCCTCGCTCCGGTCGCAGTGGCGTCAGAGCAGCCTGATCAACTTCCACTTTCAAGTGCGCCGGGGCGCGCACCCTTTTTACAAACGGAGAGAGACTTTGCCCAACCGTCCGGCCGGGCAGGCGGCACAGCAGGGCGCGCGCGTCCACGCGGGCGGCGCACGCCGTCGCGCGCACACGCGCCCGCGCATGCCCTCGACGGCCGGCTACATGTTCGGGGCGGGCGGGCTCGCGCTGGCGCTCTTCGTGGCGATCTGGATGCTGCTGCGCTGGGACGGGGCCGAAGACGCGCCGTGGGTTCCGGCTGGACTGGCCGCGGGCGCCGTCATCCTCGTGGCCGCGGCCGCGCGCGAGATAGTGATGCGCCGCGCTTGGGCTCGCTACACGCGCGAGATGGAGATGCTGATGGGCGCGGGGCCGGTCGCGCCCGTCTCTTTGAAGACGAAGAGCGGCGCCTTCGCGCGTCCGGACATGCAGGCGCAGGTCGCGGCGCTCCGCGGCTTGCAGCAGCGGCTCGCGGAGTTGGACGCGCCCGGCACGTCGGCCGAGGCTCATCAGGAGGCTTGCAAGCTCTGCGAGCAGTACCTCGCGAACGCCGAAGAGGTCTTGCGCGCGCCGGGCGGGGCGGCCGAGATGCGCGCCGCGCTGCGCTCGGGGCAGGAGCGCGTCGGCGCGCTCCGCCGCAGGCACATGCTCGCGTGGGCGCGCGGCGAGGCGACGCGCCTGACGCAGGAGGCGCAGCGTCGCGTCCGCCCCTCGGACAAGATCGAGACGGCGCGCGGCGCGCTCGACGTTTTGGAAGAGGCACTGCGCGCCTATCCGGGCGAGCGCGAGTTGCTCGACTCGGCCGACGCGCTGCGCAACTTCGTCGCGTCGGTGAAGGTCGGGCAGTGGGTCGAGATGGCCGAGCGCGCCGCCTTCCGCGGCAAGTTCCAGCGCGCCATCGCGCGCTACCGCGACGCGCTCTTCTACCTCTCGCGCGCCGAGATGAGCGAGGAGGCGCGCGAAGACGCCGCGCGCCGCATCCAGCGCGAGATCGAGATGCTGCGCGCGCGCTCGCGCACGGCCGAGGGCGACGACGACTTCGGCGGCGAAGGCGCCGGGCCGCGCCCGGCCGGCCACGACGCGGGCGCCGCGGGCGACGGGGACGTGATAGGTTGACCGCGCAACGGCTGCCGCGAATGATTGGCGTTTACAACCTCTTGTGCGACAATTACAGCCGACTTTTTAAGGGGGCTCGCCGCGGCCGGGCACGGCGGGGAGTCTGATTTCGCAGGAAATTCGTCGGCGCCGGGCAGCCGGTACAGGCGCAGCGTCATCTACAGTTTCTAGCTTTTAGACGGGCGGTATCGGTCGTCTTCTGGCCGACGGCGCGCCGGGCCTCCCGGCCTCGGACGTGCTCCTCTTTCACAGGATGGTGTTTATGAAAGTGAAAAGCGTACTTCTCCTGTTCGCGCTCTGCTGTCTGGCCTCCGCGGCCTTCGCGCAGGACGCCGGCTCGTCGGCGCCGCAGGCTCCCACGGGCGGCGGGATCGGCTCCGGCCCGCCGGGCATGGAAGGGCAGGGCGTCAGGCGGTACCTGCTCGGCCCCGGCGACGTGCTCGACCTGCGCGTCTACAACGAGTCGCAGTTCAACGGCACGCTCACCGTGGACGACGACGGCATGCTCGAAGTGCCCTTCCTCGAAGAGCCGCTCCCGGCGCAGTGCCGCACCGACCGCGAGATCCGCGCCGACATCACCGCGGCGCTCAGGAAGTACATCAAGAAGCCGCAGGTCAGCCTCCGCGTCGTCGGGATGAACAGCAAGCCGCCCGCGGTCGTCTTCGGCGCCGTGCGCGCGCCGTCGCGCATCTCGATGCTGCGGAAGGTGCGCCTGCTCGACGTGCTGGCCACGACCGGCGGGGTCACCGACGCCGCCGGCAGCGACGTTCAGATTTTCCACACCGAGAGGCAGCTCTGCGCCGAGCCGGAGAGCGCCGACTTGTCCGTGCCCATTGACAGCTACAAGCCCGCCGACCCGACGCAGGTCGGCTACGACGTATACAGCCTGTACGCGCTGAAGGCCGGCAATCAGGAGGCCAACCCCTACATCCGCCCCGGCGACATCGTCATCGTGCAGGAGGCGCAGCCCGTCTACATCGTCGGCGCGGTCAAGGCCCCGAACAGCCTCTACCTCAAGAACAACATGCAGCTCAAGACGGCCTTCGCCATGGTCGGCGGCTTCACCCAGACGGCGAAGGGCAGCGAAGTCATCATCTGGCGCAGGAAGAAGGGGCAGTCCGAGCCCGAGAAGATGATCGTCAACTACAACGACATCCGCAAGGAGAAGGCCAAGGACATCGAGCTTCAGCCCTACGACATCGTCGAGGTGCCGGACGCCTCGGGCAGCACCCTGAACACGGTGAAGTCAATGCTCATGGGCGGCGGGTTGGGGTCGGTCACCACGATGGCGACGCAGTTGCCGCTGCGCGTCATCTACTGACGCTCGCTGTTTAAGTAAGATAGGCGGGGCCGGAGGCGTCTGCGTCCGGCCCCGTTTTTCATGCCCGCGGGCGCCGCCGTTTTTTGTACACGCGGGGCGCCGCGGCCGTTGGTCGCGCGGCAGGGGCGTGTGGTAGATTATCGGTTTCGTTGAGCCTGTTATTTTTCCCGGGGAGTCTTCCATGAGTCGAAACTACAGCCGCGCCGCCGCCGAGAGCGTACGCAAGCGCCGCCGCCGCAACTCGATACTGATAAGCGCGGCGGCGGTCGCCGTCATCGTCCTCCTGCTGGTGACCGAGCAGGTCGCGCTGCTCTACCTCCTCGCCACGGTCGGCGTCGCGGTGCTCCTGATCATCGTCGCCCTCTCAGACCTGCACGGCACGCCGACGGCCGCCGCCGCGGCCGCAGGCGTCGGGGAAGACTCGGCGGCCATCGCCGACCGCGTCGCGCGCCCGGTCTCGACGACCGCGGCCGCCGTCGCCGGGGCGCCCGTCGCCCGCCGCCCCAAGCGCCGCACGCGCAGGTAGACCGCCCGCACGCCGCCTTTCAGTTTCGAACCTGCCCGCCCGAGTTTTTATTTGGAGCGGCGGCGCGGCGCCTGCTATGATGCGTGGGCCGCCGCGGCGCGGCCTTCGTCCCCCACCTGCGAAGAGTTCTCTCCGGCGTTCGCTCCCCGCAAACGTGCTTAAGAGACTAAGGGCTCTCATGCGTCTGACGGCCACGCTCCTGCTACTCGCCGCGCTGCTGCTCGCGCCGGCCGCGAACTCGCGCGCCTACACCTTGCAGTACACGGGCGCGACCGCCATCACGCAGGTGCGCTGGCCGACGACGACCATCAACATCGCCCTCTCGACCTCGCTCAGCAACCCGCCGCCGTACGTCCGCGCCACGGGCGAGCAGGTCGTCGCGGCCGCGCGCCGCGCGCTGGCGAGCTGGTCTGCGGTCTCGAACGTACAGTTCAACGTCACGACGCGCCCCGAGCAGGACGCGGCGGCCGACGGCGTCAGCCTCATCACCATCGCCGACACGCCCGCCAACCATGCGCTCTTCAGGGGCGGACTACAGCCGGGCCGCGCGCGCGTGACCTTCGACTGGTCGGGCAACATCACCGAGGCAGACCTCGCCGTCAACCCGCTCGTGACGCGCGCCGACCCGTTCGCGGGCGAGGTGCGCAGCTTCTTCTCGACCGACGGCACTCCCGACAGCTACGACCTCGAATCCACCTTCGCCCACGAGATCGGCCACATGCTCGGGCTCGAACACTCGGGCGTGGCCGGCGCGACGATGCAGCCGCGGCAGGGCGCCAACGGCACCTACAACCTCCCGAACCTCTCGGCCCGCACGCTCTCGGCCGACGACATCGCGGGCGTCCGCGCCGTCTACGGCCCGCACTTGGGGCTCGGCAGCATCTCTGGGCGGGTCAGCTACAACGGCACCGCGCCGGCGGCAGCGCCCGCCTTCGGCGCGCACGTCATCGCGGAGGAGGTGACGACCGGACGTGTCGCAGCCTCGAACGCCGCGAACGCCGCGGGCTACTACCGCATTGACGGGCTCGCGCCCGGCCAGTACCGCGTCGTCGTCGAGCAGTTGGACGAGCCCGTGGTCGCGGCGCAGTTGGGCGTCGGCGCGGGCGGCTACCCCGCGTCGGCGATTGCGACGCAGCCGGCCTTCATGACGACCGAGGCCGGGAACGTGACGGTCGCGTCCGAGGCGACCACTCCGCTCAACGTCTCGGTCGCGGGGGCGGCGGCGGCCGTCAACCCGAAATTCGTCGGCACGGGCGAGAGCTTCCAACTCTCGACCGTCGCCGTGCCGCTTGAGCCGGGGAAGACCAGAAGCGTCCTCGTCGGCGGCAACAACCTCACGCTCTCCCCGGACGGGATGGTGACGGGCGTGAGCGTCAACTCTCCTTACATCACCGTCTCGAACGTCCAGCAGGTGGACGGCTTCGGCATCACGGTCATCAGCTTCGACGTGACGGCGGGCGCACTCACCCCGCCGGGCGAGTACAGCCTGCGCCTGACGACTTCTTCGGGGCAGATCGCCTACGTCGCGGGCGTGCTGACCGTCGAGCCTTCGAGCGCGAAGGCCGAGCAGACACCTACTGACGCCCCAACCCTCACGGTCGCGCGACTGCGGCCCGACTCCGCGCCCCCTCGCCCCCGCCGCGGCCTCGCCTAACGGCTTGGCCCGAGCAGGTCACTCCCCACTGACAAAAGGTTGATTCAAGCCCCCGCTGAGAGAGTGGGGGCGCCGCGAACATCAAGGGGATTTTATGAACAAGCTGTACTTTTCACGCCGCGCTCTGGCGGCTCTCTGCCTCTTCGCCGCGTTCGCCTGCGCGGTCTTGGTCGCGCCGAAGGGCTCGGGCCAAGTTAAGGGCGGCTTCGACCAAGAGGTCAGCCGCGTGCTCAGGGACTACGACCGGCTCTCGCTCGACCCGGCCGACGCCGAGCGGCAAGTCAGGCAGACGGGCCGCCTCACGCTCGAAACCTCAGCCGGCAGCTTTCCGCTCACGCTCACGCCCAACGACGTACGCTCCGAAAACTACCGCGCCGTGGAAGTCTTGGAAAACGGCGAGACGCGCGAGCTGCCGCGCGGGCCTTCTTACACCTTCGCGGGCGCAATCGAGGGCGAGGGCGGCAGCGTGGCGCGCTTCACGCTCGACGGCCGGAAGGTCGAGGGCTTAATCATCAAGGGCGGCGAGCGTTTCTTCGTCGAGCCGGCGGCGCGTTACACGCGCGACGCCTCGCCCGAAGACCTCCTCTTCTACCGCGAGTCGGACGTTATCGCCGACCCGGTCTGGTGCCCCGTAGACACGCTCGCCTCCAAGGTCAACGCGGAGGTCGCGCGCACGCAGTCCGTAGGCATCAACGAGTCGCAGCCCGCCGCGCCCGTCTCGCCGGTGCGGCAGGCCGACCTCGCGACCGAGGCCGACTTCGAGTACGTACAGGCGTTAGGCAGTGCGGGCGCCGCCAACAGCGACATCCTGAGCATCGTCAATCAGGTCAACGGCGTCTACCAGACTGAGATCGGCCTGAAGTTCAACGTCGTCTTCCAGCGCGCTTGGGACACGCCGAACGACCCCTTCAACGCCTCGACCCTCAACGACCTGCTCAACGAGCTGAGGAACCTCTGGATTAACTCGCCGCCGATTCCCATCGAGAGCCGCGACCTCGTGCACCTGTGGACTGGGAGGGATTTGGACGGGAACGCGACGGGGCTGGCCTTCGACACCGTCACCATCAACAACACCACTCAGCGCGGCGTCGTCTGCGTCGTCATCCCCGCGAGTCAGACTTCGGGCAGGCCGGCCCAGACGTTCTCCTTCGGCGTCTCGGAGCGGCAGACCAACCCGGCTCTGAGGGTGATCGTCCCGGCGCATGAGATGGGCCACAACTTCTCGGCCTCTCACCCGACTTCGTCGGAGTGCGCGGGCACCATCATGTCGGCCGAGGTGGAGGGCGGCGGCGGCACGCAGATCAGCTTCTGCCAGTTCTCGCGCGACGAAATCACGAGCTACATCAACTACACCTTTAACTCCGGCAACACCTTCACCACCAACTGCCTCGCCGTGGCGACCTCGGTCACGCCGTCCGTGCAGTTCAGCACGACCGACTACCGCGTGACGGAGGGGACGCCGAGCGTGGCGATCACCGTCACGCGTTCGAGCGGCGAGGGCACGTCCAGCGTGCAGTACCAGACCCTCGACGGCAGCGCGAGCGAGCGCTCCGACTACACGACGGCCGTCGGCACGCTCACCTTCAACCCGGGCGAGACGAGCAAGACCTTCAGCGTCCTCATCACCAACGACAGTTACGGCGAGGGGCTTGAGACCTTTCAGGTTCAGCTCAACAACCCCTCTAACGCGACGCTCGGCACGCCGAGCACGGCCAACGTCACCATCGCCAGCGACGAGACGGCGAACGCAGGGAACCCGGTCAGGCCGCAGACCTTCAACGCAGACTTCTTCGTGCGCCAGCACTACGCGGACTTCCTTAACCGAGAGCCCGACGCCTCGGGCCTGAGCTTCTGGATAAGCCAGACTTCGAACTGCGGCAGCACAGACCCGCTGGTCTGCCGCATCAACGTCTCGGCCGCGTTCTTCCTCTCGATAGAGTTTCAGGAGACGGGCTTCTACGCCATGCGCGTCCAGCGCGTCGCCTTCGGCCGGCGCTCGGCCGACCAGACGCGTATGACCTACAGGGAGGTGGTCGCGGCGCAGCGGCAGATAGGCGCGGGCGTCGTCGTCGGACAGACGGGCTTCGAGGCGGTGCTCAGCGCCAACAAGAACACCTACGCCACGCAGGTCGCCTCCCGCAGCGACTTCGCCGCGCGCTTCCCGCAGACGAGCGCCGACACGTTCGTGGACGCGCTCTTCGCTTCGGCCGGCGTGACGCCGTTGGGTTCTGACCGGCAGAACGCCATCAACGCGTACAACAGCCCCGGTTCCATCGGGGCTGCCGACTCGCGCGGGGCGGCATTGCGCGTGGTGGCCGATTCACAGGCGGTGAGGAACGCCGAGCTGAACACGGCCTTCGTGCTGTTGGAGTACATCGGCTACCTGCGCCGCGACCCGGATCAGACGGGCTACGACTTCTGGCTCACGAAGCTCAACCAGTTCGGCGGAAACTACATCGCGGCCGAGATGGTCAAGGCTTTCATCACCTCGGACGAGTACATCCTGCGTTTCGGGCCGTGAGGGAAGTAGGCAGACGGCAGTTAAGACAGGAGGCTTCTTACGGAGCCGGCCTGAAAGAGACGGAGGAGGCGAGTCGTGAAGCTCGCCTCCTCCGTTTGCTTTGGCCGCTTTCGTTACCGGCTAACTGCCTGCTGCCTACTCTCCTCACGCGGAAAGGAGTGCGGGGTAGCCCCACCCACCCCGCACTCCTCTCTTCTTACGCCCGCCTGTTGCGTCGGACAGGCGGGCGAAGTCCGCGGCCCCTGCCCTTAGAGGCTCTGGCGGTCGCCGAGCACTATCCCGTCTCCGAGTACTATCCCGTCGCCGTAATAGATACCGTCGCCGAGTACTATCCCGTCGTTCATGATGGCGCTGTCGCCGAGCACAATGCCGTCACCGAGCACGATGCCGTCGCCGTAGTAGATGCCGTCGCCAAGTACTATTCCGTCGCCGAGCACTATCCCATCGCCGAGGACGATGCCGTCGCCAAGGACGATGCCGTCGCCGAGGAGGCTGGCGTGGGTGCCGTCGCCGAGCACGATGCCTTCGTTCTGCATCACGCCGTCGCCGTAATAGATGCCGTCGCCGAGCACGATGCCGTCGCCGAGCACTATCCCATCGCCGAGGACGATGCCGTCGCCGAGGACGATGCCGTCGCCGAGCACGATGCCGTTGGTGAGGATGGGCTTCTGGTTGAAGAGGACGCCGTCGGCGTAGAGCACGCGGTTCGAGGTCTGAACCGTCTCGCCGCCGATGTTGAAAGTTCCGCCGACAGTCGAGCCCGGCCGCAGAACCTGCTGGCCGGCCTTGAGCTTGTCGGCGTTGGGGACGAACGCGCGGCCCAACTCTACGGCGGCGGCCGCATTGACTTCGCCGACGCCTTGCGTCAGCACGTCAGCCGCCTTCGAAGGGAAGAGAGAGCCGGGAAGCGCGTTCGCCGTCCGCATCAGCACCGCCTTGACCATCGCCGGCGTCAAAGACTTGTTCGCTTCGAGCATCAGCGCGACCGTGCCGGCGACTACCGGCGCGGAGAAGGAGGTGCCGTAATAAGTGTAGTAGGCGTTCTGCAACGCGCCCGCGCCCGTGGGCTGAGCGACGCGGTCGGGCATCTGCACGGCGGTGTTCGGGTTCTCCTGCGACATCGCGGCGACGATGCCGCGGCCGGGCGCGACCAGCTCGGGCTTCAGGAGGTGGTCGAAGGCCGTCGGGCCTTTGGAGGAGAACTGCGCCATCGCGTCGTCGGAGCGGCGCGCGGTGCCGCGCGTGTCGGAGGCGCCGACCGTGATCGCGTAAGGGCTGTTGCCGGGGCTGTCAATCGTGCCGTAGGCCGGGCGGTAGATCGGCGAGCCGTCGGCCTTGCTTCCGATGATCTCGTCGGTGTGGCCGTTGTTGCCGGCGGCGGCGACGACGACGATGCCCGAGGTGGCGGCGCGCTCGACGGCCTTGCAGAGCGGGTCGGTGTGGAAAGACTCGCGGACGGGAGTGCCAAGGCTGAGGTTCATCACGCGGATGTTGAAGCGCTTCTGGTTGACAATGGCCCAGTTGATGGCGTTGAGCACGGCGCTCGTGCGGCCCGCGCCGTGGTCGTCGAGAACCTTGAGGTCAATGAGGGACGCCTCGGGGGCGATGCCGGCGAAACTCGCGCCGTAGCCCGCGGAGGCCGCGCCGTTGCCGGCCGCGACGCTCGCCACGCCCGTGCCGTGGCCTTCGCGGTCAACGCCGTCGCCGAGGACGATGCCGTCACCGAGGACGATGCCGTCGCCGAGGACGATGCCGTTGGAGTTGACCGAGGCGTTGGAGCCGCCGGTGAAGTCAACGGTGGCCGCGACGCGCGACTTGCCGTTCTTTTTGAAGTCGGGGTGGGCGGTGCTGATGCCGCTGTCCACGATGGCGATGCCGACGCCCTTGCCGGTGACGCCGGGGATGTTCGAGATGCCGGCCTGCGCGAGGGCGGCGCCGGTGGCTTCGCGTGTGACGGCCATCGCGGAGACGACGGCGCGGTCGGGCGAGACGTAGGCCACGTCTTCGCGCGCGGCGATGGAGGCGAGGGCCGAGCGCGGCACGTCGGCCGTCATGGCGTCAATCGCCTCGAACGTGCGGCCCTTGCGGCCGCCCTTGGACGTGACGGCGCTCTCCTGAGCGGGCGAGGGGCGTCCCTTGGTCTGGATGATGACGCGTACGATGTCGCCGGCCGAACCGGCTGCTTCAAACTCGGGGGCGAGCTTGGAGGCGCGCTTCGGGGCGTTCTTCTTCGCGGGGGCCGCCGCGGCGCGGGCCGCGAGCGGGGTCAGGTATGAAGTGGCGAGTGTCAGAAGAATTAAGCTGGCGGTGATACGACGCAACATGGGGTTCCCTTCTTTCTTACGGCTCCCTCACGCCTGCCCGCGTGTTTGTTTGGGGACGGGAGCCGATCCACGAGGTTTACTAAAGAACTGCCGACCGTTGGCAGGTTTCGCGCCCGGCTGTGAGAGCCGGACTTGAGTTCTAGGCCGCATCACTCACGAAACCTGTCAACGATCTGCCCCTCTCTAGTTCAATAGACGTGCCATAAAACACGCCTCCGACACCCCCCGGCAGAAAGGACATAACCCCAACGTTTCAAACAACTTAACTGCCCCCGCCCCTACACCCTCTCAGACCACCCCAAACGCCCCGATTTGGATACCACGTATCCACCCCACCGCCAAAAAACCTACAACTCCCCAATTCCCCCAAAAAACGCTCAAAACCCCACCTGTATACCTAGTTACCACTGTATACCTTGTAACCATAGAGGGGCTTTGCCTCATAACCCCTCCATCCTTAAGCACTTTTGAGGCAACAAAGGAACTTTTGAGGCAGAGGCTATTAACGCCGTTCCCGCCATTCCCGCCATAATTCAAAAAAACCTATTGACAGGAACCATCAATCTGTGTTTGACATACGTTTCGGGGAGTCGTACCATGTTTCACGGGTGAAACAAAATCTCCCGATGCGCCCACTTCGGAATAGCAGAAACGGAGATATGATGACCACCCCTCAAGTCAATACACCCGCAGCCCTCGGCCTCACTTGGCCGCAAGCCACGGTTTTAGAATTTCTTTCAGGCAGCGATAAGCAGCTTGATCCCATACGGATCATGAAGGGACTCTTTGTATTTAGTATGGAGGCACCCGAGGCATGGCTACCGAAAGAGGAACGGCATCACTTTGTGCCGTATTCTTACGGGCCATACTCCCAACAAGTAAACTCTGACTTAGGCCAACTCGGCATAAAGGGCTATGTACAGATGACGCTTGTGCCGGGGAAGTCGTGGAGTTATTACAGTCTGACGAGTGAAGGTGAAAGCGTAGCGGAACGAATAGCGCCAGCCTTTAATCCTGCCGCCATTGATTACTTGCGCAGACTCAGGGAATTTGTAGTCAACCTTTCATTCCGCCAGTTACTCGACACCATATACGCTAAGTATCCAGAATACGCCGTGAATAGCGTATTCAAGTTCTAATCCGCTCTACATAATTCTGACTTCACCGGAAGGGTTTAGCTATGACCCTCATTGTCGCCATCGGTTGTACCGATGGCATAGTCATGGGTGCAGATAGCGCCAGCACAGACGCATCTAGCGGGATTAAGCAATCATCAATAAAGATCGAACAAATCGGGAGCTTACCTATCCTGTGCGGAGGTTCCGGAGATGTAGGATTGCTTCAGAACATCCGCGAAAATTTAGAGACAGTAAGGCTAGCGCCAAAGTTTAAAGCTACGCGGCAACATATCAAGCAGCTTGTCGTGCCTGAACAGAGGCACGCTAAGGATTTGCACGTCCCTCAAAACTTGCCGGGTGGGTATCATATTCCGCCAGTCGCAAGCTTGTTGCTTGGGTGCGTTCAGGGCGGGTTGCCGTTCATTCTTGAGATAGAGGTAGACGGAAGAGATACTGTTTTCGACAAGAATTTAGGGTTATTTGGTGCCATCGGGAGCGGGAAATCACTTGCGCAAGCCATCTTTCGCCCGCACTTACATACGCCCCGAGATTTGAATCTAGGGAAGATTTTTGCGTATCGAATCTTAGACGACGCTATTGAGCTTGCGTCATCGGGACTCGCAAGGCCGATTCATCTATACACTATTGATTTAAGTGGGAAGATCGAAAAGATAGAGAACGGTGATTTGAATAAGCTAGGTCAGGATTGCGAGCTTTGGCGACAATTAGAGCGGGATGCGTTGGGTAGATTCCTTGCCCCCGAACCACCCGAAGAAGGCCCGATAAACGTGCCAGAACCGGAGGTAGAAGGTGGCGGCTCTTAAGCCGCCACGCTCCAAAACTTCGGCCGCAACCCCAACTCATACATGCTCTGTATCAACACACAGATGTTATGGCAGAGCACCTTGCACAAGGCTTCGTTTATCTGCGCCGTGCGGCTCTTGCTCCGAAGCGCATCCCCGAACTTCGTCTTTATCATCATGAAGGTTGATTCCACGTTGCTGCGCTTGTGGTAGTTCTGAGCAAAGCGGTCGTGGTTGTAAGAGTAGTAGTGATACATCTGCCGCCACAGCCCCGTCTTATCAAGCGAGTGGGTAGGCTTAGAATCGGACTTGAAAGGGATATACGGCATCGCCTGACGCTGCGCGACGAACTGAAGGTTACTAAGCGAGAGATAAGCCTTGTCTCCGCTCACTTGTCGAAGCGTGAAGTTCTGCGCTGTGGCGTCTACCAGCGGCTTGAAGTATGAAGTGTCGGCCGCGTTGCGGTCTGTGATGTCAACGGCAGTAACCACGTTCGTCTTGACGCCGCAGCACAGGTGAACCTTAACCCAATCCTTCTTCTCTACCGTCTGCCCTTCGATGTTCATTCCGCCAGTCTCGAAATCAAAACCGTACTTCGCCTGAAACCAGCGCACGAAGCGGCACGTTGAAATGCCCGTCGAGTCAACGGCGAAGTCCTGTTCGATGGCGCGAAGCGGAAGGCTGCTTTCCTCAATCAGCATCTTGAGGTAGTCAGTCACCATCTCCGATTCAAAGTAGCGAAACATGGTGTTATAGCTCGGAAGCCCGGACAGGTAGCCTTTGGCGTGCGCGTCTTTCAGATCGGAGACGAAACGACGGCCGCTCACCGTGCTGTAGACCTTATACGCCATGCTGAAAATCATATCCTCAAGAGGCAGGCGGGGCCGTCCGTTGTACTGCGCGGGTTCGCCGACGCCTTTGCAGAGTTGATGCAAGAGGTAAAGGAACAAACGCTTTTCGTTCGTCTGCGCTTTGTTGTAGGCGGGCCACTCTTGCCGATAGGTCTTGCGCGTGACCTTCACGGCCTCAGTCGTGGTCGTGGTTGTTGAACCGTCCGCGTGCGTTTCCGTGACGGTCGTCTGCTCGCGCTCGATGGTTACTTGAACCGCGAAGATATGTTTGCAGGGCTGGCGGCGGAAGTCGTAATCAGGACACGTACAACGTTGGACTTTGGCGTCTACCGTGTACTTCCCTTTGCCGGATTCGGAAGGGACAACCCACAGTTGACCATGGCGGCGGATGTTGGCGCGTTGGGCGAGTTGGCGGCCTTTTTCTTCGCGTATGCTCATTGTGTAGCCTTGCCTTTCTTCTGCGACTGGCTCACAATGGTTTTGCGGGCCTAACGTGAGCAATCGCGTTTAGGTTCAAGCCCCGTTCGGTTGTTAGCGCAACCGGCGGGGCTTTTGATTTGCTAAGTAGCTTCAAACAACGAAGATAGTATACATAACCGCTCAAGTATAAGTCAAGCACTTTCCACTTGAATATTCTTGTCCGCTCATGTATATTCAGGACATGAAAAGCACGAAGAAAATCCACCGCAAAAAGAACGTTCACGCGCAGGCTTTAGGGCGTCTAGGCGGGTTGAAAGGCGGTAAGGCGCGCGCAGCCGCGCTCGCCCCCGAGGAGCGTAGCGCGATCGCTAGAAAGGCCGTGCTGGCGCGTTGGGCTAAGGCGCGCGAGGAGGAGGCGCGGCAGGAGGAGAAGGCTAAGTAGTCGCCTTCTCCCGCAGGAGCCGCGCCCGCTCTGATGGGGTCAGCGCGCGCATACGAGACAGGAACTCTCGTATGTTAAGCTGCGGTTCGACTCTTGACGGCTTTAATGGTAGGTGCTGGAACAGGCACCGGCCTCTTCCTAGATTTTGAAGCGACTCGCTTCGGTTTTGGCTTTGTCCTCGCTGGCGTTGGTGCTTCGATGAACCCATAAGCAGAGCCTCCATACTCAAGGATACCGAAGATGGCACCTAGTAACTGATTTTCCTCGGCCAAGTCAAGCCTCTTGACCGGCAACCCCATCTCGACAACTTCGTCGTAATCAATGACAAAATCGTGAGACGGATACTGCCAGACGAGCCTTTGCGTCAGCCCTTCGATGTCACGAAACCTCCGCTGTTGGAGTATCCGCCTCGCGTACTCCTCGCCTACCGCCAACGACCTCCGATAGCCGCCGACCTTGCTAGGGTCAACGTGCTTGTAAAGCGGAGCCATCATTTGGATGACGGCCGGGAGCGATTCGTGCACCGCCTCCTTAACGCTCATGCCTGATATGTCAACAACTAAGTGCGAGAAGTAGTGCACGACCTCGGACGCATACTCCCGCAGGAACTCCATTGACTTAAACTCGTCGAGCGGGGAGAAAGGAAACTGCCCCTTCTCGAACGGGTCGTGTATCTGTACGTCCAGCGGCCCCAACTCCGCGAACTCTCCCATGTGTATCGTGTCCGCCATTAAGCAGATGAGCGTGGCGGCGCTTTTCGCGTATATCGGGACTAAGACGTTCAGCTTGCGACAGTGGCGGCGGAAAAATTTGGCCGCCTGATAGGCGACATCTATATGGCCGCCGCCTGAATGAACTAATATGTCAAGGGTATCAATATCCTTGAAGCGGTTGCGCTCTCCTATCAACGTCGCAAAGGTCGGGGCGCAAAGATGCTCATGCTCATTCTGCACAAGGCAGAAGATTCTTGATTTACGTTTCTTTTCTAATCGTGTGATAGTTTCCTGAAAAGCCCTCTTACGTTTTTCTATCTCAGTTGCCATCGTTATTCTTTCTCCTATCAATCGCTTGCCGCCGCCCATACTTGAGCGGTTAGGTAACCCCTATATAACACGTAAGGAGATTGAAGGCAACACTTTTTCGCACTGTTGGCGGTTATAAGACTTTAAGAGTGCTTCGCCTTCGCGGGCAGCTTGGCGGGAAGGTCTAACCGATCATCAATCAGAACGTCCGTGCTGACGCCAGCGGCGCGGGCATAGCGAAGCAAGACGAGTAAAGACGGCTCACGCACCCCGCGCTCGTACTTCGATACGTCATCCCTGCTTAGCCTCTCCGACAAGCCTAAACGGCTTAAAAGCTCATTCTGAGAAAGGCCGAGGGCTTCGCGTATCTGAAACAGCTTTTCGCCAAGCCGCACAGGCTTCTCGCGCGTAGCACGCCCCATCAGGAGTTACCTCCCGACGAGACGCGCGCTTTTAGCTTGCGCTCAAGGCTAAATGTCCCTACAATACATTCGCCCAACTTCGCCGCCGTGAGTGAGAACTTCTCATTCACAACGGCGATGCTCATCTCTGAGGGTGAGCAAACGTCTGCATCCGGCCGTTGCCTCTGATTTTCAAAGACTAAATCGAAAGGGAGAATACCACATGAGTATTTTGGTGTCTGGTTAACGCTGGCACGTCCGAAGGGCCGGACTGTGCCGCGCCCCCGGCGACCACGCCGGGGATAGGGGCCGGGCGCGCATGGTGGGAGCGCCCGGCCTCCCGACTTTTGAGGCAAGTTTAAGCACTTATGGGGCAAGTGGGGGTTTTGAGGCAAAGCCCCATAGAGGGGCTTTGCCTCAAAAGGGGGTTCTGAGTGCTGAGTTATGAGGCAAGTTTAAGCGTTTTGAGGCAAGCGGCGCGGGCAAGGAAAAGCCCCGCGCGTCGGCGGGGCTTCCCTCGCGTGCGGCCCCTCTCACGCCGCGACTTCGTTCCAGAACTTCGGCCGCAACCCCAACTCGAACATGCTCTGTATCAGGCAACAGATGTTGTGGCAAAGCACCTTACACAGCGTCTCGTTTATCTGTGCCGTGCGGCTCTTGCTCCGAAGCGCATCCCCGAACTTCGTCTTTATCATCATGAACGTGGTCTCGACGTTACTGCGCTTGTGGTAGTTGGCCGCGAAGCGGTCATGATTGAAAGCGTAGTAGTGATACATCTGCCGCCACAGGCCGGTCTTGTCGAGCGAGTGGGTAGGCTTCGAGTCGCCCTTGAAAGGTATGTAGGGCATGGCTTGACGCTCGGACACATGCCGAAGGTTGCCGAGCGAAAGATACGCCTTGTCCGCGCTCACTTGCCGCATGGTGAAGTTCTCCGCCGTGGCATCAACGAGAGGCTTGAAGTAGGTCGTATCCGCCGCGTTGCGGTCTGTCACTTCGACGCTCGTCACGACGTTAGTTTTGACGCCGCACATCAGGTGCAACTTAACCCAGTCCTTCTTCTCTACCGTCTGCCCTTCGACCATCATCCCCGTTTCAAAATCCCAACCGTACTTCGCCTGATACCAGCGCACGAAGCGGCAAGTGGATATTCCGGTAGAGTCAACGGCGAAGTCCTGTTCGATGGCTCGAAGCGGAAGGCTGCTTTCCTCTATCAACATCTTGAGGTAAGGCGTCAGCGTCTCACTCTCGAAGTAACGAAAGACGGTGTTGTAGGACGGGAGCGCGGAGAGATAGCCGCGCGCGTGCGAGTCTCTAAGGTCACTCATGAAGCGGCGCCCGCTGACAATGGAGTAGACCTTGAAGGCCATCGCAAAAATCATATCTTCGAGCATGTAGCGCGGGCGTCCCGTCACCTGTCCGGGGCTTCCGACGCCCTGACAGAGTTTGTGCAAGAGGTAAAGGAACTGCGCCTTCTCTTGGGTCTGCGCGCGGTTGTACGAAGGCCACGCTTGCCGATACGTCTTGCGCGTGACCTTCACGGCCTCGGTCGTGGTCGTAGTGGTAGAGCCGTCCGCGTGCGTCTCGGTGACGGTCGTTTGCTCGCGCTCTATGGTGACTTGAACCGCGTAGATGTGCTTGCAGGGCTGGCGTCTAAAATCGAAGTCGGGGCAGGTGCAGCGTTGGACTTTGGCGTCCACGGTGTACTTACCTTTGCCGGTTTGGGAAGGGACAACCCACAGGTTGCCGTGGCGTCTAACGTTAACGGTATCGGCCAACTGGCGGCCTTTTGTCTCGCGTATGCTCATGGTGTGAACTCTCCTCTTGGGGTTGAGTCCACACAGCACAAAGCCTATAATCTCGGTTGCTCGGGCCGCTCGGCTTCGGCTGTGCGGTTCGGAACTCCGGTAGGGGTTGCAGCCTCTACCGGAGTTGAAAAGTTGGCGGCGGGGGTGGGATTCGAACCCACGGACGGTTGCAGCCGTCGCGCTGATTTGGAGTCAGGTGCCTTAGACCACTCAGCCACCCCGCCGCTAGCTAATTCCTCAGTCCTTCTTAACCTTTCTCATCAAATCGAGTGCCTGTTCGAACGCGCCCTTTGCGTCGCCGGTAGACACCCTCGGTCTAGCCAGAGTCGCATCCGCCGGGCCTGCGGGCGGGGGGTCTCCGCCGTTGCCGCCTATCCTACCGAGTGGCGTGCTCGCGTGCGCCGTCGAGCCGGGGACGCGCGTACCACCCGCCTTCTTCCAGCGGTACATAGTGCCGCGTACATCGTGAGTGATGGCCTCAGCATCACCCGCCTCAGCAAGCCTTTTAAGAACGCCGTGGATGCTCGCGAGCGGGTTTTTGTGCTGGCTAAGGTCGTACCCGCTTGCGTCGAGCGTGTCGCGCACTTCAATCGGGGTCATGTGACGGTTGAGCGCTTGCAGGACTTGACGGCAGGCGTCGGAAAGGGAAAGTCCGAGCAGTTTAAGGGCGACGCGCGGCACTTCCCGCCGAGCCTCCGCGACAAGGGGGGTGAGATTCGCAACGACCTGTTCAACCTGCACAATCTCAAGGTTGACCTCTTCCCGCTCGGCGTCCAGAACGTCGCGCCTCTCGCGCAACTGCTCAAGCCTTGTGCGGGCGGCATCCAGAACGCCTTTCCAGTATTCGTTGCTCATAAGAAGGAGGATACATGAAAAATAAATCTTTGTCTACAAGTTTATGCAAATCAGAGGAGAAAAGTTTAAGCAAGTGGGATGAGGCTATAAATGAGGCAAAACGGAGGATTTCCGAACTCAAGAGGTCTATTAAAGCCTTTGAGCAGTTCAAGGCCAGCGGCGTGCCTTTTCCTGACGATGGGGCGGTAAGGCAGGAGCAGGAAGCCCGGTGACTTTTGAGGCTTTAGGAGCGTTTCGTCTTAGCGGGGAGTTTGGCGGGCAAGTCCAAATCATCGTCGGCCAGCACGTCTATCGAGACTCCGGCGAGCCGCGCGTAGCGGAGAAGCACTAAGAGGCTCGGTTCTCTTTCGTCCAGTTCGAACTTAGAAATATGCTTCGCGTCCATCAAATGCTCGGCGTCGAGTCGCTTAACAATCTCGCCCTGAGAGAGTCCCAAAGCCTCTCTAATCGTGCGAAGTTTTTCCGCGAGACGTTCCGGCTTCGCGCGGGGCTTCCGTCCCATCAGGCGCAGCCTCCTGATAGGACTTGGCAACTACCGACAATTGTCGGTATAATGCTCTCGCGTAAACGTTCCGCCGTGAGTAGAGACCTCTCATGCTCAACGGCGATGCTCATCACTCGGTTGAGGGTGAGCCACGCTTCGCATCCGACCCGTTGCCTTTCAAAGACTAGACCGCGAAGGAGAATACCACATGAGCATTTTAGTGTCCGGCTGAGGCTGGCACGTCCGAAGGGCAGGACTGTGCCGCGCCCCGGTGACCACGCCGGGGTCTAGGGGTCGGGTGTGCGTCAGGCGGGCGCGCACGCGGCCCCTCTGACTTTTGAGGCAGGTTTAAGCACTTATGAGGCAAAAAGGACTTTTGAGGCAAAGCCCCATAGAGGGGCTTTGCCTCGAAACCCCTCAAGCCTTAAGCAGTTTTGAGGCAGGGGAGGGGCTTTTGAGGCAAGTTTATTGACATCTTCATGGCTCCGGCGTATGGTTGCCGCACCCGGTTAGCCCCGTAACCTCATCCCTACTTTCTTAAGTCAGACGGAGGGGAACATGACCATGAAAATCTACAGGCGTCTCTTGTTCGTCGGAGTTATGCTGCTAATGACGGTGGCCCTCACGTTTAGCGGCCCCAAGTCGCGGGCGGAAGACCCTTGTCAGGAATGTATGGATAATTGCTATGCAGTCTACGAGGGCTGCGTAGCGGCGGGCTATTCCGGTTGCTCGAATTGGCTGCTGAGGTGCAACCAAGACTGCTTCTACAACAGCGGTTTATGCACTCAATAGCCTCGCGCTGGCGAACGAATGTCTTGCGGAACAGTTCACCCCTTTGAGTGGTGGTGAAGGTCACGGGCGGCGGCAGGTTATTAACAAGCCTGTCGCCGCCCGTGGTGTTTGGGTGGAGTGGGTTGTGGGGTTTAGGAGTTGCCGGGTTTCTTCTTTGTGGGGCGTTTGCGTTCGCTGGAGCGGGTGCCGCCGGCTATTTCGTATTCGTTGCTGTTGGGGCCGTAGTGGGCGCCGGTGGCGGCGAGCATGCGTTTGTTCTTTTCACGCAGGTTCGCCTCCTTCGGGCCGAGGTCGTTTTGCAGTGTGTCGAGTAGGGTGAGTGTGGCGTTGTATTGGTCGAGGGTCGAGTTGAAGTCGTTGATCTCCTGTTCGTACTGGTCGAGGTCGAGCGTGGGGCCGAAGTTGGGTTTAGGTGTGATGGACTTGAGGCCGGTCAGTCTTTCCCTTGCAGTCTCCAACACCGTGGAGCCGCGTTTGAGTCTCGCCATGAATTGTTACCTCCGACGTGAAGTCTGTGTGAGCTAACTACGGGTTGCGAGGTGTCCGCGGGGCAGTATATGCATTTCAGGGGAGAATTCAAGCGATTTATACGTCGCCCGCACCTATTGAGACGTTGACTAAAGCAGGCGCGACGTGAAGGGAAGTCGCTTAGAGGTACTTTGAAGTCGTCGCGGGGTACCCCGCGACGACTTCAAAGTACCTCTAAGTAGCTTTAAGGTACCTCCCGACGACTACGACGTACTCTCGAACGAGTTCAATCTACTCCTCGGCAGCTTAAAGGCACTTTCCGACAGTTTCAGCTTACCTCTCTGCGACTTCGTCCTCGGCTTAAGTCGCTCGGATGTATCGGCTGGCGATTACGGCCGTTCCTAAAATCGGTGTTTCGTTTTTGCGGGCAGCTTTGCGGGCAGGTCTAGTTCGTCGTCAACGAGTACGTCCATGCAGATTTTGGCAGCGCGTGCGTAGCTGAGGAGCACCGCTAAAGGCGGCTCGTTCTTACCCAACTCGTATTCGGAGATTCGCTTGTAATCAAGATCGTCCTCGAACCCCAGACGCCTGAGCATTTCACTCTGGGAAAGTCCCAACGCCTCACGAATCTGTAGAAGCTTCTCGGCAAGGCGCTCCTGCCTCATGCGCGCACGCTTCCCCATCAGGAGTTACCCCCTGAGGGGAAAGAAGGCTTGCCTTTATCTGTAAATACAGATAAACTGTCTTCGCGTAACCGATTCGCCGTGAGTAGAGACCTCTCTTGCTCAACGGCGATGCTCATCACTCAGAGGTTGAGGGCGAGCAAGGCTTGCGCATCCGACCCGTTGCCTTATTTTCAAAGACTGAAACGCGAAGGAGGATAGCACATGGGCATTCTCGTCTCTTAGTGCCGGCACGTCTCAGGGTGAGGGGACTGTGCCGCAGGCCCCGGCCTCACGCTCCGGGGTTCGGGGCCGCCCGTGAAAGGGCACGCGGGCGGCCTCCTTATACCTTTCCAACGCGACTCCGAATTCATAGCTGTCTCATGCTCGGCTTTGGCGAGGCCGACCGCGCGATTCACGTCGTATGCTCGCCTAAGGATGAATATCTCGCTATCATTACGGCCTACCTGCCTGACGCCGGGGAGTGGTCGGACGGTTTCAGGGTGAGGAGTCAACCATGAGGTGCATGTATTGTCAGGGCAAGATGGAGCGCGGGACGGCACCGTTCCACATTGACCGGAACGGCTATCACCTGCTGTTCGACAGAATCCCGGCTTGGGTGTGCGGCCAATGTGGCGAAGTCTATTTTGAAGAGGCGGAGGTAGACTCCATTCAGGCAGTCATCCGAGCCATAGACGAACAGAACGAAAAGTTAGCCGTGCCCGCATAAAGAAGCCTCTTCACGCACGCAACGTAACAAAGACACTTTTCCGAGACCCCTCACGCAGTTTTTCCCTGTACGTTGAATAGTCGTGCGTTTACGCGCTGGCGGAGAGGTCGTGGCGGCCGAGTTTGAGGTAGAGGCCGCGGCGCGTAAGTCCCAACTCGCGCGCGGCGCGTGAGATGTTGCCGTTGTGCTTGCGCAGGGCTTCGGCGATCATGCGGCGTTCGAGTTCGGCCATCGCGTCGGCGAGCGTTAAGCCCTGCGAGATGGCCTGCGTGGCGGCCGACGCGGCGAGGCTCGAAGCGGGCGCGAGCAGAGAGTTCTGCGCCTGCGCGACCGGCGCTGAAGTGCGGCGCAACTCGGGCGAGAGGTGGTCGGGCGTGATGACCGTGCCGTCCTCCGCGCGCGCGACGATGCGCTGTATCTCGTTCGTGAGCTGGCGCACGTTGCCGGGCCAGTCGCAGACCATCAGGAGGTCGAGCGTCTGCGGCGTAATCTGTATGTCGTGCCGTCCGAACTTGTCCGAGTAGTGGTTGATGTAGTAGCTGACGATGGTCGGAATCTCGCTCCGGCGCTCGCGCAAGGGCGGCACGCGCAGGCGTATCACGTTCAGGCGGTAGTACAGGTCTTCGCGGAAGCGACCGTCCGCAACCATCCCTTCGAGGTCTGTGTTGGTCGCGGCGATGATGCGCACGTCAACCTTCTGCGGGCGCTGCTCGCCGAGCGGCTGAATCTCTCCCTCCTGTAGGAAGCGCAGAAGCTTCGGCTGCACGTCTAAGGGCAGGTCGCCGACTTCGTCTAGGAAGAGCGTGCCGCCCGCGGCCGTGCGTATCACGCCCGCCGAGTCGTTGACCGCGCCCGTAAAAGACCCGCGCCTGTAGCCGAACAGATAGCCTTCCGAAAGCTCCTTCGGCACGGCCGTGCAGTTGAAGGGGACGAAGACCTTGTTGCGGCGCGACGAGAGAGCGTGTATGGCGCGCGCCACGAGTTCCTTGCCCGTGCCCGACTCGCCCGTAATCAGAACCGTCACGTCCGAAGAGCGAATCTTGTGTACCTCTCCCACGAGACGCGTCATCGCCGGGCTCGAATGGATGAAGCCGGGCATCAGCGACGCGCCCGCCAGCGAGTCGGGCGCCTGCGCCCCCGCCCCCGCACGCGCACGCGCACGAAGCGCACACACGTCCATCCCCAACTCGACGACCTTCAACAGAGGCTCGAACGGAGCGCCGCCCGGCAAGGTCGAGAGCGCGCGCGGCGAGATGAGCAGCGACGCAGACGGCGCGTTGGAAGGCCGCAGGGCGATGTGTCGCGCGTCCCTCTGTAGCGCGAAAGCCTCGCGCTCCTCGTCCTTCTTCAGACGCTTGAGCGCCGAAGCTGTCTCCGCCGCCTCCTCAACCGTGTACCCGTGCGCGGCGACGACGCGCGCGACGCCGTCCTCCGAGGTCTCCGCGACGAGTATGCGCGCGGCGCGCGTCTCCTGATGGACGACCGCGGTCAACTCCCTCAACAGCAGCTCGCGCGAGGCGACGGCCTCGGTCAGACGCAGCGTGAGCAGTTGCGCGGGCGCGGGCGGCTCGGGCGCGTGCGCCTCGGGCTCCCTCGACTCGAAGTCCTCAAGGAACTCTTCGGCGCGCGCGAGGTCGAGCTTCGCGCCGAGCTCGGAGAAGGTGTGTATGGCGAGGCCGAGGTGTTCGCGCGCGCGCTCGGGCTGCGCCGCGGCCGCGTAAGCGCGACCCAGAAGGTGATGGGCGCGCGCCGTTCGGTAGCGGTCGCCTAAAGTCTCGGAGATGGAGAGGCAGCGGCCGAAGTGGTGGACGGCGAGCGCGGCGTCCTCGCGCGCGAGTGCCAGAAGTCCCTGCACGCGCTGCGCCTCGCCCGAGATGGCGAGGTCGGCCGTCGTCGTGTCGTCGGTCTCCTCGGAGATGCGCGCCAGAAGCTGCGCCGCGTCGTCCGTCCCGCCGCGCAGAAGGTGCGCCTCGGCCAGCAGCCCGCAGGCGTCGCAGATGCCGCGCTGGTCGCCGATGGACTCGGCCAGCTCAAGCACGCGCGAGCCCGTGTCGAGCGCCTCCGCGGTCATCCCCAGAAGGATGTAGCAGCGCGCCAGCGTCCGCATCACCTGCGAGGTGTTCCACTTCTTGCCGCCCGTCAGGCTGCTCTCGACGGCCTTCTCAAGGTAGGCGCGCGCCTCGGGCAGGTCGCCGCGCAGCATCCTCAGCTCGCCGAGCGAGTCGTAGACGATTGAGATCGCGTCGTGGTCGCCCAACTCCATCACGAGTTCGAGCGCGCGCTTGAGGGCCGCCTGCGCCCTGTCCCACTCGCCTATGCACATCAGGTTGATGCCGAGGTTGTTGTAGGCGCGGACGGCCGTGTCCTTGTACTCTGTGCGCTCGTTGTAGGCGACGGCCTTCTCCAGCGAGCGTATGCCTTCGTGCGGGCGCTGAAGCCACCAGAAGGCGGCGGCCATGTTGTTGTAAATCTTCGAGAGGAGGAAGGGCGCCTGCCGCTCGCCGATGAGCTGGACGGCCTGCTCGAAGTCTTCGAGCGCCTTCTCCCACTGGCCCTCGTGCGCGTTGCCGGTGCCGAGGCCGAAGTAGCAGTCGGCAAGGCCGCGCCAGTCGCCCGCGCGGCGGAAGTGTTCGAGCGCCTTGTTGTTGTGGTCGCGCGCGATGCTGTACTCGTTAATCGAGCGGTAGACGCGCGCAAGCGATGTGTAGACGTTGCCCGTGCGCATGTCCGAGCCCCCGCCCTCGGTCGCGGAGCGCAGCTCGGCCTGAAGGAGCGCGATGGCCTTCGGGTGGTCGCCGACGTAGTTGTAGGAGAGGCCGAGCTGTATGCGCACGCTGGCGAAGTCTTCCGGGTCGAGGCCGGCGCCTGAGTCGGCCGGCTCGTACATCTCGACGGCTTCGAGCGCGTCGCGGTTGCGGCCGAGAGCTTGCAGCGCGACAGAGTGGAGGAAGCGCGCCCGCGCGAGCGTCGCAGGGTCGCGCTGCGCCTGCGCGATGACCTGCCGCAGGCGCGACTCGGCCGTCGTCGGCAGCCCTCGGTCGAGCAACTCCTGCGCATCTTCGAGCTGGCGCTTGAGCGGCACGCCCGCGGCGCGGCGCGAGTCTGCGAACGAGACGACGGACGAAGGCTGTGCGCCCTTAGGCGTACGCCCGTCCCCGCCCTCGTCATCCTTGTGCAAGCGAGAAATCATGCGGCCCTGTGCCTGCTCCAAGCTCTGAGACGTGTCGGCGCTCTCTGCTGTCGTTTGATTCGGCGGCTGGAAGAAGAGTGCTCGGCCTCGTGGCATTGCACCCTTCAGAACACTGCCAAAGGCTTGTCGGTTCCAGACTTTAACACAACTCTGTTACCGGTAGCCAGCAGGGCACACAGTTTGACAGTACCAATTTTCGGGTTGTCAGAGGCGGGCCGGTTTGGTACAAATCAGGGCTGCAAATCAGCCTAAACGTATTGCGTGAGTACAGACGGGGCTCGCGTCGGCAGGCCCCGCGTACGTTCGCGCGCGGGAGGAGTCAGATGGCCGAGACGGCGATCCGGCACGCGGGGCAGAGGAGGAAGCCGGGCAAGATTAAGCGCTGGCTGCTCAAGGGGCGGCTTCAGGAGATAGAGGGGCCGCACGAGCGCGAGGGGCAGCACCACCAACACCCTTGGTGGCAGGTGATGTGCCTGACCGGCGTGGACTACTTCTCGACGCTCGGCTACCAGCCCGGCATCGCCTTCCTCGCCGCGGGGGCGCTCTCGCCCGTCGCCACTCTCATCCTCGTCCTGCTGACGCTCTTCGGCGCGCTCCCCATCTACAACCGCGTGGCGAAGGAGAGCCCGCACGGCGAGGGCTCGATCTCGATGCTCGAACACCTCCTCGCGCGCTGGAAGGGGAAGCTCTTCGTCCTCGTCCTGCTCGGCTTCGTTGCGACCGACTTCGTCATCACCATCACGCTCTCGGCCGCCGACGCCACCGCTCACGTCATCGAGAACCCCTTCGTACGCTCTTACGCGCCGTTCCTCGAACACCGCATCGTCATCACGCTCGTCCTCGTCACGCTGCTCGGCGCGGTCTTCCTCAAAGGGTTCAAGGAGGCCATCGGGCTCGCCGTCATCCTCGTCGGCGCGTACCTCGGGCTCAACCTCGTCGTCGTCGGGCGCGGGCTCTACGAACTGTTCTTCGTACACCCCGAGGCGCTGCCCCACTGGTATCGGGCGGTGATGAGCGCCGACGTGTCCGGCATACAGGTCAACGGCAACTTCTTCCTCGTCATCGGCATCGCGCTTTTGCTCTTCCCGAAACTGGCGCTCGGCCTCTCGGGCTTCGAGACGGGCGTGGCCGTGATGCCTCTGGTCGAAGGCGACAAGGGCGAGCCGCACGGCAGCCTCGAAGGTCGCGTCCGCAACACTCGCAAGCTCCTCCTGACCGCGGCGCTGATTATGAGCGTGCTGCTGATTACGAGCAGCATCGTCACCTCGACGCTCATCCCGCCGCACGAGTTCGCCGCGCCGCCGCCGGGCGAGCACATCGGCGGCAAGGCTTACGGCCGCGCGCTCGCGTACCTCGCCTACAGCTTCTTCGGCAACGGCTTCGGCACGCTCTACGACGTGAGCACCATCTCGATCCTCTGGTTCGCGGGCGCGTCGGCGATGGCGGGGCTCTTGAACATCGTGCCGCGGTATCTGCCGCGCTACGGCATGGCGCCCGACTGGGCCCTCGCGCAGCGCCCGCTCGTGCTCATCTACACGCTCGTCGCCTTCGCCGTCACAGTCCTCTTCGACGCGGACGTGGAGAAGCAGGGCGGCGCCTACGCGACGGGCGTGCTGGTGTTGATGAGTTCGGCGGCGATTGCCGTGACGCTCTCGGTCTGGCGGCGCGGGCGGCGTTGGATTCCGTTCCTGCTCATCGCGCTCGTCTTCCTCTACACGACCGTGCAGAACGTCCACGAGCGGCCCGAGGGCATCAAGATCGCGTCATTCTTCATCCTGACCATCATCGTCACCTCGTTCATGTCGAGGGTCTGGCGCACGACCGAGTTGCGTGTGGAGAGCGTCGAGCTTGACGAGACGGCGCGCGAGTTCATACAGGACTTGATTGACAAGAACTGCCAGATACGCATCGTCGCCAACCGACGCGACACCGGCGACGCCAACGAGTACCGCTTCAAGGAGCGCGAGAAGCGCGTGGACAACCACATCCCGACGCGCGACCCCGTCATCTTCTTCGAGGTCACGCCCGGCGACGCCTCCGAGTTCACGGGCGCGCTCCACGTCCGCGGCGTGGACGTGGACGGCTACCGCGTGCTGCGCTCCGAGAGCCCCGCGGTGCCGAACGCCATCGCCGCCTTCCTCCTATACCTGCGCGACCAGACGGGCAAGATTCCGCACGTCTACTTCGGTTGGAGCGAGGGCAACCCCTTGAAGTACCTGCTCAAGTACATCGCCTTCGGCGAGGGCGACACCGCGCCGACCACGCACGAAGTCCTGCGTCAGGTCGTTGACGACCCGGAGCAGCGCCCGGCAGTGCACGTCGGAGGGTAGAGAAGCGTAAGCCGTAAACGGTGAACCGTGACGAGAAGGACTTGCATCCCTCTCGTCACGGTTCACCGTTTACGGCTTACGACCTTTACGGTTTACGGCCTTGAGCCGCCGGGGCGGGGGCTTCGGCGGGCTTTAAAGTCGGAAGGCGGGCTGAAACGGCTTAGTCGTCGTGGTGGCCGCCGCGTCGGCCGCCGATGTAACAGGAGCGGCAGTAGACCGGGCGCCCCTGCGAGGGGTAGAAGGGGACGGTCGTCTGCTGCCCGCACTGCGCGCAGGAGACCGAGACCTCTATGCGCTGGCGGACGCCCGTGGCCTGCGCGGCGGCGATTGCGGCCAGCCGCTCGTTCTTGGCCTGCTTGCAGGGCTTGCAGCGCTTCGGCTCGTTGCGCAGACCCTTGTCGTGGAAGAAGAGCTGCTCGCCCGCAGTCCATGTGAACTCCTGACCGCAGTCCACGCAAAGGATCATGCGATCCTCGAACTCCACCTCGACCCATTCGGCTTTGGCATCGTGGGCCGGAATCTCTGCCGTTTGAACCTGTGACATTTTGCCCATCCTTGTTTGAGAACTTCGGGCTCGGCGTCGTGGGGCGAAAACCCGCCGGAAGTCCTGAGCCTTCGGCTGCTAAGAGGGAACCGCGGTCGAGCGTCGAAACCCGCGACGGGGTGGCGGGCGGCATTGCGAGCGAGGTGGTCAATTTCGTGGGCGGCGGCGCGTCGGAACCACACGTCGGAAGCGCCTCCCGCCCGCCTGTGACTCAGCACGGTACATGTATCACAAATTTGTGTCAAGAGCGAAGAGAATGTTTCAACTACCCCCTCTTGACACTCCCGCCCGCGCGTGACAGCATCGCCGCTCATTTTTTGTCCGACACAACTAAGGACGAACGGAGTCTTTCCCACGCAATGAAGGTGCTTGTCATCGGCTCAGGCGGGCGCGAGCACGCGCTCTGCTGGTCTCTGCGTCGCGGCGGCTCGGCGTCGAGAATATTCTGCGCGCCCGGAAACGCGGGAATCGCCGACGCGGCCGAGTGCGTGAACATCGGCGCGACGGACGTCGGTACGCTTGCTGACTTTGCCGAGCGCGAGGGCGTCGAGTTGACGATTCCGGGCGGCGAGTCGCCGCTCGCCGCGGGGCTCGCGGACGGGTTCAAGCGCCGCGGCCTCGCCGTCGCGGGCCCCACGCGCGATGCGGCGCGGCTCGAATCGAGCAAGGCTTTCGCCAAAGAGTTCATGCTGCGCCACGGCGTCCCGACCGCGCGCCACCGCGTCGCGTCATCTGTTAATGAGGCGCGCGAGATTCTGCGCGGCGGCGAGTTCGGAGACGAACACACGCCGGTCGTCGTCAAGGCCGACGGGCTCGCGGCGGGCAAGGGCGTGGTCGTCGCGCGCGACCGCGCGGAGGCCGAGTCGGCCGTCATCGCCATGATGGAGGGCGGGCGCGTCGGCGACGCGGCCGGCGTCGTCGTCATCGAAGAGGCGCTCGCGGGGCGCGAGGCTTCGCTGCTGCTCTGGACTGACGGGCGCGACTACAAGCTGATGCCGCCCGCGCGCGACCACAAACGCGTCGGTGAGGGAGACACCGGCCCGAACACGGGCGGCATGGGCGCCGTCACCGCTTCGGACGTTCTTGACGAAAGGATGTTGAGAACGGCCGTCCGCGAGATTGTCGAGCCGACGCTCGAAGGCGCGCGCGCCGACCGTCTTGACTTCCGCGGAGTCCTCTTCGTCGGGTTGATGTTGACGGACGAAGGGCCGCGCGTCCTCGAATACAACGTCCGCTTCGGCGACCCCGAGACGCAGGCCATTCTTGTGCGGCTTCGCTCAGACCTCTACCCGATCTTCGATTCGGTCGCGCGCGGCGGCCTCGGCCGTTTGAACGTGGAGTGGGGCGGAGACCCTTCGGCCTGCGTCGTCCTCGCGGCGCGCGGCTACCCCGAGAAGCCTGAGACGGGCGCGCGCATCGAAGGGCTCGGAGAGGCCGCGGGCGTCGAAGGCGTCCAAATCTTCCACGCCGGCACGCGCCGGGCCGACGACGGTTCGGTCTTGACGGCCGGCGGCCGAGTGCTCGGCGTCACCGCCACCGGCGCGACCTTGGACGAAGCCCTCGCGCGCTGCTACGACTCGGCCTCCCAAATCCGCTGGGATGGCATGCACTACCGCCGGGACATCGGCAGATTTACGTAGGAAGTCCGTCGCTCTGGCGAGCGGCGCGGCAGTCCTGCTATACTCGCGCGCGCGAGGGCTTTAGGCGTTTCGGTGGTTAGAACTTGACGGCGTGGGCTTTCGTACTAGCTTAGCGGCCCCGCGGACGGCTTCAGGTTTTCGGGGCGGAAAAATTTGGCGGGCGCCGCGCGGGCCGTTACGCGCGGGCGCGAGAGGGTGAGGAGAAGATGAGTGTCTGGGCGAGGTTCAAGCGTTCGCTCCGCGCGTTGTTCGGCGGCATCATCGAGAAGACTGAAGACCCCGAGATGATTCTTCAGCAGACCATCCGCGACATGCGCGACCGCATGCCGGAGCTGAACAACAACGTCGCGCAGGTCATGGCCAACGAGCGGCTGCTGGCGAAAAGTAAGGAGCGTTTGGAGCAGCAGGTCGTCGATCTCGACAGCAAAATCAAGGCGGCGGTGCGCGCCAACCGCGACGACATCGCCACCGCCTACATCGGCCAGCTACAGCAGGCGCAGCGCGACCTCGCGCACACGGGCCAGCAACTTGAGTACGCCACGCGCGCATCCCAACAGGCGCTCAAGCTGCGCGACAGCTACAAGCTTCAGTTAGAGCAGCGCGCCGCCGAGGCCACGCGCTTGGTGAGCCAGTCGCGGCAGGCCAAGATGCAGGAGCAGATCGCGCAGACGATGGCCTCGTTCGAGCTGGGCGACGACGCCTCGACCTTCGAGGAGATGCGGCAGAAGATAGACCGCCGCGCCGCCACGGCCGAGGCCAAGCTGCAACTCGGCGCGTCGAGCGTGGACACGCAGATGCAGGAGATCGAGCGCGAGGCGATGGACATGCAGTTGCAGGACAAGCTGCTCGAATACAAGCGCGGGATGGGCCTGCTCGGCGAGGGCGAGAAGAGCGCGCCCGCGCTCCCCGCGGGGTCGGGCGGCGAGTCGAACTCCTGAGTCTTTATATTTAAGCCGTCCGCTCTAGTGCGTGAAGTAGAGGTTTCATGGCGGAGAAGAAGCTCAGTCTCGAATACCTGAAAGAAGCGTTGATGGAGCCCGCCAACTTCTGGGGCATGGCCGGCTTCGCAGTCGCCGCGGCCTACACGTGGTCGCCCATCCCGCTCGCCGCGGCGCTCGTCGCCGAGGGCGCGTACCTCGCGACCGTGCCCGCAAGCTCCATCTACCGACGCCTCGTGGACGGCCGCAACCGCAAGCGCCTCGCCGAGATTCGCAACAAGCAGCGCGAGCGCCTCATCGAGAGCTTCGACCCGCGCGAGCGCGAGGCCGTGCTCTATTTGAAGTGGCTCAAGAACAAGATTTTCGACAACTACATGAAGTTCACCGGCGCGAAAGACCTGCCGACGAACATCCGCAGCTTAGAGCAGCGCTGGGAAGACTTCGTTGACTTGCTCGACGTGTACCGCCGGCGCAAGCACCACCTGCGCTCCATCAACCGTCAGGCCGTGCAGAACCAGCTCGCGCAGGCCGAACGCGCCGTAGAGGGCGCGCCCGACGACCGCGCCAAGCGCATCCAGCAGGCCAACGTCGAGATACTGCGCCGGCGTCTGGCGCAGTTCAGCGAACTCGAACGCTCGGTGAAGCTCGTCGAGGGGCAGCTACAGTCCATCGAGAACTTCTTCGGCCTCGTCAACGATCAGGTCGTCACGCTGCCCACGCCCGAGCGCGTCTCCTCGCTCGACTTCGAGCAGCTCTCCGACTCCATCGCCATGACCAAGCAGATGCTCGAAGAGACCTCGGACGTGATGGGCGTCCTCGACAGCCACAACCGCGAACTCGGCAACTTCGACCTCCTCCCCTCTTCGGGCACGACCTCCGTGAAGTAAGACAAAAGCCCGACTGTGAGGGAGGGCGTACAGTCAAACGCAGAAAGGCGGGATGATGAGAGACACGCTGCTTCTTATCATCCCGCCTTCTTAGTTTCGCCGACGCCCTCCCTCACGGTCGGGCTTCCGCCTTTAGCCTACCCGCGGCCGTTCCTGTTCTTCTCTACCATCGCGGAGAGCGCCATCTCGTCAATGCGGTAGGTCTCGTTGCAGAAGTGGCAGGTGAGCGAAGCGCCCTTGTCCTCGCGCAGCATTGACTCAAGCTCCGCGCCGTCTATCGAAGAGACGAGCGAGGCCGCGCGCTCGTAAGAGCACGTGCAGTTGAAGCCGACCTCGCGCTCCTCAAGCACCTCGAACGGCACCTCGCCGAGCGCCGTGCGCAGAAGGTCTAAGGGGCTCGCGCCCTCGCGTATGAGCGCCGTCGTGTGCGGCGTACGGCTCACGGTCTGCTCGATGGCCGCCACCACTTTCTCGTCCGCGCCCGGCATGACCTGAATCATCAGCCCGCCCGCCGCCTCGACATACGTCTCGCCCGACTCACGCGCGCGCACCAGCACGCCCAGCATCACCGCCGACGGAATCTGCTCTGACTTCGCGAGGTAGTAGGCGAAGTCCTCACCTATCTCGCCCGAGACGATAGGCACCGCGCCGCGGTACGGCTCTCGGTAGAGGCCGATGTCGAAGCCCGACTCGTAGGTGACGTAGAACATCCCGCCGCCGACGACCGCGCTCACGTCGAACTTGCCGGCCGCGTTCAAGGGCGCGTCGGCCAGAGGCTCGCGGACGTAGCCGCGCACCTGCCCTGCGGCGTTCGTCTCGGCCGTGATGCCGCCGACGGGGCCGTCGCACTCGACCTGCACGGTCAAACGGTCGAACTCCTTCTGGCCCGCGCCCAGCAGCAGCGCCCCCGTCAGCGTCCGCCCGAGCGCCGCCGTCACAGTCCCGGTCGTCCCGTGGCGCCGCGCGGCCTCGGCCACGGTATTTGTTGTCACGGCCGACATACACCGTATCAGCCCTTCGGCGGCGGTCGCCCGCACGAGCCAGTCGCGGCGGCCGTTCTGCGTCTCGTTTAAAGTCATACAGCCCCTTGCGTCCAGAGTCGGAAAAGCCCGAGTGTCTTAGATGAAAAGCGACCCCCGCTTACTGCCTTCGCCGGGCCGCCGGGAAGGCACAAGATAGTGTGGCGCCCTCCCGCGGGCGGAGGGCTGCGCGGCGGGCTGAAAGCCACGATTCAGGCCCGAAAAGTAACGGGCCGTACCTTCAGGTAAAACCTCAACGAACCCGCTCTATTGCGTGCAGTCAAAAAGACAAGCCCAATATATTGTGCTATACTCTTGACAAGCAAAACGCCCGGGTGTATTCTTCGCGCCGTTTGGAACGAACCGGTCTTGAGTGCCGGGGGAACACCACAGCCCCTGCCGCACCGGGACTTTTTCGCCTCCCGGCCAGACCATCCGCGAAGTACCCGAGCCACAAAGAGACGGCGCGCAGTTCGCGCCGCAATTTTTTCGACTGTTTGCAGAATCGTCGCCTCGCGCCCCCCACGAAGCGCGGGAAAGGCAAGAAGGAAGAGATGAGCACCGTTATCGAGCCGAACGCACCGCAGGGAAGTCCGTCAGCATTCGAGATTACGGGCGCCGCGCCCGCCGCCGCAGAAACCCTCGGCCTGAACGCCCGCCGCGTCATCGCCAAGCGCTACAGCCTGAAAGACCCCCACGGGGAGGCCATCGAGGAGTGGTCGGACATCGTCCGCCGCGTCGTCGGCCACGTCGCGCAGGCCGAGGCCGACATTGTCAAGCGCGACGAGTTCTACCAGACGATGGCGGGCATCATGCTCCGCCGCGAGTTCGTGCCGAACACGCCCTGCCTCGTCAACGCGGGCAAGCCCTCGGGGCAGCTCGCCGCCTGCTTCGTCCTCGACGTGCCCGACTCCATCGCCGGCATCATGAAGACGGCGACCGACGCCGCCATCATCCACCAGACGGGCGGCGGCACTGGCTTCACCTTCGAGAAGCTGCGGCCCGCGGGCGCGATGGTGCGCTCGACGCACGGCGTCGCCTCGGGGCCCGTGTCGTTCATGAACATCTTCAACACGACGACCGACACGGTGAAGCAGGGCGGCGTCCGCCGCGGCGCGAACATGGGCATCATGCGGGTTGACCACCCGGACGTGCTCCGCTTCATCCACGCGAAGAACGACCAGCACTCGCTGACGAACTTCAACATCTCTGTGACGGTGACGGACAAGTTCTTCGAGGCCGTTGACGGCAAGCAGTGGTATCAACTCTCCTTCGACGGCCAGCCGTGGGTCGAGGATGTCTACGACGCGGTGCAGGAGGGGCCGTACGCCGTCTACCGCACGTCCGACGGCGAGACCGTAACGTTCCGCGACCGCGCGGCCTTCCTTGAGGCGAAGGAGTCGGGGCTGCTCGACAGGTGCACGCGCGAGGAGCCGCCCGCGCCGGGCATGGTCTACGCGCCCGACGTGTGGAACCGCATCGTCGCCAGCGCGCACCGCTACGCCGAGCCGGGCGTCATCTTCATAGACGAGGTCAACCGCAACAATCACATGATGGAGTCCATGGGCCCCATCTACGCGACGAACCCGTGCGCGGAGCAGGCGCTCCACTTCAACAACTCTTGCAACCTCGGCTCGATTGACCTCGCCAAGTTCTACGACCCCGAGACGCGGCTCGACTGGGACAGACTGGCGGACACGGTGCACTGGTGCGTCCGCTTCCTCGACAACGTGATTGACACCTGCGCGTGGCCGCTGCCCGAGATTGACGACGTGGTGAAGCGCACGCGCCCCGTGGGCCTCGGCATCATGGGCTTCGCAGACCTCTGCATTCAGTTGAAGATTAAGTACGGCTCGAACACCTCGATTGATTTGATGGACGAGGCGATGGGCTTCGTGCGGCGCGAGGCTTGGATTGAGAGCTGCCGGCTCGGCGCCGAGAAGGGCGTCTTCCCCGAGTACAAGCCGAACAAGGTCTCTTACGACAAGTTCCTGCGCGATGAGATCGGCATCCCCGAGGAGATGGAGGTCACGCCGCGCAACTACGAGACGACGACGATTGCGCCGACCGGCACCATCTCGCTCGTCGCCGAAACAAGCTCGGGCGTCGAGCCGAACTTCTCTTGGGCCTACGTCCGTCAGGACACGCTCGGCAAGCGCACGTACGTCCACACGCTCGCCGCCGAGGCGCTGGGCATCACGGTTGACCAGACCGATCAGGAGTCCATTGACCGCGCGGCCGAGCACGTCTGCGCGCACGAGTCGGAGCTGCCCGACTACTTCATCTCGGCGATGTCCATCACGGCCGAGCAGCACGTCTACGTGCTGGCCGCCGCGCAGCGCAACGTGGACAACGGCGTCTCGAAGACCTGCAACGGCTCGCGCGACGACACGCTCGAATCGGTTGACCGCCTCTACCGCCTCGCGCGCGAGCTGGGCTGCAAGGCCGTCAGCTACTACCGCGACGGCAGCCGCGACTCGCAGGTGCTCTCGGCCGTGAAGGGCGCCGACGCGCCGAGCGAGGTCGCCTGCGACCCGGCCGTCGTGACCGAGTCGGCCAAGGCCGAGCCGGCGCAGGAGGCCGCACCCGCCCCTGCGGTTGCGGGCCGCGCCGAGACGCTCTCGGCGGCGATGTCGGCGGCCGTGCCCTCGCCGGTACGCCGGACGGAGTCGGGCGACGTGGTACGCATCGAGCGGCCGCGCGAGCTGGTCGGCGCGACGTGGCAGATTCCGTTCGACGGGCAGAACCTTTACGTGACGGTCAACCACGACGGCGTGGACATCCTCGAAGTCTTCGCCACCGGCCCCATCTCGGGCGGGGTGGGCTTGCTCGCCTCGAAGATGCTGCGCGGCGGCTTCGACGCGCGCGAGGTGGCGCGCTCGCTCAACAAGGTGACGGGCACGCACTCGGTCTGGTTCAACGAGCGCCTGCTGACTTCTCCCGAGCAGGCCGTCGCCGAGTGCATCATGCTCACGAGCCGCCGCCTACAGAGCCAGCCCGACTCGGCGCGCGCCCTCGCATACCAGCAGCAGGCGCAGCCGAAGATACAGGTCAGCGTCCCCGACAGCGTCGAGCAGAACCGCAACTACTCGCTCATCGCCGAATGCCCCGAGTGCCACGGCCAACTCGAACACGCCTCGGGCTGCGACTTCTGCCGCGATTGCGGCTACTCGAAGTGCAAGTGACGCGCCCGCGGCGTTGAAGGCTGAAACTAAACTGCGAGAGGCCCCGAGTCCCGTGCGGATTCGGGGCCTTTTCTTGTTGATGAAGGCGGCGTTGAAGTGGCTTCACGGCGGCCTTCATCGGCAAAGTCGGCCAAACTTTTGGACGGGGCCGGTGTCAAATGGTATGTTCGTTTGAGAACTGTACGACCGTCCGAGACTTTAGCTCCGCCTCATGCGGCAGTCCCAGCGCCGCAAGTGATGTCTCGCGTCAACGTTCTTCCGACGGAGGCGAGCCTGAGATTGCTCCCCGAGGTACGTGAAACCGAGAGACCGCCGCGAGGCTTCATAAATATGCGTCTGAAAAACACCCCCGCGCTGATACTTTTAATCCAGCTTCTACTCAACCCCTTCGCGCCGATGGCGGCGCGCGCCGGCGCCGTGCGCGCGGCGGAAAGTGAAGAGAGCATGGCCGAAGCCGTTGACGAGAAGGGCGACGCCAAGAAGGGCTTGCAGTTCCGCCTGAGCGAGGGCGTCGAGCAGGCGGAGCGCGCCGAGCCGGCGAGCGTCGCGCCGGCCGAGAAGCTTTCCGAGGCCGAGACGGCGCGCGTGCTCGCGCGAATGCCCGAGTTGAAGACCGAGGAGGGCGACCAACAGGAGTTCGCCCTGCGCGAGCGCTCGCTGCCCGCGCCGCGGACGGGCGCGACCGTCTTGCAGCCGTTCCCCGCGCCCGAGCCGCGCGAGACGCCGGACGCGTCGGCGGGCGGCGAGTTGAAAGTCCTGCGCCGCTCGCCCGAGGGCGAGGTGCCGCTGGCGCCGCAGGTGTCTGTGACGTTCTCGCAGCCGATGGTCGCGGTCACTACGCAGGAGGAGGCGTCGAAAGTTCAGCCGGCGCGTCTGACGCCGCAGCCCGCGGGGCGCTGGCGCTGGCTCGGGACGAAGACGCTCATCTTCGACCCTTCGAACGAGCGTTTGCCGATGGCGACCGAGTTCGAGGTGAGCGTCCCCGCCGGCACGCGCGGCGCGTCTGGGAGCGCGGCGACGAAGGCGCCGGTCGTCTGGAAGTTCGCCACGCCCGCGCCGAAGCTCGTGCAGAAGTACCCAGAGGGCGGGCCGACGCGCCGCGACACGCTCGTCTTCATGGAGTTCGACCAGAGGATCGAGCCCGAGGCCGTGCTGCGCAAGGTGCGTCTGAGCGCGGACGGCGGGGCGCTCGACGTGAGGCTCGCGAAGGATGATGAGATTGCCGCTGACCAGAATGTGAAGAGGCTCGCCGCCGCGGCGGCGAAGGGGCGCTGGCTGGCGCTTCGCGCGGCCGACGGTGGCGAAGGCAATCAGCTCCCCGGCAACTCGACCGTGACGGTCACGGTCGGCCCCGGCACGCCTTCGGCCGAAGGGCCGCGGACGACGACGGCGGCCGAGGCGTTCTCGTTCCGCACCTACGGCCCGCTGCGCGTGACCAGTTTCGAGTGCGGTTACGAGAAGCGCTGCTCGCCCTTCGACCAGTGGCGCATAGAGTTCACCAACCCGCTCGACGCCGAGACGCTCGACAGCGCGCAGGTGAAGGTCGAGCCGGAGGTGCCCGGCCTGACCGCCAACGCCTACGGCCAGTACCTCTACATCGGCGGCACGAAGCGCGGGCGCACGACTTATAAAGTCACGCTCGACCCCGGGCTCCGCGACCAGTTCGGGCAGACGCTCGGGCAGTCGGCGCCGATGACCTTCAACGTCGGGCCGGCGCCGCCGAGCCTGATGTCGGCGGGCGGCAACTTCATCGTGCTCGACCCGGCGGGCGGGCCGCAGCTCTCGGTCTTCAGCGTCAACCAGCCGTGGCTCAAGGTGAGCCTCTACGCCGTCGGCCCCGAAGACTTCGGGCGCTTCGTCTCGTACATGCGCTTCCTCAGCGGCTACTACGAGGACGTGAAGCGGAAGCAGACCACGCCGCCGGGCACGCTCGTCTCGTCGCGGACGGTCACGATTAAAGCTCAGCCCGACGAGATGACCGAGACGCGCCTCGACCTGAGCCCGGCGCTTAAAGGAAGAAAGTCGGGCAACGTCTTCGTCGTCGTCGAGCCGGGCGCGCGCACGCCGCGGGGCGCGGAGCGCGAGGTTCTGCGGACGTGGGCGCAGTTGACGAGCATCGGGCTCGACGCCTTCGCCGACGGGCAGGAGCTCGTCGGCTGGGCGACCTCGCTCGCCGACGGCCGCCCGCTCGAAGGCGTCGAGATGACTTTGCAGCCCTCGGGCGCGCGCGCCTTGAGCGACCGCGAAGGCTTAGTGCGGCTGCCGCTGCCGGGGGAGATAGCGGCCCGCACGGCGATGCTCGTCGCGCGCAAGGGCGACGAGACGGCCTTCATGCCGGAGCAGAGCGACTGGTGGTACGGCGAGTCGAACTGGTTCAACCACGCCTCGTCGGACGAGCTGCGCTGGTACGTCTTCGACGACCGAAAGATGTACCGCCCCGGCGAAGAGGTGAGCATTAAGGGCTGGCTCCGTCGCGTCGGCGGGGGCAAAGGCGGCGACGTGGGCGCGCTCGCGGGCGCGGCCGAGTCCGTCACCTACGTCGTGCGCGACTCGCGCGGCAACGAGGTCGGGAAGGGCTCGGCGCGCGTGAACGCGCTCGGCGGCTTCGACACGAAGTTCAAGCTCCCGCCGACGATGAACCTCGGCAACGCCAACGTTCAGTTTCAGGCCGCGGGCGTGGCCGGGGCGGCGCCGACGACCGACCGCGAGTACACCCACGGCTTTCAGGTGCAGGAGTTCCGCCGCCCCGAGTTCGAGGTGACGGCGCGCGCCGAAGAGGGGCCGTACTTCGTCGGCGGCCACACGCAGGCGACCGTGCAGGCGAGCTACTACGCTGGCGGCGGCCTGCCGAACTCCGACGTCAACTGGCGCGTCACCGCGCGGCTCACGACCTACACGCCGCCCAACCGCGACGAATACACCTTCGGCAAGTGGACGCCGTGGTGGGAGACCGTCAACTCCTCCAACACGAGCGACACCGTGCAGGAGTTCAAGGGCAAGACCGACGCCGCGGGCAAGCACGTCCTGCGGATTGATTTCGACTCGGTCAACCCACCGCAGCCCTCGACCGTGACTGCGCAGGCCGGCGTGACCGACGTGAACCGGCAGACTTGGACTTCGACGACGACGATGCTCGTCCACCCCTCGGAGCTCTACGTCGGGCTGAAGAGCGAACGCCTCTTCGTGCAGCAGGGCGAGCAGTTGGTCGTGCAATCCATCGTCTCTGACATAGACGGGAAGCTCGTCTCGGGGCGCGAGGTACGCATGCGCGCCGCGCCGCTCGAATGGAAGTACTCGAACGGGCAGTGGAAGCAGGTCGAGGGGACGGCCGAGGAGTGCACGGTTAAGTCTGCGGGCGACGCCGTCAAGTGCGCCTTCAACCCGAAGGCCGGCGGCGTCTACCGCGTGACGGCGCGCGTCCTTGACGACCGCGAGCGGCCGAACGAGAGCGAGCTGACGCTGTGGGTCGCGGGCGGCAAGCAGCCGCCGCAGCGCGGCGTCGCGCAGGAGAAGGTCGAGCTCATCCCAGACCGCAAGGAGTACGCGGCGGGGCAGACCGCCGAGATACTCGTGCAGTCGCCCTTCGTCCCGGCCGAGGGCGTGTTGACGCTGCGCCGCTCGGGCCTCGTTCGCACCGAGCGCTTCCGCATGAACGAGCCCTCGCACACTTTGCGCGTTCCCGTCGAGGAGGGCTTCACGCCGAACGTCTACGTGCAGGTTGACCTCGTCGGCGCCGCGGCGCGCGCGAACGACAAGGGCGAGGTGGACGAGAAGCTGCCGAAGCGGCCCGCGTTCGCTTCCGGATCGATTAACCTTTCTGTGCCGCCGCTCGCGCGCAAGTTACAGGTGACTGCTACGCCGCGCGACAAGGCCGTGGAGCCGGGCGGCGAGACGACCGTCGCCGTCGAGGTGAAGGACGCTGGCGGGCGCCCCGTCGCGGGCGGCGAGCTGGCCGTCGTCGTCGTTGACGAGTCGGTGCTCGCGCTCACGGGCTACAAGCTCGACGACCCGCTCTCGGTCTTCTACGCGGAGCGCGGCGCCGACGTGACCGACTACCACCTGCGCAAGGACGTGCAGCTCGCAGACCCGACGAAGATCACCGTCGAGACTATGAACGGCGCGGGCACCGCCGGCAGGGTCGCCGGGGTGGCGGAGGTCGCCGCGTCGGCCGGGAGCGCGCGGAGGATGAGGGCGGCGATGCCCGTGATGAAGGCGCAGGCCAACGCGCAGGCGATGGACATGTTGGAGGCTCCGCCCCCGCCGCCTTCGCCGACGCCCGGCGAGGAGGGCGGCGAGATACGCCTGCGCGAGAACTTCAACGCGCTCGCAGTCTTCGCGCCCGCGGTGCCGACCGACGCGCAGGGGCGCGCCGAAGTGAAGGTCAAAGTCCCCGACAACCTGACGCGCTACCGCGTGATGGCCGTCTCGGTCGCGGGCGGCAAGCAGTTCGGCTCGGGCGAGTCGTCCATCACGGCGCGGCAGCCGTTGATGGTGCGGCCTTCGGCGCCGCGCTTCCTCAACTTCGGTGACCGCTTCGAGCTGCCCGTCGTCGTGCAGAACCAGACGGACAGCCCGGCCACCGTCGAGGTCGCCGTGCGCGCCGTCAACGCGGAGTTCACGGACGGGCAGGGGAGGCGCGTGAACGTCCCCGCGAACGACCGAGTCGAAGTGCGCTTCCCGACGAACGCCTCGCAGGCGGGCACGGCGCGCTTTCAGGTCGGCGTCGTCTCGGGCCGCTTCGCCGACGCCGCGCAGATAGAACTGCCGGTCTGGACGCCCGCGACGACGGAAGCCTTCGCCACCTACGGCGAGATTGATAAGAGCGGCGCGATAGTCCAGCCGGTCAAGGCGCCTTCGAACGTGTTCAAGCAGTTCGGCGGGCTCGAAGTCGAGACCTCTTCGACGCAGCTACAGGCTCTCACGGACGCGGTGCTCTACCTCGTCGCGTACCCGTACGAGTGCTCCGAGCAGTTGTCCTCGCGCGTGCTGGCGGTGGCGGCGCTGCGCGACGTGCTGACGGCCTTCAAGGCGAAGGACATGCCGACGCCGGAACAGATGAAGGCGGCCGTCGCGCGCGACATCAAGCGGCTTCAGGGGATGCAGAACGGCGACGGCGGCTTCGCCTTCTGGAAGCGCGGCGACAAGTCTTGGCCCTACGTCAGCATCCACGTCGCGCACGCTTTGACGCGCGCGAAAGAGAAGGGCTACGACGTGCCGCAGGCGATGCTCGACAGCTCGAAGACGTACCTGCGCGCAATCGAGTCGCACATCCCCGACTACTACGGGCGCGACGCGCGCAACACGCTCATCGCCTACGCGCTCTACACGCGCGCGCGGATGGGCGACCGCGACACGGCGCGCGCGCGCAAACTCATCGCCGAGAACGGAGGGGTTGATAAGCTCAAGCTCGAAGCCGTCGGGTGGCTTTTGCCCGTGCTCTCGGGCGACAGGGCTTCGACCGCCGAGGTCGCGGCGATTCGACAACTCCTGAACAACCGCGCGGAGGAGACGGCGGGCGCGGCGCACTTCACGACGAGTTATGCGGACGACGACTACCTTCTGCTTCGCTCAGACCGACGCGCGGACGGCGTCATCCTCGAAGCGCTCATCGGCGACCAGCCGCAGAGCGACTTGATTCCGAAGATCGTGCGCGGCCTGCTCGGTCACCGCACGCGCGGCCACTGGGGCAACACACAGGAGAACGCCTTCGTGCTGCTCGCGCTCGACCGCTACTTCCGCACCTACGAGAAGGCGACGCCCGACTTCGTCGCGCGCGCGTGGCTCGGCGACGCATACGCGGGCGAGCAGCAGTTCAAGGGTCGCTCGACCGACCGACAGCAGTTCGATGTGCCGATGCGCTACATCGCGGAGAAGGGCGGCGGCGCGCAGAACCTCGTCCTACAGAAGGAGGGCGAAGGCCGCCTCTACTACCGCGTCGGCATGCAGTACGCGCCGACCAACCTGAAGCTCGAAGCGGCCGACTACGGCTTCGAGGTCGAGCGCGCCTACGAGGCGGTTGACGACAAGGCGGACGTGCGCCGCGAAGCGGACGGCACGTGGCATATCAAGGCCGGCGCGAAGGTGCGCGTGAAGATCAATCTGGTCGCGCCGACGCGCCGCTACCACGTCGCGCTCGTTGACCCGCTGCCCGCGGGCTTGGAGCCGATGAACCCCGCGCTCGCAGTCACGGGCGAAGTCCCCGACGAGGCGAAGGCGGCGACGAAGGGGCAGCCCGTGGACTTCGGCTTCGGCTGGTGGTGGTGGAGGCGCCCTTGGTTCGAGCACCAGAACATGCGCGACGACCGCGTCGAGGCTTTCACCTCGCTGATGTGGGAGGGCGTCTACACCTACTCCTACGTCGCGCGCGCCACCACGCCCGGCGCCTTCGTCGTCCCCCCCGCCAAGGCCGAAGAGATGTACTCCCCCGAAGTCTTCGGCCGCGGCAAGAGCGACAAGGTGATTGTCGAGTAACGCCGGTGCGGGGTTTTTACAAAAAGGGGCGCGGGCCACAATCCCGCGCCCCTTTGTATTGATTTTAGGTTGAACTTTTCGTTTATAATCCAGCCCACTATGAGCGAAAAGGACAACCCGGCGGAAAGACTCTACAACCTTCTCACAAAGGCAAGCGCAATGGAGGGCGGGCGCGTAAGTCGAGTGCTATCCGAAGTGCTGGGTATCGAGATAGACTCACACGATGAGTTCTGCTCGGCGGTCATTGAGTTTTGGAGGCTATTCGATGACGTGATAGACAGGTTAAGTCTCGTCGAGGACATTGACGAGGAAATATTCATTAAGCCAATACACAGGCTGCGGGGCGCGGTTCCACTTATGCATTTAAACGGGCCTTGGGACAGTTACAAATCCGCAATTAGTGACGTGGATATGCGGTCGCTTAAACACGCTATCCACGAACTCAGAAGGCAGCCGTTCCCCCCGAAGATAGAGGAAGACGTTTTAGATAAATTAGAGGAGGACGTTGCTGGCTTATACGACCGTATAGACGAGGCCGAAGCGACGGACGTGCCCGAGGAATTACGCACAGTAATACTCGAAGGACTTTGGGAAATCTTGAGTGCGATCCGACAACACAACGCAAGGGGGGCGACACCATTGCACCGCGCTCTCTTGGTTAACATCGGCTCGCTGGTTGTAAACTCCGCGCTGTTCGAGCAGTACAAGCAGGCGGAAGCCGTCAGCCAATATAAAAGCGTCGTGAAAAAAGTTTGGCAGGTTGTTCCACACGCCGCCGATGTCGCAGGGCTTATCGGTGCGGGCTATCAGGTAGTAAAGGCGCTCCTTTCCAACGGACAGTAGGGATAAGCCAGAGATAATCTAGCAGGTAATCACTCCCCGGTTTTCTGGGAATATCCGGTTGTGGAAGGGCGCTGCGAGCGTGCAGCGGGTCGGTGCGGCATCGCGGAGGGGTTTTGCGGGCGCGCAGAACGGTTTTGCAAGCGTGCAGAGCCATGCTGCGGCCGGCAGAGCCGTACTGCGGGCGGGCGGAAGCATTTTGCAGCCCCGCCGCGCCGTTTTGCAACGCCGCGGCGCCCTGTTGCGGGCGGGCGGCCACCCGCCGCACGAGCGCAGGGCCGTGCCGCAGACTTGCAGCACCGTTCTGCGCGTGCGGAGTGGTTTTGCAGGAGTGCAGGACGGTTTTGCGGCCGTGCGGAATCATTCTGCACGCTCGCGGAATGGTTTCGCGGCCGCGCGGGACGCTCCCGCACGCGCAGAACGGTGCTGCAAGGTTGCAGAATGGTTTTGCAGGCGCGCGGAGTGGTGCCGCAAGGCTGCGGCAGGACGTTGTTTAGGGCCGGCGGGGGTCGGGGTAGCGCGGCGGGTGCGAAAAAATTCGTTGTCAGGCGCGAAGAGGGCTCTTGCCTTAATCGGGTTAAGCCGATATCGTCCGCTTATGATTGATTGGTCTTCATGTCCCGCGGTGGAGCGAGACCCGGAGAGGGTTAGCGGCTCGTGGGTCTTTCGCGAAACACGCGTGCCCGTCGTCGCGCTGTTCGAGAACATTGAAGGCGGGGCCTCCGTTGACGAATTCCTGTCGTGGTTTCCGGGGGTCACTAGAGAACAGGTGGAGGCCGTCCTCGAATATACGTTTCAAGTTCCGATAATCTCTTAAGGCGACGGGTGATGCTTGGCGTTTGCCGGTATACCCGATGACAGAAAGGCCGGGCGGTCAATCAACGACCGCCCGGCCTTCGTGTTTAGCCGCGGGTTGGGTTAGCGGGCGCGCTCGTTCTCGGCGCGGAGGTTGTTGGTGACCGAGAAGACGCCGGGGACGGAGTTGGCCATGATGTAGGCCAGACGGCGGTCGTTCTCGTTGGCGACGACGCCTTCGAGCGTCAGGTGGCCGCGGTTGACCACGATGTGGATCGAAGGGTTCGCGCCGCGCCCGTAGCGGAAGAGCGGGCTGTTCCAGCCGTAGAGCGTGCGGTAGGTCGCAACCCGTATCGAGTCGTCGAACGAGGAGAGCGGCAGCACCTCGATGTTGTTCTCGACGCGCTCGACGCCCGCGAGCTTGCGCACGCGGCGCTCGGCGTCGGTGCGCGTCGTCGGACGGACGACCTGCCCGTAGAGTTTGACGGTCGAGCCGTCAATCTCGTAAGCGAGGTTGTCGAAGACGCCGTACCACGGAAGCGTCACCAACTCCTTACGCACCTTCTTCACCAACTGCTCGTAAGCCGCCGGCTGCGCCGACGACTCTGCCGGAGCCGGCGCGGCCACGGCCGCCGAAGCCGCGATGACCAACGCCGCGCCCACCGCGGCGACTCTGTTCAGAATTGCTTTCATCTTCATTTCACCCCTTGTGATTGCAGTCTATTTATGCGTGAATTTAGATGAATCAGTCACCGCCGGAGTTGTAACGGGCGCGACCTTCATAGATTCCGTACAAGGGGTAGCTTTCGCTTGAGCAATACTGTCAACTCTTCGACGGCCGCGGCCGGAGACGCGCAGCCCACGGCGCGGCGCTCGTCCTTCGCGGCGCTACGGCACCGAGACTTCCGACTGCTGTGGGCGGGGCAGTTCGTCTCGATGACGGGCTCGCAGATGCAGCTCGTCACGATCAACTGGCACGTCTACCTTCTGACGCGCCCCTACGGCGAGAAGGCCGCCGCCGCCGCGCTCGGCCTCGTCGGGCTCGTGCGCGTGCTCCCCATCATCGTCTGCTCGCTCGTCGGCGGCGTCGTCGCAGACGCCGTTGACCGCAAGCGCCTCATCCTCGTCACTCAGACCGTGATGATGGTGAGCGCGGCGGTGCTGGCCGCGATTACGTGGACGGGGCTGAAGCACGTCTGGCCGGTCTACGCGCTGACGGCGCTCGGGTCGGCGGCGGTCGCGTTCGACAACCCCGCGCGGCAGGCTTTGCTGCCCGCGCTCGTCCCCGAGCGCGACTTCCCGAACGCCGTCAGCCTCGGCTTCGTCTCCTTCCAGATAGCGATGGTCACGGGGCCCGTGCTCGGCGGCGCGGTGCTCGCGCGCTACGGGCCGGCGTGGGTCTACGCCTTCAACGCCGTGTCGTTCCTCGCCGTGCTCGTCGCCGTGCTGCTCATACGCGCGCCGGGGAAGGGGAAGGTGGAGGAGCTTGCGCGCGTGAGCGTCGAGTCTTTGAAGGAGGGACTGCGCTTCGTCTGGCGCACGCCCATCATGGTGCAGACGATGGCGCTCGACTTCATCGCGACCTTCTTCGCCTCGGCGACGGCGCTGCTGCCCATCTTCGCGCGCGACATACTGCAAGTCGGCGAGCGCGGCTACGGGCTGCTCGCGGGCGCGTCGGCGGCGGGCGCGGTGCTGACGGGATTGCTGCTGACGCGGCGCGCGGGCTGGCGGCGGCCGGGGCTCGCCGTGATTCTTTCGGTCGCGGTCTACGGCGCGGCGACCGTGGCCTTCGGCCTCTCGCGCACCTACTGGCTCTCGCTCCTGATGCTCGGGCTGACGGGCGCGGCCGACACCGTCAGCACCGTCATACGCCAGACCATACGCCAGCTCATCACGCCCGACCGCCTGCGCGGGCGCATGACTTCGGTGAACATGATCTTCTTCATGGGCGGGCCGCAGCTCGGCGAGTTGGAGGCGGGGCTGGTGGCGGCCGCGGCGGGCGCGCCCTTCTCGGTCGTGCTCGGCGGCGTCTGCTGTCTCGCGGCCGTCGCCTTCACCGCCATGAGCGCGAAGGAGCTTCTGCGCTACCGCTTCGCGCACGAAGACTAGACTTGCAACCGGGGCGCGCTTGCGCCTACCATCGCCGTCACACGACGTAACTTTAAAGGAGGGTCAAAGGGTGGGGGACTCGTCTGAGCCGCGGCCGCTGGACGGCATCGAAGGCGGGCAGGAGGTCGAGCCGGGCGGCGACTCGCTGGAAGACGCCGCGCGCGACTCGCGCGAGGTCGCGCGCGAGAGCCTGAGCGCGGAACTGGGGCGCGAGCCGAACGACGAAGAGATTGACGAATGGCTCCGCGAACACACGGAGAGTTACTAATGGTGGTCAGAACCGCCCGCGGTAGCGGGTGGGTGCGTGTGACTCCAACGGCCCTAGAGGCGTGAGCCCGACCCACCCGCTACCGCGGGCGGTTCTGACCTGACTTTCTTCAGGGAGTGGCGGGGGCGACGACAATCTTGTTGTCCACGCCGAGGACGCCTTTGACGGCGTAGGCGAGGCGCTCGGCGCGCTGCTTGACGGCGTCGGAGCTGACCGTGCCCGTGAGTTTCACGCGGCCGTTGACGACGAGCGCGTCAATGCTGGCGGCCGAGACGTTCGGGTCGTCGGCGAAAGCCTTGTCTATCTTCGTCTGAAGCGAGGCGTCGTCGTGGCCGGCCGGCGGCGCTGCCGACGCGGGCGGCGAGGCGGGCGCGGTCGTCGTCGAAGTGTCGGGCGGCGGCGGCGCCTGTATGATGACGGGCGCGGGCTGCGTCGTCGTGACCGGCGCCGGAACCTGCTGGATGATGACGGGCGTCGGCTGCGTCAGAGGCGTCTGGACGACGACGGGCGCCTGCGTCATCGGCGTCGGCTGCGTGGCGGCCGTGGTGCGCAGGTTGACGTTCGCTTCCGTGGAACTGTCGCGCGAGTTCGTCAGGAAGAGGAAGATGATGGCCGTGGCCGCGATAGCTAAGAGCGCCACCGTCGCCACGATGCCGGCCGAGTAGCCGCGCCGCTCCTCCGTCGGGTAGCGCACCGTCTGATGTTGGACTACCTCGCGCCGCGCCGTCGGCGTCTCGACGACCACGCGGCTGCGCTTGTGTTGCTCTTCTTCGTGTGACATGAAGCTCACGCTCCTTACGTATGTGTCTGTGTGAACCAGCGCGAGGTAAGCGATAAAAGTTTAAGGGCTGCCTGCGCCCCGACAAAGGGGAGCGACGTTCTTCAACAGCGTCGCTCCCCTCTCTCTTAAATCAAACGTCCGCCGTCAGTAGCGTCGGGGCAGACGGTGCTTCGAGCGGCGGTAGAGATAACCGCCGGTGCCGCCGACGAGCGCGCCCGCGGCCGCGCCGCGCTTATGTCCGAGCGCGCCGCCGACGCCCGCGCCGAGCGCCGCGCCGCTCAAAGCCGAGCCGGCGGTGCGCGTGCGCCCG
>DATFHD010000010.1:0-11054 GCA_035248785.1 Pyrinomonadaceae bacterium | reverse complement strand
TGGCGGCGCGCGTGGACGGCGGCGCGGCCTCGGTCGGCTGCGCGAGCTTGATGTAGGAGAAGTTGGTCACCTGCCGCGGGCGGCCGTTCTCAAGCAGCTCGAAGTCCTCCGCGGTGAGGTCTGTCACCTGCCTGCCTTCGCGGTCTGTGACGACCGCGTCCACCTGCACGAGGTTCGTCGTAATCCTGACGACCTCGTCGTCGTCCTGCGGCGTCGGACTCGGCGCGGCTTGCGGCGTCTGTGTCTGTGTCGCGGCGGGCCGCTGCGTCTGCCCGAGCGCGGCGGCGAGCAGGGCGAAGATTAAGACCGGAACGAGGGCGGTTCCTTTAGGCATCCGGGTTCCTTTCGAGGGGCTTTCGCTGGAAGCAGGTAAGGCGGCGAGCGCGGCCGACGACGACGGCCGTTTTCGGCGGGGAGAGGTTACCACTTTTACCGCGCGGGGCTAAGCCCGGCGGGCGGCACCTCCATTAACATGCCCAGAAGAGAGGGGCGTCCGAACGTTCGGACGCCCCTCTCTTCTTTCAAACGGACATTCAGTTTACTGGCGCAGGAGCCACGCGAGGACGGGGTGCTCGACCTCTTGCAGGTGGTTGGTCGAGAAGACGTGGTCAACGTGGCCGTAGTCCTCCTTGTAGTTCACGGTCACGTCGGCGTTCGTCATCAGCGCCTTCGTCTCAAGCATCTCGGGGCCGAAGCCGTGCCCGCCCGCGATCATCAGGACGGGCCCGTCGAAGCTCTCCAAGTTGTTCGAGTAGGTGCGCTCGCCCGCGAGGCTGCAACTCACGTCGCGGATGGTGCGCGTCGCCGTGTAGTCCACGAACTGCGCGATGTTGGCGTGAACCAGCGCCTCGTCCGCGTAGAAGAGTCGGTCTTCGGCGACGCTCCCCTTGAGGAAGTAGTAGCCGGGGCGCGGCGTGACCGGCCCCACGGGCGGGGCGGACATGAACGCCACCCACGCGCGGTGGTTGGTGAAGCCCGGGGGGAAGCCGGGCAGCGGCGTCGGGTCGTTCGGCGCGACCTCGGCGAGGTGACTGAGCAGCTTGAAGCCCGGCCCGTTCTGGCCGTCGTAGTAGACGCCGGCCGCGAGCAGGCCGTCGAAGGCGGCGCAGAAGCCTGCGTTGATGGCGCGCGTCTCGGGGTTCTCGGTGTAGAGCGAGCCTTCGAGCATGATGGCGCCCGCGTAAGCCTCCGGGTTCTGGTTGATGGCGGCGACCGTGACGATGCTGCCGAGCGAGAGGCCGCCGACGTAAGGCTTCTCGCCGGGGTGCGCGGCGGCGATCTGCTGGCGTATGTAGGCCACGTCGTCGAGGATGGTCTGCATCCCCCAGTTCGCCATCGGCGAGCAGTCAACCGCGCCGCTCTCGCATTGACCAGCCGTCAGCCCCTGCACGCGCTGCGAGTAGCCCCACACGTCGAAGCCGCGCCGCGCGAAGAAGCCCGCGAAGGAGCGCTCGTAGTCGCCGCCGTCGCCGACCTCGTAGTTCTGGAAGCCGCTGCCCAGAGGCGGCAGCAGGAGCAGCGTCCCCCGCGAAGACGCCTGCGAGTTCTTGAAGAGGCGCGTGACGCGGAAGCGGTCGAGCGTGTTTGTGCCCTCCTGCACGGTGGTGACGGTCTTCGTCAGGCCGGGCGCGGGGCTTGAGGTCTCGGTGTTTATGACTTGGTACGTCTGTGCGTATGTAAGGCGCGCGCAGCACAGGAGCGCGAGCAGGGCAAAGGTCTTGAGGGTCGTTTTCATCTTCTTACCTCCTTCGTAAGGGTTAGAGGGTGGCGGGTCGGCGAGGTTAAGAGGGCTTTACAGTCGGAATGTGCTCCGAACGCTAACGCGTAAAAGCCACGCGCGAGGGATCACGCGGCGAGAAAATTTTTTCCGCACGCCGGGAGGCGGTCAGTCCGCTACGGACGAGCGCCCGCGCCCGACGCCTTCGACTAGCGGCCGACGCCTTCAGTGCGTGACCGCGACCGCCTCCGGCGCCATCGCCGCGCCGGCCTTCATCGCCCCGGCCAGCGTCGCGTAGACCTCAGCCCAAGCGGCCTCGACCTCCGGCGTGAACGAGTCGCCCAAGCCCTTGCCGAGCGTCCAGAGGAGCGCGCGTCCGACCGTCTCGTAGTGCTCTTCGCGCACGCCGTAGGCGACGTGCCGCGCCCCGAGCGCCTGCACCGCCGGCACGACCTGTTCGAGCCGGTCGAGGCTTCTGACCGCCACGCCGATCATCTGCATCAGCTTGCGCCCCTGCTCCACGATGTCGCCCTTGAAGAGTCGTTCGAGCTTCGGGTCGAGGTCGAAGAGCCGCCCGTAGAAGAGCGCCGCCGCCGCGTCGGCGATGGGCACGACCTTCTCGAAACTGTCCCGCACAAGGGTTACCTGTTCGCCCGTCATACGCATCCTCCCGTCTCGCCTCTTCGGGGCGCGTCCGCCAAAGCCCCCGGCTACTAAGGCGTAAACGGTTCGCGTGAGGTATCACCCGGCGACAATTTTTTTTAGCGCCGGGCGCGGCGCGGCGGCCGGGAGGCGTCTGTTGCGCGCGCCGCGGGCGGGTGCTAGAGTCGAGACACCGACGATGGCAATCCGCTTAATCGCCCTCGACCTCGACGGAACGCTGCTCGACTCGCGCGGCCAGTTGTCTGCGCGCAACCGCTCGGCCATTGACGCGGCCCGCGGGCGCGGCGTCGGCGTCACGCTCGTCACCGGCCGCCGCTTCCGCGACGCGCGCCCGCTCGCGCTCGAACTCGGACTTGACGTTCCCGTCATCGCGCACAACGGCGCGCTCACCAAGCACGCGCACTCGCTCGAAACGGTCGCGGCCGTCCTGATGCCGGTCGAGGCGGCGCGCGCCGTCGTACGCCTCGGGCGCGCGCACGGCGCCGACGCGCTCGTCAGCGACGACCACATCGGCGCGGGCCTGCTCGTCTACGACCACATCAGCCCCGGCAACACCGCGCTCGCAAAATATATCGAGTGGTCGTACCGCGTCATCGGCCCCGACGCCGCCGACGCCATCCGCCGCGTTGACTCGCTTGAGGAGTACCTCGACCACGACCCTCTGCACATCGCCTTCTCGGGCGGCTGCGCCGGGATGGAGCGGCTGGCGGAGTTGATGCGCGTGGAGCTTGGCGGCGCCGTACGCCTCCTGCTCACGCTCTACCAGAAGACCGACTTCGCGCTGCTCGACATACTCCACCCCGACGCCTCGAAGGGCGCGGGGCTCGCGGCCGTCGCCGCCGAGTCCAAGCTCGCGCGCGAAGAGGTGATGGCCGTCGGCGACAACTTCAACGACTTGGAGATGCTTGAGTGGGCCGGCACGGGCGTCTTGATGGGCAACGCCGACCCCGCTCTCCACGAGCGCGGGCGCTTCCACGCCACCGCCACGAACGACGAGGACGGCGTCGCCGCGGCGATTGAGAGATTTGTTCTTCCGAATAATGAGTGAGGAGACTTATGGCAAACCGCATCGCGAGAATCGAGACGAATTTGGGCACGATCCGCTTCGAGCTTTTGGAGGACGAGGCGCCGAAGACGGCCGAGAACTTCCGACTGCTGGCCGAGCGCGGCTTCTACGACGGAGTCATCTTCCACCGCGTCATCAAGGGCTTCATGATTCAGGGCGGCGACCCGACCGGCACGGGGCGCGGCGGGCAATCCGCTTGGGGCGGGCGCTTCGACGACGAGATCAACCGCGGGTCGGAACTCTACCGCGGCGCCTACACCAAGGGCACCGTCGCGATGGCCAACGCCGGGCCGAACACCAACGGCTCGCAGTTCTTCATCATGCACACCGACTACCCGCTCCCGCCCTCCTACACCAAGTTCGGCCGCGTCGTCGAAGGGCAGGACGTGGTTGACAAAATCGCCACCACGCCCACGCACCCCGGCGACCGCCCGAAGGCGGACGTGGTGATGAATAAGGTGACTATAGAAGGCGCCGAGGGCTGATTGTTAAGGACTGAGGACTGAGGGCTGAGTGGAAGCAGCTTGCCTTCACTCAGCCCTCAGTACTTCTTATTTCGCTCCCGCGGCCTTGAGCACTTCGACGACTTTGGTCTGGCCGTTCTGCTCGGCGAAGTTGAGGGCGGTGCGGCCGTCTTCGTATTTGGCGTTAACGTCGGCGCCGTGTTCGATGAGGAGTTGCGCGGTCGAGGCGAGCCCCTTGTTGGCGGCGGCGATGAGCGCGTTGAAGCCCTTGGGCGTGTGCGCGTTCACGTCGGCGCCCTTCGTGAAGAAGACTTCGAGCGTGGGGATGCGGCCGTAGGCGGCGGCGAGGATGGTCGGCGTCATGCCCGCGTCGTTGCGCGCGTTCACGTCGGCGCCCTTCGCGAGCAGCGCCTCGGCCACGTCGTAGCCCGCGGGGCGCGAGGCGGCGAAGAGGAGCGCCGTGCCGCCGCCGTTGCCGCGCGCGTCCGCCTCGGCGCCCTTATCCAAAAGCATCTTCACCACGGGGACGTGCCCCTGCGTCGCGGCCTTCATCAACGCGGTGTCCTTGTCTTTGTCCCGCGCGCGCACGTCCGCGCCCTTGTCCAGCAGCAGTTTCACCACGTCCGCGTGGCCGAACCAAGAAGCCCACAGCAGCGGCGTCCAGCCGTCGTCGGCGCGCGCGTCCACCGCGGCGCCCTTCGCGATCAACTCCTCCGCGACCTCCGCGAAGCCGTTCGCCGCGGCGAAGGTGAGCGCCGTCCGGCCGTCCCTGTAGCGCGCGTTTACGTCGGCGCCCTTCGCGACGAGCGCGCGCACGACCGCGAGCTGGCCGCTCGAAGCGGCGAACATCAAAGCCGTCCGCCCGTCCTCGGTCTTCGCGTTCGTGTCGGCGCCGCGCGAGACGAGCGCCTGCGCCACCGGCTCGTCGCCCGCCTCGGCGGCGACCATCAAAGCCGTCACGCCGTCCGCGCAGCGCGAGTTCGCGTCCGCGCCCTTCTCAAGTAGAGACTGCGTGGCCTCTGCGTTCTTCGCCGCGACGGCGTAGACGAGCGCCGCGCAGCCCTCTTCAGACTTCGCGTTCGCGTCCGCGCCGGCCTTGAGCGTGCCCGCGACCGAGGCGCCGCCGCCCGCGCTCGACGCGGCGGCCGCAATCAGGCGGTCGTTCGCCGTCGCACGCGGCCCGCGCCTGACGGTCGGCGCCTTCGGCTTCGCCGACGCGACGAGCTTCTCTTTCTTCGGCTGGATGGCGAACTGCCCGACGCCGCCCGTCAGGTCTCCCTGCGCGGCGGCGGCCGCGGCGAGAAGCAGACACAGGCACGCGCCGAGAAGGACGCGCGCGGGCGTGTGGAGTTTGGTTCCGTTTATTGCTTTCATGGCTTTCATTCTTCGCGCCGTCCCGCTCTTTAAAGACATGCGGGCCGCGGCGTTCAAAGCAGACGCGCCGCGACGGCGTGGTTGATGGGGCCGTGGCCGCGCCCCAATCCCGGCGCGCGGCGTATCGCCTCGGTGACGAACTCCTTCGCCGCGGCGACCGAGTCTTCCAGACTCGCGCCGCGCGCGAGGCAGGCGGCAATCGCCGCGGCGAGCGTGCAGCCCGTGCCGTGCGTCGAAGTCGTCTCGACGCGGGGCGCGCTGAAGAAGGTGACTTCCCCGCCCTCGTCGAGCACGTCCAACGCTTCGCCCGAGAGGTGCCCGCCCTTGACGAGCACGGCGCGCGCGCCCATCCGTCGCATCACGCGCACGGCCTCGACCATCCCGGCGCGGTCGCGTATTTCGAGGCCCGTGATGCGCTCTGCCTCGGGGACGTTCGGCGTGACGACGCGCGCGAGCGGCAGCAGTTCGCGCTTGAGCGCGTCGAGCGCCGCGTCGTCAATCAGGTCGTAGCCCGAGGTCGAGCGCACGACGGGGTCAACGACGGGCGCGGGCAGTTCCGGCTCGCGGAAGAGGCGCGCGACCTCTTCTATCACTTCGCGCGTCGGGAGCATGCCGGTCTTCGCGCCCGCGACGCGGAAGTCTGTGACGACGGCGAGGACTTGCGCGCGCACCGCCTCGGCCGTCTGGTGCGAGGCGCCGAAGACGCCGGTCGTGTTCTGGAAGGTGAGCGACGTGACGGCCGCCGCCGCGAAGCAGCCGAAGGCCGTGAACGTCTTCACGTCTGCGACAATCCCTGCGCCCCCCGACGGATCGAAGCCCGCGACCGTCAGCGCGACCGGCGGCGTCTCTGCTACTTTGCTCATCAAGCAAGACCTACTCTCCGCCTCGGACACGGTTGATGAGATGCAGCGTGCGCGCGATGTTTTGTCCGTAGGCGAAGAGGCGTATGCCGGCGACGCCGGCCGCGCCCGTGCCGAGCGCTTCCGCCGCGTTCTCCGTCGAGATTCCGCCGAGCGCGACGACGGGGAAAGGCGCGAGTTCGCGCGCCGCTCTGCTCAAAGCTTCGAGCCCGACGGGCGGGCCGTAGGCGCGCTTCGAGGGCGTGTCGAAGACGGGGCCGAAGACGACGAAGTCCGCGCCGCACGCGCTCGCCTCGCGCGCCTCTTCGACGGCGTGCGTCGAGACGCCGATGACAAAGTCTTCGCCGAAGGCTTGGCGCACGTCGCGCGCGTGGAGAGAGTCGGCCGCAAGGTGTACGCCGTCGCAGCCCGACGCGCGCGCGATGTCGGCGCGGTCGTTGACGAGTACGCGCGTGTTGCTTCCGCGGGTAATCTCAGCCGCGGCCGCGGCCAGTTCGTACAGGACGCGCCCCCGCAGATTCTTCTCGCGCAGTTGGACGAGCGTGACGCGCGCGTCGGCGGCCGTGCGGACGAGCGCGAGCAGGCGTCGGAACTCCGCGGACGAGGCGCCGGTCGAGCTACTGGTCTCGCCGCCCGTGATGAGATAGCTGATCGGCCGTGGGAGCGCTCTCCGCATCGGGTTCGACTGTGGTCGGGAGAGGTTCGGGCGACTGCTGTTTCAACGCGGCCTGTGTCTGCGCGGCGTCGGCGCCCTGTAGCCTGCGGACGGTATCGCTGAAGTGGAAAATCTCCCAGAAGGCCATCGCCAGATTGAGCAGGCCGACGCCGGTCACGGCGCCGCGCACCCAGCCCGAGGCCACGGCGCGCTGCAACCCGTAGAGGCCCGTCTTCTGCGCGACCATCACGAGGAAGAAGTTGTCGCCCCAGTCGCCCATCCCCCAAGGCTGCCACCAAGGCAGCAGCGTCAGGAAGATGCCCGCCTCAAGGCAGAGCAGGATGTAGAAGATGACTGTGAGCCTCGAAGCCATAGGTTTTGAGAGGTTAGAGGTCAGAGGTCAGAGGTTAGTTCCAAAGACAGAGCCTTCACTAACCTCCGACCTCTAACCTCTGACCTCCTTCTGTTGCAGTTCGCGCAGGCGCTCGGCGACGCCGCGGTAAGAAACGTCAATGGCGTAGACTTCGGAGAGCACTTCGATGGCGCGGCCGTTGTCGCCCATCCGCTCGTAGGCCGTGCCGAGGTCGTAGCGCATGGCCTGATACTCGTCCTCGCTGTGGCCGGGAGCGTCCAAGCCCTTCTTGAACCAGAGCGCGGCGGGGCGCGGCAGCCCCTTCTCCATGAAGCAGTGGCCGAGCATGTTGCAGCATTGCAGGAAGCGCGGCGTGCCGTCGCCGGGCGCGGCCTGCGCGACGGCCGTCTGGAACTCTTCGACCGCCTGATCAAGGAGCCCCATCTCGCGGTAAGCGAGCCCCATCTGGTAGTGCGTGTCGAAGTCGCCGCCCGACTCCTCCTCGCCGTCATCCTCGACCGCCTCGCGGAACTCGTCGAAGACGGCCGCGAGGCCCGGGTCTATTCCGGCCGGCTGCGCGCCGTTGGAACTCGGGCGGGAGTTGTTGTTCGCGCCCGCCGAGTTGTTCGCGCCCGCGTGCGGCTCGCCGGCCGCGGGCTTCTGCGGCGGAGGCGCGGCGGGCGTGTTGACTTCGGCCGCGGCGGACTCGAAGGTCATCGGCTCGAACGTCGTGACCGGCTCGAAAGTTTCGGCCTCTAACATCGGCGTCTCGAACGTCGCGGCCTCGAATGTTGTTGGCTCGAAGGCCGTCGGCTCGAAAGCGGAGGAGGCGTCGAAGGCGGCGTGCTCTTCGGGCTCGTAGACGGGCGGCGCGTCGAAGGTCGCGGGCGCGTCGCCGTACGCCGGGGGCGCTGCTTCGGCCGGGCCGGCGGCGCCGAGGTGCTCGCGCAGCGCGTCTATCTCGGGGTGCGTGCCGTACTGGCGTTCGAGCATGTCGAGCGTGTCGCGCGCGATGTCGGCGTAGCCCTGCTCGATGTAGAAGGTGACGCTCTCAAGCTCCTGCTTGAGCATCCGCTCGACGCTCGCGCCCTGCGACGGCGCGCGGCTGTCGGAGGCGACCTGCGTGAAATCGAACTCCTGAAAGTCTGTCTGCGCCGGAGGCTCCGGCGCGGCGTTCGACTCGAAGGCGCCGCCGTCGGTCAGGTCGTTGAGGTCTGCGAAGGAGGCCGAGGCGTCGGACGCGGGCGCGTGAGTCTGCGGCTCGGCGACGGAGTTCCACTCGAACTCGGAGGCCGGCGGCGCGTCAACAGGAGGAGCCTCGGCGCGCGGCGCGTCCGCCTTCTCGGGAGAAGCCTTCGCCGCCTCTGCTTCGAGCATGAAAGTCTCGAAGGTCGGCGCGTCGTCGGCCGTGCCGCCCTCGTCGTCGAAGAGCGGGCCGCCGATTGATTCGAGGCGCGTCAGCACCTGCTCGTTTTCGGGCGCGAGCCGCAGCAGGCGCGTGAGCGCGCGCCGCTCTTCGTCCGTGTCGCCGGTCGCCTCGGCCGCGTCGGCGAGCCGTTCGAGCGAGGCGCGCAGCTTCGCCTCGTCGCGCGCGACGGTGTAGGCGCGCACGAGCAGGCGGTGCGCTTCGAGCTGTTCGGGGTCGCGCGCGAGCACCTCCTGAAGCATCTCCGCGAGCGGCGTCTCCTCGCGCGAGGCGAGCGAGGGCTCTGCGACGCGCGCGAGCAGGCGCGTCGCCTCCTCCGTCCCGCCCTGTAGAAGGTAGAGGCGGGCCACGTCGTAGAGGAGCATGAAGCTCGAAGGGTCGCGGGTGACGAGCTCGTTCGTGGCCTTCTCGGCGCGGGCCGCGTCCTCTGCGTCCACGTAGGCGCGCGCGAGCATGGCGCGGACTTCGAGGTCGCCGGGGCGGTCTTTGACGGCCTGTTCGAGGACTTCGGCCGCGTCGTCGGCCGTGCCGAGCGCGGCGTGCGCCGCCATCATCCCGTGCAGCGCGGCGTGGAGCGCCGGCCGGAGGGCGAGCGCGCGGTTGAAGGCTTCGAGCGCCGCCTCGAAGTCGTTGCGCGCGGCGAGGCGTTCGCCGGCCTCGGTGTAAGCCTCCGCGGCGAGGTCGGGCAGGTGCTCGGTCGCGTAGCTCTCGGCGAGGCGTAGGCGGACTTTGGTGTCGGCGGGGTCGAGGTCTGCGATGCGGCGCAGCACGTCGAGCGACTCGCGCGCGCTGCCGGCGCGGGCGTAGGCGTCGGCCGCGAGCAGGTACTGCTGGCGCGCTTCGACGAGCAAGCCCTGCTGCTCGTAGAGCGCGGCGAGCGAGAGCGCCGTCGAGTGGTCTTCCCCGGCGAAGCGCGAGAGCTTCTTGTACATCGCGACGGCTTTGAGCGTGAAGCCTTGTTCGCGATAATGCTCGGCGACGCGGCGGAAGCAGGCGGCCGCCTCCTGCTTTTTCTCGACGCGAGAGTAGAGGTCGCCGAGCGTGTTGAGCGCGTTGAAGTCTTCGGGGTCGTGCTCGACGATGCGGGCGTACTCCTGTATGGCCGACGGAATCTTGCCCGAGGCAAGGGACTTCTCAGCCGCACGGATGGCTTTTGCCTTGTCGAAACCCATCAGGAAGTATTGTAAACGCCAGAAGAAGAAGTGGACAGCGGCGGCGCGAGGCTGAAAAGCGGCGACAGGGTGCTCTAAGGCTCGGCGTAACTCACTTGTCCACGGCTCGCATGCCCCTGCCTCCGAGGACGGGCAATTTTGTACGTTAGCACCCGCCGCGAGCGGGTGTCAACCAACTCTTTCCCAAAGGGTTTATGCCAACAGAAGCCGCGGAAAACGCGCCCGGCGCGGGCGTACCTGACGCCGCGCCGGTGCGCCCCGAAAGTCCGTCCGGACGGCCGGATGACGAACGCGCCGACGGGCCGACGGGCGGCGGCGTCGAGCGTGCGGCCGGGCGGCTCGGGCTCGCGGGCTTCGCACTCTACGCCTTGGCGGCGCCGCACTCCATCGCCGTCTCTTGGATGGGGCTGTCGGCGGCGGTCGCGGCTTGGCTCCTGCGTCTGCTCGCGACGCGGCGGACGGGCTTGAGGCGCACGCCGCTCGACCTGCCGCTCTGGCTCTTCTTCGGGTGGACTGCACTCTCCTGCCTGCTCTCGTACGAGCCGCGCGTAAGCCTCCCGAAGCTCGTCAACGTCAGCACGCTCCTCATGTTCTACCTCGCGCAAGGGTTGCTGACGCGGCGCGCGGCCGTGCTGTTGGCGGCGCTGCTGGTCGTCTCCGGCTCAGCGGGCGCGCTCTGGGGCGCGGGCGAGCTCGTCGTCGGCCGCGGGGTCGTTGTGAGCGGCTTGAGCGTGGACAGTCCCTTACGGCGCGGGACGCCGCTGCGCGAGGGCGACGCCGTCTGGCGCGTGAACGGGCGCCGCGTGGACTCGGTTGAAGAGATTGACGACGCCATCCGCCGGACGCCCCCGGGCGAGCGCGTTAGCCTGAGCGTCATCTCGCACGGCGAGCACGTCGAGTGGCCGGGCGCGGTCGTGAACGAAGAGATGCGCGCGCGGCCTTCTCCCTCCGGTATCACGGGCGGCGGGCGCACGCACAGCTTCCGCGCCTCTGGCTGGACGCGCCACTACGAAACTTTCGCCGAAGTCTTGCAGCTCGCCGCCCAGCTCGCGCTCGGCTTCGCGCTCGCCGCATGGCTGCGCCGCGAAAGTGACGAAGAGAAAGAAGGCCGGCGCGGGCGCGGCGAAGGCGGTGTGCAATCGCGCGCGTTTGGGTTGAGTCCACGTTTGCGCGTCTTGCTTCCGGCGCTCGCCTTCGTGCTGCTGGCGATGGGCATCGCGCTGACGGCGATGAGGACGACGCTGGTCGCGTTCGCCGTCGGCGCGGCGGTCGTGGCTTGGCGCGCGACGGCGCGGGGGCGGCAGC
>DATFHD010000009.1:0-33360 GCA_035248785.1 Pyrinomonadaceae bacterium | reverse complement strand
GGTCCCGCCGGTCAACTGGTGCCCCGCGGAATCGACGGTGCTGTCGAACGAGCAGTCTTCGGGCGGCGTCTGCTGGCGCTGCGGCGCTGTCGTAGAGAAGCGCGACATCGAGCAGTGGTTCTTCCGCATCACGGCCTACGCCGAGCAGTTGCTCGAAGACATGCGCGAGTTGGAAGGCGGCTGGCCTGAGCGCGTGCTGACGATGCAGCGCAACTGGATCGGCCGGAGCGAAGGCGCCTACATCGAATTTCAGGTTAAGGACACGGACGAGCGCGTCCGCGTCTTCACCACGCGCATTGACACCATCTACGGCGCGAACGCCGTCGTCGTCGCGCCCGACCATCCTTTGGTCGAGCGCTCGCCCTTGAAGGAGGACGTGCGCCGCTTCGCCGAGCGCGTCCGCGCCGCCTCGATGCAGGCGCGCGAGCCGGGCGCGGTCGAAGAGAAGGAGGGCATCAACACGGGGCTGCTGGCCGTCAACCCTTTCAGCGGCGAGCCCGTCCCCGTCTGGGCGGGCAACTACGTTTTGATGGAGTACGGCACGGGCGCCGTGATGAGTGTGCCCGCGCACGACGAGCGCGACTTCGAGTTCGCGCAGAAGTACAGCTTGCCCATCAAGCGCGTAATCGGCCGCGTCTCGCACGACCAGCCGGCAATCGCGCACGACCCGACGCACCCAGACCAATCGGCCGCGATGGATCAGGCGTTCACGGAGTACGGCGTGCTGATTCACTCGGGCGATTGGAGCGGCAAGCTGTCGCAGGACGCCGTGCGCGAGATGGCCGAGTTCGCCGAAGCGCGCGGCTTCGGCGAGCGCGCCGTCACCTACCGCCTGCGCGATTGGGGCGTCTCGCGCCAGCGCTTCTGGGGGGCGCCGATTCCAATCATCTATTGCGACAAGTGCGGCGTCGTGCCCGTGCCTGAGAAAGACTTGCCGGTCGTGCTGCCTGAGCGCGCCGAGTTCACGGGCGCGGGGCAGTCGCCTCTGGCGGGCGTGCCCGAGTTCGTCAACACCGTCTGTCCGAAGTGCGAGGGGGCTGCGCGGCGCGAGACGGACACGATGGACACGTTCGTTGATTCGTCTTGGTACTTCTTCCGCTACTGCGACCCGCAGAACGACTCGGCGCCGTTCGACAAAGAGAAGGTCGCCTACTGGACTCCCGTAGACCAGTACGTCGGCGGCGTCGAGCACGCCGTGATGCACCTGCTCTACACGCGCTTCTGGACGAAGTTCATGCGCGACATCGGCTTGGTCAACTTTGACGAGCCGGTAAAGCGTTTGATGACGCAGGGCATGGTCGTCGCCGAGACCTTCTACCGCGAGGGCGAGACGGCCGGCTCGAAGGTCTACATCAACCCCTCGGACGTGGACGTGGTGCGCGACGACAAGGGGCGCGTGTCGAGCGCGACCCTCGTCGGCGACGGGCAGCCCGTCACGGTCGGCCCGTTCGAGAAGATGTCGAAGTCTGCGAACAACGGCGTAGACCCGAACGAGATGATTAAGGCGTACGGCGCGGACGCTACGCGCCTGTTCATCCTGTTCGCCGCGCCGGTCGAGAACGACCTGCGCTGGCAGGAGGCGGGGATTGACGGCGCGCTGCGCTTCCTGCGACGCGTCTACAACTTCGTCCACCGCTGGCGCGAGGCGCTGGCGGGGGCGCCGAAGGACGCGGCCGCGGCCGGCGAGTTCAACGCGGAGGCGCGGGCCTTGCGGCAGGCGACGCACCGGACAATCGAGCGCGTGACGAACGACTTCGAGGGGCTGCGCTACAACACGGCGGTCGCGGCGCTGATGGAGTTGCTGAACTCTCTGGGCGACTTCAAGGCGGAGCCGCGTTCGCCCTCGCCCGCCGAGCTGTTCGTCGTGCGCGAGGCGTTGGAGGCGCTGGTGCTGATGCTGGCGCCGTTCTGCCCGCACGTCGCGGAAGAGTTGTGGGAGGCGATGGGACACGCGGGCGGCATCCTGTCGAGCGGCGCGCGCTGGCCCGCGTTCGACAAGGAGCTGGCGCGCAGGGAAGAGGTCGAGATCGCCGTGCAGGTCAACGGCAAGCTGCGCGGGCGCGTCAACGTCTCGGCCGGCGCCACGGAGGACGAGACGCGCGCCGCCGCGCTCTCCGACGAGCGCGTGCGCGCGTGGACTGAAGGCAAGCAGATTGTCAAGACGGTCGTCGTCCCCGGCCGTCTGGTCAACGTCGTGGTGAAGGGGTAGCAGACGGCGGACGGCGGCAACGGACTGAAAGGCGGCGCGTCTCGGCCAGAAGCCGTGCGCGCCGCCTCCGCTTTCCGCCGCACCGACGCCACGCGGGGCGTTCACAGTGCCGCTCGCGTCTGTTTCAGCGCCGCGCAGCGTTTCCGACGCCGCGCCGCGTCAATCTGAACGGGCGCGCACCCGTTTCGCCGCCGCCCGCGCCCGCACCGGCGCTAAATCCAACATTTCCAAAGCCAAGCGCGGCCATTCCGCTCCCGCGCGCCCCTGTTCCGACGCCACGCGGCGGCGTTCCGACGCCACGCGGCGAGTTTCCGGAGCCGCGCGGCGAGTTTCCGACACGGCGCGGCGAGTTTCCGACGCGGCGCGGCGGCGTTCCGGGATGGCGCGGCGTTGTTCCGGGATGGCGCGGCGGCGTTCTAACAAGACGCGGCGGCGTTCTAACAAGACGCGGCGGTGTTCTAATGCGGCGCGGCGGCGCTCCGACACGGCGCGCACGTGCGCCGACGCCGCGCGCGCGCGTTCCGGCGCGACGCGCAGAAGTTCTGACGAGGCGCGTAAGTGTTCCGGTGCGGCGCGCGGGCGTTCCGGCTCGCCTTAGCCCGTCGTGTGGACGGCGGCCGTCTGCCTTCTTAAGGGGTTTCGCAGCATCAGCCACGCCGAGGGCGCGATGACGAGCGCGATGCCGAGCACGACGAGGGGGCTGAAGGCTCGCCGCCAGAAGAGCAGGTCGAAGACGAGCGCGAAGACTATCTGCATCAGCCCCACGACCGAGACGCGCGAAGGGCTGCCCAGAGCGAAAGCCTTCGTCATCGCCAACTGCCCCACGGTCGCCGCACAGCCTACGCCGAAGAGCAGCGCGAGCGTGCTCGCCTCATTCAAAGGCGCGTAGTCAATCTGTCCGGATGCGGGCAGGAGAAAGAGGAGCGTGAAGACCGTCGCCACGCCCGAGAAGTGCGTGACGATGGCGCGCGGGTCAACGACGCCGCCGAGGCGGTTGAGCCCGATCATCGAGACGGACGTTGACATCGCGTTCGCCAGCGCCAGCATCGCCGCCAGACGGTCGCCGCCCGCCTCCGGCCTCTGTATCAGCACGATTCCCGCCAGCCCCGCCGCCACCGCCAGCCACATGGACGCGACGGGCCTGTGCCCGAGCACGGGCCACGCCAGAAGCGTCACCCAGACCGGAACCGTGTTCGATAAAGTCAGGGCCGTCGAGATTGGAAGATGCGTCAGCGCGTAGAAGGCGAAGAGCACGCCGAAGCTGCCCGCGACGCTCCGCATCCAGAGCGTCGCGGGCCGCAAGAGTACGAGCCGGACGCCGGAGAGAAGCGACAGCAGAAGCGTTAACAGGAAAGCGACCGAGCTGCGCGCGACGGCGACGAGGTGCCAGTCGCAGCGCTCGCCCGCGAGGTGGCTGAACGCGCCCATCGAGGCGAAGGCCAAGGCGCTCAAAAGCATGAAGAGGTACGCGCGCCCGCCCTCGTCCGCCTCCGGCGCCTGTCTGTCGGGGCTTCTCATTTCCGTACAAAAGGATAGCAGCCGCCCCGCCGAACCGCCACGAGTCAGGTCAGAACCGCCTGCGGTAGCGGGCGGGTTAGTCTTACGCATTAAAGGCTCTCCGAGTCAGACGCACCCGCCCGCTACCGCAGGCGGTTCTGACCCAGAGTGGCATGTGGCTTGCGAACGTACTGTGTACGAGGGAGAGAAACGACTTATTTCACTACACGGGAGGCATGGCGCAATGCGTAAGTTTTTGGCAGCAACACTGTTCTCGCTCGCGCTCGTGACGGGCGCCGCAGCGCAAGACAATAGCGTGGTTGACAAGACGAAGGACGCCGGCTCGGCGGTCGCCGACAAGGCGGGCGACGCCAAGGACGCGACCGTCAAGGGCACGAAGAAGGCCGCGCACGAGACGAAGAAGGGCGTCAAAGAAGTCGGCGATAAGGCCGAAGACGTGAAGGACAAGACGGGCGACGCTGTGAACGAGGTCGGCGACAAGGCCGAAGACGTTGGCGACAAGACCGTCCACGGGGCGAAGGTCGCCGGCAACGAGGTGGGTGACAAGGCCGAGGACGTGAAGGATCAGACGGCGAAGGGCGCGAAGGTCGCCGCGAAGGGCGCGAAGAAGGGCGCGAACGAAGTCGGCGACAAGGCCGAAGACGTTGGCGACCAGACGAAGAAGGGCGCCAAGAAATCCGGCAACTGGATCAAGCGCACTTGGCACAAGATTTTCTAAGCGCGCCCGAGACATGTCAGAACCGCCTGCGGTAGCGGGCGGGTCGGACTGACGCTGAGAGCCTGTACCGCGCGGGACTGAACCGCCCGCAACCGCAGGCGGTTCTGACGCGCAGCCTATCGCAAAAAGTAGCCGCCGGGAGGGACGCTTCAAACCCTCCCGACGGCGCTTCGGCGTTATGCGGACGCCGTAAGCGCCCGCCCGCCGTTAAAAAACTTGACCGAGCTTCAGCGCGCGTTGTTGACCGAGCCGGTCGAGCGCAGCCCCATCAGGCGCGCAGGGTAGACGCCGAAGTCTTCGACCTCCCAGTTGTTGCCGTTGACCCTGACCCTCGCCGCCGGGATGAAAGTCCCCTGCCCGCGGCCTCGGGCGTCGAGGTAGATTTCCGCGTAGCCGAAACGGTAGTCGGCCGAGCGCGTCCCGTAGCGCAGCTCGAACAGATTCAAGTTGCGCTCGAACAGCACGGTCAGCTTCGTCCCGCCCTCCGCGGTCTGCGACGCGAAGACGGCGTTCGCCGTCACGCCGACGTTGTTGCCGACGGCGATGCGGCCCGCGTTCATGTGGCCGAGCGCGCTCAACAACTCGTCCTGCGAGCCCGCGGCCGACGCCAGCCGCGCCGCGTCGTCGGCCGAGCTGTAGTTGTTCACGGTGAGCGTGAACGGGAGGCTGTAGCTGCGCCCCGACACGCGCCCGCCGAAGCCGTAGACAGTCCCCACGATGCGCTGCTGCGCGCGCTGCCTCGCGTACGTAGCCGCCGACGGCGACGCCGCCGCGCAGACCGCGCACAGTATCAAGAAGACAAGCACTCTCCTTCTCATATCAGTTCCCCCTCGAAGTCATTCGCCCGGACTGGCTCCGGACGCGAGTCGGGGCACACCTGCGGCGAAAGCCTCGCCGCGGCTCCCCGACAAATTATACGACGTTAAGATTAGTCGGATTATACGTGAGGATGCTTGGCGGGTCGGTTCGAGTGCGTACTGTGCGGGAGAAAAGCGGGTCAGTACCACCCGCGGTAGCGGGTGGTACTGACCTGACACCTTCACCTGCCGGCGGCCAGCGGGTAACTCGGCTCGATGTCCACGGGCACGTCCTTGAGACGTTCGAGCGCGCCCTGCATCGCGGGGCGGACGACGCCGTACTTCGTGAGCATCGCCTTCGCGCCGTCGTAAGAGCCCTCGGCCTCAATCGTCAGCAGGTCGTGCGTCAGCTTGCGCACCGCGTCCTTTATCTTCGAGGGCACGACCGAGAACGTTCCCTTGCCTTCGTCGAAGGTGATGGCGCCCTCGTCGGTCAGGTAGTTGAACTGCATCGCGACTCCCCGGCCGTGCGCCTCCTTGATGCCGAAGCGAACCGAGCGGAAGGCGCTCGCCAGATACGTCGTGTAGAGCGTCTGCTCAAGCGTGCGCGGCAGCGCGCCCTTGTCAATCAAATACTGCAAGGCCCAGAGGCCCGTGATGTCCGCCTTCGCCTCTTCGATGGCCGAGTACTGATCCTTCAACTCCTTGCGGACGCTTGTCTCACTCCCGCCGACCGTGATCGTGTGCGGCCCGAGCCCGTGCATCAGCTCGTGCGCGAGGACGTGCGTGAAGAACGGCTCGAAGGAGACGTGGCGCTGGTCTGCGGGCGAGAGGACGACGCGCGAGATGGGCACGAGCGTCTTCTCGAACTTCGCCTCCTGCACGTTCTTGAGCATGACGCGCTTCGAGCCCTTCTCGTGGACGACGCGCTCGTCGTTCGGCAGGTTGAAGGCCGCGGTCTGCACGCCCGAGTTCCCTTCGCCCGAAGAGTAGACCACGTTGACGACGCGTATCGGCGCCGCCGCGCCGAGCTTCGGGTTGCGGTACTTGGGATCAATCGGCAGGTTGTTCTCAAGCTCCTGTAGGAAGCCGCTGAAGCGCGCGAGCTTCTGGGATTCGGCCTCGTCGCGCAGCGTGACGTAAGCCTCGAACGCAGCCTTGTAGCCGAAGAGCCCGTCCGAGTAGGTCTCGTAAGGCCCGATGGTCACATCAATCGGCGAGTCCAAGTCCATCCACGCCACGTCCGATTCGTAGTAGTCGTCGGACATAAACGCGTCGGCGCGCTTCGAGAGGAAGTTCTTGAGAGTCGCGTTGGTCGTCAGCCCCGCGGCCTCGCGCAGCAGCGCCGCGGCCGGGCGCAGGAACTCGCCGTACTCCTGACTGTACGGCACGAGCTTCAGCTTGCCGGCCGTGTCGCGCCGCACGGCCCAGAAGAAGCCCGTCGCCTTCTTCTTATCGTCATCATTGAGCGTCGCCACCCACGACTCGAACTCCTGCTTCGTCATGTCGTCCGGGTAATGCCCTGCCTGCGGCGGCTTCTCGCGCGGCACGTCAGGCAGGAAGGCGATGTTTTCGTCGAGCTGCGACCAAGGGCCGTCGTTGATGTCGAAGTAGTGCAGGCGCGCGCGTCCTAATGGAGTCTTGTCGGCTTCGAGTTTCTTTTGCAGCGCGACGTTGCCGCTCCATACCTGCCGCAGGAAGAGCGGGTCGAGCAGGCGCGCGGCCTCGATGACCTTGGCGAGCGCACGCCGGTCGCCTGCGCTCAGGCGCGACGTGTCGGCCGTCACGACCGTCGGCGCGAAACGCCGTATCTTCGCGTTCAGCTCGGCCAGTTCCCCCGACTCCGCCCCGCGCCCGCGGCCTCTTCCCTGCGCCGCGGCGAACGACGGCACGAGCACACACATCGCGGTCGCCAGCGCGCAAACTTTAAGCGTCACTCTCATCGTCGGCTGTTTCCTCTCTGACTCTGTGATGTATGACCTGAACGAAGGCCCTTATCATACGACTTTCGTCCACGCCGTAACAGTTGCCAGAAAAAGAAAAAGGGCGGAGCCGAAGCCCCGCCCTCTTCCTGAAAGCACTTCCGAACCGTCTTACTTCTTCTGGCCCTTCGCCTCGCGCGCCTCGGTCTTGGTGGTGAGCGTGAAGCCGTTGCCGCCGCTCTGCGCGTAGCGCGCGCCGATGGTGCGGACGTAGTTGCGCGTCTCGGCGTACGGCGGGACGCGGTTGCCGTACTTCATCACCGCGCCCTCGCCCGCGTTGTAGCCCGCGAGCGCGAGGTCAACGCGGCCGCCGAACAGGCGCAGGAGGTCTGCGAGGTAGCGCGTGCCGCCCATGATGGACTGCGCCGGGTCGTAGGAGTTCACGACGCCGTAGCGCGCGGCCGTCCCCGGCATCAACTGCATCAGTCCTTGCGCGCCGACCGGCGAGGTCGCGCCCGAGCTGAAGCGCGACTCCTGATGCATCACGCAGTAAATCAGGTACGGGTCAACGCCGAAGCGCTTGCCGTTGTAGCGGATGAGATTGTCAACAGTCTTGTTGCCGGTCGTCCAAGCAACGTCCGTGGGAGCGACCGACATGGGCGCGGCGAACATATCAACCGGCTTGCGCGCGGCGGCGATGGTCTCGTCGGCCTTCGCAATCTCGGCGCGCATCTGCTCGACCTTCGCGCGCGCATCGGCGATATCCGAACCGCTCTCCTCGTACTCCTTGCGCGAGATGAGGCCGTCTGTGTAGAGAGACTTCAACTGCTCCTGCTTCTCGGTCGCCTTCTTGAGGCTCGCTTCGTAGGAGTTGGAAAGCTCGACGAGGCTCGCCTTGTAATCCTCGGCCGCCTTGATGAAGTCCTGACGGAACTTCTGCAAGTCTTCGGCGGGCGCCGCCTGCTCAGCCTTCGGCGCGGCCGACGCCTTCGCGGTCTTCGGCTTGGCCTGCGCGCCGGCGGCGGCGAAGGAGGAGGCGACGAAAAGCGCCGCGAGGAGGGAACGGGGAATGAAGTTCTTCATCAATCTATTGCTTACCGGGTCAAATAAAATGGCACTCGCGGTGCCGAAAAATGCCGTCGGGATGCTGTACGAGGCTCGCGCCGTTTAGTTTCAGGACTCTCTCGTCAAGCTCAAGCGGGGGAGGCAAATTGTTGCAATTTAAGACGTTTTTCCGGCCCTTCCAGTTGCCTGACGGCGCCCCCGGCCGGGGCGTTCTTTTCTCCCGCTTTCTGTTGTAAGGTAGCAACGCCGCCCGGCGCTCCGCGTCTCAAAAGGAGGGCGCCTGCGACTTTCAGGACTTATGCCCAAAACGCTGATTTTAGCCGTCTTTCTCCTCCTCTTCAACGCGCCGGGCGCACTCGCGCAGTGGGCCGCGCAGGAGGGCGGAACGAAGGTGCGCCTGCGCGGCGTGAGCGCCGTCAACGGCCGCGTCGCGTGGGCGAGCGGGGCGTCGGGGACTTTCGCGCGGACGACCGACGGCGGGCGCACTTGGCGCTCGGCGCAGGTGCCCGGCGCGGCCGAACTCGACTTCCGCGACGTGGACGCCTTCGGCGCGGACACGGCCTACCTGCTCGCCATCGGCGAGGGCGAGCGCTCGCGGATTTACAAGACCGAGGACGGCGGGCGTTCATGGGCTCTACAGTTTCAGAACCGACGCCCGAACGCGTTCTTCGACTGCATGACCTTCTGGGACGCGCGCCGCGGCATCGCCGTCAGCGACCCCGTCGGCGGCCGCTTCCTCGTCATCCGCACGGACAACGGCGGGCGCACGTGGAGCGAGATCGGCGACGCCGCGCGGCGCCCTTGGGACGAGTCGAGCACGGTGCCGATGCCGCCCGCGCGCGAAGGCGAGGGCGCTTTCGCGGCCAGCGGCACGTGCGTGGCCGTCTCGGGCTCGTCCGAGGCTTGGTTCGGCACGGGCGGCCCCGAAGGCCCGCGCGTCTTCCATTCGACCGACGGCGGTTGGACTTGGAACGCCGCGCCCGCGCCGCTCGCCAGCGGCAAGGCGGCCGGCGTCTTCTCGCTCACGTTCTGGGGAACGGCGGGCGCGGCCGTCGGCGGCGACTACACGAAGGAGGGCGAGCGCGAAGGCAACGCCGCCGTGACATCGGACGGCGGGCGGACTTGGCGCGCGGTCGAGGGCGCGGACAGGCCGGGCGGCTACAGGTCTTGCGTCGCGCGCGTGCCGACGATGAATGCGGAGCGCGGCCCCACGCTCGTCGCGGTCGGCCCTTCCGGCTCGGACTTCTCTGTGGACGGCGGGCGGACTTGGAAGACGCTCGGCGCCGAAGGCTTTCACGCCGTGAGCGTCGCGCCGCGCGGCGACGCGGCGTGGGCGGTCGGCGAAGATGGGCGCGTCGCGCGGCTCGACTCCCCTTCCCGGCTCGGACGATGATGAAGGCCGCCGTGTCCGGCATTGATGAAAGCAATCGCGTAACCTTCGACAGTTTTCTCAGCCCCGAATCTCAGGAGACGTAGTTGATGAAGATTAGACGAACCCCCTTCGCCTCGCTCCTCGTCCTGCTCGCGCTGTGCGCGCAGGCTTTCGCGCAAGCCCCCGCGACCGAAGCACGGCAGTCGGCTTCGCGGCTCGCGGGCGCGGTGCTGGTCGGCGGCCGCTCGATGGAGTACCTGAAGGGCCTTGCGGACGGCTTCGGCGGGAGACTCACGGCGTCGCCCGCCTACGAGGCTTCGGCGCGTTGGGCGGCCGAGCAGTTCCGCGCCGCGGGCATCAAAGACGTACGGCTCGAAGAGTGGCCGATGGAGAGCGTCTGGCAGCGCGGCGAGGCGCGCGGCCGCATACTCGCGCCCGTCGAGCGGAGGCTCAACGTCGAGTCGCTCGGCTGGTCGCCCTCGACGCCGCCGGGTGGCGTGCGCGGCGAAGTAGTCGTCGTCGGCGACGTTTCGCCCGAAGGCATACGCGCGCAGGCCGCGCAGATTAAAGGTCGCGTCGTGATGCTCGACCTCGCGAAGATATTCGCGCAGGGGGTCTGGAAGGGCTTCGGCCAACTCACGGCCTCGCAGCAGCTACTCAAAGACGCGGGCGCGCTGGCGCTCATCTTTCCGGAGGGCACGCCGAACAACGTGCACTCGGCGGTCAGTCTCAACTGGGGCTCGACTTTGAGTCCGCTGCCCGTCGCGGAGGTCGGGTCTGAAGACTCGAAGCTCATCACGCGCCTCCTGAGCGAGCAGCCCGCGCGCCCCGTCTCGGTCGAGTTCGCCTTCGAGAACCAAACGGGCGGGCGCACGGTGACGCACAACGTCGTCGCGGAGATACGCGGGCGCGAGAAGCCGGACGAGTGGGTCATCGTCGGCGCGCACCTCGACTCTTGGGACTTCGGCACGGGCGCGCAGGACAACGGCGCGGGCGTCGCGCAGGTCTTGGAGGCGGCGCGCGCCATCGCTTCGGGGCCGGCGCCGCGGCGCTCGATACGCTTCGCGCTGTGGGGCGGCGAGGAGCAGGGCTTGCTCGGCTCGGAGGCTTACGCGCGCGCGCACGCCGCGGAGTTGAAGAACTGTGTGGCTGCGCTCAACACAGACAACGGCGCGGGCCACCCGAAGGGCTGGAAGTATCAGGGGCGTGAAGACGTGCGGCAGGCGCTCGCGCCCTTGGGCGCGCTGCTCTCGGGCCTCAGCGGCGAAGGCTTGTCCGACGAGATGACCTTCGACACAGACCACGGCCACTTCTTTCTCGCGGGCGTGCCCGCGCTCGACCTCTGGGTGGACATGACGCACTACGGCGAGGTTCACCATAAGCCGAGCGACACCGTCGAGAAGGTCAACGGCCACGACCTCGCGTTGGGCGCGGCCGTCGTCGCCGTCACGGCCTACGCAATCGCCGACCAGCCGGCGACGTTCGCGCCGCACGCCGACCGCAAGACCGTCGGCCAGATTCTGAAGAAGGCGGGCGTGGACGAACTGCTCATCAACGTCGGCGTCTGGAAGCCGTAAAGGGCATGATTGAAAGACAGGCGGGAGCCGTTCGATTTAACGAGATGCCGATTGATTTGGACAGGGGCGCGTTCTCCGACTTCCTCGCGGCGCTGCGTTCGCGCGTCGCGGCGGGTGATTTCGCGCCCGCGGAGTTCGACGAAGACGACGCCGAAGAGACAGACGCGCATGGCGTCGTCCGCCGCCCGCTGCGGCGCGCGGCCGTGGCGCTCGTGCTGCGCGGCGGGGCAGAAGGGCCGGAGCTTCTCGTCATCAAACGTTCCGAGGACGAGCGCGACCACTGGTCTGGACACCTCGCGCTTCCGGGCGGGAGCGTGGAGCCGGAGGACGCGAACCTTCTGGCGACGGCTTTGCGCGAGACCTTCGAGGAGGTCGGGATTGACCTGCGCGCGGGCGGCGAGGTGCTGGCGCGGCTCGGCACGGTGAGGCCGCAGAGCCCTCTGGCCCCGCGCGTCTCGGTGACGCCGTTCGTCGTCGCCGCGCCGCCCGAGTACGACGCGGCGGCTGGCGACGCGAAGGAGCTGCAACTGAGCGGAGAGGTCGCCGCGGCCTTCTGGGCGCCGGTCGAGGCTCTGAAGCGCGGCGGCCGCTCGGGCGTCTTCCGCATGACCTTCGCGGGCGTCGAGCGCGAGTGGCCGGCCTACCCCTCGGAGCACGGCCTGATCTGGGGCATCACCGAGCGTATCCTGACCGAGTTCCTTTCGCTGGTAGACTGAAGACGCTAGTAACCGAGCAGTAACATGAAAGCTTTAACAGTTCGTTCGATTCCCTTCAGCGCGGCTCTCATCATCCTTATCTTCTGCGCGCAGGCGCGCGCGGCCGAGCCTTGGTCTACGAAGCTCGACGGCGACGTTCGCTTCTACCAGCGGACGGAGGTGGGCGTGCTCGTCGTCGGCACCGAGAAGTCGCTCTACGGCCTTGACGGCGAGACGGGCGACGTGCTCTGGCGGCGCAAGGACGCGCGCCTCGACGAAACGGACGTGGCCGAAGTCCCCGGCACGGACGTGCTGCTCATCACGCTCGAACACGGCGACAAGACGCGCCTCGAAGCGGCCGACGTGATGACCGGCGACGCCATCTGGCGCAGCGATAAGGTGCGCGGCGCCGTCATGCAGACGGCCTTCGACCCCGGCCCCGGCCTGCTCGCCGCCGTCTTCGTGCGCGACGCGAAGGACAGGCCGCGCGCGGGCTTCAAGCGCAAGCCCGAGCTTCACGTCTTCAACATGGCGACGGGCGACGAGCTTTGGAAGCGAGAGCTTGAGAGCGAAGTCGAGATGATGCCGATCGCGTGGGGCGAGGACGATAACAAGGAAGTGCCCTACACGCTCGACAACTACCGCCCGCCCGCCTTCCTCGACGGCCGGCTTTATCTTTTCTACGAGGGCCTGACCTCACTCGACGCGCGCACGGGCAAGGAGCGTCGGCGCGAGAAGTTCCGCGTCAACGAAGAGGGCTTGGCGCTCACCGAAGCAGACCCCGTGGCCGATGAAGGCTTCGTCTATATCTCCGGCCGAGGTCGCGTGCGCGCCGTATCGCGCGCGGACGGCGAGGTCGCTTGGGAGTCGAAGGACTTGGGATTAACGCCCGAGATGATTCTCGCCGACGGCGTGCTCTACGTCCGCACGGGCGGGCAGTTCACGCGCCTCTCGGACGGCGAGACGGTCACGCGCGGCCCCTTCGGCATCAGCGCGCTCGACCCGCGGACGGGCAAGACGCTCTGGCGCTACAAGGGCGCCGACAAGGGCGTGACGAACATGGCGCTGCCCGACGCGCGCACGGCCGTCGTCGCGGACAGGGATGACCTCATCCTGCTCGACGCGTCCAACGGCAAGCCGCGCGTGAAGGTCTCGCACGGCGTGGAGGCCGCGGCATTCCTGCTCCTGAACGAGCGCGGCGAGATCGTGCTCGGCGGCAAGAACGAGCTGGCGGCCTTCGACCCCTCGGGCGCGAACCCCGTCTGGCGCGAGCGGCACGAGCCGCCGGGTCGCGGCCTCCTGCGAACGGTCGCGGCCGTCGCGGCGCGCGCGGCGTCTTTGTACTTCCGCTACGGCGGGACGGTCTCGACCGTCTTCCGCGGCGCGCGCGTCGTCGGCGCGCTGCGCGGCCTGCGCTGGTCTGGACTCGCCGCGCACGTGACGATGGCGGACTTGACCAGCCTCGCCACCGACTACACGCGCAGCTACGCGCGCCAGTACGCGGCCGACCGGCTCTCGACCTACGGCGTGCTCGCGCGCGTGCGTCGCGCAGGGATTCCTTCGGTGCCGTCAGCGCCGTCGGTGGCGGTGACGAGGCCGCGCGTGACGGCCGGCGACGCGGGCGAGCGCCTGCTCGACCGTCTAGACCCTTCGAGCCAGCTCGCGCGACTGTCGCGCTTCCTCATGCGCACGCGCCGCGTCGCGTCGCTGCGCGGACGCTACATGTACTTCTACAGTTCTCTGAGCGGCGGCGGGCGCGGGCTCGTCGGCGTCAACGTGGACGCGGGCCGCGCCTCGCGCGAGGTGCGACTCTCCGACCCGGACGAGCGCTTCATCAGCGACGAGGAGGCCGGCCTGCTCTACGTATCTCGCGGCGACCGCCTCGTCGCGCACCGCCTCAGCGAGCGCGACTGACGCATTTGAGAATGATGAGAATCACGCTGCTCTTCATCTTCGTCCTGACCTGCTCGGCCGCGGCGTTCGCGCAGGCTTCGAGTGCGCCTTCGTTTGAAGAACTGGCCCGGCAGTTCGACTACGACGCGAAGGCGGCGCCCGACGTGCGCGAGGTCGGGAGAGAACGCAGGCCGGGCGCGATTGTCATTGACCTCACTTACGCGAGCCCGCGCGGCGGGCGCGTGCCGGCCTACCTCGTCGTCCCCGACGGGCGCGGGCCTTTCGCCGCCGTGCTGTTCGGCCACTGGATGATGGAGGGCTCGCCGCTCAAGAACCGGCGCGAGTTTCTGGAAGAGGCTCTGGTGCTTGCGCGCGCGGGCGCCGTCTCGCTTTTGATAGACACGCCGCTAGTCCGCCCCGGCTTCGTGCCCGAGAAGGACGAGATGCGCGGCGCAGAGCAGTCGTCAGAGGCCGCGCGCCAGCAGGTCGTAGACTTCCGGCGCGGCCTCGACATCCTGCTCGCGCGCCGCGACGTTGACCCGAAGCGCGTCGCCTACGTCGGTCACAGCTTCGACGCGCACGTCGGCGCGCTGCTCGCGGGCGTCGAGAAACGCATCGGCTCGTTCGTCCTCATGGCCGGCGCCTACTCCGACGAGGAGTACGTCTTCGACACGGAGAACGAGGCGCTGTTGAAGCTGCGCGAGCGCGTCGGCGATGAACGCATACGCGCCTACTTCCGCGACTACGCTTGGGACGACCCCGTCCACTTCGTCGGCCACAGCGCGCCCGCGGCCGTCTTCCTACAGTTCGGCAAGAGGGACAAGCCGATTACGGAGAAGATGGCGCGGCGCGACTTCGCGCGCTTCAATGAGCCGAAGCGCATAGGCTTCTACGACGCCGGCCACGAACTCGATTCGGTCGCACGCCGCGAGCGCGTCGAATGGCTGGCCGAACGTCTCTCGCTCCGCCGCCCCGACTTCGACGCGCTCGCGCGCATCCCGCCTTTGAAGTAGTCGTGGCGTTCGCCGCCGACTGTTGATTCACCCGCATAACGTTTGATACCGTACGCGGTCGTCAGCGCCGCTTCGCCCTTCTCCGGCGTGCCGCCGTCGAAGTCTTGCCGAGGGTAGTTCTCGCCGCGGCTTCCTGTCTGCCGCGTCCGCCGTCGCGGGAAAGTGTTGGACAGATGAATCAACGTACGGGCGCGCTCGCGTCGTGTCTGCTCGCCGCCGCCTGCGTCGCCTCGACTATGGCCGCCGCGCGCGTGGCTTCTACTCCGGCCGCGCGGCGCGTCGCTTCGTCTTCGCACGCACGGCGCGGCACGGAGGCCGCCGCGGGACGCGCCGCCGCTTCGCAGTGCACGAGCGCGCGTGCGCGGCCCGAGGCTTGGGTCGCGTCGAGCGTGGACGCGCTGGTGCGCGCCGCGCGCGGGGCTTACGAGAGTGACGAGGGCGAGGCCGTTTACAACCGCGTGCTCGGACGCGTGGCCCGCACGCTCGGCCGTTGCGGGCTCGCGCGTGACGAGGAATTCGTCGAACGTCACCGCGAGTTCGTCGAGTACGTCGAGACGGCGGCGCTCGCGCTCGACCCGGAACACGAACTCGGCTTCAACGTGCCCGACCGGCAGTACTTCGAGGAGACGCGTCGGTACGTAGAGATTCCAGACTTCCTCACCGAGCGTGGCTTCGTCCGCGCCGTCGGCCGCTACGAGACGTTGGAGAGGGCGAAGTCTTACCTGCGCCGACTGAACACGAAGCGCGCGCCCGAAGAGCGCCTGCTCTTCTTCAGCTACACTTCGCGCCACCTCGGCACGCCCGACAGCCCCGACAGTTACGGCCGTCTGCTCGTCGTCGTGCCCGGCGACGCGGCGCGAGGCGTGCCCGAGAAGTGGGTGCAGTTCGGCGTGCCCGACCGCGGCGCGCGTGCGCGCGTGCGCAACGTGTCGGTCGTCTCGGCCGTGGCGCGCGGGGACGGGACAACGGACGTTTACTTCAAAGACTTCTACCGGACTTTCCGGCGCGACGGCTCGATTACGATAAAGGGGCGCTGGGAGTCTGGCAACGGCGACGACAACTGCGCGCAGTGCCACAAGAGCGGAGTCCTCCCCATCTTCCCCGAAGAGGGTAGCGTCCCGCGCGAGGAGTTGCCGACGGTCGAGGAGGTCAACCAGCGCTTCCGCGGCTACGGCCCGCCGCGCTTCGGCGGCTATCTGGACGTGACGAAGTTCGGCCCCGGCCTCGGCTCCCCGACGACTGTTGAGACCGGAGCGCGTTTCGGCGAGCGCGCCGCGTCTTCCAGCGACGGCCCGCACGCGCCGGCCGCCGTGCGCGCGTTGACGTGCGCGGCCTGCCACCGTGCGGACTATCTCGGCGCGCTCAACTGGCCGATGAACGAGACGCTCATCAGCTCTTACGTCAAGGGCGGCCTGATGCCGCGCGGCTACGAGTTGAGCGCGTCGGAGCGCGGCGAGTTGTACGACAGGCTCATTCGCGAATACTTCGACACGGACGACGCGCGCCCCGGCATTCTCAAGTCGTGGCTGTTGGGAAGACTCCGCGAGGGCTATTCGCTGAAGCCGACGGAGTGAAGGAAGTAGTCGGCAGACTCGGGGCCGACCTGTTTGAAGCGTCTGCCGAGCGCCTTGATGCGTTCGGCCTCGGCGAGCGGCTTCAGCGTTTCGAGGTAGGCGGCGAACGAGCCGTGCTCGCGCTTAATCGCTTCGAACTCGCGCGCGTTGTGGACGACGGCCTCGACCTTCCGCGTGTTCTTGATGACGCCCGGACGTGTGAGTAGTTCCTCGGGCGTCGTGCGCGCGAGATTCCTGATACGGAAGCCGAGGAAGCCTTCGCGGTACTTCGGCCAGTGCTTGCGTATAGAAGCCCAGTTCAGGCCGGCCTGTATGAAGCAGAGGCACAGTATCTCGAAATACTCCTGATCGGACTCGGGGCGCGCGCCGACAAGGCACTCGCCCTCCTCCTCTTTCGACAGCACGCAGTCCCAAGGCGCCCTGTGTTCGTTCGTCTTCATGGCGTCTAACATAAACGCTTTCGCGGGCCGGCGCACGCGGCGGGAATTCCGGCCGCCGCCGACCTCGGATATAATCCGTGCGTCCGTCATCAACGCAGAGGAGAGAGCGGTTGACGCCCGGCGCCCCGTACCCCGACACAGAGATCGCCATCATCGGCAGCGGCTTCGGCGGCCTCGGCGCGGCGATACGTTTGCGCGAGCGCGGCTTCGAAGATTTCATCATCTTCGAGCGCGCGTCGGACGTGGGCGGGACTTGGCGCGACAACAGCTACCCGGGCTGCGCCTGCGACGTGCAGTCGCACCTCTACTCGTTCTCCTTCGCGCCGAACCCCGACTGGTCGCGCAGCTACTCGCCGCAGCCGGAAATCTGGGAGTACCTGCGCCGCTGCGCGCGCGACTTCCAACTGCTCCCGCACATACGCTTCCGGCACGAAGTCCGCGAAGCCGCTTGGGACGACCGCGCGCAGGTCTGGCGGATTGAGACTTCCGAAGGGACTTACACGGCGCGCGTGCTCGTGCTCGCCTCGGGCGCGCTGTCCGAGCCGGCGCTGCCCGCGCTTCCCGGCATAGACACTTTCGAGGGCGCGGCGTTCCACTCCGCGCGCTGGAATCACGAGTACGACCTCAAAGGGAAACGCGTGGCGGTCGTCGGCACGGGCGCGTCGGCCGTCCAGTTCGTGCCCGAGATTCAGCCGCTCGTCTCGAAGCTCTACGTCTTCCAGCGCACGCCGCCGTGGATTATGCCGCGCACAGACCGCGCGCTCAGGCCGGGTGAACGCCGCCTGTTCCGTCGCTTCCCCGCCGCGCAACGCGCCGCGCGCTACGCGCTCTACCTCTTCCGCGAGATGTTCGTCTTCGGCTTTCGACACCTGCCCGCGTCGAAGCTCGTCGAACGGATTGCGCTCATGCACCTCGAACGCTCTGTGTCCGACCCCCAACTTCGCGCACGGCTTACGCCGAGCTACTCCATCGGCTGCAAGCGCATACTCGTCTCGAACGACTACCTGCCGGCGCTCACGCGTCCGAACGTCGAGCTTGTGACGTGCGCCGTCGCGGAAGTCCGCCCGCACTCCGTAGTCGGTGCCGACGGCGTCGAGCGCGAAGTTGACGCCATCATCTACGGCACAGGCTTCCGCGTCACAGACCCGCCGCTCGCAGGGCACGTGCGCGGCCGTGGCGGAAGCACGCTCGCCGAAGTCTGGGACGGCAGCCCGCGTGCGCACGCCGGCACGACCGTCACGGGCTTCCCCAACCTCTTCATCCTGATGGGGCCGAACACGGGGCTCGGCCACACCTCAGTCCTCATCATGCTCGAAGCGCAGACCGAACACCTTCTCTCGGCGCTCGAACACATGCGCGCGCGCGGCGCCGCGGCCATCGAGCCGCGCGCGGAAGCGCAGGCCGCCTACGTCGGAGAGATAGAGCGGAGGATGAAAGGGACTGTCTGGACTGCGGGCGGCTGCGCGAGCTGGTACTTAGACCGCACGGGGCGCAACTCGACGCTCTGGCCCGACTCTACGTGGCGCTTCCGCCGGCGCGTCGCGCGGCTCGACCCCGCGGAGTATCTAACCTTCGCGCCGCACGCCGTCACGGAAGCAGAGCCCGTCTGAGGCAAACGCGCACCGACTTTCCATGAACCCATACAAGCCCACCCTTTTCGAACGGCTCCTGTCCTTCGGCGCGCGAAACGTGCTCGGCCGCCTTCCGGGCTCCGTGCAAACGCTGCTCGCCTTCCTGCTCACCTTCCGTCGGCGGCGCGTAATCAAAGGTAAGAAGCTCGACCCATGCCTGCACCTGATGATTAGCGTCAGCAGGCTCCGCAACCACTATGGCCTCTGCGAGCCCGACCCCGTGACGGCGCGCGCGCGTTTTCAGAAAGAGGTGCTCATCTTTCAGGGGCCGAAGACGGAGGTGGGCGAAGTGCGCGACCTCGAAATCGCGGGCGAGGGCGGGGGGAGCCTGCCCGCGCGGCTCTACCGACCAGACACGCCCGAGCCCGAAGGCGGACGCCGCCTGCTCGTCTTCTTCCACGGCGGCGGCTTCGTCATCGGCGACATCGAGACGCACGACGAGCCCTGCCGCCTTCTTTGCAAGCACGCAGACACGGTCGTCCTCAGCGTCGAATATCATCTCGCGCCCGAGCGCAAGCACCCGCACGCGGTCGAGGACGTGCTGGCGGCCTTCGACGCGGCGCGGGCGCGCGCGGCCGAGTTCGGCGCGAGCCCGCGGCTCGTCTCCGTCGGCGGCGACAGCGCGGGCGGCAACCTCTCGGCCGTCGTCGCGCAGCAGCGACGCGACGACCCGCCCTCGGCGCAACTGCTCATCTACCCCGCGACCGACGGCTCGGAGCGCTCCGACTCTTACGAGTCGCGGAAGTCCTACGGCGAGGGCCTCGCCATCACGCAGGCCGACTACGAAGCTTTCGGCCACCACTACATCGAAGGCTCGGGCGTCGAGCGCAACGACCCGCGCATCTCGCCCCTCTGCGCGACCGACTTCAAGGGACTGCCGCCCGCGCTCGTCGTCACCGCGGGCTTCGACCTGCTGCACGACGACGGCGAGAAGTACTTCGAGAACATGAAGGCGGCCGCCGCCGACGGCGCCGCGGCCGAAAGGGATTTCAAGCTGCTGCCCTTCGACACGCTCACGCACGGCTTCCTGCACATGACGGGCGTCTGCGCCTGCGCCCGCGACGCCGCGATAAAGATCGCGCGCCGCTGGCGCGAACTGCTCGACAGCACCGGGCGCTGAAAAGTCAGGTCAGACCTGTTCGCAAGGAGGACTCCCCAATGCCCGACAACGTCTCCGGCAAGGTCGTACTCATCACGGGCCCGGCGCGCGGCATCGGCGCAGAGACGGCGCGACTGCTGGCCGCGGGCGGCGCGCGCCTGTCGCTCGTCGGGCTTGAGCCCGAGCGTCTGACCGCGCTCGCTTCTGAACTCGGCGCGGGCCACGTCTGGTTCGAGTGCGACGTGACCGACCAAGCCGCTCTTGAGCGCGCGGTCGGCGCGACGGTCGAAGCGCTGGGCGGGATAGATGTCGTCATCGCCAACGCGGGCATCGCCAACAACGGGACGGTCGCCGTCGCGCCGGTCGAGACGCTCGCGCGCACCATCGAGGTCAACCTGACGGGCGTCGTCCGCACCGTCAGCGCGACGCTGCCGCACGTCGTCGAACGCAGAGGCTACTACCTGCTCATCTCCTCGGCGGCGGCCATCGCCGCGCTGCCCGGCATGGCGGCCTACGCGGCGGCGAAGAGCGGCGTCGAGCAGTTCGGCAACGTGCTGCGCCTTGAGCTCGCGCACAAGGGCGTCGCCGTCGGCGTCGCGCACCCCGCGTGGATTGACACAGACCTTGTGCGCGACGTGCGGCAAGACCTGCGCAGCTTCGATGCGATGCTCGGGCGCCTGCCCGGCCCCTTCGGCAAGATGACTTCCGTCGGCGTGTGCGCCGCGGCGCTCGCGCGCGCCGTCGGGCGCCGCAGCCGGAAGGTCTACGTCCCGCGCATGCTCGCGTCGCTCTCGGCGCTTCGCAACCTCTTCAACTCCTCGCTCTCGGACAGAATGCTGAGGCGGCACACCGCCCGCCTCGTCCCCGAAGCCGAGCGCGAAGTCCTCGCCCTCGGCCGCTCCTTCGGCGTCCACAGCATGGGCCTCAACAAGAAGGCCGAAGCCGACGCCGCGCGGAAGCACCCGACGACTTAGTTGTTATTACGGGAGAGCGCCCCGCCTTTAACTCAAGCCATGACAGACTCTCGAACGACTCCGGCGCCGCGCGTCGAGCTTATGCCAGCGCTTCCCGAACAGGAGCATGTACTGGCGAACCTGTTCGAGCTGTACACGCACGACTTCAGCGAGTTCATTGACATAAAGCTCGGCGCGGACGGGCGCTTCGGCAGCGAATGGCTTTCCTCGTACTTGAAAGAGCCGGGCCGCCACGCCTTCATCATCAGGGCGGACGGTCATCTCGCAGGCTTCGCCTTCGTGAGCAGGGGCAGCGAGATTTCCGGAGAGACGGATGTCTGGGACATGGCTGAGTTCTTCGTCGTCCGCGGCTTTCGCAGGCTCGGTGTCGGGACGCGTGCGGCGCGGGAGGTTTGGAAAAGGTTTCCCGGCAGGTGGGATGTGCGCGTCATAGACACGAACCGAAAGGCGAAGGAGTTCTGGCGGAGTGCGATTAGCGAACTCCTCGGCCAGACGGTTGAGCCGACGCCCTTCTCACGCGACGGGCGCGGCTGGCACGTCTTCTCATTCGAATCCGAACAGGTCGCTTAAGCCTTGGGCAGACCTTCGGGGAGCGTGCGGGGGTAGCCTTTGGGGTGCGCTTCGTGCCAATCCCATGCGGTGCGGATGATGGCTTCGAGTTCGGGGTATTGAGTCTTCCAGCCTAAGACCTCACGCGCCTTTGAGGCGTCGGCGACGAGCCGCGCGGGGTCGCCGGGACGCGCGGGCTGCATGCGCGCTTCGATGTCGCGGCCGGTGACGCGGCGCGCGGTCTCGATGACTTCCATGACCGAGTAGCCGTGGCCGTTGCCGAGGTTGATGAACTCGGAGTTGCCGCCGCGCCGCAGGTGTTCGAGCGCGAGCGTGTGCGCCGAGCAGAGGTCTGTGACGTGTATGTAGTCGCGTACGCAGGTGCCGTCGGGCGTCGGGTAGTCTGAGCCGAAGACCGAGACGAAGGGCAGGCGCCCGGCGGCGGCCGCGAGCACGTTCGGGATGAGGTGCGTCTCGGGGTCGTGGTGCTCGCCCTTCTTCTTCGTCGCGCCCGCCGCGTTGAAGTAGCGCAGGGCGACGAAGCGCAGGCCGTAGGCGCGGTCGTAGGCAGAGAGAATTTTTTCCACGAAGAGCTTCGACCAGCCGTAAGGGTTGACCGGCGCCTGCGGGTGGCTCTCGTCAATCGGCACGCGCACCGGCTCGCCGTAGGTCGCGCAGGTCGAGGAGAAGACGAAGCGCCGGACGCCGTTCGCCATTAACTCGTCGAGCAGCCCGCGCGCCTGCTCGACGTTGTTCTCGAAGTAGAGCCGTGGCTCTGTGACCGACTCGCCGACGTAGGCGTAGGCCGCGAAGTGTATGCACGACTCGACCGAGTGCTCGCGGCAGATGCGGCCGACCAGCTCGCGGTCGCCCGTGCGCCCTTTGTAGAACGGCACGGACGAGTCGAGCGCGCCCTCGTGCCCGCGCGAGAGGTCGTCGAGCACGACCACACTCTCGCCGGCCTCGGCCAACTGCTCGACCATCACGCTCCCGATGTAACCCGCGCCGCCCGTCACCAGAACCGACATCGCCCTTCCCCCTTGTTGTCAATTTCAGATTTTCACTTCGCGAAGATGCGCGAGCGGTCGGCGAAGGCTTTGAACTCAAGCGCGTTGCCGCTCGGGTCGAGGAAGAACATCGTGGCCTGCTCGCCGACTTCGCCTTTGAAGCGCACGTATGGCTCGATGACGAACTCGACGCCCGCGCCGCGCACGCGCTCGGCCAGACGGTCGAACTGCTCCATCGTGAGGATGAGGCCGAAGTGCGGGATGGGCACGTCGCGGTTGTCCACGGGGTTCGAGGCTGCGACGCCCGCGCCGTTATGTTTGAGGTGCGCGACGATCTGGTGGCCGTAGAGGTCGAAGTCAACCCACTTGTCGGAGCTGCGCCCCTCGGGGCAGCCGAGCACGCCGCCGTAGAAGCTGCGCGCCGCCTCAAGGTCGGTCACGGGGAAGGCCAGATGAAAGAGTGCGTCCATGTCGTCTCCTTTCAAACGGAAGTTATCAAGGTCAATGCGTCTCGCCGCGAAGCAGCTCTTCCGCCCTCTGCTCCGAGAGCGGCACGTAGTAACTCTCAAGCATGCGCGCCACCTGATGCGCGTCGTAGCCCTGCTCGGCCAAGCCCTCTTCGATCCGGCCGAGGTCGCCGCCGCGCGACTCGAACATGCAGAGCGGGTGGCCGCACCACTTGGCCTCGGTGAAGTGCGCGTAAGGCCCGCGCAGGCATTCGCCCGGCGCGTGCTCGTAGTCATCGAAGTCAACCGAAGGCATTAAGTTTCCCGGTATACTTTGGAAGACCAAGTATACTTCGTGCGGGGAGAATTTTTAACCGGCGGCGATGGCGATTCACGTTGGGACTTCGGGTTGGAGCTACGGGCACTGGGACGGCGTGCTCTACCCGCCGGGGCTTGAGCCGCGCGGGCGCTTCCCTGTCTACGCGCGCGCGTTCGCGACGGTGGAGCTGAACAGCAGCTACTACCGCTGGCCGCGCCCGGCCTCGTTCGCGCGCTGGCGGCGCGAGTCGCCCGAAGGGTTCGTCTGGACGGTGAAGGCGCCGCGCGCCCTGACGCACGCGGCGCGGCTCTACGCGCCGGAGCGCTGGCTCGGCGCGGTCTGCGAAGGGCTCTCGAAGCTCGGAGAGAAGCGCGGCGTGCTGCTCGTCCAACTGCCGCCCACGCTCGCCGCAGACCTCCCGCGCCTCGGCTACTTCCTCTCCATCGTTCCGGAAGGCTTGCGCGTCGCCTTCGAGTTCCGCCACCCGAGCTGGCACCGCGAGGACGTTTTCCGCATGCTCGAAGACGGCGGCGCGGCCTACTGCGTCATGAGCGGCGCCGGGCTCCCCTGCGTCCTGCGCGCGACGGCCCCGTTCGTCTACGTCCGCCTGCACGGCCCGGACGACAGGCACCTCTACGCCGGCTCCTACACGGACGAAGACCTCGGCTGGTGGGCGGCGCGGATTCGTGAGTGGGCCGCCGCGGGCCGCGACGTTTACGCCTACTTCAACAACGACGGCGGCGGCAACGCCGTCCGCAACGCCGCCCGTTTGCGCGCCTTCCTCGGCGTCTGAACAGCTCACAACGGGCCGGGTTGACAGGGCAACGCTCACATTTTCCTCCGGCATCAAACTCACGGTTTGGAAATAGAAACCCGTCCCCCGAAGAGGACAAGACCGTGCGGTGACGCCCAACTGACAGGTCTATCTTTCGAGCTTGCTGGCGCGCGCTTCAGGCTTGAACCGATAGAGGCCGCAAGCTCCTACCGAAGGGGTTTGCGGCCTCTCGCGTTCGGCCGGCGAGAGGGGGCTTGCCCGACGGGTTAAATTAAAATGGATTCGATAAGGAGATGCTTTTCATGAACTCTCAAGGCTCCGACACCCGCGGCGGCCGTGCTCTCACCAAGCTCAACGCGCTGCTGCTCGCAACCTTTCTGACCGTGGCGACGGCCGCCCTCGGCGTGCTGCCGGCCGCGAAGGCTGCGGCCGACGGCGCTGCGCCCGCCGCCGCACAGCAGAACTCTTACGCCGACGTGGTCGCACGCGTCACGCCGGCCGTCGTCACCATCCGCGCTTCGCGCCGCACGCGCGAGGCGCAGCAGTTCCCGTTCGCGGACGACCCCGTGCTGCGACAGTTCTTCGGCAACCAGATGCCGCGGCAGTCGCAGCCCGAGGAGCGCGTCGAGCGCGGCCTCGGCTCCGGCGTCGTCGTCACCGCGGACGGCTACATCCTGACGAATCATCACGTCGTTGACGGCGCGCAGGACATACGCGTCGAGCTGAACGACGGCCGCGTGCTCGTGGCCAAGGTCGTCGGCTCCGACCCGCCGTCCGACCTCGCCGTGCTCAAGATTGACGCCACGGGCCTGCCCGTCCTTCCGCTCGCCGACTCGGACAAGGTGCGCGTGGGCGACGTGGTGCTCGCCGTCGGCAACCCCTTGGGCATCGGCCAGACCGTGACCTCGGGCATCATCAGCGCGAAGGGGCGCCGGACTGGACTATCGGACGGCAGCTTCGAGGACTTCATACAGACCGACGCTCCGATTAACCGCGGCAACTCGGGCGGCGCGCTCGTCAACACGGCGGGCGAGCTGGTCGGCATCAACTCGCAGATACTCTCGCCGTCGGGCGGCTCCATCGGCATCGGCTTCGCCATCCCGGCCAACATGGCGAAGAACGTTATGGATCAACTCGTCCAGACGGGCCACGTCCGCCGCGGCATGCTCGGCGTCAACATACAGGGCATCACGTCCGAACTCGCTTCGAGCCTCGGGCTCTCGCAGGTGCGCGGCGCTCTGGTCAGCGGCATGTCGGCCGGCGGCCCGGCCGAGCGCGCGGGCGTCAAGCGCGGCGACGTAATCACGGCCTTCAACGGAGTGCCCGTGGCCGACAGCAACGCGCTCCGCAACATCGTGGCGCGCACGCTGCCCGGCACGCAGGTCACGCTCACGGTCTCGCGCGACGGGCGCGAGCAGCAGTTGCCGCTCACGCTCGGCGAACTCCCCGCGGAGAAGGAGACGGCCGCGGCCGGCGACGACGGCGGCGCGCGCGGCGCGGCCAACACCGGCAAGCTCGGCATCCACGTCGAGCCTTTGACGCCCGCGCTCGCGCAGCGCTTCAACCTGAAGTCGGGCGCGCAGGGGCTCGTCGTCACCGACGTTGCCGAGTCCGGCCCCGCGGCCGAGGCCGGCATACAGGAGGGCGACGTGATCGAGGAGGTCAACCGCCGGCCCGTCCGCAGCGTCGCCGACTTGCAGGCGGCGCTGCAACAGTCGGGCACGCGCCCCGCGCTCCTGCTCGTCAACCGCGGCGACGGCAGCCTCTACCTCCCCGTCAGCCCGCGCCAGTAAGCGAGCGTTAGATAAACACGGAGACACGGCTTTCAGAATTTGAAATTTCAAATCTCAAATTCTGAAAGCCGTGTCTCCGTGGTAAACAACCAACACGCTCACGCGCCGGCCGCGCGCGTCTTCCCTCCCTTCCCTTCTTCAAGAGATTCGACGGGCACGATGTTGATGTCGTGCAGGCGCCAGTCAACTTCGTGCGCGGCGTCGTTCGCCTCTTCCAACCTCTTCAGCAGGTCGCGCTCGTCGCGCGGGACGACGAAGGCTTCGCCCGTCAGCACGTCGCCGTCCTCGCGAAGACGCACGCGCGCCTCGCGCACCCAGTCGAGACGTTCGAGCGCCTTCTGCACCTCGTCAACGGTCGGGTCTTTCTCCTTGCTCTCAACGTCCGACGGTCGCTTGTTCATCAACTGCGCGACGCTGTTCTTCAAGTCGCCGAAACCGTCGCGCAGTATCTCGAACGAGATGACGCCGGCCGCCACGGAGTCGGCCCACCAGTAGCCGTAGGCTATGCCGACGAGGCCGAGCACGCCCGCGAGCCCCGAGAGCCAGTCGCCCTTGTTGACGGCCGCGTCCGTCTGCAAAGCCTTCAGGTGCAGTTCGCGCGCGAGCGGCAGCTTCATCCGCCCGAGCACGAAGGGCGGGACGGCGCTGTAGACGAGCGCCGCTATCATCAGCCAGCCGAGCCACACGCGCCGGCCGAAGATTTCGACGGTCTGTATGGTCGGGTGCTCGGCCATGATGAGCTTTGCGACCGAGTCGGCGAAGATGTAGAGGCCGAAGCCGAAGAGCGCGACGGCCGCGCAGAGGAAGGCGATCATCATCGCGCGGCGGTAGCCGTAGGGGAAACGGTCGTCCGGCGGCACGCCGAGGTAGCGCGCGCCGTAGAGGAAGGCGACGGGCGGGACGAGGCTCAACAAGTCCTCCGTCCACATGGCCTTCATCGTCTGCGAGGCGCCCATCGTCAGGCCGACGGCCGCGATGATCGAGAGCAGGAAGAAGATTGTGACCCACTCAAGGCGCTTCGCCCTGCGCAGGCTCTCGCGCTTGTCGGGCGGCAGTTCGAAGGGCTCGACGGGAAACTTCACCTCGCCGACTCCTTTTGTAGAAGCCCTTTCACCTGCGGGCGCTCGCGCGAGAGGAACTCTTCGAGCCGTTTAATCCAACCGTTCTCGCCGGGCGGCACGGCCCACACGTGCTTCTCCGTGTGCAACTCCTTGTCCGAAGCGACGAGCCCGAGCCCATCCAACTCCCAAGTCGGCGCGGCCACGGGGCCGCTGACGGGCGTGAGGCTTGAGACGCGGGAGACAGTGGCGCCCTCCTTCGAGAGGTAGTACGCCGCGGGGTCTCCGCCGCGGACTGCGACCTCCACGCCCTTCAAACTCTTCGGCGGCGTCGGCGAGCCGGGGAAGCCCACGGCGTAAGTCTCCTCGAAGTAGGGGCCGGTCAGCCCTACGTACTTGCTCCAAGGCGTGCTCTTCGTTATGCCGCCGACGACCAAGTCAAGCTCGAAGCGTTCGAGCGCCTCCATCTGCCGCTGCTCGCCGCCCCAGTGCCACTCGGGGCGCGCGTTCAACTCCGCCGCGAGCCGACGCACCAGCTCGACCTCCGCGCCCGAGGGCTCGCCCTCCGTCCGCACGACCCACGGCGGATGCTCGACCAGCCCCACGCGCAGGCGCCCGCCACGCACGCGCCCGAGCGCCCCCTCCGGGTCGCGCGGCAGTTCGCCGCAGGCCGTCGCCAGCAAGCACAGCGCGAGAACCAACACCGCACGCCGTCTCGGCAGCATCTTCCCCCTCCGTCAATCAGAAGGGGTGAGGCTCCGCTCGCGGATAGACCTCACCCCGTCTCAAACGCCCTGCGCCCCGGCCTTCTGACCGCACTCCGGCAGCCCTTCGGCGGTCATTAACCTACGGACAACACTTCAACGGTCGCTCGCGTCGCGCCAGCCCGCGCCCGTCCTGTGCGCGCGCCCGTGCTCCTGCATCATGCGCGCGAAGCACGCCTGACACATGCCCTGCGAAGGCTTCGCCGCGGCCGCGCGAATCACACCGCCGCACCAAGCGCACACGACCTTCAACCCTTCGACGCCCCGCGGCGCCCCTTCATCCCTCATACAACACAACCCCGCTCACGCGCGCCCGCCGCGCCTCCTCCCTCCCCCGCCGACGGAAAGCTCCGCCGCCGAAGAATGCACGCCCGACGCGCCCAGATTTAAGGGGGAGATTCCTACCCCCTAATATAAAGCCGCGTGCCGGCCCAGTCTGTACGGAGCGTGACGAGTCCGCGCTTACAGTTTAGGCGGGGTGACGCCGCGCTGGCCCTGATATTTGCCGCCGCGGTCTTTGTAGGAGGTTTCGCAGGTCTCGTCGGCTTCGAAGAAGAGGACTTGGGCGACGCCTTCGTTGGCGTAGATTTTGGCGGGCAGAGGGGTGGTGTTGGAGAACTCCAGCGTGACGTAGCCCTCCCACTCGGGCTCGAAGGGCGTGACGTTGACGATGATGCCGCAGCGCGCATAGGTGCTCTTCCCCAGACAGACGGTGAGGACGTTGCGTGGGATGCGGAAGTATTCGACGGTGCGGGCGAGGGCGAAGCTGTTGGGGGGGACGATGACGTGGTCGCTCTGCACGTCAACGAAGTTCTTCGAGTCGAAGTTCTTCGGGTCAACTATGGTGCTGTTGATGTTGGTGAAGAGCTTGAACTCGTCCGCGCAGCGTATGTCGTAGCCGTAGCTCGAAGTGCCGTAGGATATGACGCGCCGGCCTTCGACCTCTTTAATCTGGTTCGGCTCGAAGGGCTCGATCATCCCGTGCTCGGTCGCCATGCGGCGAATCCACTTGTCGGATTTGATGCTCATTGCGGCTGTGTCCGTCGGCCTTCGGTCTGACTTGTGAGAGCGGAAAAATTCTGCCCGAACTCGACGCCCGCCCGCAAGCGCGCCGCGCCTCAAGGCTTACTGTTCGCCTGAGAGATGCGGAGCGTGCCGTCGCCGACGGTGAACGAAAGCGGCGCGCCGCCCTGCCCTGCGCGTGCTTGCAGCGAGCGCTCGGTCGGCTTCGACTGCTCGCGCGGTTCGAGCCCGGCGAAGCCGTTCTCGACGCGGCCCGCGCGCAAGACCTCGGCGTCCACGTCGCCGCTGAAGCCCGCGGCCAGCTCAACGTCGAGGTCGCCGCCCGCGACGCGCACGTTCATGCCGCGGCCGCGCCAGTTGCGCGAAGGGACGCGGACGGTGACGGGGCCTTTCGCCACGGTCGCCTCCACGTCGCCGCCCGTCAGCGTGAGTTGCGAGGCGGCGCCGCCGCCCGCGTTGATGCGCAGGGCGCCCTCGACTCCGCTGACGACGAGCGCGCCGCGGCCGGCGTTGATTTCGAGGTCTGTCACCGCAGGCACCTTCAGATGAAAGTCTATCTTCCAAGGCATCGCGGGCAGGTTCTTCGGCAGGTCGCGCGCGGCGCGCTTGGCGTACTTGCGGTCGTGCAGGCCGACTGTCATCACGCGCAGGTGGTTGAGGTCTTCGTCGAGCAGGAAGGTGTTGAGCGCGGCGAGGCGCGTGAGGTTCTCTTCGGTGTCTGCGCTCTGCTCGACCTCGGCCGTGATCTCGACTTCGGAGCGCGACCAGCCCTCGACCGTCACAGAGCCCTCGGGCGCGCCGTAGATGGTGACCGAGCCGCCGTAGCCGAGCCGCCGCACCTCTCGGCGCGTCGTCGTGCGCTTGACGAGCGGCGCGGGGGTCGGCGAAGACTGCGCCGAAGGCTTGTTCTCCTTCGACTGCCTCCCGCTCTGCGCCGACGCGAAGTCGCGCGGTGCGACGTTGACTACGGTCAGCGCGAAGAGGAGCGCACAGGCGGCGAGCAGGCCGCGGCGTGGGATTCTGTTGGGCGTGCTTCTCATCATCGTTCGCAGGCTACAACACGAGAGGAGAGGCCGCAACGGTCGAAGGAAGGTCGGAAGGCTTTAGCGCGGCATGAAGACGATGGAGCCGCGGCCGTTGGTGGTGCTCAAGGAAGCGCCGCCGTCGCCGACCTTGCCGACGACCTTGCGCTTCTCGTTGAAGAACTCGAACTCGCCCATGCCTGCGAAGCCGTTGAGGTCTATGTTGCGCGTGCGCGGCGCGACGGCCATCAGGCGGAAGCCGGCCTCGGCCGTGATGCGGAGCTGTATGTCGCCCTGCGTCGAGTTCAAGACATACGTGCCGCCGCGCAGCAGCTCGGCGTCGAAGAGGATGTTGCCGACCGTGTTCTCGGCCATGACGGTCTGCGCGCGGATGCCGGTCAGCTCGATGTCGCCCTCGCTGGTGACGTGCGCGCGCACCATCTGGCCGTGGACGTTGCGGATGATGATGCCGCCCGTCATCGTGCTGATGTCAACGGTCGAGTTGAATGGGACGCGGATAAGAAAATTCACGTCGCCCACGTCCTCGCGGTTGTCGCGGCGCACGTCTATGAGGACGCCGTCGCCGCTGACCTCGGGCTCCATCTTCGCCGAGCGCGACTCCATCGTCGCCGTCACGCGGACGCTGTTCTTCTCCCACGCGACGACTTCGATCTTGCCCGAGCGGTTGAGGAGCTGGACTTTGATGTTCGGCTGCGCGGGGTACTCGCGCGTCATGCGCTTCTGCGCCGAGACGAGCGGCGCGTGGAGCGTGAGGAGTGTGAGCGCCGCGACCGCGAGCCACGCGCGCGCGGACGGGCGGCGCGCGTGCGCCTCGTGCGGGTTGGGGGTGTTGGCAGTCGCTCGCTTCATGAACACTTCGGGACTAATCAAATTCGGGGCTTCGATTCTTACTCGCGGCCGGCGCTCGTTCGCCCGGCGCTAGAAGCGCCCGCGCTCCTCTGTGGCGAAGGCGCGGGCGCGTTAGAGGGTCGGCCTCGGGCGCCGGTCGTGCGGCCCGGCCCGCTACTGCTCGCCGAACTCGCGCAGCAGCTCGATCTTGTCGCGTATCGCGGAGTTCAGCATCTCCTCGGCGACCTCGTCGTGCGGGTTATGGCGCAGGTCGTCGAGCGACTCGTTGACCGTCTGGTCGAGCACCATCACGCTGCGGTCGAACGAGGCGCGCATCCGCGGGTTCCAGCTCGCCTTGCGCGCGGCGACGCGCTGCTCCCAGTAGTTGAGGCTCGGCTGGTGCGGTTCGAGGTACGTCGAGGGGTAGAAGTCCTGCGAGACCACGCGGCGCGTGTTCCTCAACGACGCGCCCGAATCCGCCACGGCCGCCGGGGTGACGTAGCGCACGCCGAGCGCGGTCGCCGAAGCGACGACGGCCACGAGGCACGCGACGCCCGCGGCCAACTGCGGCAGAGACAACTCCCAGCGCTTGCCGAAGAGCCGCGACCAGAATCCGGCGCCGGCAGCCGTGGCGGCTGCCGCGCGTTCGGGACGTGTCTCGGCCTCGACCGTGTTGCGCACGCGCAGCCAGAGGGCGCGCTCGTCCGTGGGGGCGAAGAGTTGTCCGCGCGCGTCGCGCGCGACGGCTATGATGGCGTTGAAGTCCGCTCGCGCGGCGTCGCAGTCGGAGCACGCGGCCAGGTGCGCGCCGACTGCGGCGTGCTCGGCGTGGCCGAGCGTGCCGTCAAGGAAGTCGCTGAGTAAGTCCTGGCACTTCTCGCAGTTCATCTCTCGTAACCTCTAGCGTGGGCGTGCGCCCTGAGAATTGGGGCGACATCTTTTGGAAGCCTACTGCGGCTCGTTCTGTTGCCTGAGGAGCTGCCGCAGCTTCATCCTCGCCTTGTGGAGCTGAGACTTGGATGTGCCGACCGAGCAGCCAAGGAGCCTCGCGACCTCCTCGTGCTCGTGCCCCTCCACGTCGTGTAGCACGAAGACGGCACGATACCCCGGAGGCAGTTTGCTCACCGCCCTGTCCAGAGCGATCCTGTCCACCACAGGCATCTGCGAAGGGTTCTCAGTGCCTTGGACTATCTGCTGCGGGCTCTCGCCGTCCTCGGTCACCTGCTCGACCTTCACGCCGCGGCGGCGGAAGTGCATGAGCACCTGATTGACGGTGAGCCTGTGCAGCCAAGTCGTGAACGCCGACTCGCCGCGGAAAGACCCGGCCTTGCGGTAGAGTTGGATGAAGACCTCCTGCGCGAGGTCTTCGGCCTCGGCGGTGTTGGCCGTCATCCGCAGGCAGAGCGAGTAGACGCGGCGCGAGTGGCGCGAGTACAACTCCTCGAAGGCCGCCATGTCGCCCGACGCCGCTAACTGCGTCAGCTCGTAATCGGTCGCGCTTTCTCTCTCGAACTCGGGTGTCGTCACGTTCGCGAACGTCCGGCCCAGCAGAAGGTCGCCCGTCCCCAACTCGCAGCTCTCCACTTTCGTCACCGTGACGCGCCCGCCTTTTGTCGAGTTTGAAAAGCTTCCCCGGCCCGCGCGCGGCCTGCCGCGCTGAAGTGTGGCCTGAAACAGCCGGGTCTACACGCGACTGTGATGCTGAGTGCGCGGCGCGTCGTTGCCCTACCCGCCTTGGAAATCAATGTTTTCCGCCCCGTCGGGCGTCGCGGCGGGCTGCGGCGGCGGCGGCCGCGCCCGGCGTCCAAAATTCTAGCACGCCCTTCGGACTTTGTGGCTTTAACTCACGCTCTCGGCGCTGTAGCGCGCAATCAGCCCCGTCCGGACGGCGTGGCGCTGGACGCGCGCGAAGAACCAGCACGCCAGCAGCACGTAGAGAAGCGCGAGCACGGCGCCCCCCGCCAGTTCGCCCGGAGACACTGAGCCGCCCGCGACGACCGAGCGCATCCCCTCGAAGACGTACGCGGGCGGGAGTGCGCGCGCGGCGTAGCGCATCCAGACGGGCATCGCCGAGAGCGGGTAGAAGACGCCCGCGAACGGCGAGACGAGCGCCGGAATCGGCCACACGAACCACTCCGACGCAGGCCCCAGCCTCAGCACCACGGCCGCGCCGACAACCCCGAGCGCCACGCCGAACAGGAAGAGCACCAACAGGAACGGCACGAGCAGCAGCCCGTAGGCCGCGAACGACAGCCCGAACACGAAGGTCGCGACGAAGACCATGACGACGAGCCCGACGGCGCTCGTCATGATCGTAGAGAGCACGAGCCCGGCCAGATACTCAGAAGTCTGTAGCGGCGAGGCGAAGAGGTTGAGGAAGTTTCGCGACCACACGTCTTCCAGAAACGCGGTCGTCACGCCGTGCATCACGCGCGAGAAGAAGTCCCAGAGCAGCACCGCGCCCAGAAGCGCCGGCACGAAGTCGTAGCCGGGCGCGGCGACCGTGTTCAGGTAGCGCGTGATGAAGCCCCAGAGGACGATGTCCACCGCCACCCACGCGAAGAGCGGCAGCAGACGCGCAGCAGAGCCGCGCAGCAGATAAAGCTGACGCAGGAAGACGGCCGCGCTGCGCCTCACCTTCATGCCGCGCGCCCCTCGTTCTCCACGCCCAAGCCCAAAGTCAGGGGCTCGCGCGCGACGGCGATGAAAAGCTCTTCCAGAGACTCGCGCCCGTGCTCGCCGGGCAGTGTGCGCGGGTCGCCTTCGAGCAGGAGGCGCCCGCGCGAGAGGAAGAGGACGCGGTCGCATACCTCCTCGACCTCGTACATGTTGTGCGAAGTCCAGAGCACGCCGCCGCCCGCTTCGTCGGCGAAGCGTCGTATGCGCGCGCGCGTGTCGCGCGCCGTCGCCGGGTCGAGCGAGGCCGTCGGCTCGTCGAGCAGGAGAAGGTGCGGGCGGTTGAGCATCGCCTTGGCGAGCGCGGCGCGCGTCTGCTCGCCCGAGGAGAGCACGCCCGCCTTCGTGTCGCGGAAGGGGCGCAGGTCGAACTCTTCGAGTAGCTCTTCGATGCGTTGCGACAGGCGCTCGACGCAGTAGATCATGCCGAAGACGCGCAGGTTCTGCGCGACGGTGAGGTTGCCGGGCAGCGGCGCGTAGACGGCCGCGAAGTTCGTCCGCTCAAGCGCGCGCGAGCGCTGGCGCGCGAGGTCAATCCCCTCGACGAAGATGGTGCCCGCGGTCGGCTCCAACACGCCGAGA
>DATFHD010000008.1:0-20392 GCA_035248785.1 Pyrinomonadaceae bacterium | reverse complement strand
CGCGACGGCTTCTACCTCCCCGCCGTCTCGATTCAAGACCGGCCCCGCTTCCCGTGGCGCGGCCTGCTCATAGACATCGGCCGCCACTTCGAGCCGATGGAGGTCATCAAGCGCAACCTCGACGCGATGGCCTCAGTCAAGCTCAACGTCCTGCACTGGCACCTCACCGAAGACCAAGGTTTTAGAATTGAGAGCAAGAAGTTCCCGCGTCTCCACCAGATGGGCTCGGACGGCAACTTCTACACGCAGGAGCAGGCGCGCGAGGTCATCCGGTACGCGGCCGAGCGCGGGATACGGGTCGTGCCGGAGTTCGACATGCCGGGCCACGCGACCTCGTGGCTCGTCGGCCACCCGGAGTTGGCGAGCGCGCCGGGGCCGTACGCGATTGAGCGCCGGCCCGGCATCTTCGACCCGTCGCTCGACCCGACGCGCGAGGAGACGTACAAGTTCCTCGACGCGTTCCTCGGCGAGATGGCCGCGCTCTTTCCGGACGCATACATGCACGTCGGCGGCGACGAGAACGAGGGCAAGCATTGGGAGCAGAATCCTAAGATACAAGCCTTCATGAAGGAGAAGGGGTTCAAAGACCACCACGCGCTCCAGTCCTACTTCAGCCGGCGCGTGCAGGAGATTCTTCAGAAGCACGGGAAGCGGATGATGGGGTGGGACGAAATCTTCCAGCCCGGCCTTCCCAAAGATGTCGTCATACACTCTTGGCGCGGCCCGCAGGCGCTGGCGGAGGCGGCGCGCAAGGGCTACGACGGCGTGCTCTCGAACGGCTTCTACATAGACCTCTCCTTCCCTGCCTCGCAGCACTATCTGGTTGACCCGCTGCCGGCCGACGCCGGGCTCACGCCCGAAGAGGCCAGACACGTCCTCGGCGGCGAGGCGACGATGTGGGGCGAGTGGGTCACGCCTGAGACGATTGACTCGCGCATCTGGCCGCGCACGGCGGCGATAGCCGAGAGGCTCTGGTCGCCGCGCGAGGTCAGAGACGTGGACGACATGTACCGCCGACTCGCCGTCGTCAGCGTCCAGCTCGAAGAGTTGGGACTTACGCACGAGCGCAACCAAGCGATGATGCTCCGGCGCCTCGCGCGGGGCGCCGACGAAGCGCCGCTCCGCACGCTCGTCTCCATCATCGAGCCTGTGAAGGAGTACAGGCGCTATCAGCAGCGGCCGCAGACGATGCTCTCGCCGCTCACCGGCCTCATTGACGCAACGCGCCCCGACAGCGACGAGGGCCGCCGCTTCAATGCCGCGGTGGACGCGCTCCTCGCCGACGCGCCGCGCTTCGCTTCGCACGCCGAGCAGTTGCGCGACACGCTGACGGCTTGGCGCGACGCCGGCCCCGACCTCGCCGCCCTCGTCGAACGCTCGCCCGCGCTGCACGAGGCCGGCCCGCTCGCCACAGACCTGCCCGCGCTCGGGACGACGGGGCTCGAAGCCCTCTCGTACCTCACGCGCGGCTCCGCGCCGACCGCCGAGTGGCGCGACAAGGCGCTGGCCGCGCTCGAACAGGCCGCGAAGCCGAAGGCCGCGCTCGAATTCGTCGTCATCGAAGGCTTGCGCCAGCTCGTCGTCGCCGCCTACGAGCAGCCGCGCCTCCGCCAGATGTCGGCCGCCGACTGGAAGGCGCAGGTGAAGACGCTAGCCGCTCTGCCCGCGAAGTAAGAATGATTAGTGATGAATGAAAGACCGCTTGCCTTTCATTCATCACTAATCACTCATCACTGTTGCCGCGGAGCGGCGACCTCGTCAGTCAACTCCTTACCCTGATTCTTCAGGCGCTCGACGATGCGCATCTCCTCCTGCGCGCGCTCGGGCTGTTTCAGCCGCGCGTAGAGGAGCGCGAGGTTGTAGTGAGGCTTCGGCTCTTCGGGGTCGAGCTTCACGGCCTCTTCGAGCGCCGCCTGCGCGCGCGCATAATCCTTGAGCTTGAGGAAGGCCGCGCCCAGTGCGGCGTGCGCGTGGACGAACGCGGGGGCCACGCTGACGGACTTCTCGAAAAGCTCGACGGCCCGCGCGTCCTCGCCCTCCTCCTGCGCGATGAGCCCGAGGTAGTAGAAGACCTCGGCCGTCGCGGCGCCGCCGCGCGCGGTCGGCTCAAGCATGGCGCGCGCCTCCGCCAGCCGCTTCTGTTTGAGCAGCACGTAGCCGAGGTGTATCTGCCCCTGCGCGTCGTCGGGGCGGAGTTTGAGGAACTGGCGGAAGGCGCGCTCGGCCTCGTCAACGTCGGGCGGATACCTGAGCCACGCCGAGCCGACGGCGAAATGATACGAGGGCTCCGAAGGGTTCAGCTCCGCCGCCTTCTTAAACGACGCGACCGCCGCGGCCCTGTCGCCCTTCCTGAGATACGCGTCGCCCGCGACGGCGAGCAGGGGAGCCGAAAGTGTCTGCGTCTCTTTGAGGGATTCGACGAAGGCGACGCACTCGTCAACGCGGTTCTGCGAGAGCAGCAGCCACGCGAGCCTGTAGGCCGCCTCGGCGTTCGAGGGTTCGAGGCGCAGCACTTCGCGTAGTTGTGCGGCGCCCTTCTCCGGCTCGCGCCTGAGCAGGTAGAGGTGGGCCAGATTCATGTGCGCGCCCGCGAGCCCCGCGTCGCTGCGGACGGCGCGCGTGAAGAGCGCCTCCGCCTCTTCGAGCCTCCCCTGCTTCGCGCGGAGCGCGCCAAGCAGGTTGAGCGCCGTGGCCTCCTCCGGCGTCTCCTTCAGGATTTGATTCAACTGCCGCTCGGCCTCCGCCAGCCGGTCGCCCGCGATGTTCGCGGCCGCGCGCTGCAACTGCCCGACGCGGTCGTTCGCCTGCGCCCGCGCGACCGCAGGCGTCGAGAGCAGGCAGCACAGCGCGAGGACGACTGCGCGGGCGATGCTATTCCGTGATGCGTTATGCATGGGCTTGAACCGAAAGCGTCAACGACGGGCGGCGGATTTGAACTCCTTCTGCTCGACGGCGCCTTGGCCTTCTTTGACGACGATCAGGCTGTTGACCTTCGCGTTCGTGACCTTATCAACCGCGCCGCTCGGCCAGCGCACCTCAATCGAATCTATCTTCGTCCTAGTCCCCAAGCCGAAGTGCAGCCGCTTGTCGCTCTGCGAGAGGTAGCTGTCGCCGCTGCGCACCTCGTCCTTCTGCGCGAGGTCGCCGGAGACCACCGTCACACGCGCGCCGACGCCGCCGCGGTTGCTCTTCACGCCGACTGTCTTCACGAGCACGAAGTTGCCGGCGGCGTTGCCCCCGTCGTTGCGGAGCACCTGCGCCGCGTCGCCGAGGTTGTTGACGACGATGTCCACGTCGCCGTCGTTGTCCAAGTCGCCGAAGGCGACGCCGCGCGCGGCGTGGCGTTCGGCGAACGGCGCGCCCAATGTTTCGGCGACTTCGGCGAACGTCCCGTCGCGGTTGTTGTGGAAGACGAAGTTGCGCTGCTTGAAAGTCTTGATCTGCGGGTAGACGTGCCCGTTGGCGACGAAGAGGTCAACCCAGCCGTCGTTGTCGTAGTCGAAGAACTTCGTGCCCCAGCCGACATACGGCAGACTCGGCGCGGCGACCTTCGCCTTGTAGGAGAAGTCGCTGAAAGAGTTGTTGCCGTCGTTGTGGTAGAGCGTGTTGTACTCGTCGTCGAAGTTGGTGATGAAGAGGTCGAGGCGGCCGTCGTGGTCGTAGTCGGCGACGGTCACGCCCATTGACCCTTGCGCGCCGCCGTTCTCGCTCAGGGCCGTGCCCGAGAGGAAGCCGACCTCCTTGAAGGTGCCGTCGCCGTTGTTCCGGTAGTGAAAGTTCGGCGTCGAGTCGTTGGCGACGAAGATGTCCGTGAGTCCGTCCTCGTCGAAGTCGCTCGCGATGACGCCCATGCCGTAGTAGCCGTTCGGGTCGGAGACGCCGGCCTTCTTCGACACGTCCGTGAACGTCCCGTCGCCGTTGTTGTGGTAGAGCGAGTCGCCGTCGCCGGGAAGACCCCTCGGGCCGCACTGCACGGCGATGCCTTTGAACTGGCAGGTCTTGTCCTTGCCGAACTCGGGCAGGTTGTTGAAGTCGAAGGCGACGTAGTTCGCGACGAAGAGGTCGAGCCACCCGTCGTGGTCGTAATCCACGAAGGCGGCGCCCGCCGACCAGCGCGGGTCGCCGACGCCCGCCTTCGCGGTCACGTCCGCGAACGTGCCGTCGCCGTTGTTCTTCAACAGATGATTCGGGCCGACGCAGGTGACGTAGATGTCCTCGAAGCCGTCGTTGTCGTAGTCTGCGACGACGGCGCCCATGCCCCAACCTATGTCGCCGACGCCTGCCTTATCGGTCACGTCCACGAACGTGCCGTCGCCGCGGTTGCGGTAGAGGGCGCTGCGCGTCTTCCCCTTCGACTTGACGAGATCAACCGTCAAAGAGTTGACGAAGAAGATGTCGAGGTAGCCGTCGTTGTCGTAGTCGAGGAGCGCGACGCCGCCGCTCATTGACTCGACGATGTAGCGCTTCTCGGGCGTGGAGACGTGTCGGAAGGCGACGCCCGCCTGCGCGGTCACGTCGGTGAAGCGGACGGCCGGGGTCTGCGGGGCGGCCGTCTGCGCCCGCGGGATGAGCGGCAGAAGGACGAGCGCCGTGAGCAGGGACGTTATCTTGGAAGGCACGCTCGGCACACCTCGCATCAAGTTCAAGGGGTCGGCGCGCGCAGCGCCTTCTCTTTCAACTGCCGCGCGGTTTCGAGCTGCGCCTCGCCCTCGGCCTGACGGCCGGCGGCGACGTAGGCGCGCCCGAGCTGGTAGTGTACGCGCGCCTCGCCGGGCGCGAGCTTCGCGGCCAGCTCAAGGCTCTCGACCGCGCCGCGCACGTCGCCCTGCTTGAGGAGCGCGTTGCCCAGCTCGAAGTGCGCGTCGGCGAAGTCGGGGCGGGCGCTTACGACCTCGCGCAGCAGCGCCACGCCGCGCGCCGTCTCCTGCCGCGCCAGCAGCGCGAACCCGAGGTGATACTTGGCCTGCACGTCCGCGGGGTTCAGCCGTAGCTCGGCCTCGAACTCGCCGACGGCCTCGTCGAGCTTGCCCGCCTTCAACTGAATCAGCCCCGTGTAGAAGTGCGCGAGGCGCACGGAGGGGTCGCGCGCGAGGGCCGCGCGCAGCTCTCCGAGCGCGCCCGCCGCGTCGTTCTGCTCGTAGAGAGCGCGCCCGAGGAGGATGTGTACCTGCGGGCTGTCGCCGCCCACGGCCAACATCTGCCGGACGACGCGGTTCGACTCTTCGGCCTTTCCGGTCTTGGCCAGAGAGAGGGCGAGCGGGTAGTAGAGGGCCGCGTCGTCGGGTCTGGCGGCGACGACTTCCGTTAAGAGCGCGGCGGCCTTCGCGTAATCCTCGGTCATAAAGTAGCTGAGCCCGAGCAGTTGCTTGGCCTGAAGGTTCGAGGGGCGCGCTTTCACCTCGCGTTCGAGCGGCGCGATTGCTTCCTTGTAAGACTCGGACTTGAACTGCGCGAGGCCGAGGTTGTAATCGAGCCCTTCGTGCAGCGGGTTCCACGCGGCGGCCGCCGAGAACTCTTCGGCCGCCGCGCGGAAGTCGCCGCGCTCGGCGCGCAGGAGTCCGATGTTGTTGTGGGCCGCGGCGATTACCTTCTCGTAAAACGACGCCTCGCGCGCCAGCGCGTCCGCCGCCACGGCGCCCGCGCCGTCCGCGCCCGTGACCACGCCTTGCTGCGAAACTAACTGCGGGAGCTTGCCCTGCTCGTCGGCCTTCGCGGCGTTGAGGTAGGCGTCGAGCTTCTCCTCGTCGCGCTTGAAGGCTTTCGATTTGAGTTCGGCCGCCGTCTGCAACTCCTTCTCGCCCTCGGCGGCGCGGCCCGCCTTGACGAGCGATTGGCCGAGGCGGAAGTGCGCGTTCGTCACCTGATAGTCGTTGTGTTCGAGCCGCGGGTTGAGGGCGATGGATTTTTTGAGCACCTCAATCGCCTGCTCGTACTTACCCAGATTCTGGTAGGCGACGCCGAGCAGGAAGTAAGGATCAGGGTTGTCGGGTTGCAGGCGCGCGGCCTTCTCCAGCAGGGGGGCCGCCTCCGGCCAGCGCCCCTCGCTGCTGTGAATCACGCCGAGGTAGTAGAGGGCGAGGAACTCTTCGGGGTGCGCGGCCAGCTCCGCCTCAAGCTCTCGGGTCGCGTCGGCGAGCCGCGCCGCGCCGTCCTTGAGCAGGTAGGTGAGGCCGAGGTGGTAGTGGACGCGCGGCAGACGCGGGTCGAGTTCGGCGGCCCGCTTGAACTCCGCGACGGCCTCGTCGAAGAAACCCGTCTCGCGGTAGGCGCGGCCCGTGAGCACGCGCAGCCGCGCGCTCTCGCCGAGCGCGGCGGCCATCCCTTCGTAAACGCGGCGGGCGTCGGCGACCCGGCGCTCCTTCAGATAAGCGAGGCCGAGCGTGTAGGCCGCGTCGTAGTCATCGGGCGCGAGCGCCAGCGCCGCCTCAAGCTCCCGCGCGGCCGCCGCGAACTCGCCGAGCATGAAGCGCGTCTTGCCGAGCATGTGTCGGGCGGGCTCGCTCCGCGGGTTGCGCGCGAGGACGCGTGCGAGCGGCTCGACTGCGCGCGGGTACTGCCCGGCCTGAAAGTAGGCGATTGAGAGAGCGACGAGCGCCTCTTCGGAGTCGGGCCGCAGCGCGGCGGCCGCTTCCAGCGCCGCCACCGCGCGCGCGTAGTGCCCCTCGGCGACGTAGACTTTCCCGAGCGCCGGGTAGGCTTCGGCGAGGATGGCCGCGTACTCTCGCTCGGCCGCCGCCAAATCATTCGCGCGCCGGTGCGCCTCGGCCGCCTCGTAGTGCCTGCGGAACGAATCGCCGGGTTGTTGGAACGGGAAGACGAGCAGCAGCAGCGGAAGAAGGGTCGAGGGGAAACGCATTGTGACCTTAGCTCGGCGCGGTTGACTCGACGAAAAAAAGACGGAGGGCTGAAAAGTAAGTCTCAACCCTCCGCCTCGGTTTCAGCCCGGCCGGACTATATCAGAAGTTGAGTTTGAGGCCGAACTGAATTTCGCGCGGGCCGCGCGTCGAGCCGGCACGGCCGAAGCCGCCGTCGGCAAGGCTGTTGTCAATGCCGCCCCCGGCGACGGTCAGGTTGTGGGCGCGGAAGTTGACGAAGTTGAAGACGTTGAACATCTCGGCGCGGAACTGGATGTTGTAGCGCTCCTGAATCCTCCAGTTCTTCGCCATCGAGAAGTCCACGTTCTTGATGCCGGGCCCGCGGACGAACCCGCGCGGGAGGTTGCCGAACGTGCCCGGCGCGGGCAGCGCGAAGGCGTTGCGGTTGATGAGCAGCGAGCGGTCTGCGGGGTTGTCGATGTAGACGGGCACGCCCGGGACGAGGTTCGGCCGCTGCGTGGTCGAGTTGCCGAGGCCCGCGCGGTCAACGCCCGTGATGATGTTGAGCGGCGTGCCGCTGTAGAACGAGGCGATGCCGTTGAGCTGCCAGCCGCCGAGGAGGTTGCTCGCCAGCGCGCCCCGCTGCTTGAAGGACGGCAGCGCGTAGACCGTGTTGAAGACGAAGGCGTGGCGGCGGTCGAGGTCGGAGTCGCCTTTGTCTTGGTCGTAGTTGAAGACGTCGGTCGTGGCGCTGATGAACGACTGGGTCGGGACGTTGCTGATCGTGTGCGACCAAGTGTAGGCGGCTTGGAAGGCCAGCCGGTCGGTGAACCGGCGGTCAACCCAGACCTGCAACGCGTGGTAGCTGGAGTCGCCCGTTGACTCGTCGCGCGTGATGGCGTTCGAGAAGCCGAAGCGGCGGAAGTTGTTCGCGTCGGCGCCGTTGGCGACCTGCTGGCGGAACTGCGGCAGCACCGCGTTGTAGCTGCCGTTAATCAGGCGCCAGATGTGCAGGCCGTGGTTGCCGACGTAGGAGACCTCGGCCACCGTGTTCTTCATCACCTCGCGCGAGACGGTCAGGTTCCACTGCCAGCTCTCGGGCGGCTTGAAGTTCGGGTCTACGGAGTTGACGGCGCCGACGTTGGCCGCCTGCGCGGCGAGCACCGTCCGGTTGGGGTTGTCGAGCGTGCGGCAGGTCGGGCAGTCGGTCAGGGAGACGGCCGTCGAGTTCCAGCCCGTGTCCACCTGCGTCGTCCACGGCGGGTCGAGCGCCATGCGGAGCAGCGAGGCGATGACGTTCGAGCGGCTCAGGTAGCGGCCGAAGCCCATGCGCACGGCCGTCTTGCCGTCGCCGTGGATGTCCCACGCGAGGCCGACGCGCGGCTGGATGCCCATCTTGTACGGGTTCACCAGCGAGCGCGGCAGCCCGGCCGCGTCGGCCTGATCGGCGCGGACGTAGCCGCTGTTGAGGTCGTGGCCGTTGTAGCGCTCGGGGATCCAGTTGGTGATGCGGTCATCGGCGGCGAAGGCCGCCGGGAAGTAGGAGTAGCGCACGCCGAGCGTGAAGGTCAGGTTCGGCCGCACCTTCCACGTGTCGTTGCCGTAGAACTCGAAGTCGCGCCAGCGGCCGAGCGTCGTGTCTTGGCGTTGGAGCTCGGTGTATTCGAGGATGGGCAGGTCTTTGAGCAAGAGGTCGGTGATGAGGCTGCCCGTGCGGCTGCCGTCGGTCTGGATGGTGTAGATGCCGCTGCCGCCGCTCGGCTGCTCGTCCTTACGGTTGCGGCTGTAGAGGACGCCGAACTTGGTGGAGTGCGAGCCGAGCACCAGCGAGAGGTCGTCCTTCCAGATGTTCAAGTCCTGATGGTTCTCCCAAGGGGCTTGGTGCCAGAGGTTGCCGTAGCCGCCCGCGCCCCACCCGATGGTCGGGAAGCCCGTGCCCTCGACGCGCGGGAAGACGGTCGGGAAGGCGGACGTGACCTGATCCTGAAGCGCTTGGCCCGCCGCACTCGTCGAGACGAAGATGTCGTTGCCGGAGCGGGAGAACTGGAACTCGTTGACGGTCGTCGTGCTGATGGTGTTCGCCAGCTTGACGGCGAAGCTGCGGCTCGGCTGCTCCCAGTCTGACGAGAGCGTCGGGAACGGCGTGTCGCCCCAGAAATTGCCCGCCGCCTCGCCGTGCACCCACGTCTCGTTGATGTAGCGCACCATCAGGTTCATCCGGTCGGTGATGTTCACGTCGCCGCGGATGAGGTCTTGCCGTGTGTCAACCGGTTGGAGGGGCGTCGAGATCCAGTTGGCGCCCGTGCGACGGCCCGCCGGGTCGTCCGCGACGTTGGGGAGCGGGAAGATGTTCATCAGGGCGAGCCCGGCCGGGCTCAGCCGCGACTGCGGAATGACGTTGCCGGGGAACGGCTGGCAGGTGGCCGCGCTGAAGATGCGGTTGCCGGCCGAGTCGCGCGTGCAGGTGGTCGGGTCGAAGGGCACGCCGCCCGTGAGCCCCGAGGCGGGGCCGCTGAAGTTGCCCGCGCGCTCGGCGGCGGTCGGAACCAACGCGCGCAGCGGCCCCGTGCCGCGCCGCTCGCGCCGCCACTCCTCCGACCAGAAGAAGAAGGCGCGGTCTTTGACGATGGGGCCGTTGAAGTTGCCGCCGAAGTTGTTGTAGCGGAGCGGCGCGCGCTTGATGCCGGCCTGATTCGAGAACCAGTCGTTGGCGTTCAGCTTGTCGTTGCGGAAGAACTCGAAGAGCGAGCCGTGGAAGTCGTTCGAGCCGCCCTTGGTGACGAGGTTGATGACCGCGCCCTGCGCCTGCCCGTACTCGGCCGAGAAGCTGTTGCGCTCGACGCGGAACTCGGCGATGGAGTCAATGGAGGGGAAGACCAGAAGCGTCGCGTTCGAGCCGACGTCCATGTTGTTGACGCCGTCCACCGTCCACATGTTGGCGTTCGACTGGTTGCCGTTGACCGACACGTCCACGTGCGAGTCGAGCCCCGTCCCGCGCGTGGCGAAGGCGCCGCCCTCGTTCGGGGCCGACAGACCCGGCACGAGCGTGACGAGCGCCGCGTAGTTGCGCCCGTTCAGCGGGAGTTCGGTCACCTGCTTCTCCGAGACGAGGCTGCTGACCCTGCCGCTCTCGGTCTCGACGAGTTGCGCCGCGTCCGTCACCGTCACCGTCTCGGTCACCGCGCCGACCTGTAGGTTGATGTCAACGACCAGCCTCTCGGCGACGTGCACCACGATGCCCGTGGCGACGGTGCGCTTGAATCCCTGCGGGCCCGCGCTCACGCTGTAGCGGCCGACGGGGACGCTCTCGGCCGAGTACGTGCCGTCGTCGCCCGTCCTGACGGTGCGCTTCTGTCCGGTCGTCTCCTCCTCGATGACGACCTCGGCGTTGGGGACGGCCGCGCCCTGCGGGTCGCGCACGGTGCCGCTGATGCTGCCGACGGTGCTCGTCTGGGCGCGCGCGCCCGCGAGCAGGCCGGCTCCCAACAGGACGATGACGGCGTAAAGGGCGAGTCTCTTTCTCATGGTTCGGGTCTCCTGACGCGTGGCCGGTGACGGATGGACTAAGACTTGGATACACTCTATACCCGCCGTAAGCCATCACGAAAGTTACTGTCAGTAAGACACGACGCGGAGGCGGTTCCGCCCGTATATCGCCTGAGAAAACGGCGCGTTACACGGCGGATGTAACCTCGTTACACGGCGGGAGTCCTGCCGCCCGAATATATTTTGCCGCGCCCCGACAATATGTTTGTCGGAAACAGGCGGGCGGGCTTATAATCCGGGCCGCCGTCATCTGGAATTTTTCCAGCCTTTGTTAGGACACCGAACAATCGTTGCCTACTCACACCCGCTTCGGGACGGCGCTCGGCCGCGTAGTTTGAACTCCCGGCGTACTCTTTCAAAGTCGCTGCCGTGATATGGAACTAGGCAGGGAACAGAAGCTCGCGCAACTCGAAAAGGTACTCCAGAGTCGCACGCTCCAGAACTCTGAGAGCCTCAAGGCGTTCCTCCGCTTCGTCGTCGAGAAGACGGTCGAGGACGAAGGCGCGCTGCTCAAGGAGTACACCATCGCCACCGAGGTCTTCGGCCGCAACAGCGACTACGACCCGCGCATTGACTCGGTCGTGCGCGTACAGGCCGGCCGCCTGCGCACCAAGCTTCAGGAGTACTACACCACCGAGGGGAAGGGCGACCCCGTCGTCATAGACCTCCCCAAGGGCCACTACCACCCGGTCTTCGTCCGCGCCCGTGAAGAGGGCGAGGGCGCGGCCTCTCAGTCCGCCGCCCAAACGCCCAACCCGCCGCAGGCGAACGGGCACGCCGCCGCGGTCGCGCAGGCGGACGCCGCGCCGCGCGCCGAGGGCCGCCGCCCGTCTGTGCGCGGCAGGACGGTCACATACCTGCTCGCCGGCCTCGTCGTCCTGTTCGCCGCGGCCGCGCTCACGCTCTACCTGTCGAACCGGAAGCAGCAGCAGGCCGCGACTGAGGGCGCCGACCCGACGCTCAGCACCGACGAGTCGAGGGCCGTCTGGAGCCTGTTCGTAGACGACCCGCAGCCGCCGCTGCTCGTCCTGAGCAGCCCGACCGTCATCCGCTTCATCAACGGCGCCGACCCCGAAGCGCTGTCCGCGCGCGCCATCCCGCTCAGCCCCGAGCAGACGCGCCTGCTCGGCAGCGCGCCGGAGTTCAAGGGGCAGTGGGCGGGCGGCGAGTCGCCGCGGCTCATCCCCTCGCTCGGCATGTACACGGGGATGGGCGAGGCCATCGGGCTCCACCGCCTGACAGACCTCTTCCGCACCGCCAACAAGAACATCCTGCTCAAACAGAGCCGGCAGGTGAGCGCCGCCGACCTCAAATACCGGAACGTGATCCTGCTCGGCAGCATCTACGTCAACGAGTGGTCGCGGCGGCTCCCTTCGGTCGAGAAGTTCTCCTACACCTTCAACGCGACGATAGAGAACCACGACCCGCAGCCGGGCGAGGAGCGCGAGTTCAAGCCGCAGTTCGACCCGCAGACGGGGGCGCTGGTGACGGACTACGCGCTCGTCACCGTCAAGCCGAACGTCTCGGGCGAGCACGCGGTGATGAATCTGGCCGGCATCTTCAGTGAGGGGACGGAGGCGGCGGCCGAGTTCGTCACGGCGCGCAACCACCTCGCCGCGCTCGGCCAACGCCTGCGCCAGCTCGGCGGCGCGGCCGGCCCGCCCCGGTACTATCAGGCGCTCCTCAAGGTCGGCGTCGAGAACGGCACGCCGACCACCATCGAACTCATCTCACTGCACGCACTCCCCGAGCCGAGCCAGTAAAAGCCGTGAACCGTGACCCGCGACAGGAGGGATGCAAGCCCTTCCTGTCGCGGGTCACGGTTTACGTCTTTATGTCTTAGCGGTTCGTCTTCCCGAGTTTGTCTGCGGCCCTGCCGACGGCTTCGCTCAGTTGAAGGATGTCGCGCAGGTCGCGCCCGGCCCTCTGCGCGTCTTTAACGTCAACGACTTCGGGGATTTTGAAGAGCGGGTTCTCCGTGAAGCTGTCTATGCGGTGGCACATCCTGACGAGCGCCTCGGTCAACTGCGCGTCTTCGAGGTCGGCCTGCTTCTCCGGCTCTTTTTTTTCGCCCGCGGGGGCTTCGCGCAGGAGGTGGGTCTTCAGCCTGCCGGCGCGCTTGTTAATCTCGTCGCTCTCGCGCGCGACGAACTTGTAGTCGAGCGGCTTACCCGACTGAAGGTGTCGCACCACGTCGTTGCGCAAGACCTGAATGCGCCGGAAGTCGTCCTTCATCTGCCCGACGGCGACCTCGACGCTCTGCCGGTCGGTCAGCTTCACCTCCCCGAACATCTCGGCGCTGCGCAGTTGGGCCTCGCGCTGCTGCCGCTCGCGCGCCTCTGCGAACGGGTCGCGGTTGCCGGGCGGCGGCGGCCCCGGCGCCGACGGCTGCTGCGCCACGGCAGCGCCCGCCGCGAGCGCGAAGAAGCAAACGAGTCCCACGAGCCCTGCCACGACTGCCGCTATACGCGCCCGACGGTCTCTCATGGACGATGCCACTCCTCTCTCAGGGATGGCCGAGTATAATCCCGCGCCTCGCGCGAGGACAATCGCGACGCCGACGGCTCAGGAGACGGTCACGGCGAACCGAAGCGCCGCCGGTATTCCGTCGAGGTGAGGAACGCCTTGACCATCTCGGCCTCGACGAAGTTGCCGTTGAACTGGTTCAGCTTGTCGAGCCAGAACTTCCACCCGCGGAAGTCGGAGTCCGGCGGGTCGTTCGGGTTCCTCCGCAGGTAACCGAAGTACTGCATCAGCACGAAGGCTCGGTTCAACTCCGCGTCGCGCAGCACGCGGCTCTCGGCCACGCTGCGGAGCACGGAGGCGCGGGCGGCCGTGTCGCCCGGGTTCGGGGAGAGCTGCGCGACGAGTGCGTTGCGTTCGTCCGCCGTGAGCACGTTCCCCGCGTTCTGGTCGAGCCTGCCGACGAACTGCGCCGCAGTCATCGAGAGCGGGAAGGCGCCCGTGAACCTCTGCCGCTGGACGAACCCCAACATGAAGGCGGTCTTGTTCGCTTCGAGCTGCTGCTCCCAGTTCGGCTGCCCGAAGACGAGGCCGCGCCCGATCTCCTGCGTGTCGGTCAGGAACTCGTTCAGCCTGATGACGGGCACCGCGCCCGCGACGTTCGGCGAGGTCGCGTCGCCGTAGGCGGCCTTGTAAGTCCGATAGACGAGGTAGCCCGTCTCCCGCGATTCGATGGAGAGGAAGAACGCGGCCGAGACGTTGATCCTCTTCACCTCGCGGCACTGCGCGTCGGCGCCGCACTTTTCGATTTCGTTCACCCAGAAGTTGAACCCGTCGGCGTCGGGCTCGCGGTTGAGGAAGTCGAGGTAGTGCTGGCGGACGAAGAACTGCGTCTCGTCAATGGGGTTGCCGGACGGGGCGACGGTGTCGTCGTCGGAGATACGGACGCCGGCGTGCGCCTGCCCCCCGAGCGCCGCGCCGACCGCGCCCGTCAGCTCGACGAAGAAGCTCTCGTCGCCCTCGACCGTGAGATCGTTGACGATGTGCACGTCAAACGACTTGGAGCTCTCGCCGGGGGCGAAGTGCAGCCGCCCCGAGGCGGCTTGGTAGTCCGAACGGCTCGACGCTATGCCGTTGCACGTGGGGCCCGCGACGGGGTCGCAAACGTCCCCGGTCGTGTAGTCAACCGACGCCTCGCCCGAGAGGTCGCCGAGCCGCGTCACGGTCACGGTCAGCGTGGGCGTGCCCTCCGAGACGCCGTAGAGGAAGCTGTCGAACTGCACGGTGGCGGGCGAGGCCGGCAGGGGCGGGCGCGCACCTGCGCTCCCCCAGTCGGGGTCGTAGTCGGGCGCCGGGTTGTTCGTGAGCCGCGTCTGATTCGTGCCGTCGGCGTTCATCGAGTAGATTTCGTTGTTGCCGTCGCGGTCGGAGGTGAAGGCGATCTTCTGCGCATCGGGCGACCAAGAGGGCAGGTAGTCGCGCGCAGCGTTCGAGGTCAGGCGTACGGGCGTGCCGCCCGACGAGCCGACGGTGTAGATTTCGACGTTGCCGTCGCGGTTGCTGCCGTAGGCGATGCGCGTCCCGTCGGGCGACCAAGCGGGGCCGCCGACGGAGGTGCTCGGCCCCGTGGGCGTTGCGAACATCGCGTCGGCGAGCTTCGTCTTCCCCGTCCCGTCGGCGTTGATGACGAAGAGGAACGAGCGGAGGGAGACGCCGGGGCCGCCGGAGGCGTCCTCCGTGCCGACGTAGGCGAGCCGCGTCCCGTCGGGCGACCAAGCGGGGTCAACGTCCGAAGCGAACCCGCGCATTGAGGCGACGGCCTTGCTCCCCGTGCCGTCCGCGTTCATCACCATCAAGTTGTGAATCGCGCCGAAAGAGGTCTGGACGAAGGCGATCTTCGTCGCGTCGGGCGACCAAGCGGGCTCGCCGAAGTTGATGTCCGTGCCGTCGGGGAAGCTCGTGACCTGCGTGACGCCGGTGCCGTCGGCGTTCATGACGTAGAACTCCGTGCGCTGGAAGGTGCCGCCGCCGCGGTCGCTCGCGAAGAGGACTTTCGCGCCGTCGGGCGACCAGACGGGGTTGAAGTCGCGCGCGGGCGTAGAGGTCAGGTTGGTCTGCGCCGTGCCGTCCCCGTTCATCGAGTAGACCTCCGGGTTGCCGTCGCGCTCGCTCGTGAAGAGGACGCGCCCGTTCGCGTCGAGCGGGACGGGCTGCCAGTCGGGCTCCACGTCGAAGTCCGGGTCGGAGGTCAAACGCGTCTGGTTCGAGCCGTCGGCGTTCATCACGAAGAGGTCGCGGTTCTCGCCCTGCCCCCCGTTGATGAGCAGGAAGCGGGCGAAGACAATCCTCGTCCCGTCGGGCGACCAAGCCGGGTTCTCGATGATCTCGTTCGTCGTGTTGTTCGTCAGGTTAGTCCGGCCGGTGCCGTCCGCGTTCATGACGAAGATGTCGAAGCGCCCCGCGCGGGAGGACGTGAAGGCGATCTTCGCGCCGTCGGGCGACCACTTGGGCCCGTAGTCGTACGACTGCGCGTCCTTCGTGACGTTGACCTGACCCGTGCCGTTGGAGTTCATCACGTAGACTTCCGCGTTGCCGTCGCGCAGCGAAGAGAAAGCGATCTTCGACCCGTCGGGCGACCAAGAGGGCGAGGAGTCGCCGACGCGCCCCGAAGTGAGCTTCGTCTCGCCCGTGCCGTCGGCGTTTATGACGTAGAGGTCAGGCCCCGGACACGTGGCCTCGGGGATGCAGCCGACGAGGCCGCGTGCGAAGGCGAGCTTCGTCCCGCCGGGCGACCAAGCCGGCGTCCCTTCGTCCTCGGCGCTGGCGGTCAGACGCCGGACGTTCGTGCCGTCGGCGCTCATCAGGTAGATGGCGAACGACCCTCCGCCGCGGTTGCTGACGAAGGCGAGCGTACGGCCGTCGGGCGACCATGCCGCGCCGGAGTTGTAGGAGCGGCCGTCGGTCAGGCGCGCGAGCCCGGTGCCGTCCGGGTTCATCACGTAGATGTCGAGCCGGTCGGTGTCGCGGCCGCTGGTGAAGGCTATCCTGCCGTTGGCCTTCGGCGGGGCCGCGACCGCCGCGGGCGCACGTCCGGCGCGGGCGGGGCGCGACGCCTCCGCCGTGAAGAAGCTCAACGACGCAAGGCACAGACCGGCGAGCGCGACGAGCGCCGCCCGGCGACCACCTTTCAGTGCCTTGACCGAGTTGTACATCATTTCCCTCCCCCGGGTCGTGAATGTTAAATCAGGATCGCACGCATCCGCCCAGAAAGACAGTGTGGCGGCGAGCTGCGCCGACCGCTTCGACATGGGCTTCTATGTGTTAGACGTTCGTGGAAGGACAGAACCCACACACAGGGCAGGATTTCTTCCGACCGCGGGAGAAATATCCCCGGGCGAAATCCGACAGTCACCTCCTACATGGACTCGGCATGGATGAGGTGGCGCTTCAGGACGTTGCACGTTTTGAGCCGTCTCTCGTTTTCCCTCCGCGCGGCATATAATCTGTCGCTTGGCTCTTCGCTAACGGCAGGCGGGCGCGAAGTTCGCACCCGGGGTAACAGTCTGGAGAGGGCTGCCATTGGAAACCGTGTTGATGTCATGGAGCGGCGGCAAAGATAGTTGCCTCGCCCTCCGCGAGTTGCGTCAGTCGCCCGACTACCGCGTGGCGGCCCTCCTCACGACGGTCACGCGCGATTACGACCGCGTCCAGATGCACGGCGTCCGGCGCGTCCTGCTCGAACGGCAGGCGGCGGCTTTGGGCTTACCGCTGCACGAAGTCTTCATCAACAAAGGCGCGACCAACGAGGAGTACGAGGCGAAGATGGCGGAGGCGTTCTCGCCCTACCGCGAGCGCGGCATCGAGCGCGTGGCATTCGGCGACCTCTTTCTGGAAGAGATTAGGGACTACCGCGAACAGTTCCTCGCCCGGCACCGGATGCGCGGACTCTACCCGGTGTGGGGGCGTGACACGACCGAACTCGTCAGGGAGTTCATCGGCCTCGGCTTCAAGGCCGTCGTCACCTGCGTGGACGGTAAGGTTCTCGACTCGTCGTTCGCCGGGATGATGATCAACGAAGACTTCCTCTCCGCGCTCCCCGCGCACGTAGACCCGTGCGGCGAGAACGGGGAGTTTCACACCTTCGTCTTCGACGGCCCCATCTTCAAGGAGGCGGTGAGACTCTCCGTCGGCGAGAAGGTCGCTAGGGACTCCTTCTGGTTCTGTGATCTGGTGCCGGCATGAGAGCTAGAGCTTTACACAGGGTCATCGGAATCATTCTGCTGCTCCCCTTCTTCGGCTGGGCGCTGACGGGCCTCGTCTTTTTCATCAAGCCGGGGTACGAGGGCGCGTACGAAGCCCTGAGCCCGAAGACTTACCCCTTGGAGCGGCCCGTGACGGTCAACCCCGACCCGGCTTGGCTAGAGTTCCGTTACATCAAGACCGTCTTGGGAGAACACCTCCTCGTCCGCACCGACGCGGGGTGGTCGCACCTGAACCCGGCCGACGGGCGGCCGAGGGCGCAGCCCACGGAAGACGAGATCAGGGCGTTGTTGAAGGATGCGTTCTCGGCGAACCCACGAAGGTACGGCAACGTCACCAAGGTGTCGGGCGACACGGCGAGCACGGACACGGGCGTCGAGGTCACAGTTGACTGGGAGAGGCTGAGCTTGCGGCAGAGGGGCGCGGACACCGACCGGATAGACCTGCTCTACAAGGTGCATTACTTGCAGTGGACGGGCGTGACGGTCATTGACAGGGTGGCGGGAATGGTCGGGATCGTGATGGTGCTGGCGCTGACTGTACTGGGGGCGCGGCTCGCGGTCAAAAGAGGCTGAAGGCGGCCGCGCCCTAATGGACTATAATTTTGTTTCCCCTTCGCACACCAAGAACGCATCGGTAATCGTATGACTCCGGACGCCGGCAGACGCAGGCTCATCGCCCGCCTTATAGCGGCCGGCCTACTCTGCGCCGCCGCCTCGTGCGGCCGGTCGCGCCCGCCCGTGACAGACCCGGCCGCCGACGCCCGCACCGCGGCGGAGTACGTCGCGCAGGCCGATCAGCTCTACGCCGGCCGGGAAGACCTGAACAACATCCGCCGGGCCGTCATCTTACTCGCACAGGCCCGCGCCTACGACCCCGGCAGCTACGACGCCGCTTGGCGGCTGGCGAAGTTCGACAGTTACCTCGCCACGCACACCGACGAAAGGGACTCGCGCGAGAAGGCTTTCCGCGAGGGCATACGGGCGGGAAAGGACGCCGTCAGTCTGAAGGGCGACCGGCCGGAGGGCCACTTCTGGCTGGGCGCTAACTACGGCCAGAGCGCGGAGGCGGGGCTGCTGCTCGCCACGGTTGACGACATTCGCAACGAGATGGAGACCGTGCTCAGGCTGGACGAAGGTTATCAGGACGGCAGCGCCCACATGGTGCTCGGCCTCGTCTACCTCAAGGCGCCGGGGCTGCTCGGCGGCGACCCGCGCAAGGCCGTCGAGGAGATGGAGAAGGGCTTGCGCTTCGGCGAGGGGAACGCCTTCCTGCGCCTGCACCTCGCCGAAGCCTACCTAGCGGTCGGGCGTAAGGCGGACGCGCGCAGACAGCTCGAAGCGATCCTCTCGATGACGCCCGACCCGAACTACCTGCCCGAGTACAAGGAGGCCGCAGCCGCGGCCCGCCGGATGCTCGAACAGACGGGGTGAACGTTCACCCCGGCCACCACGAAGAAGAGCGCCGAGCGAGTCAGCGCGTTCGTTTCACGCCATCCCAGTTGATGACGCCGCCTAGAAGTTCGCCGACCTCTTCGCGGATGAACTCCTTCACCCCTTCGCGCCCCGTAAGCCACAGCCAGACACGGTCACAGCCTGACCTTGATTCCGCCGTTGAAGACGCGCCCTTCCGTGTGTGTATAGATTTCAGCGAAGGTCGGGTTCTGGTGCGGCGGGAAGACGACCGTGCCGAAGCGGCTCTGGCGCGTGTCGGTGACGTTCTCGGCGTTGAAGAAGAGGCTGTACTTGCCGAAGCTCTTCTCGCCGAAGACGCCGGCCACCCGGAAGGGGCGCGTCCGGTCGCGGTCGGTCAGGTACTGGCTCGACGTGTAGTAGGCTTCGAGCGAGAGTTTGTCCGTGACGTTGAAGCTGTCCTGCGCGTACCCGCCGAAGGTGCGCCGGGTTTCGTCACGTGGGAGAGGGCTGCCGCTGTCGCATCCCTCTATGAAGCGGTCGTAGGCGGCGTTGAAGCCGAAGACGAGGGCGTGGCTCTTCAGTGGGTGGAAGTAAGAGATGTCCGTGTAGGCGTTGAACTGGTTGCCCTCGAACCTGTATTCGGGTATCTCGATCTCGCGGCCGAAGAAGGCGAGGCTCTGCCGGGCGACTACACGGCGGCCGCCGGAGAGGTCGCGGTCGAGCTGTAGGGTAGTGATGTTGCGCACCGAGTCGTTCCGCTCGAAATACTGGTGGACGGCGTCCGCCGCGTCGCGGATGACGAACACGTCGCCGCCCTCGCGCTTCTGGACGGAGGTGGAGTTGCCGACCGTGAGCCGCGTCTTGTCGTCGAGCGAAAAGAAGAACCGAGGACTCAGGTTGAAGGAGCGCGCCCGCGGGAGTTCGGTGAAGTCGTCCGAGTCCACGTCGTACTCTTTCTGGTAGTTGACCGAGCCGAGGAGCGTGTAGCCGTGGCGGCCTGAGCGGCGCGCGTCGAAGAGGGAGAAGTCAACGCCGCCAGCCGAGGTCACGTTGAAGATAAGGTTCGTGACGGGCTCGTCTTCCGGCACGCGGCTGATGAAGTTGACGACGCCCGCGATGGCCCCGCCGCCGTAGAAGGTGGCCGCCGGGCTTTGACGATCTCCACCTGCTTGAGGTCGAGCGGCGGGATGTCGAGCACGCCGAGGCTCCCCGAGAAGCCGCCGAAGGCCGGGAAGCCGTCCTTGAGGAGTTGCGTGTAGCGGCCGTCCAAGCCCTGTATGCGGACGCTCTGCGTCTGCGTGGTCGCGCTCGTCTGTTGCACCTTGATGCCCGTGCTCTCGTTCAAGACCATCGAGACGTTTGCGGGGCGCATGGACATCTTCTCGCCGACCTCCTCCTCGTCAATGGCCTCGACGCGCGTCGGCGTGTCGTCTATCTCGCGCCCCGTCCGCGTCGTCTCGACGACCGTCACCTCGCCGAGGTCGTTGTTGATCTTGAGCAGGATGAGGTGCTCGCCCTGAAGACTGACGGGGAAGGTGAACTTCACCTCCGCGGTCTCGTAGCCGGGGGAGCAGACCTCGACGGTCTGCTCGCCCTCGGGGCCTTCAATGACGCCACCCCTTCCCGGCGGGCGACTACTTCGCTTGCCCTTTCACGACGTTCATTTTGTCGAGCGCGGCGCGCAGTCCTCGCGCGAGCTTCTGCGCGTCGTCGTCGGCCCAGAAGTGCATGAAGAAGAGGCGCGGCTGCTCGGTCAGCATGTGGCTGTGCAGCGCCGTCACCTCGATGCCGTTCTCGCGCAGGGCGCGGATGACGGCGTTGACCTCCGACGCCACCATCACGAAGTCGCCCGTGATCGCCGCCTTGCCGCCGCCGGTCGGCTGGAAGTTGATG
>DATFHD010000007.1:0-6435 GCA_035248785.1 Pyrinomonadaceae bacterium | reverse complement strand
AGACCGAGCAGCTTCGCTACCTCAAGCGCTTCGTCCTCTGGTACATCGAACACAGGCAGATTGAGAACGGCGAGTTCGGCGGCGGCCTCTCCGACGACGGCGACCTGACGAACTGGTGGCCGGCGACGGCGCTGATGGGCGCCGAGCCCGAGAAGATAAAGGAGTCGCTGCTGCGCGAGATGGACGCCTTCTACGCCGAAGGGATGTTCACGAACGGGCTCTCGACGATTCAGGCAGACGAGCTGCACAGCTACGAGGAGGGCATACAAGTCCTCGGCCAGTCGCTCCTGCTCGACTACGGCGACCCCGTGCAGCTTGAGCGCGCGATGGAGACCTCGCGCGCGCTCCTCAAACTCACGGGCGTCAACGCCGCCGGCCACCGCCACATACGCTCTTCTTATTACAGCGGCTCGAAGATGGCGACCGAAGAGCCTTGGGGCTGGTCGAAGCCGAGTTCCATTCTTGTTCTCCATCCCGCGTTGATGCTCGTGCAGTTCAACGGCAACCCGGAGATGAAAAGGGTCGTAACCGAGCTTGCCGACGGCTTCCTCGCGCACAGGCACAAGGGCGAGGATGGGCGCTACCGCTTGAACGCCGCGATACGCTTCGAGGACGACAAGGACTTGCCTTGGCTGCGCGGCAGCGTCCTTCCCGTCTTCTGGGCGGCGTGGAAGTGGACGGGCGACGCGAAGTACCTGCAACCCTTCAAGGACGAAGGCCCGCGCTCTCTGGATTCGATGACGGCGGACGCGCTCGACCTCCTGAACCTGCGCGACGAGTGGGGCAAGGAGACCATCGCCGCGGCGCAGCCCGGCGCGACGAGCCGACGCCCGACCCTCCCGCCGCCGAACGCCGCGGGGACGAACACGGCGCGCGCGCCGATTACGCCGCCGCCCAACTACGCCGCGATGCACTTCGCATGGCAGTTGACGGGCGAGAAGCGCTACCTCGAAACGCTCTACGCCGCGCAGATGGAGGCCTCGGCCATACGCGAGTACATGAACACGGAAGGCAGCATGTGGATTGACCGCGTCGAGGTGCCCTACGCTGAGCTTCAGCGCGCGCGGCTCGGCGGCGTCGCGCTCACACGCAACTCTCTCTTCCCCGGCAACGCCGTGAGCTGGAAGTTCGCGCGGCCCGGCGACGAGGAGAAGGTCGCCATCCTGATTCCGAAGGCGACGCCCGACGCGTTGAAGATAGTCGTCTACAACATGAGCGATGAGTCGGTCACGGCGGACATGGTCGCTTGGGATTTGGAGCCGGGCCGCTGGCAGATAAGTCAAAGCGCCGGCCTCGACGACGACAATCAAGACCGAGGCGGGAGCGAGGTGCTGTCGCAAACGAAAGACCTTGAGCGCGGGGCCACGGCGCCGCTCATATTCTCGCCGCACGCCACGACCGTCTTCGAGCTGAAGCTCGTCGAGCGCGGCATGCCCTACTGGTCGCGCCCGGACTTGGGCGTCGGGCGCGGCGACGTAAGCGTGAGCGGCCGCAAAGTCACGGTGACGGTTCACAGCCTCGGCGCCGTGGACACACGCCCCGCGACGCTCTCGCTCGTTGACGCGACGGGCAAAGTGCTCTCGACCGTCGCCGTCCCCGCGCTCAAGGCGCCGACAGACCTTCTGCCGAAGACGGTCACGCTGACGTTCGACGCCCCCTCGGGCGCGCGTCTCGTGGGCGCCAGCGTCCGCATCAACGCGGACGCGACGACGAAAGAGATAACGCTCGTCAACAACAGCGTGAAGTTATAAAAGGCGACCCGGAGTTGAACCGACGATATGAATGACCGTAGAACTTTTCTGCGCCGGTCGGCGCTCGCCGCGGGCGCGGCAGCGGCGTCAACGCTTCTGAAGATACCGGCCTTCGCCACGACGCTCGCGGCCGCCGAGCCCGTCGCGACGACGAAAGCGGGGCAGGTGCGCGGCGCAGTTGATAACGGCATCAACGTCTTCAAAGGCATACGCTACGGCGCCGACACGACGGCTCGGCGCTTCATGCCGCCTCTACCGCCCGAGCCTTGGACGGGCGTACGCGACGCGCTCGAATACGGGCCGATGTCGCCGCAACCCTCGCGCTCGACCGAGAAGGCGAGCGAGGACTGCCTCTTCCTCAACGTCTGGACGCCGGGCCTGCGCGACGGGCGGCGGCGCCCCGTCATGTTCTACATACACGGCGGCGCCTACTCGAACGGCTCGGGTTCGAGCCCGCTCTACGACGGCGTGCGCCTGTGCAGGCGCGGCGACGTGGTCGTCGTCACGGTCAACCACCGCCTCAACGCCTTCGGCTACCTCTACCTCGCGCGCTTCGGCGGCGGGGAGTTCGCAGACTCCGGCAACGCGGGCCAGCTCGATTTGATACTCGCGCTGAAGTGGGTGCGCGACAACATCGCGGAGTTCGGAGGCGACCCGAACCGCGTGATGGTCTTCGGGCAGTCGGGCGGCGGCGCGAAGATCGCGACGCTGTTGGCGACGCCCGCCGCCGCGGGGCTCTTCCAACGCGCGGCGACGATGAGCGGCCAGCAGGTCACGGCCTCCGGGCCACTCAACGCGACGCTCCGCGCGCGCGCGGTGCTCGACGCACTGAAGCTGAAGCCGGAGCAGGCGGGCGAGCTTCGCAACGTACCGGCGGAGAAGCTTCTGGAAGCCATCAACGCGCGCGACCCCGTGCTTCCGTTCGGCGGCGTCTCGTTCGCGCCTGTGCTCGACGAGCGGACGATGACGCGCCATCCCTTCTACCCGGACGCGCACCCGCTGTCGCTGAAGATTCCGATGATTATCGGCAACACGCACGACGAGACGCGCGCCTTCCTCGGCGGCGACGAGTCGAACTTCCGCCTGACTTGGGAGCAGCTTCCGGAAAAGCTCGCGCCGCAGATGCGCGTGGACATACAGCCCGAGGCGGTCGTCGCAGAGTACCGGCGTCTCTACCCTCGTTACACTCCCACGGAAGTCTTCTTCGCCGCGACGACCGCCGGGCGCTCCTGGCGCGGCGCCGTCATCGAGGCAGAGGAGCGCGCGAAGGCCGGCTCGCCCGCCTACGCATACCAGCTCGACTGGGCCAGCCCTCGCGAAGGCGGCAAGTTCGGCGCGCCGCACGCCTCCGACATACAGCTCGTCTTCGACAACATCGCGAAGCCCGGCGCCACGGCCGAAGGCCCGACCGCGCAGCCGATGGCCGACCAGATGAGCGAGACCTTCATCCAGTTCGCGCGCACGGGCGACCCGAACAACAAGACAATCCCGCGCTGGGAGCGCTACCAGTTGCCGCGCAGGCAGACGATGGTCTTCAACACGCCGTCGCATCTGGAAGACGACCCGCGCGGCGCCGAGCGCAGGCTCTTCGCCAAGGTGCCCTACATACAGCCGGGGACTTGAACTTTAACGACACCAATTCAAGGGGAGACAAGATAGCCATGTACCGCAAAACCTACTACGCCACGCACCCGGGCTCCGTCGAAGGCGCCACGAACGAAGACCTGCGCGACCGCTACCACATCCCAGAGCTGTTCGCCGACGGCGAGCTACGCCTGAACTACCTGCACTACGAACGCTTCGTCATCGGCGGCGCCTCGCCCGCGGGCGAAGCAATCGCGCTGCCCGTCCAGCAGGAGCCGGCCTCGGCGAAGGGCAAGCCGTTCCTTGAGCGGCGCGAGTTGGGCGCGGTCAACGTCGGCGCTGGAACTGGTGTGGTGACTGTTGACGGCGGCCGTTTTGAATTGGCTCCGAAGGACTGCCTGTACATTCCGATGGGCAGCAGTGAAGTCACCTTCGAGTCGGCCGACGCGGGCACGCCCGCCAAGTTCTACCTCGCCTCGACGCCAGCGCACGCGCGCTTTGAAGTGGTTCACATCTCGGTCGAGAAGGCCGTGCCGCTCAACCTCGGCTCGCAGGAGACCTCGAACGAGCGGACGATCTACCAGTACGTCGTCCCCGCCGTCTGCAAGTCTTCGCAACTGCTCCTCGGCGTCACGCTCCTCAAGACGGGGAGCGTCTGGAACACCTGCCCGCCGCACCTGCACGACCGTCGCTCGGAGGTCTACTTCTACTTCGACCTGAAAGAAGGGCAGCGCGTGATGCACTTCATGGGCGAGCCCGAGCGGATGCGACACCTCGTCTTGGCGGACGGCGAGGCGGTCGTCTCGCCGCCTTGGTCAATCCACATGGGCTGCGGCACTTCGAGCTACTCGTTCATCTGGGCGATGGGCGGCGAGAACCTCGACTACACGGACATGAACGTCCTCGACATCTGCCAGTTGAAGTAACTGTTATGAAGCGTATCTTCATCTCCGCGCTTCTCGTCGCGGCCGCGGCGCTGACCGCCTCGGGACAGGCTATGGATAAGAAGGTCGTAGAGCTTTGGCCCGAGGGCGTGCCGGACATTCATAAGGACGCTTCGGAGGAGAAGCTGGTCAACGGGCGCGTCGTCGGCGTACACCGCCCGACGCTGACGGTCTTCGCGCCCGAGCGCGGTAAGGCCAACGGCACGGCCGTCATCTTCTGCCCGGGCGGCGGCTACGTGCGCCTCGCCGTCGGGAGCCTGACGGAGGGGCCGCCCGAGGCGCGTTGGCTCGTCAGTAGCGGCGTGACCGTCTTCGTGCTCCGATATCGAATGGTCGAGTACGGCCACCCGGCGCCGCTGCGCGACGTGCTGCGCGCGGTGCGTCTGGTGCGCTCGCGCGCGGCGGAGTTCGGCGTGCGCGCAGACCGCATAGGGCTGCTCGGCCTCTCGGCCGGCGGACACCTCGCCGCCAGCGCGGCCGAGTTGTTCGACTCGCCCGAGGGTCGTACGGGCGCGCAGTTGGATTCGGTCAGCGCGCGCCCCGACTTCGTCGCGCTCGTCTACCCGGTCATCAAGATGGAAGACCCTTTCGTCCACAAGGGCTCGCGCACGGCGCTGCTCGGCGAGAAGCCCGCGCCGGAACTGGTCGAGCGGCTGTCGCTTGAGAAGCACGTGCGCAAAGACATGCCGCCCGTCTTCCTCGCGGCGACCGAGGCCGACCAGTCCGTGCCGGTCGAGAACACTCTGATGCTCTACCGCGCGCTGCGCGACGCGGGCGTGCCCGCCGAGATGCACGTCTACTCGAAGGGCTCGCACGGCGACAGCCTCGACCCGCAGTACGGCCCGACCGCGCGCTGGCCCGCGCGCTGCGAAGAGTGGATGCGCTTCAACGGCTGGCTCCCGAAGGCCGGGAGTTAACGGAAGAAGAGCGACACGCTCATCACCAGCCCCGTGATGATGACGAAGAGGCGTACGAAGCGCCGGCCGAGCTTGTAGGCGAGGCGCGCGCCCGCGTAGCCGCCCGCGATGGCGGCGAAGGTCATCACGAAAACGTCCGACCAGATGACCGCGCCCGACGTGATGAAGATGGCGGCCGCGACGCCGTTGATGCAGATGGCGAGCAGGTTCTTCAGGGCGTTCATGCGGTGTATGTCCGTGAAGCCGAGCAGCCCCAACGCCGCCAGCATCAGAATCCCTATCCCCGCCCCGAAGTAGCCGCCGTAGACTCCGACGAAAAACTGGAAGACAAACGCGCCGGCCCACCACGCGCGCGTCGGCGGCTTCTGTTCGTCAGCCGCCCCGCGCAGGCGTCTTGAGATGGGCTCCTGCACCGTGAGCAGAAGCGTCGCGAAGAGTATGAGGAAGGGGACGAGGCGGCCGAACGTCTCCGAAGGCGTGCGCAAAAGCAGCCACGCGCCGAGCACCCCGCCCACGAGCGAAGGCACGCCGAAGAGCAGGAGCGTCCGCGCGCCTCCCTTCAACTCGCGCCTGAAGCCGTAGGCGCCCGCGAGCGACGCGGGCCACAAGGCGACCGTGCTTGTTGCGTTCGCTAGCACGGGGTCGCGTCCCGTCCACAAGAGCGCAGGGAAGGAGACGAGCGTCCCCCCGCCCGCAATCGAGTTGATGAGTCCCGCCGCGAACGCCGCCGCAGCGATGACCGCCTCCTGCCATAGATTCACACGCGCGAGACTAGCACACGCCACACAGTTCCGAGCAAACGCGGCGCGGATGCTTTATCATCGGCGCGTGCCTTTGCGGATAGTCAGCCTTCTCATTGTCGTCGCGCTCGCCTGTGCGGCGGCGCGCGCGCAGGAGCCCGCGCAGTCGCGTACGCTGGTCGGCGTCGTCGTTGACCAGAACGGCGCGCCTGTGCGGGGCGCGCTCGTCATGACGTGGGCGAGGTCTGTGGACATGAACGGCGCGAAGACCGACGCTGACGGGCGCTTCGAGGTAACCGTCGTGCCGTCTTACGACTTCGTGCTGATGGTCTCGGCCGAAGGCTTCGAGGGGTACAGGCGTGGGTGGGCGGCGGGAGGTTGGGACGGGCGCGAGGTGCGCGTCGTGCTCGCGCCTCTCGCGCTGGCCGAGCGCGTGACGGTGACGGCCGCGCGGACGGAGACGCGCCTGAGCGAGACGGCGGCGAGCGTCGTCGTGCTC
>DATFHD010000006.1:0-36400 GCA_035248785.1 Pyrinomonadaceae bacterium | reverse complement strand
CCTCCGGGGCTCCGTCGTTTCTATGCCGCTCGTTACCCGGCGTTGCGCTGCGCTCCACGCCGGGCTTTATGCTGCCCGCCCGCTCCGCGGGCTCGTCGCGCATTAAATCCCGGCGGGCGTCTATGTCTGACTGCCTACTGCCATCTGCCTACTTCCTCCCTCAGTTCTGCCTGAGCGGCTGCATCGGGATGGGCACGGCGTAGGTGCGCGCGCCGGCGCCGACGCCGTTCTCGCAGGTGTTGGGCGGCGTCGTGCAGATGCGCCGCGTCGAGGGGCATTCGGCCGCCCAGAACATGTAGCCGAGCATGCCGTTGGTCGTCCCCACCTTCGTCTGCACGCTCTGGACGTAGCTGCCCGTCGAGCTGATGAGCGACGCGCCGAAGTTCGTGCACTCGGGGCAGGGGTTCTGCCCCGTGACGATGTAGAGCGCGCCGGTGAACTTGGCCGCGGCGAGCGGCGGGACGGGCGGGCTGTACTGCGCCTTGCCGTCTATGTGCTCCTGCCAGTCGGCCTGCGCCGAAGAGGCGCTCGTGGGCTGCTTGCTCGGCACCATCGCGTTGGCGTAGTCGAGCACGGGTGTCGTGGTGTTCAGCCAGTCGGTCGTCGCCTTGCGCGTCAGCGCGATGAGCCAGCGGTCGCCGGACGCAAGGTCAATCGTCAGCCGCGCGGCGTGGTTGCCGCCCGTGGCGTCGTAGGGGAGCTGCGAGCGGTATGCGTCTATGAACGCCTGAAGGCCCGCGAGGTTCGGGCTCGTGTTCTCCTCGTAGTCTATCTCGATGCCGACGCCGAGAGACTGCGCGACCTGCGCCGCGTTCAAACCCAACTGCGTCGGGTTCGCGGCGAGCGCCTGATTCCACGCGTCAACGTAGGTGATGCCGCCGACGGAGAGCATGACGCGCACGCCGCGGCTCTTGAAGTAGTTGACGACCTCGGGCGTCATCCCGCGCGGGACGCCGTTCAAGGTCTGCGCGTCGGTCGTGCGGTTCAGGAGCTTGAGGGGCTGGACGAAGCTGAGTACGACGAGGTTGACCGAGGGCAGCCCGTCGCCGCGGTTGACGAGCCAGTGGTTCTTCACGTCGAAGTCGTTCATGTCGCGCACGCTGGCCCAAGTGCAGGCGTCGTTGCCGCAGAGCCAAGCGCCGTAGACCGAGACGGGCGTGGCGCGTGCGGCCGAAGGCAGCGCGATTAAGAGCGTGAGTAGCGGCAGAAGCTTTCTGAGCATACGCGTCTCCTTTTAGTGTGGGTCGGACGAATGCTTTGAGGTTCGCGGGGCTTCGCTTCACTTCACTTCACAACGCCGCGCCTACTGCGCGCGGTAGACGCGCACGTAGTCAACGTACATCTTCTGCGGGAAGACGGTGGTCGCGTCCGGGTCGCCGGGCCAGTAGCCGCCGACCGCCACGTTGAGGAGCATGAAGAACGGGTGGTCGAAGACCCACGCCGAGCCCGAAGGCAAGTCCGCGGGCGTGCGCGACTGGTAGAGGTTGCCGTCCACGTACCAGCGTATCTGGTTCGGCTCCCACTCGACGGCGAAGACGTGGAAGTTGTCGCTGAAGTTGCCGGACGTGAGCGCGTACGGCGCGCCGATGCCGTTCGCGCCCGAGTAGCCGGGGCCGTGAATCGTGCCGTGGACGAGCGAGGGCTCGCGGCCGATGTTCTCCATGATGTCTATCTCGCCGCAGGTCGGCCAGCCCGCGCGCTGGATGTTGTTGCCGAGCATCCAGAAGGCGGGCCACATCCCCTGCCCGTACGGCAACTTCATGCGCGCCTCGAAGCGCCCGTAAGCCTGCTCGAACTTGCCCTGCGTCTTCATGCGCACGGACGTGTACTGGCAGACGCCGTACCAGCAGCGGAACTTGCTGCCCAACGTCTCCTTGATGGATGTGATGACGAGGTTGCCGGCGCCGTCCATCGCGGCGTTCTTCGTCGAGTTGGTGTCGTACTCAAGTTGATGGTTGCCCCAGCCGTTCGAGCCGTTGCCCGTCTCGAAGACCCACTTCGTCCCGTCCACGGCCGAGCCCGCGGGCCCGTTGAACTCGTCGCTCCACGCGAGCGTCCACGTCTGCGCGCGCGCCGCGCCCGCCGAGGCGGCGAGCAGAAGCGCCGCGATGCACGCGCGCACGACGGCGCGCGTCGTCAATCCCTTCACTGCGAATGGCACGAGGTTTCCTCCTTCGTCGAGTAAAAGCCAGACCACTGCTGTTGAGGTTCGGGGCAGAAGTCGGAGACCGGATTATATCGCGCGGGCGGGAAAAACGAACCCGCCGCGGGGGACTTGCGCAAACGCGCGGGAAGGGGTAGTAATTTAGGAAAACGACAACCGACAAGCAGGGAAGAAAGCCGTGGAGTTTTACGCCGCCCTCGTTCTCGCGCTGACGCTGGCCGCCATAGCCGGCGTGCTCTACTTCTACGCGATGTTTCTGGAAGCGCGCACGCGCCAGCAGAAGAAGTACATCGCCGGCCTCGAACGCGCCAACGCCGAACTGCGCGCCGAACTCGCCCAGACGCGCGCCCTGCTCGACCGCGAACTCGAACACAGCCGCGCCCTCTGGCCCGAACTCCTCGACGACGCGGGCGACCTCTCGCGGAACTGAGCTGGTAGTAGGCGGTACATCCCCGAAGGGGATGAAGGTAATAGCCGGGGGCAGAGTGAACGAACGAAGCGAGTGAGCGCCGCCCCCGGGAAGCGACGAATAAAACGTTCCGACCCTGAAGGGGTCGTACATGCGAAACGCTGTGCGACCCCTTCAGGGTCAGAATTATTCTGGCGCAGTTACCGGGGGTTGCGCCCCGCCTTCTCGCCTGCGGCTCGCGGCTCCGGCTTCACCCCCGGCTATTGTCTTCATCCCCTTCGGGGATGTACCGCCTGCTGCCGTCTGCCCACTCCCCCTCACTCCACCTTCCCCTGCAACTTTATCTCCTGCGCGGCGCCCGTGCCGGGCGTGACCTCGACGGGCGCACGCCAGACGAGCGTCTTGATGCGGCAGGTGCCGGTGTTGTCCTCGCGGCAGTAGTAGAGGGTGAGGCTGACGCGCAGCTCGGCCGCGCCCGCGGCGGTCGGCCGCAAGGGCAGGACGAGCGGGAGCAGCAACGCCTTGTCCGTCTTGCCGAGTTGATAGGCGGCGTCGCCGCCGCGCGCCGTCGTGTCCGCGCCGCCGAGGGCGAGGCGTTCGCGCCCCGACTCGACGGTCACGCGGTAGCGCTGCGGCGCGGCCGGGTTGAGGTGATAGCCCGCGGGGAGTTGCACGTCCACGACGAGCGACGACGAGTCGCCCGCGCCGAGTTTTTGTACGGCGGGCTTCAACTCTTCCGCGTTCGGCCCCGCGGCTTCCGACTCGCCGGCAGCTTCCGTCGAAGAGATCGGCGGCGGTTCGAGTCCGCGCATGACGAGAGTCGTCGTCTGCTTCGTCGTCAAGTCAATCACGCGGACGGCGTGGTTGTTCGTGTCGGCGACGTAGAGTCGTCCGCGCGCGATTGAGAGGCCGCCCGGCTCGTAGAACTCCGGGCGGTCGCCGTCCTTCTGTCCGGGGTGCCCCGTGCCGGCGAAGGTCGAGACGCGGCGCGTGCGCGGGTCGAGGAGTTTGATCTTGTGGTTGTAGGTGTCTGCGATGAAGAGGCGTCCGCCGTCGAGCGCGAGGCCGAGCGGGTGTTGCAAACGCACGTCGTCGCCCGCGCCGTCGCGGTCGCCGAACTCGAAGAGGTCGCCGCCGACGAGCGTCCGCACTTCGTCGTCCGCCGAAGAGAACGCGGCCGCCCTTATCTGCGCGCCGCCGTCCCTTTTCATCTCTGCGCCCGCCGCGCCGCCGAGCGAGACGGCGCGGATGATGTTCGACTCGGCGTCGGCGACGTAGAGCGTCTTCCCGTCGTTGGCGAGCCCCGAGGGCTGCGCGAAGGCCGCGGCCGACTCGTCTGTGAAGTCGCCGAGTCGTCGCCCGTCGGCGCGCGCCTCGCGCCCCGTGCCTGCGAAGAGAGAGACTTCGCGGCTGTCCAAGTCGAGCTTCCAAATCTGGTGCGGCCCGGCCATCGCGATGTAGAGCGCGCGGCCCGCGAGCGTCAAGTCCCAAGGCGAGCTAAGCGCGGTCGTGCGCGCCGGGCCGCCGCGCAACGAATAGTCGCGCAACTGCTCGCCTGTGCCGGCGACCGTCTCGACCGTGCGCGCCTTGAGGTCTGCGCGGCGTATGAGGTGGTTCTCGGTGTCGGCGACGTAGAGCGAATCGCCGTCGAGCGCGAGCCCCTGCGGGCGGTGGAAGCTCGCCGCCTCGAAGGCGCCGTCCTTCGAGCCGCGAGCGCCAGAGCCGATGGTGTAAAGGAGCGTGCCGTCGAGGCGCGTGACGACGACGCGGTTGTGGTTCGTGTCGGCGACGAACAAACGGTCGCCTTTATCATCCGCTAAAACTTTGCCGGGGAAGGCTAGCGGCAGGTCTCCGACCTTCGCGCGCTCAAGCGCGAACTTCAAAGGCCGCTCGTCCAACTCGCCGCGGCGCTTGAACTCTTCGACGAGCTGGCCGACGGCCTTGTCGAGCGCCTCGTAGTGACCCTCGCCGGGCGCCGCGCCGACGACGTAGCCGGCCGGGTCTATGAGGACGAGCGTCGGCCACGCGCGCACGGCGTAGGCGTTCCAGATGCGAAAGTCCGCGTCGTTGACGACGGGGTGTTCGAGGCCGTAGCGGAGGACGATGCGGCGTATGTTCTCGGTCTCCTTCTCGTTCTCGAACTTGGCCGAGTGGACGCCGATGACGACGAGCTGCGTCGGGTACTTCGCCTCAAGCCGCTTGAGGTCAGGGATGACGTGCATGCAGTTGACGCAGCCGTAAGTCCAGAAGTCGAGCAGCACGACCTTGCCGCGCAGACCCGCTATCGAGAGCGGCCTGTCCGTGTTCAGCCAGCCGCGCCCGCCCTCCAACTCCGGCGCGCGCACGCGCCCGCGCTCACGCTCCGACACGTCTTCACCGCCTTTCACCTGTTGGGCGCGGCCGACTGCCGCGAGCAGCAGGCAGACCGTCAGGACTGACACGAACACTCTCAACGTCATCGAGTGAATTTTAATTGAAAATGAACTCATTTTGTGTTTAATACCGGCGGCAGTTAGACGCACCTCGCGAGGCTCGCCCCTTTGAAAATCTGACGACTGTGAGAGGCACGATGAAACATACGAGTGTAAAAGCCCTGCCGGCGTTGCTCCTGTCGCTGCTGTTCTGTGCCGCCGCCGCGCCCGCCGACGCGCAGCAGTACAAGCCCGCGGTCGAGTACCAGTCGCTCATGAACCTACGCTTCTACGAGGCCGACGGCGGCTTCCTCGTCGAGCACGTGCAGCTCGTCTTCCCGCCCGCGGGCCTGAAGAAGGCTTCGTTCGTCATCTCGAAGGCCGGCGGCGGCGAGGTTGCCAGCGTGCCCTTGCGCTTCGAGCCGATGGAGTTCCCCGCCTTCGGATTGTTGGAGCCGGACGGCGTGCCCGGAGTTGTACGCATAGGCCAGTCGGGCGACTTCACGATGTCGGTCGTCGTGGACGGGCAGGCCGTCACGACGCTCCCCTTCTCTCTGAAAGAGCAGGTGAGCAGCGACCCTTTCCGGCCCGGCCGCAGCTTCGTGCGCGACGGACAGTTCAAAGACCTCGCGTACTTCTCGGTCGTGCCCGACGACCCCTCGGGCGAGGTTCACTTCAACTGGTGGATGAGCCTGCGCGAGCTTCCCGCGGGGATGAAGGACGCGCGCGTCACGCTCCACCTTCTCTCGAACGGGCAGGAGGTCGCGGCGAGCACCGGCCCCGTCATCCCGACCCTCAACGACTGGCAGTTCATACAACACAAGCAGTTGAGCGTGCCGGGCGTGCCGCGCGCCCACTGGCTCACGCTCGCCGACATGGCGAAGAAGGACGGCGAGTTGTCGCTCGTCCTCAAGGCCAACGGCCAGCCCTTCAAGACGTACAAGACGCGCGTCGCTTCGGGGAAGATTGAACGGCTCCCGCAGAACGCGCTCGGCTTCGAGCCGCACGCCTCTTTCATCTCGCCGCGCTTCGTGGACATGTCCGCGGGCTCGAACTCGCGCTTCAAGATGTACGAGATGTACTGGGTCAGGCGCAGCCCTTAACGGCCTTCGAGCAACTGGTCGAGCCTGTCCACGGCCCGGCGCAGGTGCGGGATCGTGATCGAGCCGCCGACGACGAGCGCGACGTTGAAGGCGTCTAAGAACTCCTCGCGCGTGACGCCGACCTCGACGCACTGCTTGATGTGGTAGGTCACGCAGTCGTCGCAGCGCAGCACGGCCGACGCGACGAGCCCCATCAACTCCTTCGTCTTCTTGTCGAGCGCGCCCTGCTCGTAAGCCTGCGTGTCGAGCGCGAAGAAGCGCTTGATGCCGAGGTGGCCCGAGCCGAGCAGCCGCTCGTTCATCTCCGCGCGGTAGCGGTCGAATTCGTCCATCGTCCCCTTCCCCTCTCCGGCCGCGCGGAATTTACGCGCCGCCCCACGTTTCCGGTTTGCCACAAGTTTACCAGAAGCCCGACCGTGACTCTCGTACGTGCTAGAATCGGGCCAGAGCCCCAAGCACGTAGAGATGGAAGAACAGCAATCAACGAAAGACGGCGCGGCGACCCATCGCCTGCTCGTGCTGCGCGCGGGCGGGCGCGCGTTCGCCGTCCGCGCCGAAGAGGCAGAGGGCGTGGCCGAAGGCGCGGAGCCCGTCCCGCTGCCGCAAGCGCCGGCCGCGGTGCTCGGCGTCGTCTGCGTACGCGGCCGGATGTACACGCTGCTCGACACGGCCGCGCTCTTCCCTCGGCAAGCCTCGAAAGCGAACGCCCCCGCGCACGAAGCGGCGTCCGCAGAGTCACGCACGGCGGCGCCGCGTTTCGCCGTCGCGCTGCGCGGAGACGAACAGCTCGCGCTCGCCGCGGACGAAATCGCCGGCCCGCTCGAACTCGAAGACGACGGCGCGTCCGTACAACTCCTCGACCCTTCCCGCCTCTTCGACGCCGCCATGCGCGGCACCGAACGCAGGCGACAAAGAACGTGAGCCGCGACAGGTAAGAACTGACTTCCTCTCGTCACGGTTTACGGTTCACGGTTCACGCCTCATGGTTTACCATTCACGTATGAACGATCAGGCTTTCGGGGTGCTTGAGTACGAGGGGGCGCGTGCGCTCGTGCGCCGCTACGCGCAGACGCCGATGGGGCGCGAGCGCGCCGACGCCTTAGCGCCGCTCGACTCGGCCGAAGAGGTGCGTCGGGCGCTGCGTGCCGTCTCGGAGTGTGTCGAGCTGCGCGCACGCGGGGCGCGGTGGTCGTTCTCGGAGTTGGCCGACCCGGCCGAGTCGTTGGCGCGTTTGAGAATCGAAGGGACGATACTCGACCCGCCCGTGCTGTTGGAGTTGGCGCGTTTGTGCGAGCAGGCGTCGGACGCGCGCGCCGCGGTCGCCGCCGAGCGCGAGGCCGCGCCGGTGTTGTGGGAAGTTGTAGAGGGACTGCCGCGCACTCTGCCCGGTCTGGCCGCGCGCGTCTTCTCGAAGATACTTCCGTCGGGCGAGCTGGACGACCGCGCCAGCCCAGAACTCGCCCGCATACGCGCCGACATCGTGCGGATGCGTTCGACCATCACGCGCTCGCTCGAAACGTTGATGCGCCGCAGCGAGGAGGCGATTCAAGACCAGCTCGTCACCATCCGTAACGAACGCTTCGTCATCCCCGTCCGCAGCGACCACCGCGGACGCGTCTCCGGAGTCGCGCACGGCTTCTCCTCTTCGGGCGCGACCGTCTTCGTCGAGCCGCTTGAGACCATCGAGGCCAACAACGAGCTGCAATCCCTGCGCGAGACCGAAGAGCGCGAGATCGCGCGCATACTGCTGACGCTGACGGAAGAGCTTCGCGCCGAGCTGCCTTCGATAGAACTCGCGGCCGAGGCGGTCGCCGAGCTTGACTTCGTGGGCGCAAGGGCCGCGCTCGCCGCGCACCTGCGCGCCGTCGAGCCTTTGATTGATGAAGAGAACGCCTTAGAGCTTGTCGAAGCCCGACACCCTCTGCTCGAAGAGAACTTGCGCGAGCAGGGGCTCGAAGTCGTGCCCGTCTCTCTGCGTCTCGACACGTCAGCGCCCGTGATGGTCATCTCGGGCGCGAACGCGGGCGGCAAGACCGTCGTGCTCAAGACGGCCGGGCTGCTCTCTCTGATGGCGCTCTCGGGTCTGCACATCCCCGCGCGAGAGGCGCGCGTGCCTGCTTACGCCTCCGTGCTCGCAGACATCGGCGACCGGCAGTCGCTCGCCGCGAACCTCTCGACCTTCACCTCGCACGTCTCGAACATACGCCGCATGGTCGAAGAGTGCCGCGCGCCCGCGCTAGTCCTGCTGGACGAAGTCGGCACGGGCACAGACCCCGAAGAGGGCTCGGCGCTCGGCGTCGCCGTCGTTGACCACTTCCGGCGCGCGTGCGGCGCGCACGTCATCGCGACGACACACTACTCGGGGCTCAAGATGTACGCGTCGAACGAGGAGGGCGTGCAGAACGCGAGCGTCGAGTTCGACGAGCGGACTTTGCAGCCGACCTACCGCCTGCTCGTCGGCGTCGCGGGCTCTTCGGCCGGACTCGAAATCGCGCGCCGCTTTCGCCTGCCTGAGGAGATTATTGAAGCAGCACGGAGCCGCGTTGACGAACGCACGCTCGCGGCCGAACGCTACCTCCGACGCATACAGCGCGAATCGGAAGAGGCAGAAAACTTGCGCCGCGCGCTCGAAGAGGAGCGACGCGCCGTCGCCGAGCGCTACAACTCTCTCGACGCCGAGGCCGAGCGCCGCGAGCGCGAACGTCAGGCCGACTTCGCGCGCCAACTCGAACGCGCCGTTGCGGACTTCGAGCGGCAGGCGCGCGAGCTTTACTCGAAGATCGAAGACCGCGCGCAGCGCGTGCGCGTCGAGCGCGAGACCGAGCGCCGTGCCGCCGAACTCCGACGCGAGGCGCAGAAGGCGCGCGCCGCCACGCGCGCCTCGACTTCGACGGGAAGTCCGGCCGGCGACTCCGGCGTCCGCGTCGTCAAAGGCGGGCGCGATACGGAAGGCCGCACGGCCCCTCCTTCAACATCCACCGACGAGCCGCCGCGCGACATCGCGGCCGGCGACGAGGTGCGCATGAAGACGCTCGGCATGACCGGCACGGTCGAGCGCGTCAGCGACGGCGAGGCCGAAGTCCGCGTCAAGAACCTGCGCTTCCGCGAAAAAGTCTCAAACCTCGAACTCGTCAAGGCGCAGCCACGCAAGTCGAAGGAGGACGACACGCTCGCCGGGCGTCTGCGGCGCATGCAGGAGCGCGGCACCGAGGTCAAACTCAAGTCCGCGCGCGAGGGCGCGGACGCCGAGCTTAACCTCATCGGCCGCACGACCGACGACGCCCGCGACGAGGTTGACCGCTTCCTCGACGAAGCCTACCTCCACGGCCACACGCACGTCCGCATCATCCACGGCCACGGCACCGGCGCCCTTCGCCGCGCCGTCCACGACATCCTGCGCCACCACCCGCACGTCGCGCGCTTCGACCTCGCCCCCGAGAATCAGGGCGGCGCCGGCGCCACGGTCGTCGAGTTGAAGCAGTAAGAGACTTAAGGTCTGAGTTGATGCGACCGCGCGTTAAAGTCTGCTGCGTCGCGAGCGTCGAGGAGATGCTGACGGCCGTCGAGTGCGGCGCGTCGGCCGTGGGGCTCGTCTCCGAGATGCCGAGCGGGCCGGGCGTCATCGGCGATGAGTTGATAGCCGCGCGCGTGCCGCCAACGGTCGCGACGTTCCTGCTGACGTGCAGGCAGGACGCGGAGTCCATCATCGCGCAGCAGCGCCGCTGCCGCGTGAACACCTTGCAGTTGTGCGACCGCGTGCCGCGCGGAGTCTACGGCGAGTTGAGGAGAGCGTTGCCGGGCGTCCCCATAGTGCAGGTCGTACACGTCCGCGGCGAGGAGTCTTTCGAGGAGGCTTTAACGGTCGCGCCGCACGTGGACGCGCTGCTGCTCGACTCGGGCAACCAGAGCCTCGCCGTCAAGGAGCTCGGCGGGACGGGTCGCACGCACGACTGGCGCGTAAGCCGCCGCGTCGCCGCCGACTCGCCCGCGCCCGTCTTCCTTGCCGGAGGGCTGAAGCCCGAGAACGTCGCGGAGGCGATTGAGACGGTGCGCCCCTTCGGCCTCGACGTGTGCAGCGGCGTCCGCACCGACGGGCGCCTCGACCGGGTGAAATTAAAACGCTTCTTCGCGCATATACTTTAGACGCCCACCCCGCGCCCCGGCCCTTGCCACGCGCCCGCCCCGTGGGTTTGAATCTATACAGGCATGCGTTACCCGCAGACATTCATTGACGACTTGAGGCGGCAGGCGGACATCGTCCGGGTGGTGGGCGACTACGTGACGCTGAAGAAGAAGGGCGCGAACTGGATGGCGTGCTGCCCTTTCCATCAGGAGAAGACGCCCTCGTTCTCGGTCAACCCGTCGAAGAACATCTTCTACTGCTTCGGGTGTTCGAAGGGCGGCTCGGTCTTTAACTTCGTGATGGAGTTGGAGGGCGTGTCGTTCCCCGAGTCCGTGCGCATCGTGGCGGAGAAGGTCGGCGTGCCTCTGCCGGAGTTGGTGGAAGACAAGCGTTTCGAGGCGAAGCGGAAGGAGGCGGACGAGGTCGTACAGCTCAACGCGTGGGCTTTGGAGTTCTGGGAGCGACAACTCGCCGAAGAGCACGCGGAGGCGCGCGCGGCGCGCGAGTACGTCGAGGGGCGCGGGCTGACGCAGGAGACCGTCAAGGCGTTCCGGCTCGGGTACGCGCCGAACAGTTGGGACGCGCTCGGGATTTATCTGAAGTCGAAGGGCGCGACCGTCGGGCAGATTGAGCGCAGCGGTCTGGTCGTGAAGAAGGAACAGGGCGGCTATTACGACCGCTTCCGCGGCCGCCTCATCTTCCCCGTGACGGACGCGCAGGGAAGGCCCGTCGCCTTCGGCGCGCGCGCGATGCGGCCGGGCGACGAGCCGAAGTATTTGAACTCGCCCGAGACGGCGGCCTACACGAAGGGGAGACACCTCTTCGGCTTGAGCGTCACGCGCGAGGAGATACGGAGGAAGAAGTTCGCGATTCTCGTCGAGGGTTATCTGGATTTAATCGTGCCGTTCCAGCACGGCGTTCGCAACGTCGTGGCGAGTCTGGGGACTGCTTTAACAGGTGAACAGGCGCGGCTCCTGAACAGGTTTGCGCGCAAAGTGGTCGTCAATTATGATGGTGACCGCGCCGGAATCAACGCGGCGAAACGCGCCATAGAGGTTCTTCTGCCGGAAGATTTTGAAGTCAAGGTGCTCGTCCTCCCCGACGGGTCAGACCCCGACGAGTTCGTCCGCGCGCAAGGCGCAGACGAGTACAACAGGCGACGCGGCGAGGCCCTGCCGCACATCCAGTTTGTCTTAGAGCAGGCCACGCGCGAACGCTCCTTGCGCAACCCCGCGCAGAAGGCCGAGGCGGTCGAAGAGGTTCTCCCTTTCATACGCGCCGTGCGGAACCCGATCCAGCGGCGCGAATACTTCGACATGATGATGGACGCGCTGCGCGTGGAAGACCCGAGCCTCAGACAAGACCTCTGGAAGACTGCGAGCGCGCGCGACCCGAAGGCCGCGCCGCCCGACGACGTGAAGAAGAAGTTCGTGCGCGCCGCGGCCGGCCAGCCGACCGTCGCCGAGAAGCGCCTGCTTGAGCTGCTGCTGCACGACGCGGAGCTGCGGCAAGCGGTCTTCCCGCAGGTTCACGAGAGCGACTTCGAGTCGCTCGCCACCGCCGCCATCTTCGACGCGCTCCGCCGCGCAGACCTCGAAGGCGCGGAGGTGAGCTTCGACTCTCTGAGCGCGCTCGTGGGCGAAGACCCGGCCCAAGGCTTCCTGCCCGAGCTCTGGATGTACGAGCCCGAGCGCGCAGAGGGCGAGGCCGCCGACCAGTTTCTGGCCGAGGCCGAGAGTTGTTTGATGACGCTGCGTCTGATGAGCTACGACCGGCGCATCAGGGAACTCGCCGCGGAGATCGCCGCGGCCGACCGCGCGGGCGAAGAGGCCCGCCGCGACGAACTCATCATGGAAGACCTCGAACTCAAGCGGAGGCGCACCGCCCTGCTCCCGCGCGCGGGCGGCGTCACCGTCAACACGCACTCACCGTCCTGAGCCGACCGCCATTCTTCAGCCGGCCCCGACTCACCGAGCAGGAACCCGAGGTGGACACGGAAATGAGCATGGAAGAGAAAGATCAGGAAGACGTGATGCAGCGCCTGCTCGAACTCGGCGGCGACAAGAAGTTCCTCACGTTCGACGACCTCAACCGGGAGCTTCCTGACAACATTGTCTCGCCCGACGACATCGAGGACGTGCTCCAGAAGCTCGAAGGCTCGAACATCACCGTCACCGACTCGGACGAGCGCCTCATCGAAGTCTCGCCCGTCTCCGGGACAATCGCGCCCGAAGACCTTGACGGCGAGCTGGACGAAGACATCGAGCTAGACCTCTCGGCCGGCGTCCTTGAGAAGACGAACGACCCCGTCCGCCTCTACCTGCGCGAGATGGGCATCGTGCCCTTGCTGACGCGCGAGGGCGAGGTCTCCATCGCCAAGCGCATCGAGCGCGGGCAGATTAAAACTCAAAAAGCCATCTCGCGCTCGCCCACCGCCGTGAAGGAGCTTTGCAAGGTGGGCGAGGAGTTGGAAGAGGGGCGGCTGAACATAAGGGACTACGTCACCTTCTCGGAGCAGGCCGAGCTGACCGGGCAGGAGGACAAGGCCGACGAGTATTTGCGTTGGACGCTGGAAGGGGTGGAGAACATCCGCCGCGTCTTCAAGGTCGGGATCAAGGAGTGGGAGCGTCTGCGCGCCGAGCAGAAGCTTCTGAAGGGCAAGAAGTCGAAGAAGCTCCTGCGCCTGAAGCGCAAGGTCGCGCGGATGCGCCTTGAGATCGCGCAGGAGATGAAGCAGCTCAACCTGACCGAGCACGCGCGCCAGCGCCTCATCAACTCAATCAGGAAAGTCCACAAGGAGATTCGCGTCGCCGAGAACGAGATCGCGAGCTACACAGAGAAGCTCGGCCGCAAGAAGCTGCGCCCCGACGAGGAGAAGGAGTTCAAGCGCCACATCTCGAACGCGCGCAAGCGGCTCCAACAGATAGAGGCCGACCATCAGGTCGCGCCCGTCGAGATTAAGCGCTCGCTCCAAGCCATCGTCACCGGCGAGACCGAGACGGCGCAGGCCAAGCGCGAATTGATTGAGGCGAACCTGCGCCTCGTGGTCTCGATTGCCAAGAAGTACACGAACCGCGGGCTGCAATTTTTAGACTTGATACAGGAAGGCAACATCGGCCTGATGAAGGCGGTGGACAAGTTCGAGTGGAGGCGCGGCTACAAGTTCTCGACCTACGCCACGTGGTGGATTCGGCAGGCCATCACACGCGCCATCGCCGATCAGGCGCGCACCATCCGCATCCCCGTCCACATGATCGAGACGATTAACAAGCTCATCCGCACCAGCCGCGCTCTGGTTCAAGAGCTTGGGCGAGAGCCGACGAGCGAAGAGATCGCGCGCAAGATGGACATCCCCGTCTCGAAGGTGCGAAAGGTCTTGAAGATTGCTCAAGAACCTATCTCCCTCGAAACTCCAATCGGGGAGGAAGAAGACTCGCACCTCGGCGACTTCATCGAAGACCGCTCCATCCTCAACCCCGCTGACGCCGTCGTCGCCTCGAACCTGCGCGAGATAACGGACGAGGTTCTGGCCACGCTCACGCCGCGCGAGGAGAAGGTCATCAAGATGCGCTTCGGCCTCGGCCCTAACGGCTCCGAGCACACGCTCGAAGAGGTCGGCCAGCACTTCGCCGTCACGCGCGAGCGCATCCGCCAGATCGAGGCGAAAGCCCTGCGCAAACTCCGCCACCCCTCGCGCTCGCGCAAGCTCAAGGCGTTCCTCGAAAGCGTCCGCCAGTAGTAGAGCCTGACGTTGACGACCGCACCCGGCGCGCGTAATCTTCAGACGAAGCCCGGCCGCCAACGGGTAATCTTTTGGCGGAGGTAAAGTGATGTCCGAAGACACAACCACGCGGCCGACCATTGAGACAGTCCTCGAACGCATCAATGCGCTCGGCGAGCGCATGACCATGCTCGCCGAGCAAGTGACCGAAGGTTTCGCCGCCGTCGGGGCTAGGCTTGACAGGGTGGAGGGTCGTCTCGATAGGGTAGAGGTGCGGCTGGACAGAATGGAGGGCCGCCTCGACCGGACGGAGAGCAGGCTCGACCGGATGGAAGTCCGGTTAGATCGCTTGGAGACGGCGGTTCATGAGTTGCGCGCGGATTTCAATGAGTTCCGCGCGCAGTTTAAAGCGCCAGCCTGACGAGGCGGTGAGCGGCGGGAGGATGATTTGATGAAGTTGCCGTCTAACAACATCTCGCCCGAACTGGCGAAGAAAGTTCGGGAGAAGTACTTCCCGCCGAAGCCGGCGCGGAAGCCGCCCCCGCGTCCGCCGCGCGTCGTCAAGGGTGGCGGCAAGGGGAAGTGAGTTCAGTCTGACGGTAATGGTAAACTGGCGGCAAGACTCGGGCATCAAAACCGGTCTTGCCGTCTTTAGTTTTGGCCGAAGTATGTCGAAAAAAGTTTTAGAGAGTTACAGGCGAAAGCTCGCCGCCGAGGAGGGTTGGACGCAGAAGCGCGGGGCCAGCCTGCGCGTCGCTTTGTGCTACCCGAACGTGTACGCGGTCGGGATGGCGAACCTCGGGTTCCAGTCGGTCTACGAGTTGTTCAACCGCGTCCCCGAAGTCTCCTGCGAGCGCGTCTTCCTGCCCGACGACGCGGAGCTGCGCGAGTACGAGCGCGCCGGCACGCCGCTGCTCTCGCTCGAATCGCAGACGCCCGTGCGCGACTTCGACATACTCGCCTTCTCCATCTCTTTCGAGACCGACTTCCTCAACATGGCGCGCGTCCTGAAGCTGGCGCGCGTGCCCGTCTGGGCGAAAGACCGCACGCCGCACGACCCGCTCGTCCTGATGGGCGGCGCCGCTTCGTTCCTCAACCCCGAGCCCATCGCCGAGTTCACCGACGTTGTCGCCGTCGGCGAGGGCGAGATACTTGTACCGAAGCTCGTTGACCTTCTGTTCGAGAACGCCGAAGAGGGCGGGACGAAGGAGGACTTGCTCCTCAAGCTCGCGCGCGTCGGCCGAGGCTTCTACGTGCCTTCGCTCTACGAGGTGACGTACAAACGGGACGGCACCGTCGAGGCTTACACGCCGAAGGAGGAGGGCGTGCCGCCGACCGTCGGCCGCATCGTCGCCGCCGAGAACCCGAAGGAAGGAAGTCTCCGCCGAGCGATGCGCCGTGGCGACACGGACATTGTGGCGAAGCTGAAGGAGCCGGAAGTCTTCGCGCCGTCTTCAATCATCTGGGCGCCCGAGGCCGAGATGGGCGAGCGCTTTCTGGTCGAGATTTCGCGCGGCTGCTCGCAGGGCTGCCGCTTCTGCTGGGCCGGCTTCAACTACTGGCCGCCGCGCGTCGTCCCGGCGCGCGACATCCTCGCCAAGGCCGAAGAGTGGCGCGCGCGCACAGACAAGATAGGGCTCGTCTCGACGGCCGTCTGCGACCACCCCGAAATCAGCGACATACTGCGCGGGCTTCGCGAGATGGGCTATAAGATTTCTGTTTCGAGTTTGAGGCTCGACCAGATTGAGGACGAGCTTTTGGACGCGCTCGTCGAGTCGGGCGACCAGCAGATCGCCGTCGCGCCCGAGACGGGCAGCGATCGCCTGCGCCGCGTCATCAACAAGAACCTGACCAACGACGAGATAGTGGACATCTGCGGCGCGGTCTTCGACCGAGGCATGTTGACTGTAAAGCTCTACATGATGGCGGGGCTGCCGACCGAACGGGACGAAGACCTCGAAGCGATGGTCGAACTCGTCACGCGCATCAAGGACAGGATGCTCGAAGCGGGCCGACGCTTCGGCCGCGCGGGCAAGATTATCCCTGCGCTGAACGGCTTCGTGCCGAAGCCCAACACGCCCTTCCAGTGGGAGCCCATCTGCGAGGAGCGCGAGTTGAAACGCCGTCTGAAGTGGCTGGCGAAGAACCTCGCGCGCGTCCCGAACGTTGAGGTGCGAGTGATGTCTTCGCGCATCGCGCACGAGCAGGCGCTCTTCTCCTCGGGCGACCGGCGTGTGGCGCGCGTCATCGAGGCCATGACGCGACACCGCGGAGACCTCGGGGCCGCCCTGCGCGAGACGGGCGTTGACCCCGACTTCCACACAGGCCGCGCGCGCCCCTACGAAGAGGTGCTGCCGTGGGAGATTGTGGATTCCGGCATGGGCCGCCCCTTCCTTGAGAAGGAGCACACGCGCGCGCAAATCTCGCGCTCGACCGCGCCCTGCCCTTCTGTTGACACCTGCACGCGCTGCGGCGTCTGCCCCACGACATGGCTCGCCGCCGCGCCCGCCGGCCTCATCCAGTTGCAGAGGGCAGCAGGCGGTAGGCAGATGGCCGCGGCAGGTAGTCAGTAGACAGTAGTCAGCGGGTAAAACGACTTCGGCGGGCGATGCGGGTTTAAGACCCGACGCCCGCCGAAGCTTTTCTACTGGCTACTGTCTACTGACTACCGTCTACTCCTCACTGCCCGCTGACGAAGCTGCTGCTCAGCGCCGTGTGGTCGAAGTTGTACTGGTAGACGTAGCCGGGCAGTTGGACGGGGCGCGTGTAGGTGACGCGCGCGGCGAGGCGTCCGTTCTCGTTCTGCACGCTGACCTGCATGTCGGGCGGCACGTCGTAGTCTCTGGCGGCGGCGCGCAACTGCTGGACGACCCAGTCGGGCGTCTGCCCCGGCGGGTACGCGGCCTTGTTCACGGTTTCCTGCATGTAGTCTTTGAAGAGGTAGGCTTTGTACGCGACCGGCACGTACTGGTAGGCCGAGTAGGCGGCTAAGCCTATCAGGAGGACTGTGACGACGAAGTTGAAGCGCGCGCCGCCGCGCTCCCGCACGTGTTTGGCGAAGGTCATTTATGCCCCCTTGTCGGCACGGATGAACCCGTTCAGACGCCGGCCAGCGCGGCCCGGATCGAGTCGAGGACGACGCGCGCAGGCACCTCTTCGTCGGGGACGGTGCGCGCGCGCCCGAGGTCTTCGAGGAGCACCCAGCGGACGCTGCCGCCGACGGCCTTCTTGTCCCTGCGCGTGGCGCGTCGGACGGCCTCGGCGTCGAGGTCTGCGGCCCGCGGCAGTCGGCCCGCCAGCCGCACGGCCTCGCGCAGAGATTCTAGCTCCGAACGCCCGAGCAGTCCTAGCCTGCTGGAAATCTCTCCGGCCGCGACGCAGCCGTAGCCGACCGCCTCGCCGTGACGGAAGCGCCGGTACTTCGTCACGGCTTCGAGCGCGTGCCCGACTGTGTGCCCGAAGTTGAGCACGCGCCGCGAGAGCGCGCCCGCGCGGTTCAAGTCCTCGCGCTCGTCGCCCGCCACGACCTTCGCCTTGAAGGCACACTGCGCGGCGATGATGCGCGCGAGTTCTTCTTCGCGTTTTCTTCGACTCTCATCGTCGCGCGCGGCCTCTGATTCTTTAACGCCGGCGCCGGCCGGAAAGTTACGTCCCTTCGGCGACTCCTTCGTCAAAAACTTCTTCGTCCGCTCGAAGAGCCGGCGGTCGCCGACCGCGCCCTGCTTGACCGCCTCGCACCAGCCGGCCGTCAGTTCACGCGGCGGCAGCGTGCGCAGAGTCTCCGTGTCCACGACGACGGCCGCGGGCTGGTGGAACGCGCCGACGAGGTTCTTGCCCGCCGCGGTGTTGACGCCGGTCTTGCCGCCGACCGAAGAGTCTATCTGCGCGAGCAGGGTCGTCGGCGCCTGTATGAACGCGACGCCGCGCAGGTGCAGCGCCGCCGCGAAGCCCGCGAGGTCGCCGACGACTCCGCCGCCGAGCGCGAGGACGCAGTCGCTACGCTCCACGCCGAAGTCTGACAGGAACGCGAGCGCGCGCTCCGCCGTCCGGAAGTTCTTAAAGCGCTCGCCCTCGCCCATCAGCCAGTGCGCGACCTCGAAGCCTTCGTCAAGCAACGCCTCGACTGCGCGCCCGCCGTAGAGTTCGAACACGCGCCGGTTCGAGACGAGCGCGACCTTACGCGCCTCCTTCGGCAGACGCGCGCGCGCGACCTCGCCCAGACGCCCGAGCACGCCCGCGCCTATCTCGACTTCATAACTGCGCCCCCCGCTCAGACGCACGGGCACTCGCAAAACTTCCGCTCCGAAAGCCAAGCCCCGAACCCTCCCGCTTCAAACGTCGTCAACGGTCACGCCGCTTCAAACGTCACCGCAGTTCTATTGCTTCAAACGTCGTCCTTCATCTTCAACTTCAGACGCCGCCCGCGCCTTCGAGCGACGCGAGCGAGGCGTCGGCCAGAAGCTCGAAGCTCAACTCACCGCCCCACGCAAGCCGCGCAAGCTCCTCCGCGCAGTAGCGCGAGGCCGTGTTCCAGATGTCAATCAGTTCCTCACCCGCGCGCCGCGCCTCGAACCAGCGCCGGCCGTGTCGCGCGCGCAGGTGCTCGCCGAGCGAGGCCGCGAAGAGTCGCGCACGCAGCCGCGTCGCCGAAGCGAACCACTCGTCCGCGTCGAGCAGTCGCGATGCTGAGGTGTGGCTAAAGCCCGTCGCGCCGCCGAAAGTCGCTGAGTACTCTTCGGCAAGACTTTCGGTGCGCACGTCCGCTGCCGCGTCGAGCGCGAGCGCGTACGCGAGCGACGCGCAGTCGCGCCGCGCCGCCGAGAGGTCTAAGAGCGCCGACAGGCGCGCGGTCTCCTCCGCCTCTGCCGCGCGCATCCCGCGCCGCGCGGCCAGCCACGCGGGCTCGCGGAAGAGGCTTGAGAGCAGAAGCCCGTGCCCGAACTCCGCCGCCCTGTCCGGCGCGTGGACGAACTCGGGGTAACGCGCCGAACTTTCGCGCGAAGCCCACGCGAACATCTGCGCGCGTCCGCCTTCCTGAAAGCTTCGACGTTGAAAGCCGAGCCCGCCCGCGTCCGAGCCAACGACGAGCCGCACGTCCGACGGCGGCGCGACGGCGAAGCAGGCCGTCTCCGCGGCTTTGCCCGGCCGCGCCGCTTCGTCTACGTGAAGGCTTCGCAGCGACCCGACGCGCACGCCTACACCAGCGAGCGCGGCCTCATACATCGCGCGGAATTCGCGCGCAGGGAGACTCGCCTCCGTCCCCGCGGCGCGCTCGAAGAATGACAGGTCTGCGTATTCAGGCGTCGCACCTGTCGGCAATTCGCGCCGCGCCCACTCGCCGAGCCGCGACATGTACGCGTCTTCCGTGCGCGCGAGAAACGTCTGCGCCCCCGACGACAGGCTTTCGAGCTTCGCGCCCGCAGAACTTGAACTCGCACCTGACGAACTCGCGCCCGCGAAGCTCTCGTACAGCGTCGCGCGACTTTCAAAGCCGAGCGCGCGGGCCGCGTCGCCGAGCGCTTCGAGACGAGCCGCGCGCAGGTCTTCGCACGGCCGCAGCGCGTCGAGCCGGCGGCGCGAGAGTTCACGTCGGCGCGCGGCGTCCCGCTCGTCCGCCAGACGCCGCGCTGCCTCAGAAGACGACAGACGCGCCCCCTCCCAATCGAACGCGGCCGACTCTTCGCAGCGCCGCAACTCCTCAGAGACTTCGCGCGCAGACGCCTCCAAATAACCCGACGCGGCCGCGCCCGATAGAGCGCGAAGTCCCGCGCGCTCGGTCTCGAACTGCGCGGGCGTCTCGTCGTGCGCGCGGCGCAGTTCCGCGAAAGCCTCGCGCGTCCAGAGGTCTGCGTAGCGCTCCTCCAAGGGGCGCAGTTCGAGGCGCGCGGCGAGCCCCGCGTGGTGCTCGAAACGCGCGCGCTCGAACGCCGTGCGGAAGGCCGCGTAGTCGCGTCGGTAGTCGCTCGGGTTCATCCTCCGCCGAAGGGCGCTGCTGACAGTCTGCGGAATGTTCTGAAAGTGCGGCCGGATTGTAGCATGAAGGCGGCGGGGTGGGCTTTGGGCGCGGGCGCGCAATAGAGAGAGGGCGCAGCGAACTTGGGATTCGCCGCGCCCTCTTAATTTGTGGTCACTGTCCTCACCCCAGCAACCACGGAGACGGGAGGATCCACCAACCGTCTCTCTTGCCCCGCCGTCTACATGGCAACGTCCATGCCATGCGAGAACGTGCGCGGCGCTCACAATGCGTGACGGTTTTGGCCGAATTTTTTGCTAACGCCGCGGACGCCGCCGGGTAAAAAGGGAGATGGCGTGTAAGTCTTACATTCGCGGCCGGGTAAAAAATTCTCTGAGGAACAAATTGTACTTCGACGCGGGCGGCCGCGGACTCAGCCGAGCCTGCGGCGTATGACCTCGGCCAACTCTTCCGCGAGCGCGTCTATCTCGCCTTGGCTCTGCCCCTCGATCATCACGCGCGCCAGAGGCTCCGTGCCCGAGTAGCGCAGGAGCAGCCGGCCGCTCTCGCCGAGGCGCGCGCGCACCTCACGCGCCGCCGCCGCGACCTCTTCGACCTCTTCGAACGGCAGCTTCTCGCGCACGCGCACGTTGACGAGCACCTGCGGGTAGCGTCTGAAGCCCTCGGTCAGTTCTTCGAGCGGGCGCCCGGCCTCGCGCACCGCGCGCAGGAGGCAGACGGTCGTAATCATCCCGTCGCCCGCGAGGCTCAGGCGCGGCAGGATGACGTGGCCCGACTGCTCGCCGCCGAGCGACGCGCCCGAGCGCAGAAGCTCTTCGAGCACGTACTTATCGCCCACGTCCGTCCGCACGAGCTCAATCCCGCGCGAGCGCAGGGCGAGTTCGAGCCCGATGTTGCTCATGACGGTGGCGACGACGCGTTCGCCTTCGAGTTCGCCGCGCTCCTTCATGCGACGGCCCAGAACCCAGAGCGTCGCGTCGCCGTCCACGAGCCGGCCGCGCGCGTCCACGAAGAGGGCGCGGTCTGCGTCGCCGTCGTAAGCGACGCCGAGGTCTGCTCCCTCGGCGATGACGCGGCGGCAGAGAACGTCCGTGTGAAGCGAGCCGCAGTCGAGGTTAATGTTGCGGCCGTCGGGCTGGTCGAAGGTCGCGACGACGCGCGCGCCGAGCCGCGCGAGCAGTTCCGGCGCGAACGCGGAGGCCGCGCCGTTGGCGCAGTCCACGACGATTTTCAGCCCTTCGAGTTCGAGCCCCTGCGCCACTTCGTCCGTCAGGTAATCGAGATAGAAGCCGCGCAAAAGTTCCGCGTGCCGCGACTCTTCCTCGCCCGGCGCTTCGAGGCGTACGGCGTTGCCGTCCTCGACCTTCTCCGACTCCGACAGAGCCGGGGCTTCGGACGCGGACGCCGTCGGCGGCTTGCCGTGTCCCCACTCGGCGTAGATGTCCGTTTCAATCAGGCGCTCGGTCGCGTCGTCGAGCTTGCGGCCCGTCGGCGCGAAAATCTTGATGCCGTTATCGTGGAAGGGATTGTGCGAGGCGCTGATGACGACGCCCGCGTCCGCCGGCAGCGTGCGCGCGAGGAAGGCCACGCCCGGCGTCGTGATGACGCCCGCCGACTCGGCACGCGCACCCCCTTCGCGCGCGCCTTCGAGGAAAGCACGCTCTATCCAGCCGCCGGACTCACGCGTGTCGCGCCCCAGCACGAGGCGCGGCCGGCGCCCAAGGCGCTCCGCCAGATGGCGTGCGAGCGAGCGCCCCGCAGTCCTCACCGTCGCGGCGTCGAGCGGGAACCGCCCAGCCTCGCCGCGCATACCGTCCGTCCCGAAAAGTCTCTTCATTAAACGTGACTACCTGTTGAGCGTGAAATCCGAAGGGCTGGTGCTGACGAGTTCGACGCGCCCCTGCGCGCCGGGCGGGAGCGAGAGGCGCGTCGTGGGTTTGTCGTCCACGAGTTCGACGAAGAGGCGCACGTCTTCGGGGCGGAGCGCTTCGACGATTGTGCGCGGGCCGCGCAGCGTGACCGCCGCCGACGCGGGCGCGACCGAAGCGCCCGAAGGTGAGCGCACCGCGACGTTCGTGAAGCGTCGCTCCGTCTGCTCCTCCGTAATCTCGACGCGCACGCTGACCGTGGGGTCGAGCGGCGTGACCTTGTGGTCGGAGATGTCCACGGCCACCTGCGGGAGCGTCAGCGTCTCGCGCTGGCCCGCGAGCGAGATGGTCTCGGTGTAGGCGCGCTCGACGGCGCGGACGTGGCTCTCGGGGCCGCGCACACGGACGCTCGCGGGCGACACCTGCGCCGCGCCCGCACGGAAGCCTTCGGGCAACTGGCCCTCGAAGCGCGCCTCGACTGGCACGTCGCGCTCGACGACCGTCTCCAAGTGGAGGGTGATGCTGCGCGGGTTGACTTCGATGATGCGTACGCCGTCGGGCAAGTCCATCAGTAGATTCTTGTCCGAGAGGCGCGCGACGCGGTCGCCGGGCTTGAGGTCGGTCACGTCGGCGCGCGCGACGAGGTTGCGCGCGTTCAGCTCGGCGAGCTTGCCCTGACTGCCTTCGAGCGTCACGTCCACCTCGTCGAGCGGGTCGTTGCCGATCTCGACGCCTTCGGGCAGCACGAAGTCGAGTTGGACGGCGCGCAGGCGGACGGTGGCGGGCGCGCGCTGCGTCGTCACGGCGTACCAGAGGCCGAGCGTGATGGCGAGCGCCAGAAGCTTCAGCGTCCAGTCCTCGAAGAGCAGAGCGCGCAGCCAGCGTCGCGCCGCGCCGCGCCCGTCAGTCTTCGTCGTCGCCGTCCTGAGTGCCATGTGTCGGAGGTTAGAGGTTAGAGGTCGGAGGCTGGAAGGTAGTTTTTAACTGACCTCAGACCTCTGGCCTCTGACTTCTGTGGTGGAGAGAGCTTCCGCGTCGGGCTGTTTCTCGCCTTCGTCTTCGGCGCCGCGCGCGCCGGGCTCAAGCGCGTCGAGGATGGCGGCGCGCAGGCGCGTGCCGTCGAGGCCGCGCCGTATCTGCCCGCCCTGCACGAAGGAGACGAGGCCCGTCTCTTCCGAGACGACGACCGCGACGGCGTCCGTGTCCTCCGTGATGCCGATGGCCGCGCGGTGGCGCGTGCCGAGGTCTTTCGAGAGCATCGGGTTGAGCGTCAGGGGCAGGAAGCAGGCGGCGGCCGCGACGCGGTGTCCGCGTATGACGACCGCGCCGTCGTGCAGCGGCGTCGCCGGGTTAAAGATGGTGACGAGCAGGTCGTAACTGAGTTCGGCGTCCATCTTGACGCCGCCCTCGATGACGTTTCTTAAGCTGACGCCGCGCTCGACGACGACGAGCGCGCCCGTCTTCGTCGAGGCCAGAGTCGTCGCCGCCAGAACGATCTCGTCGTAGACGCCCTCGCCGAACTGCCCTCGGTGGCGGACGAGGAAGGGCATCCGGAAGCGGTTGCCGAAGTTGACGAGCGCCTGCCGTATCTCGTTCTGGAAGAGGACGACGACCGCGACCGAGACGACGAAGGGCGAGAGGCGCAGGATGGTTTCGAGCGTCGCGAGGTCGAAGCGCACCGCGACCCAGTAGAGCAGCGCGAGCGCGCCTAGGCCAGCCGCCATCGGCGCCGCGCGCGTGCCGCGTATCGCCCTCAGCAGCGAGTAGACCAGCAGGAAGACGAGCGCGATGTCTACGAGGTTCCGCGGCTCGCGCAACGACTGCCAGTACTGGTTGTTTAGAGCTATCAGCATTCAGCTTTCAGCGTTCGGCCGGACGAAGGCCGTCGGGTTCGTGTCTACTCACATTTGCCGCCGTCGGGTTTGGCTGAAAGCTGACCGCTGAGTGCTGACAGCCTTCAGCCAATGTGCTGTGGTATGGGGGCGTCGGGGCCGGGCTCGCTGCGGCGCGCGGTCTCAAGGAAGATCATGTCCACCATCGGCTCGGCCGTTTTAATTTTCTGCTCGACCTCGTTGATCGTCTGCTCGATGTCGTCGGTGGCGAGGTCGTCGCGGAAGTTGACGTGCGCGTTGATTAGAATCTGCTTCGGCGCGAGGTGCATCGTCAGCAGCTCTACGACCTCGCAGACGTTCGGGTGCGCGAGTATTGCCTTGCGTATCGCCTCGCGCGACTTCTCGGTCGCCGCCTCGCCCAAGAGCAGCCCGCGCGAAGAGCGCGCCAGCGCGAAGGCGACTATCGCCAGCACGACGCCGATGCTTATCGAAGCGACGCCGTCCCAGTACGCCCCGCCGCCCGGCCCCGTGTGGTGCTCGGTCAGGTAGAGGCCGGCCGCCGCGATGACGATGCCGACGAGCGCGGCCGAGTCTTCAAAGAGCACGGTCTTGGCGGTCGGGTCTTTCGACTCGCGCAGGTACTCCGAGAACGTCATCCCCTCGTGCCGCGCCTCGCGCACCTCCTGATAGATGGCGAGCGCGATCGAGCAGCCTTCAATCAAAAACGAGGCGGCCAGCACGCCGTAGGCCCAGCCCAGATTCTCGGGCGGGTGCGGGTGCGAGAGTTTGATGACGCCCTCGTAGATGGCGTAGGTCGCGCCGACGCCGAAGATGAAGACGGCCGCGATGAACGACCAGAAGAAGCGCTCCTTGCCGTAGCCGAAAGGGTGCTTCTCCGACGCGGGCCGCCGGTAGAACCTCAAACCCAGAAGCAGAAAGATCTGATTGGTCGTGTCCGCCAGCGAGTGCAGCGCCTCGGCCATCATGCCCGAGGAGCCCGTCATGCCGGCGGCGATGAATTTGAGTACAGTTATCAGCGCGTTGGCGAACAGCGCACCGAGCACCGCCAACATAAGCGACCTCCCGCCTTGTCTGTTTGCACGCCTCCGCGCCGATTATGACGGATAAATGGGCGCAAATCAACGCTCCTTTCCTGCGCCCTCTTCCCGCGCCTCGCGCCACGCTTGCAACTCGGCCGCGCGAAGCGTATAAGGCACTTGAGGCCAAGCGGTCTCGTCATTCATGTGAAGAGGAAGCGCGGGTCGTTTCACGGCGGCCCGCGCTTTCGCCTTAATCCGTCGCGGCAGAGTTTCCTGCCCGGCGGATTTCGTTTTTCAGAAGTGCTTCGAAGCGGAGGCGAGAAGATGAGCAGAGACGAACGTACGGCCGGCATCGCGGAGAGGACTGTCGTCTACAGTGTCGAGGGCATGGACGACGTGAAGGTTCTGCGCGACGTTGAGTTCGAGGCGGACGGCGGCGACGCTTTGAAGTTTGACCTCTACCGCCCGCACGGCTCCGAGGAAGGCGCGCGGGCGCCGGCCGTCGTCATCGTCGCGGGTTTCCCGGACAAAGGGTTCGAGGCGAAGGTCGGGCGCAGGTTCAAAGAGATGGGCTCGAACGTCTCTTGGGCACGTCTGCTGGCCGCCAGCGGCGTCGCCGCCGTCACCTACACGAACCGCGAGCCTGCGGAGGACGTTCACGCCCTCCTACGTCATCTTCAACGGAACGGCGACGCGCTCGGCCTCGACACAGACAGGCTCGGACTCTGGGCGAGTTCCGGCAACGTCCCCGTCGCGCTGTCCGTGCTGATGAGTGAGGGCGGCGAGCGCCTGACGAGTGAGGAGGGCGAGCGACTGAAGTGCGCTGTGCTGTTCTACGGCTACACGCTGGACGCGGGAGGCGCGCGCGTCATCGTCGAAGCTTCGCGCACGTGGGGCTTCGCCAACCCGTGCGCGGGGCGTTCGGCCAGAGACCTTCCGGCGCGCACGCCGCTCTTCGTCGTTAGGGCGGGGCGCGACGAGATGCCGGGACTCAACGAAGCGCTCGACCGCTTCGCCGCCGAAGCGCTGGCGCTCAACTTACCTGTCACCTTGGTCAACCACGCCGAGGCGCCGCACGCGTTTGACCTCTTCGACGAAGGGGAGACGACGCGCGAAGTGATAAGACAGGCGCTCGCGTTCGTGCGCTTCAACCTTTCGGCTGGAAGCGGCGCTTGAGGCGTCCGCGCAGGAGGAGTCCGACGAGTTGGCCGCGGTCGTCAACGACGGCCAGCGCCCCGGCGCCGTTCTCGTTCATCAGTCGCTCGGCGCGGGCGAGCGGCGTCGAGGGCGCGACGAAGAGGTTCCGCGCGACGGGGCGCATCACGTCGCGCACGGCCGTCAGGTGCCAGCGCTCGCGCGGCAGGTCTTTCAGGTCGCGCAAGGAGAGCACGCCGTGCAGCCGCCCCTCGCGCGCGACGGTGAAGACCTCCTGCCGGTGGACGGGCAGCACGTGGTCTATGAGGTGGCCGACGGTCGAGTCGGGCTCGACCGAGACGGGCGCGGTCATGGCGTCGCCGGCCGTGCGCAGTCCCTTCTTGCGCGGGCGCGTGACGGCGCGCGCCGCGTCGAAGAGGAAGAAGCCGACGACGACGAGCCACAGCCCCATGAAGGGGTCGTGCACCCTGAAGTAGAACCAGATGCCGAAGACGACGAGTGCGCCGCCGATGAGTTGGCCGCCGCGGCCCGCCACGCGCGTCGCGTCGCCGAGGTTGCCCGTCCTCTTCCAGAGGAAGGCGCGCAGCACGCGCCCGCCGTCGAGCGGGTAGCCGGGCAGTAGGTTCGACGCCGCGATGGTGAAGTTCCAGAAGCCGACGATGGAGAGCGCCGCCGCGAGCGCGCGCAGCCCCGCGAGCTGCGACAGGTAGAAGGCGACGAGCGCCGCGACGCCTATGAGAAAGCTCGCGCTCGGCCCGGCGATGGCGATGCGGAACTCGGCGCGCGGGTTGTCGGGCTCGCTCCGCAGACGCGTCAGTCCGCCGAAGGGGTGGAGCATGATTTCGTCGCTCTCGATGCCTTCGCCGCGGGCGAGCAGGGCGTGCGATAGCTCGTGGCAGAAGATGGAGAGGAAGAGCGCGAGGGTCGTCAGGAATCCCGCGACCCAAGCCCACGCCGCGTCGAGGTGCACGCGTTGCGTCAACGTCGTGTCCTCCGCGTTCTGGAAGCTGAACGCGATGACCCACGCCGAGAGCGCGAAGACGACGAACCAGCGGTAGTCTATGCGCACCGGAATGCCGGAGACGCGCGCCACCGTTATCTGCCTGCGCAACAGCGCGAGGATGTTCATAAGCACATTAGACGCCGCCCCGGGCGCGACGTTCACCGCGCGGCGGGAGGAACAAAGGCACGTCGAGGAACGAGCACCCTCCGGCCCGCACCTCCACGTCGTACAGGACGACGTAATGCCTCCGAGTCCTCATCGTGCTGGCGACCCTGTCCAGAAGGTCGGACGGCCCCGCCACGGCAACGTCGGGCGGGAGGAATATCCGCACCGTGTACCTCCCCGGCTTCGGGACAGCCAGCCTGAACCACCCCTCCCTGTCCGACGCGGAGCGGTAGAGCCCGCCCCCGCCCTCCGCCGTCACCCTGACGCCCTTCAGCCTCCGCTCCCGGTCGGCGAGGAGGCCCGTGATGAGCGTCTGCGGCGCGGCGGACTTAAGGCCGTCGAGGTAGGTCAAGTCGGCCGACGCCTCCGACAGCTCCCTCGTCCTTGAACAGTAGGACGTACTCAGCACCTCTTCCCCACGACTCCGGTACGCGTAGACCAGATACGTCTTCCCGTCGGCGAACCCGAAGTCGCACGAAGTCCCCCACTCGATAAGCTCGGCGCGCGCGCCTTCGACGCCGTGGAAGGCGCGCTCCACGCTGAAGCCGATTTTCCGGTGGGAGCTGCCTTCTAAAGGGGAAAGGTTCTCGTCAACCGGCGTGGAGTCTGTTACCGAGCCGACGAACACGGCGTCCGCCTCCGCGTACTGGGAGCAGGGCGGTTGGCGCTCGCGGCACTGGCAGGCGAGGGCGCGGGCGGCAAAGCACGGGAGCAGGAGGAGCGTCCCCGCAAAAATAACCTGTCGGACGTTCATGCCTGTTCCCCGACCTCGCGGACGACGCGGCAGGGGTTGCCGGCTGCGAAGACGCCCGCGGGGATGTCGCGCGTCACGACGCTGCCGGCGCCGATGACCGTGCGCGCGCCGACTCTCACGCCGGGGCAGATGACGGCGCCGCCGCCGACCCACACGTCGTCGCCTATCTCGACGGGCCTGCCCGCTTCGAGTCCCGTCCGGCGCTCGGCCGCGCTTAAGGGGTGCGTCGCCGCGTATATCTGCACGGCCGGCCCGAACAGCACGCGCGACCCGACGCGCACCGGCGCCACGTCGAGGACGACGCAGTTGAAGTTGAAGAAGACGCGCTCGCCGAGCGTGATGTTCGTCCCGTAGTCGCAGTAGAAGGGCGGCTCGATCCAAGTGCCCTCGCCCGCGTTCGGTATCAACTCGCGGATGATGCGCGCGCGCTCCTCCTGCTGGTCGTCGCGCGTGTCGTTGAGCGCCTTGAAGAGCAGACGCGCGCGGCGCCGCTCGGCGGACAGCCCCGCGTCGAACGGGTCGTAGAGTTCGCCGCCGAGCATCTTCTCCTTCTCGCTTCTCACCCGCCCTCCTTAAAAACTCGCGGGTCGGCGGCGCTCACTCGAACGCGCCGGCCGACTCTTCGAGCAGGTGCGACTGCTCGTTGCGCGCGACGCGGCGGAGCAGGAGCGGCTCGTCGAAGAGCTGCGAGAGGCCGTTGACGATGGCGTAGCGCGGGTCTTCGGGCATCCGCGTTTGCAGATTGGTCTCGCGCTGTAGGAAGTCGGCCATGCCGTCGAGGAGCGCGCCGCCGCCCGTCAGAATCAACCCGCGGTCGTAGAGGTCTGCGGCGACCTCCGGCTGAAGCTCGCCGAGCGCGCGGTTGACCACGCGCGACAGTCGCTTGACGACGCCCTCGGCGGCGATGCAGACCTCTTCGCTCGTCACGTCCACGGCGCGCGGCGCGCCCGTCTGCACGTCGCGCCCCTTGACGCTCAAAGAGCGCGCGGGGTTCTCGGGTTCGACGGCCGAGGCCAGCTCCTTCTTCAACATCTCGGCCGTCGGCATGCCGATGATGAGGCCGTGGTGGCGGCGCAGGCGGTTGATGATGGCCTCGTCTATGTCAATGCTCCCGACGCGCTCGGCCTGCGCGTAGACAATCATGCCGCGCGCGACCACGGCGACATTCGTCGTCCCGCCGCCGATGTCCACGACGGCCGAAGCGTTCTTGTCTTCGATGGAGACGCCCGCGCCGATGGCCGCCGCGAGCCCCTCTTCGACCATGTAGACGCGGCCGATGTGTGCGGACTCGGCGGCGGCGAGCAGCGCGCGCTGCTCGACCTGCGTGATGCCGGAGAGGACGCTCATCACGGCGCGGCGGCTGAAGTGCGAGATGCCGCTGCGCGCGCGCCGTACGAACTGATCGAGCATCATCTGCGTCCGCTCGAAGTCGGCGACGACGCCGTCAACAAGGGGGTAGACGAGGCTTGCGTCTCGCGCCTCGCGCCCGAGCATTTCGTGCGCCTCGCGGCCGACGGCGACCGTCTCGCCCGTTATCTTGTTGACGGCGACGACGGCCGGCTCGTCTACGACGACGCCGCGCCCGAGCACCGCGATGATGACGGAGGTCGAGCCGATGTCAATCGCCATCGAGTCCGACACCATGTCGCGCCACCTCTCCAAAGAGAACAGCGTGCGCCTCTTCCGCGTGAACGTGTTTGGGGACATAAGGATTTTAGAAGCTGTCAGCACTCAGCTTTCGGCGTCACTCATCTGCTTCCACTCGACCTCGTAGATGGGGACGGGTTGGACGCGGTTCTTGACGTGGATAGGCTCGCGCGGGTGGAACGTGCAGCCGGCGTTCTCGGCCGCGCGCGCGGCCGTCTCGCTCAGAAGTATCTCGCCGCCCTGCGAGTTCTGCTCAAGCCGCGCCGCGAGGTTGACGGTGTCGCCGATGGCCGTGTACTCCGAGCGCCGCTCCGAGCCGATGTAGCCGACCGTCGCGACGCCCGTGTGCAGGCCGATGCCGATGGCTATCTCGCTCAGGTGCTCGGCGCGGAGCTGCGCGTTGATATCCTCCATCTTGCGCTGCATGGCGACGGCGGCCGAGACGGCGTTGCAGGCGTCGTCGGGCGTGGCGGTCGGCGCGCCGAAGAGCGCCATCAGACCGTCGCCGAGGTATTTGTCGAGCGTCCCGCCGTGCGCGAAGATGATGTCCGACATCGCCGTGAAGTAGTTGTTCAAGAGCTGGACGATGCGCTCGGGCTGCGCGTTCTCCGACAGCCGCGTGAAGCCGCGTATGTCCGCGAAGAGCACGGTCACGGTCTGGTTGACGCCGCCGAGCTTGAACGAGTCGGGGTTCTCCAAAATCTGCTTGACGACGTACTCGGGGAGGAAGCGGCTGTAGTTGGCGCGCGCCACCTCCTCGCGCGCGAGCCGCGCGTGCGAGCGCGCGTTCTCGACGGCGACGGCCGTCTGCGCGGCGACCGCGGAGACGAGTTCGAGGTCGTCGCGCGTGAACGCGGTGAAGGGGTCGAGCTTGTCCGCGTAGAGCGCGCCGTGGACGCGCGTGTCGGCGATGAGCGGCGCGCAGATGGTCGAGTGCACGCCCTGCGCGACGATGGAGTGGACGCCCGCGAACTCCATGTCTAGCGCGGCGTCCTGCGAAAGCAAAGCCTGCCGCTCGCGCATCACCTTGCGCGTGATGGTGCGGCCGATGGGCTGCCGTCTTCCTTGCGCCGCCCGCGACTCGTCGCGCACGCGCATCGCGACGACCTGAAGCTCGTCGTCGCCGCCGTCTGCCTGTCCGGACTCGTCGCTGAGGAGCGCGACGACGCGGTCGGCGGGCGTGGCGGAGAAGATGACCTCGCAAGCCTTCTCGAAGATGGGGTCGAGGTCGAAGACCGAGCCGAGCGTCTTCGACATCTCGTAGAGCAGCGCGAGTATCCGCGCCTTGCCGCGCAGGTCTTCGAGCTCCGCGGCCTCGGCGCTGCGGGCGGCGAGCGCGGCGCGCTCGCGCGTGGTGGGCGAGGGCGGGCGCGGGGCGAGCGCCGCGCGTATCACGTCGTTGGCCGAGACGAGGAGCTGCGTGTGGCCGAGCGGCTTGTCCTCGAAGCGCGCCTCGTCGGCGCTCGGCGCCTTACGCTCGTCGGAGAAGTCCACGCGCAGGCGGCTGGCGCCGATCTGCACGAGGTCGCCGTCGGCGAGCGGGTGTTCGAGCCGCTGCTCGCCGTTGACGAAGACGTGGTTGGCCGAGAGCTTGCCGTCCACGCTGCCGTCGAGGATGACGTAGGAGCCGCCGCGGAAGCGTACGTGCGCGTGGTAGCGCGAGGCGCGCGGGTCGTTGAGGACGACCGTGTTGTCGGGCGCCCGCCCGATGGTGCAGACGCTCTGCGGGGAGAGCTGCGTCTGCCACGCACGCCCGCTGGCGTCTGTGATGTGCAGGAGAGCCATTACGCCTTTCGAATCCCTTTTAAGAGGAGCACGCCCGCGCGAAATTCTACATGCAGAGCCGTGCGGGCGGCAACGGGGATGGGTAGAGGTTAGAGGTTGGAGGTTAGAGGTTAGTAAAAACAATCGGCCGCGGCCAGCTTTCAAACCGGGCGACTCGCTAACCACGACTACTAACCTCTAACCTCCAACCTCTAACCTCTATTTTGTAAGACGCGCGTAACGTCCCGTTCAGGGATGTGTGATATACGGTTCATTGCACGTCGGGGGCGGGCGGGGCCGGCCGGAGGGGGCGCAAGCCTTCCCTTCGAAGCTCCTCACGCGCTCCCGCTTCAGCCGTACAAGGGTTCCCACAGAAAGGACAAGACATGCGCCAGTTGATTCTACGCGCCGCGTCCCTGTGCGCGTTCGCCTTCGCCCTCGCCGCCAACGCCGCCGCGCAGACGCCCGCCGACGACACTGCGCGGCCGGCGCAGCCCGCGACCCAGAGCGCCGCAACGCAAAGCAAGCCCGCGGGCGGCCTCTTCGCGCTCGAAGAGGTCGAGCGGCAGTTGCGCGAGCAGCGTGAGGAGATAGAGCAACTGCGCGCCGCGCTCCGCGAGCAGTCGCGCCTCATCGGCGACCTACGCACGCGCGTCGAGGAGACCGAGCGCGCCTTCGCCGCTGGCGCAGCGCCGTCGGCGGTCGTGCGCGAAGCGTCATACGCGGCCGACGCGGCGACGGCGGGCACGACCGGGAAGGGCGCGGCGACGGCCGGCGCGGCTTCGCCTGCGGGCGCGGCGCAGGACTCGAAGCTCGAAGCTCGCGTCAAGGCCGTCGAGGAGCAGACGAAGAAGACGGGCGACGCGATCTCGCGGCAGCTAGGCTCGCTGACCTTCTCGGGCGACCTGCGCTTCCGCTACGAGTCCTTCTACGGTCAGGAGAACGTGCTGGCCTCGGCCGAGAACCCGGGGACGTTCGGCAACCCGCTCTCGACGCGCCAGCGCTTCCGCCTGCGCGCGCGCTTCGGCGTGCGCGGCCGTATCAGCGACGAGTTCGACTGGGGCATACGGCTCGCCACGGGCAGCTACGCCGACGTGATCTCGACCAACGCGACGCTCACAGACTTCTTCACGCGCAAGCCCTTCGCGCTGGATCAGGCTTACATCAACTACAGGCCGAAGTCTTTACAGGGCAAGCAGCACGTCTTCCAACTTCAGCTCGGCAAGTTCGACACGCCTTGGACGCGGACTGAGTTGACGTGGGACAACGACATCTCGGTCGAAGGCTTGAGCGAGAGCTACACTTACAACTTCAAGAAGTCGGCCTTCAAGAGCCTCGGACTCGTCGCGTGGCAGCTCCCGATGCTCGAACGCAACTCGGCCTTCGTGCTCGGCACCGACGGCCACATTGACCCGAACGCATCGGGCCGCGCGGGCCGCGACCTCGAACTCTACGGCGCGCAGGCGCGCACCGAAATCGCTTCGAAGAACGTCTCGGTCAAGCTCTCGGCCTCTGACCTCTACTTCTCGGGCACGCAGTTCATCACGCCCGCGCAGGTCTTCGGCGTCAACGTGCAGTTCCCCGTCACCGTCGTCATCCCCGCCTCGGGCACCAGCCCTGCGCGCACCGTCACGACGCAGGTCTCGTTCCCTCGCGACCTGCTCGTCGCGGGCAACGCCAACCTCGGCCTCTCGCTCGCCAACACGAACGCCGTCAACCGCGACGGCCGCCTCTCCTCCGGCTTCAACCTCGTAGACCTCATCGCGCGCGCCGACTTCAACCAGAGCAAGAAGTGGCCCGTCATGCTGCTCTTCAACTTCGTCACCAACACGCAGGCGCACGACGTGGTGACGGCCGGCGCGTCGGGCGCCGACGTGCTGCTCCGGAACGATCAGGGGCAGGGCTACTGGGCCGAGTTCCAAGTCGGCAAAGACCTTTTGCGCCTCTCGCCGGACAGGATTAAGCGCGGCGATCCCTTCTTCAACTACGCCTTCATCCGCGTCGAGAAGGACGCCATCCTTTCGCCCTTCAACGGGAGCGACCTCGGGCAGTCAACCGACATGCGCGTCCACCGCTTCTTCGTCGGCTACGCGCTCGACCCGCGCGTCGCGCTCACGCTGACCGGCTTCTTCACGCAGCGCCCCACGGGCCTGCTCGGCGCCTTCGGCCAGACGCCGCCCGGCTCGCTCAACCGCACCCAGACGCGCCTGCAACTCGACACCGTCCTCCGCTTCTAAATGCGGAATGCGGAGTTCGGAGTGCTGATTGATGAAGGCGTGGCTCTCATCAATCAGCACTCCGAACTCCGCATTCCGCAGTCGGCAGTCGGCTCAGGCGCGCGGCGGGCCGGGCTGCTCCTTCTCCTGCGCTTCGGGCGTCGCGTCCATCCAAGAGGTGAGCGAGGTCAACTCGCGGTCGCTGACCTTGCGGCCGAGGCTCCGCTCCATGCGGCGCTTGTAGACGAGTTTGTGGACGAAGAGGAAGAGCGAGACGACGGCGAAGAAGATGACGAGGTAGACGAGCAAGGGGCGTTCTCCTTTCCTACTCTCTTGTTCGGCGAAGCGTGAGCGCGTCCGTGAAGACGTGGACGACGGCCGAGACTCTAACACCGCAGCGGCAGTCCGGCAACGTGAAAGTGTAGCGGCCGCGTCGGCATGGCCGCGGGGGAGTTGAAGGGTGTAAGATTCGCTGCATGTTGACGAGGACGCTTCTCACTCTCGCACTCCTGCTCACGCTCATCACACTCTGCGCCGGCCAGACGCCGACGCCCGCCGCACAACCTGATGCAGACGCAGAGGCCGCGCGGCAGGAGGAGGCCGCCGCCCTCGCGCAGCGGCGCGCGGCGTTGCTGGCAGACCTGCGCGCGCTCGAATCGGAGTCGAAGGAGCTTCTGCGCCCGCTCGAAGCGGCGTCGGCGCGGGCCGAGATCGCGGCCGCCGCTTGGCCGCTCGAACGCGACTGGGCCAAGTCGCTCCTGCGCGAAGCGCTCGCGCTCACGCTCCCGCCCGAGTCGGAGCGAGAGCGCCTGCGCTCGATTCCCGTCGGCGGCCAGCTCGACTCGCCCTCGCCGGAAGCAATCGCGCGCTCGATGATACGCAGCCGCGTCCTCAAGCTCGCCTCGGCCGAGCCCGAGTTCGCGCGCGAGCTGGCCGCCGCGACCGCCGCCGAGTTGGGGCGCGAGCAGGAGTCCGCGCAGTACACGCAACTCGCCAGCGCCGCCGTCGGCGAAGGCCGCTTGGAGGAGGCGGCCGACCTCGTCGGGCGTGCCATTGACGCCGAGCCGACGCTCATCAACATCAGTCTGACCATCAACGAGGTCGCCGCGCGCGACCGCGCCGCCGGAGACCGCCTCGCGCTGCGCTACGTCGAAGCGCTGCGCGCCCTTCCCCTCTCGGCCTTCGCCGGGCAGGGCGGAATGAACGTGCGCGTCCCGCTCAACTTCATGTGGATACTGCGCCCCGACGCGGCCGCCTTACCCGGCGCAGCGCGACCGAGCCCCGCAGGCCGCGAAGTCGTGCGCGCCTTTCTCAACTTCGTCCTCGAAACGGCGGCGCGCGTCGAGCAGTCGCACGGCGACCTCGGGCCGCTGCACGCGATGCTCGCCATGCTGCTGCCGTTGGCGGTCGAGCACGCGCCGGAACTGACCGCGCAGTTCGTCTCGCTTGAGCGCGCGAGCCGCGGGCCGAACTCGCCCGCGCCCGCGCTCACGACCCTCAACGCCACGAAGGCGGCGGCCGACAAAATGTACGAGGAGCGCATGAAGCTCGCGCGGCAGTCGAAAGACCCCTTGGAGTTGGAGGTGGCCGTCTCGTTCGCCGCCGGGAAGAAGGAGTTTGAAGAGGCGCGCAAGCTCCTCTCCTTGATGAAGGACGGCGAGACGAAGACGCGGCTCGGAGAGATGCTGGACATACGCGAGTCGCAGCACCTCACGGAGACGGGCGACCTCACGGGCGCCGAACGCCTCGCGCGGCAGTTGACCGGCGCGACCGCAGTCCTACAGGCGTACCCGCCGCTCGTCAAGCGTCTCGCCAAGCAGGGCGACGCCGGCCGCGCGGCGCTGCTCGTTGACGAAGCCGTCCGGCGCCTGCGCGAGTCGGCTGAGAAGGATAACAGCAACGACAGCTTCATCCCGACGGCGCTCGCGTCGGTCGCCTCCTCCCTCCGCGTCTTCAAGCAGACGCGCGCGCTTCTGGCGATGAGCGAGCTGGCCATCGCCGTCGCGCCGGCCGACACGTCCGCCGCGCTCGACACGCTCGACGCGCTCGTAGAGACGGCCTCGAAGGCGCGCGTCACCTCTGAGAACGGACAGCCCAACTTCAACGCCGAAGCTTTCGCCGTGCTCTCGGCCGCGGACGACGGGCGCGTGCGCTCGGCCGCCGGGCGTCTCGAAGACCGCGTGCAGAGAATCGCCGCGCTCGCCGCCGTCTACCGCGCCGAGGCCGCGCGACTTGAGAAGGACGCGGCGCAGTTTGAGAAGGACACGCGGCCTGAGAAGAAGACGGAGAAGAAGCCCGCGCCCGCGCCCCAAAAACTTTAAGAACCCGGACAGGTGAACGCGCGGCGGACGCTTTTTGCGCTCGCCTGCACGTCTGCCGTTGCAATTTCGACAAAAAATTCCGCGCGGTTTTCACGCGATTTCTGAATCTTTTTTCACTTGGGTTCTAAACCTTGACCCGCCCCCGTACGGCTTGTTACACTTTCGTTAGAATTTACGAACCGACGCCGTCGCGGCGCTAAATCCCCTCAAGGGAGCCCCAACCCGTACACGCGCCGCGGCCCAGTTTCTTTGCAACACAGGAGGTGTGTGGTGGGTTTCAAAGTCGGCCAGAAAGTTGTTTACCCCAATCATGGCATCGGCACCATCGAACGCATAGAGCAGAAACAGATCGGAGCAGCGTCACTCAATTTCTACACGCTCCGCCTCGCCCAGACCAACTCGGTCGTCCTCGTCCCCGTCGCCAACGCGAGTGAAGTCGGCCTGCGCTCCCCCATCAGTTCGGGCGAGTGCGAGATGCTTGTGAAGCACCTCTCGGACGACTTCCGCGGCGCCGCACACGACTGGAAAGATCGGTTCAAAGAATTCTCCGACAAGATGCGCACGGGCGATGTCTTCGAGGTCGCCGACGTGCTCAAGAACCTGACCTACCTGAGCCACATCAAGCCGCTCTCGTTCCGCGAACAGCGGATGCTTGAGAGGGCGCGCTACCTCGTCATCTCCGAACTCGCCGCCGTCTGCCGCCAGCCCGAGTGCAGCGTCGAGCCCCGCG
>DATFHD010000005.1:0-38644 GCA_035248785.1 Pyrinomonadaceae bacterium | reverse complement strand
CCTCGCCGCCGCGCGTCGGCGTGACGCCCTCGCGGCGCAGCCACCAAGCGCGCGCGCAGAACGAGTACTCGCCCATCCCCGACGCGCGCACGAAATCTCTGCGGTCATTCTTCTCCATAAACTTTTCGCGGAACCGTCGGGCGCGATAGTAACCCAACGCGGCGTCCGGTGTGAACGTACGCGGCGCGACTTCCCGCGGGGCGGCGGAGGCGTATAATCGGGGAAACTTAAAAACCGTTTCTGCTTCGCAAAGGGGGAATCATGGAACAGCGAGAGTTGGGAAAGAGCGGCCTGCGCGTCTCTGCGCTGGGGCTCGGGTGCATGGGGATGTCTGAGTTCTACGGCGAGCGCGACGACGAAGAGTCTGTGGCGACGATACAACGCGCGCTTGAGCTGGGCGTCAACTTCCTCGACACGGCAGACATGTACGGCGTCGGCCGCAACGAGGAGCTAGTCGGGCGCGCGATACGCGGCCGGCGCGAGGGAATAATACTGGCGACGAAGTTCGGCAACGTGCGCGGCGAGGACGGCAGCTTCCTCGGCGTCAACGGACGGCCCGAGTACGTGCGCTCTGCGTGCGAGGCTTCACTGCGGCGACTCGGGGTGGACGTGATTGACCTTTACTACCAGCACCGCGTAGACCCGAACACGCCGATTGAGGAGACGGTCGGCGAGATGGCGCGGCTCGTGGAGGAAGGGAAGGTACGCTTTCTCGGACTGTCGGAGGCTTCGGCGCAGACCGTCAGGCGTGCGCACGCCGTCCACCCAATCGCGGCGCTACAGAGTGAATACTCGCTCTGGACACGCGACGTGGAGGCGGAGATTCTGCCTGCGTGCCGCGAACTCGGCGTCGGGTTCGTCGCCTACAGCCCGCTCGGGCGCGGCTTCCTGACGGGCCACTTCCAGAAGCCGGAAGACCTGCCCGAAGACGACCGACGCCGGCAGTTCCCGCGCTTTCAGGAGGAGAACTTCCGGCAGAACATGCGGCTCGTCGAGCGCGTCCGCGAGGTCGCCGCGGAGAAGGGTTGCGCGCCGTCGCAGCTCGCGCTCGCGTGGGTGCTGGCGCAGGGGCCGGACGTGGTGCCGATACCCGGCACGAAGCGTCGCAAGTATCTTGAGGAGAACGTCGGCGCGGCGGAGGTGAAGTTAACGGCCGAAGACCTCGCGCGCATCGAGGAGGTGCTGGGCGGCGAGGCGGTCGCGGGCGCGCGCTACCCCGAGCAGGCGATGCGGTCGGTTAACCGTTGAAGAGTTAACGGCGGCCACGGCCGCGCGTTCTGAAAGGTGAAGCGGCGCCGCCTCGAACTAAGGCGGCGCCGCTTCGCTTTATGAAAATGATGAGGCGCAGGGCAAGAACCCTCGCCGGCTCAGGGCTAGACCGTGCGGCGTCCCGTCAAGAGGTTGATGACGAAGACGACGAGCGCCACGACGAGCAGAAGGTGTATCAGACCGCCGCCGACGTGCGCGACCAGACCCAGCAGCCAGAGCACGAGCAGAATCACAAGAATCGTCCAAAGCATCCCTCAAACCCTCCCTTAGGTTGCAGTTGTTTTCAAGTCCCCACCGAACGCACTCCACAACGGCAACGGCCATGCCAACGGCCGCCGCGTCCGCGCCGACGTTGGTTTAACGCCTGAAATTCCGCGATTTATAACGGCGGACGCGCCCCGCGGCGTCGCAGCGTCGGCGCGCGGGCAGGTTTACGGATGTACCGATACTGAGCATGCGGCTTTGCGCGTGTTTAGTTTCGCATCAGTTCCGTCTGTTTGATTCCGGCGGACGGGCGCGGACGTGTGCGGTTCGGCGCGCGCGACAAGGCGGCACGTTCTTTGCCAAACGTGTCCACACTCAAACGCACTGCGCGTGTGTTCATTTGCGGACGCACTGCGTCTGAGACGGGGCGGAGAGTTCATGCACAAGCGCGCGAGGTCTTGGAGTAGCTGGTTGGGCGTGGCCGTGCTGTTGTCCGTCGTGGCGGCGGGCGCGTTCGCGTTTGCCTCGGCGGCGGGGGGTGCGGCCGACGTGGAGAGTCTGAAGAACGACGTGTCGGAGTTGAAGTCGCAGGCGGGCGTCGGCCGTCTGCTGGCGGAGCAGGCGCTCGCCGGAAACGTCACAGACACTTTCGTCCGCGCGCAGTCGGAGCAGATTCGGAAGGGCGCCGAGGACACACGCGCGAAGCTCGACCCGAAGGAGTTCGAGCAGAGTCTTGGGACGCAGGTGTTGAAGGCGTCCGACGCGGCGCTGCGGTTGGAAGGAACCCTGCGGGCTCTGCGCGAAGGGGGCGCGGCGCGCGGGAGCGCCGAGTCGGCGAAGAGGAGCTTCGAGGCTCTCTACGCCGAACTGTCGGAGATGGAGGACGGCCTGAAGCAGTAGCGGCGGCCGGGCGGCTTCGGGGGCGATAAGGAAGTTAGTGCTTCGGGTGCGATGAAGAAGTTCGTCGAGATATTCCTTGGCATCCTGACGGCGATGGGCGGCTTCGTCGAGGTCGGCGAGCTGGTCTTCTCGGTGAACGCGGGCGCGAAGTTCGGCTTCCACCTGCTGTGGGTCGTGGCGCTCGGCACCATCGGCATCATCGCCTTCTGCGAGATGGCGGGGCGCGTCGCCGCCGTCAAGGAGCAGCCGGTCTTCAACCTCATACGCGAGCGCGCGGGCCTCAACGCCGGCCTCGTCACGCTCGTCGCCGCGAACCTCGTCAACCTCCTGACCTGTACGGCCGAGATAGGCGGCATCGCGCTTTTGTGGCAACTGCTCTCGGGCTGGCCGTACCGCTGGCTCGCGCTGCTCGCGCTCGTCTTCCTTCTGGCTGTCGTCTGGATACTCTCCTTCCAGTGGATCGAGCGCGTGTTCGGGCTGCTCGGACTGCTGCTGTGCGTCTACCTCGGCGCGGCCTACTACCTCCGGCCCGACTGGACGCAGGTCGCAGCGGGCTTCGTGCCGAACGTGCCGCGGCTCGAATCGTCCTCCGAGTATACGCTCTTCGCCTACTTCGTCGTGGCGATACTCAGCTCGGTGCTGCTGCCGTACGAGGTCTACTTCTACGCGTCGGGCGCGATAGAGGACGGTTGGAACCCTTCGGACGTGAACCTCAACCGAATCATCTCCATCATCGGTTCCGTGCTCGGGTCTCTGCTGGCGGTGGCGCTGATGGTCTGCGGCGCGCAGGTCTTCAGGCCGCTCGGGGTCGAGCCGCAGTTGCCGGGCGAGGCGGCGCTGGCGGCCTCGATGACGTTCGGGAAAGCGGGACTGCTCGCGGCAATCGGCGGGATGTTCTTCGCCTTCGCGGGCGCGGCCATCGAGACGGCCCTGTCGGGCGCTTACAACCTCGCGCAGTTCTTCGGCTGGCCTTGGGGCAAGTTCAGGCCGGCGCGCAAGGCGGCGCGCTTCAGCCTGACGTGGATGATAACGTTCGCGCTCTCCGCGCTCGTCATCATGACGGGCGTTGACCCGGTGAGCGTCGTCGAGTACTCGATAGTCTTCTCGGTGGTGATACTGCCGTTCACGTACTTCCCCGTGCTCGTCATCGCGCGCGACAAAGAGTTGATGGGCGAGGAGCACGCGAACGGGCGGTTTGCGAACGCGGTCGGCTGGTTCTACCTCGCCGTCATCACGCTGGCGGCGCTGGCGGCCGTGCCGCTCCTGATAGCCACGCGCGGGGGGAAGGGATGAAGCCGCAACACCTCGACATCGTCAGGCAGGTCTTAGACCACGAAGTCATTGACTCGAACAACGTGCCGTGCGGCATGGTTGACGACATCGAGTTGGAAGGTCGGCCGGGCGAAGGCTTGAGGGTGACGGCGCTCTTGGTCGGCGCGGGCGCTTGGACGAAGCGTCTGCCGTCCGCGTTCGAGGGCTTGGCCGCGCGCCTGTTCGGGACGCAGTTGACGCGCGTGCCTTGGTCTGAAGTCGAGTCTGTGACGGAGCGCGTCAAGCTCAGGTCTGAGGCGGCGGAGTTGGGACTGGGCGGCGCGGACAGGAAGGCGGAGAAGATTGTAGGGAAGCTGCCCGGCTCTGGGTGAAGACGGGTCAGTACCGCCTGCGGTAGCGGGCGGGTCTGTCTTACTCCTCGCGGGCCATCGGAGTAACAAGCACCCACCCGCTACCGCGGGTGGTACTGACTTGGCGCGGGTAACAATGGAATGAGGGCGAGCGAGTTTCAGCGGATGACGGTCGAGACCGAGTCGGGGCGCTTCCTCGGCCACGTCTTCGATTTGCGTTGTGGGGGCGAGCCTGAATATGGCGCCCCGCACGACGAGCGCTCCGTGACGAAAATCGTCTACGGCAGGATGGGCCTGCTCGCGCGCCTCGGTTTAGACGAAGCGGACGCGACGACCCTTTCGTGGACGGCCGTTAAAGCTATAAAAGACGACAAAATCATCGTCGAAGACTCGGCCGCCGAACGCGCGTGAGGCGCTAAAGCGGTCTGCGGTCAGGTGCGACCGCCGCGAGACGGGTCAGTACCACCCGCGGTAGCGGGTGGGTGCGTGATATTCCTGTGCGCCTGCATCACGCTACTCCGACCCGCCCGCTACCGCAGGCGGTTCTGACCGCTACCGCCGGGATTTCGGTAAAAATTCACACAGTTTTTACTGATTTTACGGCAAAAGTGTCTAATATCAGAGTAAAAGTGTCTAATATCGGAGCAATATTAGACACTTTTACTCTGATATTAGACAGTATCAGAGGGATATTAGACAGTTTTAGAACGATATCAGACAGTCTCGCGGCGATATTAGACACTTTTACTCCGATATTAGACAGTTTCGCCGCGATATTAATCAGTTTCGTCGCAATATTAGTCAACATCGCGGCGATATTAGACAATTTCGCGGCGATATTAGACAGTTTCGTCCCGAAACCAGTTAATCTCGCGGTGAAATTAATAAGCCCCGCGGCGGTTCAAACAAGAACCGCCGCGGGGCTCGTCAGTTCCGCCGCAGTCTTACCAGATCTGGCAGCGCTTGTCGGGCGGGCGCACCATGGCGTCGCCGACTTTGCACTGGAACGCCTCGGCGAAGGCCGGCATGTTCGAGAGCGGGCCGTTGACGCGGAAGCGCCCGAGCGGGTGCGGGTCTGTGGCGACGCGCTGGCGCGCGGCCTCGGGCCGGATGCTCTGCGCCCAGACCTGCGCCCAACCGAGGAAGAAGCGCTGCTCGGGCGTGAAGCCGGCGATGACGGGCGGGCGCGGCTTGCCTTCGAGCGACTTCTTGTAGGCGTTGAAGGCCACGGTCAGCCCGCCGAGGTCTGCGACCGACTCGCCGACGACGAGCTTGCCGTTCTGGTTAAGTCCGGGCTCGACCTGAAAGGCGTCGAACTGCTGGACGACGCAGTCCGTTCGCGCGTTGAACTTCGTGAAGTCCTCCTTCGTCCACCACATCGTCAGGTTGCCGTCGGCGTCGAACTTCGCGCCCGAGTCGTCGAAGCCGTGCGTCATCTCGTGGCCGATGACGGCGCCGATGCCGCCGTAGTTGAAGGCGTCGTCGGCCTTCGGGTCGTAGAAGGGCGGCTGCAAGATTCCCGCCGGGAAGACTATCTCGTTCATCGTCGGGTTGTAGTAGGCGTTGACGGTCGGCGGCGACATGCCCCACTCGGTCTTGTCCACGGGCTTGCCTATCTTGCCGAGGTTGCGCCGCACGTCGAACTCGCCGACGTTGAGCAGGTTGTTGTAGTAGGGGCCGGCGCTAATCTGCACGGCCTCGTAGCTGCGCCACTTGTCTGGGAAACCTATCTTGCGGACGAAGGCGTCGAGCTTGGCGATGGCCTTGGTGCGCGTCTCGTCGCTCATCCAAGAGAGCGTCTTCAGGTCGTCGCGCAGCGCGTTGACCAGATTCACAACCATCTCCTGCGCGCGCGCCTTGGCCTGCGGCGTGAACGTCTTCTCGATGTAGAACTGCCCGAGCGCCTCGCCAAGCGCGCGGTCGGTCGAGGCCACGCAGCGCTTCCAGCGGGGAAGCTGCTCCTGCGTGCCGTTCAAAAACTTGCCGTTGAAGTTGAAACTCTCTTCGACGAACGGCGATGAGAGCGTGTTCGACGCGGCGTTGACGAGGTGCCAGCGCAGGTAGGTCTTCCAGTCCTCGACCGGGATGTCGGTCAGGAACTTGTCCACGGCCTTGAAGTAGGCGGGCTGCGAGACGTTGATCTTGTCTATCTCGGGCAGGTTGATGCGCCGGAAGTACTGGCCCCAGTCGAAGTGCGGCGTCAGTTCCAAAAGCTGCGCCTTCGTCATCGGGTTGTAGCGCTTCTCGGGGACGCGCAGCTCGACGCGCGTCGCCATGTTCTCTGCGAGCCGCGTCTCGACATCCATCACCGTCTTCGCCTCGGCGGCGGCGCGGTCTGGGTCGTCGCCGATGAGCTGGAAGGTGCGCGCGACGTGGCGTACGTACTCGTCGCGTATCTGCGCGGACTTCTCGTCGGTCTTGGTGTAGAAGTCTCGGTCGGGGAGTCCGAGCCCGCCCTGCCCGGCCTGCGCGATGGTGGCGCGCGAGTCCTTGTAGTCCTGCGTCGCGCCGAAGCCGAAGACGGCCGGGATGCGGTACGTGTGGAAGCGCGCGACCTCCTCCTCGACGCCGCCGACATCCTTGATGGCGGCGATGCGCGCCAGCTCGGGCTCTAAGGGCTTCGCGCCCTGAGCTTCAATCGCCGCCTCGTCCATGCAGGACGAGTAGAAGTCTGCAATCTTCTGCTCGTTGCTGCCGGCCTTGAGGCTCTTGCGCCTTGCGGCGAGCCCTTCGAGGATCGAGTGAAGCTGCTCGTTGTTCTGCTCGGCCAGAAGCTCGAAGCGCCCCCAGCGCGAGTATGCGGCCGGGATGGCGTTCTTCGCGATCCAGCCGCCGTTGGCGAACTGGTTGAAGTCCTGACAGGCCGAGGCGTCGCGGTCAATGCTCGCAAGGTCGAAGCCGGGCAGCGTCTCGGCCTTCGCGGAGTTGGCCGCGCCGTGTCCCCGGCCCTTGCTGTTCTGGCTGTTTACGCCGGGCGCGTACGAGCCGGCGAGCACGGCCGCCGCCAGCAGCGCGCACAGCGCCGCGGCACACCGAATCCGCAGAGATTTCATGACGGTAGGCTCCTCAGAAAGAATTTTTCGGGACTGTCCTTGCGGGGGAAATCCTTGAATGCCCCGATGATAACAAGGCGTGCAGCTTTTGGTAAGCGGCGGCGCAACCCTGAACTCGTGCGGAAAAGAAAATCCCGGCCGCGCGTTCTCGGCCGTCCGCGTCAGAACGGCTGTGCTAATCTACGCACGGTCTTTCCGAGTCCTGACAGTCGAACGGGGTGAAGGATGAAAAACTTTCTACTGGCGGCGCTGCTGCTCGCCGCCCTCGGCGCGGTTTTCAACTCGACGGCCGCGGGCGCGCGGCAGAAAGTGGGCGGCTACAAGGAGGCCGCGACCGACGACCCCGAAGTGACCTCCGCGGCCGACTTCGCCGTCGCGGCCGAGGGGCGCAAGGAGAACATGACCATCAAGCTCGTCTCGGTCGAGGCCGCCGAGCGGCAGACGGTCGCCGGCACCAACTTCCGCCTCTGCCTCAAAGTCGAGACCGAAGACACAGACAACAACGTGGACGCCACCGAGACCGTCAAAGTCCTCGTCTTCAAAAGCCTCCAAAAAGCCTACACCCTCAAGAGCTGGGAGAAAGAGGACTGCGCCAGCGGCGACGACAACGGCAACTGAACGCGCTTTGTCTCTCAAACGCGAAGAGGGCGCCACCGTGGCGCCCTCTTCCATTTTTCACGTATGAGCCGGACAGGGATCGAACCTGTGACCCGCTGATTACTTACCACCTCGGCTTTCGCCGCCCCGTCTCTAGAGTCGGGTTCGTGGTCTGGACTATCCCTTCACCGTGTCCCCGAGGGGATGTAGGTGGGCGCCGTCTAGTCTCTACACCTTCCCTGAAAGTCTCAGGGCTTGGCTCGGGATTACCAACGCCGTGGGCGTAAAGGGTTCCCCGATTTTGACGCCTGTTCACCCGCCCGTTTCCCGGCGGGGCTCCCATTCAAGAGTCAGCTGCTCTACCAACTGAGCTACCGGCCCGTGAGTGCAGTAGGGATTATACGGGGCGCGTTGGCGATGTCAAATGGGGGCGCGGCGCGGGAAGCGATGATGACTTTCCCACGCCGCGCCTTAACCTTTAACGCTGCATGCCCGCCGGAATCTGCTTGTCCACGACCGGGCGCGCGGGCGCGTTCGCAAGCTCCGAGGCGAGGATGAAGACGGTGCGCGCTATCTTCTGCATCTTCTGGTAGTCAATCTTGTCGGGGCTGTCGCCGGGGCGGTGGTAGTCCTCGTGGACGCCGTCGAAGTAGAAGATGATGGGCACGCCGTGCTTGGCGTAGTTGAAGTGGTCGCTGCGGTAGAAGAGCCGCTCGGGGTCGTTCGGCTCGTCGTAGTGGTAGTTGTACTTGAGGTTGAGGTAGTCGCGGTTGACGCGCTCGTTCAGCTCGGCGAGCTGCGTGCTCATCATGCGCGAGCCGATGACGTAAATCTCGTCGGGGCCTGTGAGCATCTTGTTCGCCGGGTTGGTGTCGCCCGCCTGCTTGCTGCGCCCGATCATGTCTATGTTGAGCTGCGCCACGACCTGCTTCAGAGGCACGGTCGGGTAGCGCGTGAAATACTCCGAGCCCCACAGCCCCTTCTCCTCGCCCGCGTGCCAGACGAAGAGTATCGAGCGCTTGGGCCGCGGCCCCTTCGAGAAGGCTTCGGCCATCGCGAGCAGCGCGGTCGTGCCCGAGCCGTCGTCGTCGGCGCCGTTGCAGATGGTGTCGTTGCCGACGGGGCGGCAGCCCGTCGCGGCGCTCTCGCCGACGTGGTCGTAGTGCGCGCCGAGCGCGACGTACTCCTGCTTCAGCGTCGAGTCCTTGCCTTCGAGCACGCCGACGACGTTCTGCGTGTGCTCCTCGGTCACCGAGAGCTTGAGCGCGATTCTCAACCGCTTCGACGCGTTCAGCGCGAAGCCCTTCGAAGGCGGCGCCGAGCCCTGCGCTGTCGAGGCGTTGAGGACGGCCGCGCCGTCCAACGCTTCGCCCGCGAAGAGCGCTTCGAGCATCGCGCGCGAGGGGATGATCGAGACGATGCTCTGCGCCGTCTGCTCGGGCTGCTCCTCCGCGTCGTCGTCCGAGGCCATGTTCTCAAGGCGCGGGACGGTGAAGCTCGGGCGCGAGGCGGCGAAGGCCCCGTAGCGCCAGCGCCGCTCGAAGTTACGCGGGACGAGGACGAGGGCGCGCGCGCCGTTCTTCTGCGCGTAGCTGATGGGCGACTCCCAGTCGCCGCCGCGCAGGCCAGCCAGCGAGAGCCCCGCGGGCGGCGCCACGCCGTCGCCCGAGACGACGACTATCTTGTCGCGCACGTCCAAACCCTGATACGGGTCTATGTTCTTCGGCCTGACGACCCAGCCGTGGCCCGCGTAGACGACCTGCCCCTCGGCCTCGCCGCTCACGCGGCCGTAGGCCAGAAAGTCCTGCCCGAGCTTGAAGGAGCGCTCGCCCAACTGCGCGCCCGAGTTCTCGCGGTCAACCTCTGTCTTCGCGAGCGCGATGCGCTGGAAGTAGGAGCCGTCGTCGCCCGCCGGCTTGACCTTGAGCTTCTTCAGACGGTCGGCGATGTACTCGGCCGTCTTGTTCAAGCCCGGCGAGGGAGTGTTGCGCCCGGCCATCTCGTCCGAGGCGATGTAGTAAAGAATCTCCTTCATCCCTTCGGCCGTGATGCGTTCGGCCGCCGAGCGCTCCGCCGCAAACGTCGCCGAAGCGGCCGCGGCCGCGGCCGTTGCATTAACGCCCCGCGCCTGCCGCGCGCTCGGCGCGACGGGAGGCTGGGCCAGAAAAAGACTCGTCAGCGCGAGGCCGACCCCGATCAATCTACGCATTTATCCTCCGTCCGTTTACGTCCCGATGAGTGCAAGTTGCATTGATGATAAACCGGGGCGGGGGCGTTCGCCAGCCGGCAGGGAGGCAGGGAAGTTCTGGGGTCTGAATACGCCTGGCAAGATTCGAACTTGCGACCTCATGCTCCGGAGGCATGCGCTCTATCCAACTGAGCTACAGGCGCGCGGGGAGGATTTTCGCACAGAAGGCGGCGCGGAGCAAAACGGCGCGGGTTCGTGACACAACCGCGGGGTTTCTGTACGCTGCCGGGCTTTTTTGCGGGGCGGATAGTGGTTAAAATTAGCCCGACAACCCGGTAACATTTCGCCCCTTACCCCGACTACTCTCCCCTGAGGATCAAGGCCGTCGTGCGCTCGGCACGCTCGGCCGCAGCATTACGTACAGAGGAGGGAACTTTGATGGATAGGAGAGACACGAACATTCTGCTCTCGGTGCTGGCGCTGGCCCTCGCCTTCGCCTTCGCGCTGGCGCCGGGGACTGTCGGACAGAGCCAGCGCGGCGACTGCCAGAAGAGCTGCGAGACGCAATATCAGGAGTGCCGCCGCGGGGCCAACGCCAACCAGAGTCAGTGCAAGGCGGCCTTCGACGCCTGCAAGGCCGGCTGCCGCGACGTGCACGGCAACCAGAACGGCAACATGAACGGTAACGAGAACATGAACGCCAACGGGAACATGAACAACAACATGAACGCCAACGGCAACATGAACTCGAACACCAACGACAACACCGGCGAAAACACCAACGGCAACACGAACGCCAACGGCAACATGAATTCCAACGGAAACATGAACAGCAACATGAATACCAATGGGAACATGAATGCCAACGGCAACATGAACCACAACATGAACTCGAACACCGGCGGGAACATGAACCACAACATGAACCGCAACATGAACATGAACATGAACGGCAACGGCAACACCGGCGGGAATGACAACCGCGGGCGCGGCCGCGGCCGCATGCCGGGCACGCCGCGCGGCCCCGTCAACAGCAACGGCAACAGCAACGGGAACGTACGCCTGTAGACGCCGAACGCCGTCGCCGGAGTACCTCAAGCAGAAGAGAAGCCGCGCGGTCGCCACGCGCGGCTTCTCTTCTGTCCGATGAAAGCCGCGCCCGGCCGCGTACCGCCTTTCACTCGCGCGCCCCTTTTGCCGACGCCGCGCGGGCTCGGATACAATACGGGCGCAAGCACGGCCGGCCGAGCTTTCAGCAACCGTCATCAGCAAATCCCATTCAAGCCGCTTCGCTGCGAGAAGCGATAAGCCGTATGAACAAGTCGCACTCTGTTCTCCTCCTCCTCATGCTCGCCTTCTGCATGACGCATCCCGCCCTCGCGCAGCAGCAGCAGGACACGCCGCAGGTCGCCGCGCAGGAGCCGGGCGACGAAGAGGTGGTGCGCGTCAGCACGTCACTCGTCACCGTCCCCGTCAGCGTCGCAGACCGGCAGGGCAGGTTTATCCCCGGCCTCAGCAAAGAGGACTTCCGCATCTACGAGGACGGCGTCGAGCAGGAGGTCGCGTTCTTCGAGACGGCCGATAAGCCTTTCACCGTCGCGCTCCTGCTGGACACGAGCGACTCTGCCCGGCTCAAGCTCAAAGAGATTCAGGACGCGGCCGTCGCCTTCCTTGAGCAACTCCGCCCCGCGGATCGCGTCCTCGTCATCGCCTTCGACCGCAACGTGAACGTCCTGACCGAGGCGACGGCCGACCGCGCGCAGGCCGCGGCCGCCATCCGTCGCACGCAGACGGGCGGCGGCACGAGCCTCTACGAGGCGGTCGCCGCGGCCACGGGTCAGCGCCTCAGACATGTCGCGGGGCGCAAGGCCGTCGTCCTCTTCACCGACGGCGTAGACACTTCGAGCAGGCGCGCCACCTTCGAGAGCACGCTGCGCGCGGCCGAAGAACTCGACGCGCTCGTCTACACCATCCAGTACATGACTGACGGCGACGCGGCGGGCGGGCCGGTGAGACTCCAAGGCCCGCCTGTCGGGGAAATCATCACGGCGAAGGGCGAGCCGCTGGACGTGGCGTATAAGCGCGCCGGGAGCTACCTGCGTCTGCTGGCAGGGGCCACGGGCGGGCGCACCTTCCGCGCGGGCTCGCCCAAGCTGCTCGCCGAGGCGTTCGGGCGCATCGCCGAAGAGCTGCGGCGGCAGTACAGCCTCGGCTACTACCCGAAGAACCGCTCCGCGCAGGGGAAGAGGCGGCGCCTGAAAGTGCGCGTCAACACGCCCGACGCGGCCGTGCGGGCGCGCGCCGGCTACGTCTACGAGGCGCAGGCCGTCCCCGCCGAGAAACAGTAGCGAGTTTTAAAGAGAGGCTTTAGCGCGTGACGCCCGGCGTTCGCGCGAACCCAAGACCGAAACCCCTTCGAGGTAAAACTGTGTCCAGAAGATTCCCCGCGCTCGTCCTGATTCTCTCCTTCACGCTCTCGTCCGCGGCGCCGCTGCGCGCGCAGGAGCCGCCCAACCGCGACAAGCAACTGCAAGACGCGCAGAAGAAGATCGAGCAGTTGCAGGAGACCGCCAAGAAGCCCGAGCCGTGGGACGTGGAGGCCGAGCACGGCCCGACGACAACGGTCGAGTTCGACACAGACGAGGGCACTTGGATGAGCTGCGACGTGTCGCCCGACGGCCGGACAATCGTCTTCGACCTGCTCGGCGACATCTACCGCATGCCCGTCGCGGGGGGCCGCGCCGAACTCCTCTCGGGCGGCGTCTCGTGGGAGGCGCAGCCGCGCTATTCGCCGGACGGACGCCTCATCGCCTTCACTTCCGACCGCGACGGCGGCGACAACATCTGGGTGATGGACGCCGACGGCAAGAACCGCAGGCAGGTGACGAAGGAGACGCAGCGCCTTCTGAACACTCCGGCGTGGACGCCGGACGGGCAGTACCTCCTCGCGCGTAAACATTTCGTTGACACGCGCTCGCTCGGCGCGGGCGAAATCTGGATGTACCACAAGGACGGCGGCGGCAAGGGCGTGCAGTTGACCGAGCGCCCGAACTGGACTGCCAACAGCGGCGAGCCCGCAGTTGACCCGCAGGGGCGCTTCGTCTACTTCGTCACGAGCACCGCGTTCGACTACAACAAGAACGTCTACGACAGCATCTACTGGATAGACCGCTACGACACGCAGAAGGGGCGCCGCTCCACTTTTGTTCGCGGCGCGGGCGGGAGCATCCGCCCGCTCGTCTCGCCCGACGGCAAGTACCTCTCGTTCATCCGCCGCGTCGGCCTCAAGACCGTCCTCTTCCTCCGCGAGATTGACACGGGCCGCGAGTGGCCTATCTACGACGGACTCACGCACGACCAGCAGGAGACTTGGGCCGTCTACGGCACGTACCCCGGCTACGCTTGGACGCCGGACGGCAAGTCAATCGTCATCACAGCCGCCGGACATTTCGTGCGCGTTGACGTGGCGGCGAAGACCGCGACGCAGATTCCTTTCACCGCGCACGTCTCCCAGAAGATAACGGAGGCCGTGCGCTCGCCCGTCAAGGTCGCGCCCGAACGCGACCGAGCGCGGCTGCTGCGTTGGGCGCAGCGCGGCGGCAATCGAGTCGTCTACAGCGCGCTCGGCAAACTCTACGTCAAAGACGGCGACGCAGAGCCGCGCCGTCTCTTCAACACGAACTACCTTGAGTACGCGCCGTCGTTGAGCGCCGACGGCAAGCGCCTGACCTTCGTCACTTGGAGCGACGCCGAGAAGGGCGCGGTCTGGGTCGCCAACTCGGACGGCACCGACGCGCGCAAGATTACCGAGATGGGCGACCAGTACGCCAACCCCGTCTTCTCGCCCGACGGGACGAAGGTCGCTTACCTCAAGGGGCGCGGCAGCGTCTACCACGAAGAAGACCTCGCCAGCGAATCAACGTTCGAGATTCACTACTGGGACGGCCAGCGCCATAACTACGTGATGGACTTGCAGAGCCGCGGCACGAACGCGCGCATGCCCGTCCTCAGCTTCGACCCGGCGGGCGAGCGCATCTTCTTTATGGAGGCGGGCGGCGGCCCGAGCGGGCCGAACGAGCCCGCGAAGTTCATCACATACCTTTCGAGCGTCAAGCTCGACGGCGACGACTTCAAGCGCCACATCGAAGGGAACTACGTCACCGAGATTGTGCCGTCGCCCGACGGGAACTGGGTCTTCTTCAAGGAGCAGCACAAGCTCTACGTCGCGCCCTTCCCGAAGGTCGGCAAGACCGTCAAGCTCAGCTCGACGGAGACGGGCGTGCCCGTCAAGAACGTCTCCACGGCCTCCGGCGACTGGCTCGCGTGGTCGCCCGACAGCAAGTCGGTCGAGTGGACGCTCGGCGAGAACTTCTACGAGCAGTCGCTCGACAACATCTTCCGCGCCCTCGCCAAAGACGAGAAGCAGCCCGCGCCGCGACGCACGACCATCGGCTTCGACTTCGACACCGCGCGCCCGCGCGGGCTCGTCGCCCTCACCAACGCGCGCATCGTCACCATGCGCGGCGACGAAGTGATCGAGAAGGGGACTGTGCTCATCGCCGACAACCGCATCAAGGCCGTCGGCGCGCGGGTCGAGATTCCCGCGGGCGCGAAGCGCATAGACCTCGCCGGCAAGACCGTCATCCCCGGCCTGATAGACGTGCATTCGCACATGTCTTACGACACGCTCGACATCATCCCCGAGAAGCAGTGGCCCTACTGGGCGAACCTCGCCTACGGGGTGACGACGACGCACGACCCCTCGGCCGCGACGCAGACCGTCTTCGCGCAGTCGGAGATGGTCAAGTCGGGCGCGATGGTCGGCCCGCGCATCTTCTCGACCGGCTTCGTCCTCTACGGCGCCGAGAACCCCGAGAAGGCCGTCGTCAATTCCTACGACGACGCGCGCGCGCACCTCGAACGCCTGAAGGCGGTCGGCGCCTTCTCCGTCAAGAGCTACAACCAGCTACGCCGCGACAGCCGCCAGCGCATCATACGCGCCGCGCGCGACCTCAACATGATGGTCGTCCCCGAAGGCGGCTCGACCTACTTCCACAACATGACGGAGATTCTGGACGGCCACACAGGCATCGAGCACGCGCTGCCCATCGCGCCGCTCTACAAGGACGCTTTGACGCTCTTCGCTAAAAGTCACACGCAGTACACGCCGACGCTCATCGTCGGCTACGGCGGCATCTGGGGCGAGAATTACTGGTATCAGCACACGAACGTCTACGAGAACCAGAAGCTCCTGCGCTTCACGCCGCGCGCGCACATAGACCCGCGCGCGCGGCGTCGGATGCTCGTCCCCGAAGACGACTTCTACCACTTCGAGCTTGCGAAGACGGTGAAGGACGTGGTGAGACTCGGGGGCAAGGCGCAGCTCGGCGCACACGGGCAGTTGCAGGGCTTGGGCGCGCACTGGGAACTCTGGATGTTGCAGCAGGGCGGGATGACGCCGCTTGAGGCTCTGCGCTGCGCGACCCTCTACGGCGCGCAGTACCTCGGCCTCGACGGCGACCTCGGCTCGCTTGAGCCGGGCAAGCTCGCAGACCTCGTCGTGCTCGACAAGAACCCGCTCACGGACATACGCAACTCCGAATCCATCCGCTACGTCATGGCCAACGGCGTGCTCTACTCCGCCGACAACATGGACGAAATCTACCCCGAGCAGAAACAGCGCCCGCCCTTCTTCTGGGAGCGCCGCCTCGAAGGCAGTCTCGTCGGCACCGAGCCGTAAAGGCAGAGGTTAGAGGTTGGAGGTTAGAGGTTGGAGGTTAGTTAAAGCGCCCTGCCGCGGGTCGTCCATGATGAAAGCGGACGCCGCGGTAGGGCGCAACTACTAACCTCTAACCTCCAACCTCTAACCTCTAACCTCTAACCCCTAACGATTCGTCTCCCTGTCGCCGTACGGGCCGCTAATCTGTCCCGTGCCTTGGCCGGCGACGTTGGGTTGGGACATGCCTTCGCCCGCGTTGTCCTCGCCGGTGGTCGGCCTGCCCTCGCCGGCGTTGCCGGAGTTCGAGCCCTCGCCCGTGGATTCTCTTTTCGGGAAGCTCTCGCCGCCCTCTCGTTGTCCTGCCATCGTGCTCCTCCACTTCCTTTTGAAAGTCGTCTTGTACGGGATGCGTGCGCGCGTCATGCCGCACGGAAGGGACGCGGCAAGGCGCGTGCCTCCGTCGGCTTGAAGGTCTTTGGCTGTGACTTTTCAGAACTGACCGGTGACGGCGCGGTAGACGAGGAACGAGAGGGCAGAGATGAGCGCGGCGAGCGGGATGGTCAGAATCCACGCCCAGACGATGCGCCCGGCCACGCCCCACTTGACGGCCGAGAGGCGGCGCGTGGCGCCGACGCCGACGATGGCGCCGGTGATGGTGTGCGTCGTCGAGACGGGGATGCCGCCGAAGGTGACGCCGATGATGGCCGCCGCCGCGGCCGACTCGGCGGCGAAGCCGCCCACGGGCTTGAGCTTGGTGATGCGCGAGCCCATCGTCTTCACGATGCGCCAGCCGCCCGAGAGCGTTCCCAAGCCGATGGCCGCGTGGCAGATGAGCACGACCCAGAGCGGGATGTCGTTGGAGGCGTTGCGGTCGAGGTTCGAGGCGACCAGCACGCCCGCGATGATGCCCATCGTCTTCTGCGCGTCGTTGCCGCCGTGGCCGAGGCTGAAGAGCGCGGCCGAGAGCAGTTGCCCCTTGCGGAAGAACTTGTCCACGCGGTGCGGCGACCAGTTGCGGAAGATCCACATCACCGCCACCATGATGAGGAAACCCAGAATGGCCCCGATGATCGGCGAGAGCACGATGAACAGCAAAGTCTTCGTCCAACCCGAAGGCAGGATGACGCCGAAGCCCGAGGCCGCCACGGCCGCGCCAGCGTAGCCGCCGACCAGCGCGTGCGAGGAGCTGGAAGGGATGCCGTAATACCACGTAATCAGGTTCCACGCGATGGCGCCGATGAGCCCGCACAGAAGCACCCACAGTTGCCACGACTCGGGGATGGCCTTGATGTCCACCATGTCCTTGCCGATGGTCTTGGCCACGGCCTCGCCGAGGACGAGGAAGGCGACGAAGTTGAAGAAGGCCGCCCAGATGACCGCCGCGCCGGGCGAGAGCACGCGCGTCGAGACTACGGTCGCGATGGAGTTCGCCGCGTCGTGGAACCCGTTGATGTAGTCGAAGAGGAGCGCGACCACGATGATGACGACGACGAAGGTGATGGTGGCAGTCATACGGGGTGCCGGGTGCCGGGTGCCGGGCGCGGCTTTTAACCGACACCCGACACCCGACACCTGTCTTATGCGTGCTTGATGATGACGGTCTCGATGATGTTGGCGGCCTGCTCGCAGCGGTCTACGGCGGCTTCGAGTTTGTCGTAGATGTCCTTCCAGCGGATGATGCGCAGCGGGTCGGGGGTCTCGCGGAAGAGTTCGCCGATGGCCTCGTGGTAGAGGTCGTCGCCCTCGTTCTCAAGCCGGTGGATTTCGACGAGGCGCTCGTTGATGCCGGCCGGGCGCTCCAAAGTCGAGACGACCTCGTGGAGCTGCACGGCCATGCGCTGGATAACATCGCCGAACTGGCGCGCGTAGTCGGTCGTCTCGCGCACGTTGTACATGACGATGGCGCGTGCGGCGTCGTCTATGAGGTCAACGATGTCGTCGAGCGCGCCGGAGAGGAGGTAGATGTCCTCGCGGTCGAAGGGCGTGATGAAGGACGAGTTGAGCTTCTTCGAGATCGAGTGCGTCAGCTCGTCGCACTGGTGCTCGATAGCCTTGATGGTGCGGAGGTGCGCGGGGAAGTCGCCCTGCTTGTCGTCGAGCATCTCCTTGAGCTTGCTCGCCGCGTCGTAGATGTGCGAGGTCATCTGCCGGAAGAGGCCGAAATACTGCTCCTCCTTCGGTATCAGGCTGAAACGTGCCATGAACAGATTTCTCCCTGCCCGACTGCGCTTGCTGTTTTGGAACGAGAGCCGAAATATAGAACAACGCCGCCGCGATGTCTATTCGCCGCATGTGAACGCCGTGTTAACGGGGTGTTAACTTTTCGGGGCCGGCCGCGCCTTCCGCCGTCGGCGGCGTGAAGGGGGCGGACGTTTGTCGGGTGGCGCACGTTCGTCGTATCCTCGACGCCTTGAGCCGATGAGCGAAACACATTACGAACAGATCGTCTGCCTGCTGCGGATGGAGTCCGACGCCATAGCGCGCACGGCCGCACGGCTTATGCCCGCGGAGGTCGAGCGCGCAGTCGCGATGCTAGCGGGGTGCCGCGGCAAGGTCGTTGCGGTCGGCGTCGGCAAGTCGGGCCACATCGCGCAGAAGGCCGCCGCCACCCTGACGAGCACGGGCACGCCCGCCGTCTTCCTCCACCCTTCTGACGCGCTGCACGGCGGCATGGGACTCGTCGCGGAGGGCGACGTGTGCCTCTTCGTCAGCAACAGCGGCGAGACGGCCGAGATGATAGAGCTTCTGCCCTACATGCAGCACCGTCGCGCGCCCGTCCTCGCCGTCGTCGGCAACACCTCTTCAACGCTCGCGCGCCGCGCCGACGCCGTGCTCGACGCGTCGGTCGAGGCCGAGGCGTGCCCGCTCAACCTCGCGCCGACGACGAGCACCACGGTCGCGCTCGCAGTCTGCGACGCGCTGGCGATGACGCTGATGGCTGTGAAGAAGTTGACGCCCGAAGACTTCGCTTTGAACCATCCGGGCGGGCGCTTGGGCAAGCGCCTGACGTTGAAGGTCTCAGACCTGATGCACGGCGGCGAGGAGATGCCGAAGGTCGAAGTCGCGGCGCCGCTCCTCGAAGTCGTTCAGGCCATCAGCCTCGGCGGGTTGGGCGCGGTCTGCGTCGTCGGCGAGGCCGGGCGGCTCGAAGGCATCGTGACCGACGGCGACCTGCGGCGCGCTCTTCAACGTATGCGGCCCGAAGACCTCGCGGGGTTGACGGCTGAAGGCTTGATGACGCGCGAGCCCGTCGTCGTCGAGCCCGAGCTGCTCGCGCACGCAGCGCTGCAACTGATGGAGAACCGCTCCTCGCAGATCGCAGTCCTCCCCGTCGTTGACGAGCAGGGCCGAGCGGTCGGGCTCCTGCGCCTCCACGACATCGTCCGCAGCGGGCTTTAAAAGAATGATGAGAGCTTTCTGCTTACTGTTGATTCTGGCCCTGACTGTTGCTTCTTCGACGGGAGCGCGAGCCGAGCGCGTGACGCAGGCGGGCGAGGTCGGCGTCGTGCTGACGGAGGAGTTTCTGAACTCGCTGCTCGTCGCGGTGGCTTCAAGGCCGGAGCCGCCGAGTTTCCCGCTGTCGAAAGATGAAGGGAAGGGGAAGTGCCAGAGCCGCGTGCAGCTTCTGCCCGAGTCGGCGGGCGTGCGTACGGCCGTGCGCTTCGTCGAGGGGCGCATCACGGCGCCGGTCGCCTTCCGCGGCTCCTACGACGCGCCGCTCGTCGGCTGTCTAAACTTTCAGGGCTGGGCCGACACGGCCTTCCAGCTTGAGTTCGACCCGGCGCGGCAGGTCTTGAACGCGCGCGTCACCGTCCGCGAGTTGAAGCTGAAGAACGTGCCCACCTCAATCATCGGCGGCGGGCTGACCGGCCTCGTGCAAGACGCGCTTGACGACCGCGTCAACCCCGTCGAACTGCTCCGCGCCGAACAACTCGGCGCCCGAGTCCCCATCACGCGCGGCGACGAGCTGCGCCTGCGCGCACGCGACGTGCGCCACGAAGTCGTCGGCCACGAACTGCGCCTCCACATCGTCTACGAACTCGTCCAGCCGGATTAGAGGTTAGAGGTTAGAGGTTAGTAGTTGAGCCTTGCAGCCACGCCCGTTTTCAACGCGGGCGACCAGCGGCAAGGCTCTTTTACTAACCTCTAACCTCTAACCTCTGACCTCTATCTCACCTCGCGATGGCGAGGGCGGCGCCGACCGGCATCTCGGCGATCTCCCACGCCGACTCGTCGCGGAGCAGCTTCGACATCAGCGCGGCGTGGAGGAGGTGGCCGCTGCGCTCGGCGCGGAGGCGGCCGAAGAGCGGCATCCCGAGCAGCGCGAAGTCGCCGACGATGTCGAGGATTTTGTGGCGGACGAACTCGTCGGCGCCGCGGAGCGGCGTCTCGTTGAGCATCCCCTCGGGCGTGAGCACGATGGCGTTCGCGAGCGAGCCGCCGCGGATGAGGTTCGCGCGCCTGAGCGCCTCTATCTCTTCCGTAAAGCCGAAGGTGCGCGCGGGCGAAATATCGCGCAGGAAGCTGTCGGCGTCGAGCGCGTCGAAGCGCATGTGCTGGACGCCGATGAGCGGGTGCGCGAAGTCTATCATGCAGTCTATCTCCCACCCCTCGTGCGGCTCGACCGAGACGCGGCGGTCACCCTGCTCCACCTCCACGCGGCGGCGCACGCGCAGGCACCTGCGCGCCGCAGGCTGCTCGACCACCCCTGCGCGCAGAATCATCGCCGAGAACGCTTCGGCCGAGCCGTCCATAATCGGCAGCTCAAGGTTGTCAACCTCCGCGTAGACGTTATCCACCCCGAGCCCGCGCAGCGCCGAGAGCAGGTGCTCGACCGTCGAGAGCATGACGCCCGTGCGCATCAACGTCGTCGCGTAGGAGCAATGCGCGATGCACTCGACCGAGGCCGGAATCTCGAAGTCGTCGAGGTCTGTGCGTACGAAGACGTGGCCGGTGTCGGGCGGGGCGGGGTGCAGACGCAGGCGGACGGGGACGGCCGTGTGCAGTCCCAGCCCGCTCGTCTCGACGGGCGCGGCGATGGTCGTCTGTTTAATCAAGGCGAGGCGAATGACCTTTCGTCTGCGGGGCGCGCTCGGGCGCCCGCTGTATGAATGAGCACGAAATATAAGAGCAACGCCCATGCCGCCCGCGTTGCACGCGAAACCGCGACTCTTTACGCGAACGCGGCGGCCGCGTGTGGCGGGGCGGCAACACTGCCGGGCGCGTGTGTGGGGCGCAAGCGACACGTCCGCGCGGACGTTGTTTAATGTGTAAGCGCAAAAGCCGGCCACGTCCCGCCGCACTCGGTCGGGACGTGGCCGGCCCCTGTGGATCAAACGGACGCCGTTGCTCGGCTCAGTCCATCAGCACGGAGGCGAGGTTCTGCCCCTTGTTCCCTCCGCTCTCGACGGCGACGGCGAAGATGTAAGTCCCCGCCTTCCACGTCTCGGTGTTGATCGGGACGACCCGGATGATGTAGCAGCCCGGCAGCCCCGCGGCCGAGACGTTGGTGATGTTGACGAGCGCGCCGCCCGGGCCGACTATGATCGGCTGCACTTTGAAGTTGCCCGCGGTGAGCCCCGTGACGGGGTTGCCGAGGCCGTCCGTGACCGAGACGACGACGTAGTTCTCAAGGCGGTTTCCCGGCGCGGCGACGGTGTCTTCTGAAGCTGCGTTGACGATTAGGAGTGACATCGTGGGTTACCTCTCCTTTCAGAGGAAGCTGGCAGGAATGTGAGGCGTGCGGAGGGGCCTGTGACTCGGCTCCGTCGGAGGCACGCGTTTGCGACGCGCCGCAGGACGGCAACGCGTATGCCAGCACGCGGCGTCCGCGGTTAATGTTAAAAAACGTACGCCGCACGCCGCCCCGTGTCCACGCCAGCGGACAGACCCGCCCGGCGCGTGTAGACATCTGTTGACATGGCGGCCGCGTACAAAATTCTTGCCCGCGCCGGGGCGCCGGAGGATAATGCCTCCACAACGGCTCAGAACTGAACCCACATGAGCACACAGACCACAGACTATCTCGACATCATCGAGCGCTTACCCGCCGGCGCAAAGCTCGAACTCCACAACGTTGATTGGGACGAGTACGAGCACCTGCTCACTCAGATGGAGAGTTTTCATCCCGGCCACCGTCTGAGCTACGACCGCGGGAGGCTGATCATCGTGAGCCCTTCAGCAGAACACGAGCACTACAAGGAATTCATTCTAGGATTAGTTTGGGCGCTGTGTGATGAGATGGACATAACCTTGGAGTCGCGGGGGGCGACGACATTTAAGCGGAAGGCTTTGAAGAAGGGTGTCGAGCCGGACACCTGCTTTTTCGTACAAAACGCCGCGAGCGTCATCGGCCGGCGTACCTTCCCGCGACGGGAATACCCGCCGTCTGATGTAGCCGTCGAGATTGACATGAGCAACGACTCGCTCGACAAGTTCCCCATCTACGCCGCGCTCGGCGTGCCCGAAATCGGGCGCTACGACGGCGTGACTACTCGCTTCTACAAACTCACGGGCGAAAGCTACGAGGTGATACAGAACAGCCTCGCCTTCCCGATTCTCACGGCTAACGTCGTAACGCAATACCTCGAACTGAGCAAGACCGACGGACAGTCGGCGGCGCTGAAGGCTTTCCGCAAGATGCTACGCTCACGCGCCTCTTCCTGAAGTCGGCGGGGCTTCAAACGCACACTCTCTCAATCCGACGGAGACCGCCTCATATGTCTTCCAAGAAGAGCAAGCCGATTAAGACTGAGAGCCTCAGTGCCGCGGCCGACGGCCGGAGGAGGGCCGCGCTCATCCGCGCCGCGCTGCAAAGACTGAAAGACGAGGGGGGCGAAGAGGGGCTCGTGGAAGGCGGGAAGACATCCGTCGTGACCTTGCTCCGGGAGGAGTACAAGACCCACCTCGACTTATACAAACACTACCTGACAGTCGCCGCCAGCTTCAATGTGCTCTATTACGCGGTGACGGGCGCGGTCGTCTCCTACGCCCTGCGCGGCGAGCGCCTGCAGGCGTTCGCCCTGACCTTCGCCGTGCTGATGACCGTCTTCTTCGCGCTCGTCTTCCAAGAAGCGTGGAGGCTGTTCGCGCAGGTGGAGACGGACGTGAAGGACATCGCGGAATCCCTCGGCTGCAAGTGCGACGAAGTTCACGTCCTCACGCGAATCTTACAGTGCTCGTGTTTCATGTACTGGTTCAACTGCGTCGCGCTGGCGCTCCTCTTCGTCATGAAGGTCTTCGGGCTGTACCCGAAGGGCTAAAGGCGCGGGCCGCCGTGACCGCGGAGTCGTCGCGCCACCGCCGCCCCGTAGCTTGTCACCCGCCGCCGTCATTCCTTATCATCGCTTCAAATGCCGTCGAAAAAATCGAAGCCGAAAGAGCCGACCGAGCGGGTCTTTCTCATCGACTCGTTCTCGCACATCTTCCGCGCGTTCTTCGCGCCGATGGGGGGGCGCAGCGAGCCCCTGACGAACAGCCGCGGGCAGGTGACGCAGGCCGTCTTCGTCTTCACCAACATGCTGCGCAAGCTCCTCTCGGACGAGAAGCCGCACTACATCGCGGCCGTCTTCGAGTCGGGCGTGCCCACGTTCCGCCACGAGATGAACGTCGGCTACAAGGCCAACCGCGTCGCCCCGCCCGAGGAGCTTGAGTCGCAGATTCCATACATCGTCCGCGTCTGCGAGGCCTACAACGTGCCCGTGCTGAACGTCCCCGGCTTCGAGGCCGACGACGTGATCGGCACGCTCGCCGTGCAGGCGGCCGAAGCGGGCCTACAGGCCGTCATCGTCTCGAACGACAAGGACATGACGCAGCTCGTGCGCGACCCTTGGGTCGTCTGCATGCGCAACAACTCGCAGAACGTGAAGCGCAAGGAGCCCGTGCCGCCGGTCGAGTGGTGCGACGAGGCTTGGGTCGAGAACAAGTTCGGCGTCCCGCCGCGGCAGATGATTGACCTGCTCGGCCTGATGGGCGACTCGGTTGACAACATCCCCGGTGCGCCCGGCATCGGCGCGAAGGGCGCTGTGCAGATAGTCAAGCAGCTCGGCTCCGTCGAGAACGCGCTCGAACACTGGGAGGAGGTCAAGCACAAGACCTACCGCGAGTCTCTGCGCGACAACCGCGAGCTGATACTTCAGTCGAAGGACTTGGCGACCATCCGCACGGATGTCAACATCAAGCTCGACCTCGACAAACTCCGCTGCAAGGCGCCCGACCGCGCCGCCGCCTACAAGCTCTTCCGCGAGCTCGAATTTCAGAGCCTCACGCGCGAGTTCTCCGACGCCGCCGCGGAGGTGGACATGGGCGCGGCCGTCAAGGTCTACGCGCAGGTGCGCAAGGTGTCGGAACTCGAATCGCTGACGCGCAAGCTCTGGGACGTTGACCACTGGGCCTTCGCGCTCGCCGACTCGACGCCCGCGGGCGCCGGCCAGCAGACGAGCGTGCGCGGCGAGCAGCCGCCCACGGGCATCGCAATTTCTTACGCTGCGAACACGGCGCACTTCATCAACTTCGAAGACTTCGAGGGCGGACGCGAGCAGGCCGTCGCGATGTTGAAGGACGTGCTGTCGAACGGGCTGCTCTCGAAGTCAGTCCACGACCTGAAGCGCGCGGTGGCCCTGCTCTCGGCGGTCGGCGTCGAGCCGGAAGGCGTGACGGACGACACGCTGCTCGCCGCGTACCTGCTCGACCCAATCCGCAGCCGCTACGACCTCGGCGACCTCGCGCGCGAGGCCCTGAACGTTGACGAGGGCTGGTCTGAAGCCCCCGAGGGCTGGCCGGCCGAGCACTGGCGCGCGGCAGAAGCCGCCGACTTCACCGCGCAGGTCGCCGACGTGCTCCACGGGCGCATACTCGAACAGGGCTTGGAAGCCATCTACAACGAGATCGAGCTGCCCATCGCGCCGCTCCTCTATCGCATCGAGCGCGCCGGCCTGCGCGTGGACACGTCCGTCCTCGGCGAGCTGTCGGCGCTCTTCGGCGCGGAGCTTGAGAAGCTGACCGCGCAGATTTACAAGGCGGCGGGCCGCGAGTTCAAAATCAACTCGCCGAAGCAGGTCGGCGAAGTTTTGGAAGAACTGAACATCAGCACGGGCCGCAAGACCGCGACCGGCCAAGTCTCGACCAGCCGCGCGGTACTTGACGAACTCGCGGCGCAGGGCTACGAACTTCCGCGCCTCCTCATCGAGTTCCGCGAGCTCGACAAGCTCAAGGCGACCTACACAGACGCGCTGCCCGCACTCGTCGGCCCCGACGGACGCATCCACTCGGAGCTGAATCAGACGGTGACGGCGACGGGGAGGTTGAGTTCGAGCAACCCCAACCTTCAGAACATCCCCATCCGCACCGAGCTCGGCCGCCGCATCCGCCGCGCCTTCGTCCCCGATAAGGGGAACGTCTTCGTCGCGGCCGACTACTCGCAGTTGGAGCTGCGGCTGCTCGCGCACGTCACGCGCGACGAGCAGATGCTCGACGCCTTCAAGAAGGACGAGGACATACACGAGCGCACCGCCCGCCTCGTCTTCGGCGCGAAGACGAAGGAGGAGCTAAAGGAGAAGCGACGCTTCGCCAAGATCGTCAACTTCGCCATCGCCTACGCCGTCGAGCCCTTCGGCCTCTCGCAGCGCGTCGGCATCTCGCGCAAAGAGGCGAAGCAGGTCATCGAGGATTACTACAAGACCTACACCGGCGTCCGCCGCTTCATGGAAGAAATCCCCGAACAGGCTCGGGAGACTGCCGTCGTGCGCTCCATCTACGGCCGCATCCGGCCCGTCCCCACCATCAACGACCGCAACGGCAACATACGCGCCCGCGCCGAACGCGAAGCCATCAACATGCCGATTCAGGGAAGCGCGAGCGACATCGTCAAGATCGCGATGATTAAGGTGGACGAGGCGCTGCGTGCGGCGGGGCTGAAGGCGCAGATGGTGATGCAGGTTCACGACGAGCTTTTGATCGAGGCGCCCCGCAAGGAGGCCGAGCGGGTCAAAGAGATTCTGTGCCGCGAGATGGAGACGGCCGTCGAGCTGGACGTGCCGCTCGAAGTCGAGTCCGGCGTCGGCGACAACTGGATGGACGTGAAGAAGTAGTCACGATGGGCGACGAGCATAAGGACGGGGGGCGGGTCGTTTACAGCCGGCCGGAGGCGGGCGGCGAGGGGGCAGACCGCCTGTCCGTGCTGCGGAAGGTCGTCGCGGGCGGGCCTTACGACTCGCTGTGGCAGACGCTCGTGCCGCTGCTCGTCGGGTTCGCGCTGCTCGTCGCGCTCGTCCTCATCCTCGGCTATTCCAGCGCCGCCAAAATCCGCGACATCACCTTTGGTACGAGGGACGACTACCGGAGGCTCGCGGCCACCTCGAACACGCTGCTCAACCTGCGGCTCGCGCTCAGCCGGCTCGACACGGAGGCACGCCTGCGCGGGCGCATCGAGGCCGGGACGGGCGGCGTGATGCTGCCGCCGACAGACCTGCGCCTGCGGAACGCGCGCACGGAGGCCGAGACGCTCCTCGCCGAGTTCGACGGGGTGCCGCTCGCCGACGCGAAGAAGAAGCAGGACGTTCACGACCGCGTCGTCAGTTACGTCCAGATCACGAGAGACCTGCGCGAGTATTCGCTGCACGGCTTCGAGGCCGCGCGCGACCTCGACGACAAGCTGCGCTCGCTGATGTCGGACGTGACGGACGAGCGCGCGCGGCTCGACCAGCAGCGCTTCGACACGCTGAAGGAGGTGCAGTCGAGCATCAGCTTCAGGATGTGGCTGGCGGCGCTCGTGGGGCTGCTCGTCGCGACGGCGACGTTTCTGGAAGTGTGGCGGCGCTTCCGGCAGATGCGGCGCGGCTATGCGGAACTCAGGCGCGAGCGGCAGTTCAGCTCGCAGATGTTGGGGGGCATGCCCTCGGCCGTCGCCGCCATAGACCGCGCCGACCGCATACGCTCGGCCAACGCGGCCTTCTTCTCGCTCTTCCCCGGCGCCGCGGTCGGCGCCTCCATCCACGACAGGTTCGCGACGCCCGACGGGCTCAAGCTTCTGGCGGCGGCCGCCTCGACGCGCGTGAAGGAGACGGAGTACCGCGGCCGCTTCACGCTGCACGCCGAAGGCGAAGGCCGCGTGCAGTTCTTCGACGTTTACTCTTCGCCTTTGGAGATTGAGGGCGAGGCGGGGCAACTGCTGACGCTCGTGGACGTGACCGAGGCGGCCGAGGCCGAGCGCGGGCTGCGTCGGCAGGAGGCGCTGGCGGCCGTCGGGCAGGCGGCGGCGCAGGTCGCGCACGAGATAAAGAACCCGCTCGGGAGCATACGCCTCGGCGTGGCGATGCTCCGCGACATGACGAAAGACCGCGAGGCCACGAACACCATAGACCTCGTCGAGCGCGGCATCGAGCATCTCTCGAAGCTCACGCTCGACGTGACGCAGTTCTCGCGCCGCCGCCAGCTCAGCCTCGCCGACACCGACCCGGCCCTACTCCTCAACGAAAGCCTCGACCTCATCGCCGACAAGCTCAAGGAGAAGCGCACGCCCGTCGAGAGAGTCTTTCCCGAAGAGCCACTGTCCGGCAACTGGGACGAGGATCAATTAAGACAGGTCTTCGTCAACCTGCTCGCCAACGCCGTGGACGCCTCTCCGGCGGAGAGCCCCGTCCGCATCTCGGTCGAGCGGGCGACGCTCAGCGCGGGCGGTCGCGGCAACGGCGGCGGCCGGCAGGTTCAGGGCGCGCGCATCGCAATCGCCGACCGCGGGCAGGGCATGGACGAGCAGACACGCGCGCGCGTCTTCGAGCCCTTCTTCACGACGAAGAAGAAGGGGACGGGGCTCGGGCTCGCCATCGCGCGCCAGATTGTCGAGCAGCACGGCGGCCGCATAGGCGTCGAGAGCGCGCCCGGCCAAGGCACGCGCTTCACCATCGAGCTGCCGCTCTCGCCCGAAGCCGCGTAGCATAGAGTTGTAGATCAGATTTTGGTCGAGGCAAGAATCTCCGCGGCGGCCAAGTCAAACTCGCCACGCTCGCCGGTGTCCTCGACAGACCACCATGCGGAGAGCACGGCCTGCGCCAGTCCCCAGCCGCGCACGCGTTCACGTTCAACTCCCAACTCTTCGGACAACTGCGCGATGCGTCGCTCGGAGGCGCGCACCGGCTGCGGCCATTGGAGAAGTTGCGGCAGGGGATTGCGGAGCAGCGCGCCGACCTCGTAGGCGGGCTCGCCGACGAGCCCCTTCGGGTCAATGGCGAGCCACGGCTCGCGCGCGGCGGCGAGGATGTTGCCGTGATGCAGGTCGCCGTGGAGCAGGACGGGCTCGGCCGAGGATTTGAGGAGTTCGGCGAAGAGCGTTTCGGCCTCTTCGATTGTCGCGCGTGGGAAAGGGCCGGTGCCGCCGCCGAAGCGTGCGCGCAGTTTTTGGAAGCCCTTGCCCCAGTCGGCGACCGTCGGGAATGGGTGAACCGCGGGCACGGGTCGCCAGAGCTTTCGCATGACTGACGCCGCTGCCGTGGTTGCCGCCTCGTCGTCACTCTCGCACAGTCTAATCAGGGGCGTGCCCGGTTCCAGCCGTTCGATCAACAACGCGCCCGCCTCCGCGTCAAACTCGACCAGCCGCGCCGCGCCGCGTCCGTCGAACGCGCGCAGCGCCTCTATCTCCGTCATCAGTTCGCGCACGGGCACGCCTAGCTTCAAGACGAGACGCGCGCCTCCCGGCCCTTCGGCGGGCGCGGCGTAGTTGTACGAGAGCGGCGTGAAGGGAGGGAAGACTTTGAGCGACCAGCGCGCGGCACACTCTTCGACGACGGCGGGCAGGCTTCTCAGCCAGAGCCTCCCCACCTCGCCGTGTAATTCGACGGTAGTGCGCGCGAAATCTTCCGTGACGAAGACCAACGTCGCTTAAGTCTTGCTCAGAGGTGGTTCGGTCTTATTCAGACGTAGTTGACGAGCAGCCCCGCCGCCGCGGCAATCGCCCAGACGCTCGCGCCTACGAGCGCGGGCACGCGCCAGCCCGTCGAGCGCGCGACGGTGAAGAGCGAAGGCAGGTTCGTCGCCGGCCCCGCGACGAGCAGCGCGACGGCCGCGCCCGCGGGCATCCCCGCCGCGAGCAGAAGCAGCGCGAGCGGTATCTCGAAGAACGTCGGCATCGCCAAGGGCACCGCGACGAGCGCGACCAAGACGACCGCCAACGCCTGCGCGTTCGTCGAACCGAGACCGCCGACCGGCAGCCAGCGCGCCACAAGCATCGAGACGAACACGCCCGCCACGATGAGCGGCACGGTCTGCAACGCGACCTTCAAACACGAACGCACGAACAGCGCCGCCGTCGAGCCGACGCCGGCCGCGTCCGCCGGGTCGAGGCCGGCCGCGTTCATTGTGGCGGCGTTCGCCGCGCCGCCGTTCGTTACAGACTCAGTCGCGCACGCCGCCGGGTCGGCCTTCAACACACGCTCGGCCAACACGCCCGTCAGCAGCACGCACACGCCCGCCGCCAGCAGACGCGCCGCGCCGAACTTAGCGCCGAAGAGCAGGAACGTCAGAAACAGCGCCGCCGGGTTGAGCGAAGGCGCCGCCAGCATCAGCGCCAGCGACGGCGCCAGACGCGACGAGCGCTCGTACACGCTCGTGAAGACCGGCGCCACGCAGCACGAGCAGAGCATCAGAGGCGCGCCCGCCAGCCCCGCCACCACCTGCCCTCGCACGCGCCCACGTCCGAACAGCCCCGCCAGCCAGCGCGGCGAGACGAAGGCGCGCACCGCCCCGCTTATCAGCACGCCGAACAGAAGCGCCGGCCACACCGCGCCGAAGTAACTCAGAGTCCGGTCGAGCACCCCCGACCAGAACGGCGCCGATGCCGGCGGCACGAGGTCGAAGCGGGCCTTGAGCACGCCCGTCGTCTGCACCTTCCCGATGACAGCGAGCGAAGCCGTCGCCTTGTAAGCTATCAGCCCGCCGACCGTCACGAGCAGCAGCAGCGCCGCCAGCATGAGGCTTAGTCCCGAGAGTCTCGACTCCGAAAAGTCCGCCGCATCTCGCCTTGAAACTGTTTCCATTGTTCTTGCCCGGTGTGAGTTACAACTTACGGAAGGCCGTGCGCGCGGCCTCGATTGTGCGGCCTAAGAGTTCGTCCGTGTGCGCCGCTCCGATGAAGGCGGCCTCGAACTGCGAGGGCGCGAGGTAGACGCCCTCTCCGAGCATCGCGTGGAAGAACTTGCCGTAGCGCTCGCGGTCGGACTTGGCCGCCGTCGGCCAGTCGGTCACTTCCGCGTCGGTGAAGAAGGTCGTGAACATCGAGCCGACGCGGTTCGTCACCGTCTCGACGCCCGCCTCGCGCGCCGCCTCCGACAGCCCTTCGCACAGACGCCGCCCGGCCTCTTCAAGTCGCTCGTAGATTGAGCGGTCGCGCAGGCGTCTGAGCACTGCGAGGCCCGCCGTCATCGCCAGAGGATTGCCGGAGAGTGTGCCCGCCTGATAGACGGGGCCGGCGGGCGCGACCTGCTCCATCAAATCGCGTCGGCCGCCGTATGCGCCGACGGGCAGGCCGCCGCCGATGATCTTGCCGAGCGTCGTGAGGTCTGGCGTCACGCCGTAAAGCTCCTGCGCGCCGCCGCGCGCGAGGCGGAAGCCGGTCATCACTTCGTCGAGGATGAGAATCGCGCCGTGTCTCGTCGTGATGTCGCGTAGCGCTTGCAGGTAGCCTTCGCGCGGAGGGACGCAGCCCATGTTGCCGACTACGGGTTCGACGATGACTGCCGCGATGGTGTCGCCGTGCTCGGCGAAGATTTGTTCGAGCGCGGCTGTGTCGTTGAAGGGCGCGGTGATCGTGTTCGCGGCGACGTGCGCGGGGACGCCGGGGCTGTCGGGCAGCCCGAGCGTGGCGACGCCCGAACCGGCCTTCACAAGAAGACTGTCGCCGTGGCCGTGGTAGCAGCCCTCGAACTTAAGAATCTTGTCGCGCCCCGTCGCGCCGCGCGCGAGGCGGAGCGCGGACATCGTCGCCTCCGTCCCCGAGTTGACCATCCGCACCATCTCGACCGAGGGGACGGCGTCAATAATCTCCTCGGCCATCTCTATCTCAAGCTCGGTCGGCGCGCCGTAGCTCGTGCCGCGCCCGAGCGCCGCGTGCAGCGCGTCAAGCACCTCGGGCGCCGCGTGGCCGAGAATCATCGGCCCCCAAGAGCCGACGTAATCAATGTACGTCCGGCCGTCAACGTCGGTCATCTCCGCGCCCCGCGCGCTCGCGATGAAGCGGGGCGTGCCGCCGACGCCGCGGAACGCGCGCACGGGCGAGTTCACCCCGCCCGGCATCAACTCCACCGCGCGCGCGAACAGTTCTTCCGAACTGCGTTGCCTGTCTCTCTCTGCTGCGCTCATGCCGACATGCTAAAACAAAGAAGAGGTTAGAGGCTAGAGGTTAGAGGTTAGTTTTTTCTGCGGAGTCGCCGGCTTGTTCGAGAACGGCCCCGGCGGCAACGGCTTTCACTAACCTCCAACCTCTAGCCTCTTCTTCACCCGAAGATGCTGCGCCAGCGTCGGTCGAGGGCGCCGCCGAAGAGGAAGGAGGTGAGCGAGGGCGATTCGTGCGAGCGGTCGTAGCCGACCAGCTCGACGTAGGCGCGGCCTCCGACCGGCGCTTCGTCGCGCCTGCCTTCGACAACACACGCGCCCTCCCAGTAGACGATCATCGTCGTGCCGCGCGTGTCGAGTTCCTGATCTTTAATGACGGGCGTGACGGTCACGTCCAGACCGAGGCGCGGGACGCGCAGGCGCCAGCCGCTCGGGTAGTCGGCGCCGGTGTGCGGGCTCAGCCAGCGCTCGGTCGGCTCAAGCTCGAAGTCCTCGCGCGAGAGGTGCGTGGCTTTGCCTTCGGCGTCCACGAAGGTGCCGCTCGAAAAAGATGAAGGCCGGTCGTGGCGGTCGCGTATGTGGTAGACCATCAGCTCGGTGTCGTCGTCGAGTTGGAGGCTGAACCAGTCCCAACCCTTCTGCCCTTCGGTCGTCGCCCACGTGCCGAACTCCCTGTCCATCCACGCCGAGCCGCGGAAGCGCTCGGTCACGCCGCCCCACGTCACGTCGCCCTCGGCCAGCATGCGCGTGTAGGAGAAGTAGCGCGAAGCCTCGCCGTGGTCTTTGAAGCTGACGCCGCGCCCCTCGCGGCCGTTGAGCGCCGCGGGCTTCGACGGCTTCAGTGCCGCCTCAAAGACGAAGTCGTCGCCGAGCGTCGCGCGCAGGAGGTGCAGGCCGTGCGCCTCGCGCACGTTCCAGTCGCCGAGCTTGAGATAAAGGCGGCGCGAGTCGGCGCGCGCCGGAGGGTCGAAGAGTCCGTTGGCGCTCTTGCGGTGCTCGTAGCGGAACTGCCCGCGCGACTCGTCCGTCAAGGCGAAGTGCGCGAGGTAGAGCGGATTCCCGATGAGCCGTAAGGGTAAGACGCCGAAGCGGTCGAGGTCTGTGCGCCGTTTGAAGAAGACCAGCTCGAAGCCAAACTGGCGGCCCGAGTCCGTGCGCATGTGGCCCGTGTAGTACCACCACTCTGTCTGCGCGCACGCGTGCGCGTAGAGGTCGCGCGGCAGCTCGACGCGCGCGTGCTCCGTCCCGTCGCGCAAGCTCGAAGGCGGCCCCGCCACCACATCCGCCAGCCCGTCCAAGACACTCGCCGCCGCCTGTTCAATGTTCTCGATGAGATTAGCGCTCATGAAAACAAGTTAGCGGCCGGCCGTGGCGAAAGTGTTCGCCATTTGCAAAAAAAGGTCAGGCGGTTCTGACTTATATGCGTTCGAGTTCTTCGGCGGGCTCGACGAGGAGCGTGCGGAAGGAGGAGAGGTAAACGAGGCCGGGCGCCGCGCCTCTGGGCTTCGAGACGAACTTGCGCTGCGTGTAGTTGACGGCGACCTTCGAGTCTTTGCGCGCCTGACTGAAGTGCGCGGCGAGGCGCGCGGCCTCTATGAGCGTGCGGTGCGGGATCGTGTCGTCTTTGCCGCGCGCGCGGACGACGACGTGCGAGCCGGGGTAGTCGGCCGCGTGCATCCAAGTGTCGTAGGAGCGCGCGACGCGGAAGGTCAACTCGTCGTTCTCGCGCGCCCCGCGGCCGACGATAATCTCGTAGCCGTCAGACGAACGATAACGCCGCAGCGCGCGCCCCTTCTCGCCCGAGTCCTTCCTGCGGCCTTTCTGTCCCGCCTCACTCCGCCCCTTCGCGCGCGGCTGTTCCTTCGCGCGTGAGCCGCCGCCCTCTTCGCCGACGAAGGCCGCGAGCGCCGCGTCGTCCCGCGCGGCCGTAATGCGCTCCAACTCTGTCTGCTTCGCTTCGAGCGCGGCCAGTTCGGGCGCGGTCTTTTCCAGACGCTCGGCGATCTCGCGGGCGGCGCGGCGTGCCTTCGTGTAGCGCGAGAACCTGCGCGCAGCCTCCTCCTGCAAAGTCCGATTCTCGTCAACCTCCAACTCGACGGTCGGCGTGTCTTCGGCGTAGAAGTCGGTCAGGCGCACCGTGCGCCCCTCGCGGACGGCCGTGCCGACGTTCGCGAGCAGCAGGTCGCCCGCTCGCTTGTGCTCTTCAGCGTCGCCGTGCTCGGCGAGGTCGCGTGCGAGGTTGTCGCGCAGCTTTCTCAAAGCCGAAATCTGTTGCCGCAGACGCGCCGCCGCGGCCGACGCGCGTGCGTCGAAGGCGCGCGCGGCTTCCAGCCGTTGATAATGATGGTCGAGCGCCTCGGACAGTGAAGAGAAGCCTTCGCGCTTAACTTCAGACGCAGCGCGTGCGGGCTTTTCGACAGTCGCACTCGCGGGCTTTGGCGCGACCGGTTCGCGCCTCGGCGGCGGCGAGTAGATGTCGCCTTCGACCTGTCCCTCGCCGCGCGCGGGGCGGAGCGAGTCAACGATGCGTCCGTGTTCGTCGAGGAGGAAGAGGTTGGCGCTGCGCCCCGTGAGTTGGGCGACGAGGGTCGCCGCGCGCTCGTCGCCGACCGCGTCCGTGACTGAGAAGTCGAAGCGCACGACGCGCTCGCCTTCGTCCTGACTGACGGCGCGGAGCGTCGCGCCGCCGAGGCTTTTTCGCAGGACGAGCGCGAAGGGCGAAGGCGTGACAGCGGCCTTCTCAAGCTCGCGCACGGTGCGCGCGACGAGGTGCAGGCGCGGGGCGTTCGGCTCTGCCGACAGCAGCAGATAACGCCCGTCGGCGGAGCGGAAGTCAACGACGAGCGCGGCGGCGGTGAGTTGGAAAATCTTCCCCCAGCGCCGGCCCGAGAGCGCCGGGCGCAGTTCTTCTACTACTTCGCCGATTAGCTGCTCGTTCATCTGCAAACTTGTTCGAGTGGACGGCGCAAGGCTAACAGACAACGGCGCGAATACAAAAAGGGAGGCGCGGCTTTCAAACGGCCGCGCCTCCCTTTCGAGTTCGTTGCGAGTTCGTGCGGTTCGTCTACTTCCTGACGACGACCGTGCCCGAGAGTATGTCGTGTACGGCGCGGCCCTCGGCGTCGAAGAGCGAGTAGAGGAGGCCGAGGCCGAAGGTCGCGAGCGAGAGCATGTAGAGGACTGCGCGGCGCATGCACTGGCCCGTCGTCGGCACGCTCGCCTTGCGCGCGTCCACGGCGTGCAGCCCGCACAAAGACATCCCGAACGTCCGCCCGGCCAGCGCCACCGAGCAGGTCTCATAGAGGAACATGACGAGCGCGGCGATCAGCGCCATCGAGCCCGACACGCGCGGGTCGTTCCAGTTGCTGATGGTCAACTCGATGCCGGCCGCGAAGGGTGCCGAGAGGAATGCGACGGCGAAGAGGTCTACGAGGCCCGCGGCGATGCGCTTCAGGCGCGGCGCGCGGTCGTCGTAAGACAGCTCGGGCGCTTCAACCTTCGGCAGCAGCTCGATGCCCTGACGTTCGAGCCAGAACTCGTCGAGCACGCCCGCGATGTGGCGCGGCTGGCGCGAGGCGTTGTTCGCCTGCGCGGCTTCGGCGGAAGGTTGAGCGGCGGCGGAAGGCTGTGCGACGGGCTCCGCGACCTGCGGCGTGTCTGACTTCTTCAGAGCCTCCGCGGCCGAATCCTTGGCGGCCGGAGTCGGCTTCAAAGTCTCGGCCGTCTGCTTCAGAGTCTCGGCAGCGGACGCCGCTTCCGGAGTCACGACCGTCCGGGCAGTTGCGCGTGCAGGCGCCTTCGCCTCAGTTATCGCTTTCGCATCGGCGGCGGCGGCAGCTTCGGAGGCGGCCTCAGCGCGCACTTCCGGCTTCGGCTGCTCGGCCTGCTTCGGCTGTACGACGACGAGGGGAGAAGGGCGCGCGGCGTCGCCGTCCTTCTCGACCTTTTCGGCGCGGCGCGCGGGGCGCTTCGCCTGCGCGGAGCCCGCGTCCGGGGTGCGCTCGGGCTGCGGCGCGGCGGCCGGTTCGGAGGCGGGCAACACCTCTTCCTCGAAGACGCGCGCGGCGGCCGTCGCGGCGTGGCCGCGTCCGCCGCCTTGCCGCGGGGCGGCGGATGCCGCGGCGGCGCGTGCGCGCTCGATTCGGCGGAGAGCCTTGGCGACGATGGGATTCAGCTCCGGCTCGTCGGGCGTGGGGACGAGGCCGAGCTGTTTGGAGGCTGAGTCCGCGGCTTGCGCGGGCGCGTCCGCGCGTGCGGCGTCGGAAGCGTTGGAAGCGTTGCGCGCGGGCGTCGCGGCCTGCCTGTGCTTCGCCGCTTCGCCCTGCGTGTCCGCCTCGCGCGCGCGGCGCTGCTGGATTTCGCGGAAGCGCTCGCTCAACTCCTTCCGCCAAGCCGGGCGGTTGCGGTTGACGCCGGGGAATTCGATGAGGGTCGAATTGTTCTGCTCTTGCGTAGTGCGGGTCGTGACGTTCGGATTTTCGGTCATATCAGGCGCGTCAGCCTTCGGCGCGGTTCGGGGCGCTTCAGGCTCTTGTAGATCAGCCGCTTCGAGGGGGGTGTCTCTCGGCGCCGACTCCGCCGTCCGGCATTGAGGGCATTGGTCAAGCTCGTCAGCGTACTCTTCGCTGCAAACGGCACACTGCATCGCTAAACGTGCGGCCTTCCTGCGTCTCTTGTCACCGGGTCGAGGGGCGAAGGGCACATGCCTCTAAATCCATGCCCACTGCGGAGTCGCGGCGGATGCTATCAGAAGTTACTTTAAGTCGTCAACCAGAAAATGTACAAGGCGCTGTATTTGGCGGCGGCGAGGCTACAATATTTAGGGTAGGAAGCGGGGCGTGTGCCGTCCGCAAGGCGCGCACGTTAGAGGCGGAAAGTTGTTAAATTTAACGTAGGAAGGTGCCGATGCGGTTCCAGCGTGTGTTACTGAAGAAGTCGGAGATGAAGCCGAGAAAGCCCTGCGAGTGGGGCGCGCTCTCGTCGTAAGACCAGATGACGAACATCGCGCGGCCGACGACGAGGTCGCGCGAGACCGGCCCCCAGTAGCGGCTGTCGCGGCTGTTGTCGCGGTTATCGCCCATCATGAAGTATTGGCCTTCGGGGACGCGGAAGGGGCGCCGGACGGCGTTGGGCGCGTCAGAGGAACGGCTGTCGCCGCACACCGCGCGGCTGCGGAAGTAAACCGTATAAGGCTCGCCCGCCTTCTGCCGTTCGGCCGTCAGCCCCTTCAACTCCGCCTTCTCGCCGAAGCCGCAGTCGCGCGTCTCGACGCGGTATTCGGGCAGGGGTTGGCCGTTGACGTAGACCTCGCGGCCCCTGACCTCTACGGTCTCGCCGGGCAGGCCGATGACGCGCTTGATGAAGAGCGTCTTGTACTGGACGATGTTCTCGGCGGGGATGGACTCGGCCGGGTACTTGAAGACGACGATGTCGCCGCGGCGTATCTCGCGCTGCGGCAGGAAGGGGAGCGTGGGGCCTGCGCCGAAGATGAACTTGTTGACGAGGAAGCGGTCGCCGACGTAGATGGTGTTCTCCATCGAGGCCGAGGGCACCATCGCCGCCTGCGCGACGAAGGTCATGAAGAAGACGGCCATCACGAGGACGACCGCGCCCGACTCGAAGTACTCGCGCAGGAGGCCGCGCGGCGGGCCTTTCCGCTCGGGCTCTTCGCCCGGCCCGCCGCGCTCGCCCGACTCGTCCCGCGTCTCCTCTTCCTCTGCCAGTGTCGTCGCCATTCGGAGAAAGCCTTACTTCAGAGGTTGGCGGCCGGCGAAGCCCGCCTCAAGGTCGTGCCACCACTCGACCTCGTCGCCCTCGCCCATCTGCCAGCAGAGCAGCACGACGCGCCCTTCGCGCATGGCGGGGAAGTCTATCAGGCCGCGCTCGTAGTCTTTCAACTGCACGCCGAGCGCTTCGAGCTGCCCGGCCGCCTCTGCGAGCGCCGTCAGCGCCAGCACGTAGCCGGAGCCTCCGGGCATCCCGCCGCCGCCCTGCGCCGCGCCGGTCGCCGCGGCCTGCGCCGCCTCCTGCGCACTCGACACGCGCGCGTAGGCGCGCTGTATCCTCCGCACGATTCCGCGCACGGACGGCAGCAGCTCGTTGGCCTCTTCGACGGTGAAGAGTTTCATGACCTCACTGGTCGTCGGTGACGCGGATGAAGTTCGAGGCGTCGGGCAGTCGCTCGGCCTCGTCTTCGAGGTCGCGGTCGGCGAGCAGGCGCGCCTCGGCGTCGTCGAAGTCTTCGGCGCGGCGCTCGTCGGCGATCTCCTCGTCGGCGCCGTTGAGCACGTCGCGCGCGTGCGAGATCATCTCGCCCGTGCCCGCGGGGCGCTGGCCGTGGTTGTTGTAGACGCCGGTCGGCGGCTGCTCGTTCGTGTGGTTCTCGTAGTAGCGGTGCGTGTGCGCAGGCTCCTTGCGAACCTTGTCGGCGATGTCGCCGAGGTCTATGAAGTAGTCGGCCACGTCAATCAGCTTCGGCGCGGTGTTCGAGCGGAAGCCGGCGACCTCCACCCGGCAGCCCTTGTAGGCCACGGCGTTGACGGCGTAGACGAAGTCCTCGTCGCCCGACACGAGCACGGCCGTGTCGTAGCGCCCCGCGAGCGACAGCATGTCCACGGCGATCTCGACGTCGAGGTTCGCCTTGCGCGTGCCGTCGTAGAAGGTCTTGAGTTCTTTGTGGATGACGCGGAAGCCGTTGCGGCGCATCCAGAGCAGGAAGCCTTGCTGGCGCTCGGCGCCGACATCAACCCCGGTGTAGAAGAAGGCGCGCAGAAGCCTCCCGTCGCCCAAGAGGACGCGCAGGAGCTTGTTGTAGTCTATGTCAATGTTGTGGAACCGCGCCGCGTGAAAAAGGTTGTTGCCGTCAATGAAAACCGCCACCCTGCCTCTGTAACCTAACTGCCAAGAGATGTTGTTAGTGGGATCATAATGCATGCGGAAGACACCCCATTCCAATTTTTGATTCGCGAGATTTCAAACAACAGCGAGGCCCGAACGCCCCGCGCCGCCGTGCCCGACTTAAAAATTACGAACTGTCGAAGACTTAATGCTAACCGAAGAAGCCCTCAAGAACTTCCCACGCCATCGGCGGCGGCAAGCAATTTAAACACGAACTTCGTCGGCAGGACAACTTTGGAAGGTTAAAGGACAGACAATGAAGGATGAAGTGAACGCCTTACAGCGTTATCTTCATCCTTCGTCTTTCGCCCTTTCTCCCGCGCCGAGAAGGTCGCCGGTGGCCGCGTCAACGTAGGCGTAGAGGTTCGAGTCGGGGCCGCCGAGGGCGACCTCCCATGCGACGTGGAGTTCGAGCGCGGCGGGGTCTGCGTCGCGGCGCAGGGGGAAGACGACGAGCTGGCGCGCGGCCGCGGCGTCAGTCTGCGTGACGGTGCGCGTCTGCTGCGCGCCCGCGCTGTCTGTGAAGGTGACTGTGCGGTTGTTGAGCGCGGCGGCGGCCTGTTCGGCGGTCAGCGTCTTGGGGACTTGCGCGAGCGTTCGCGCGAGCTGTTCGGCGTCGGGGACGGCCGTGGACGAGAGGCCGACGACGCGCAGGTCGGGCGTGAAGGTGACGGCGATGTCGCCGTAACCGTTCCGTAGCGGATAAGCGAAAGGGTTCTGCCGGTAGACGGCGCGACGCGCGCCCGCGCCGACGGGCGCGTCCGTGATGCCTACGAGCGACAGGTGTTTCAGCTCAAAGCCGAGCAGCGGCGCGGCGGTCGCGAGGAAGCGTCGCAGAGACTCGCGCGTCTCCTCTTCCGTACGCGCCTTCTCG
>DATFHD010000004.1:0-131916 GCA_035248785.1 Pyrinomonadaceae bacterium | reverse complement strand
GCGCAAGTGGACGGTCTACCTCGTCCCGCACGAGCACTTGGACGTGGGCTACTCCGACTTTCAGACGAAGCTCGCCGAGCTCCACAGCCGCATCATTGACGAGGCTTTAGACCTCAACCGCGAGCACCCCGAGTTTCGCTTCACGCTCGACGGCTACTGGCAGGCTCGACATTTTCTGGAAGGCCGGAGCGAAGATGAGAAGCGACGTTTCTACGACGCCGTGCGCGAGCGCAGAATCTTCGTGCCGGCGCAGCACTCCGTCATCCTCACGGGCTTCCCCACGGGCGAAGCGCTCATACGCAGCTTCTACGGCGCGCGCCGCTTGAGCCGCGAGGCGGGCGGGCCGTGGGACGCGGCCAACATCACGGACGTTCCGTCTTACTCTTGGGCCTACGCTTCCATCCTCGCCGCCGCGGGCCTCAAGTACTTCAACGCCGCCGCCAACGCCGACCGCGGGCCGACGCTCATGCTCGGCGACCTTCATCGGCGCTCGCCCTTCTACTGGGAAGGGCCGGACGGTGCGCGCGTGCTGATGTGGTACTCGCGCCACTACCATCAGATCGGAAGCCAGTTCGGGCTGCCGACGCAAATCGCGAACGGCTACGAGGGCTTGGCGAGCTTCCTGCGCGTCTACGAGCGGCCCGACTACCCCGCAAACTCAGTCCTCCTACACGGCAGCCAGTGGGAGAACACTTCGCTCTACCCGCAGCAGGCCGCGCTCGTCGCCGAGTGGAACAGGGCATTCGCCTATCCCGAACTTCGTTACTCGGGCTTCGCGGAGGCGATGGGAAAAATCGCGTCCGAGGCCGAAGGCAAGCTGCGCGTCGTGCGCGGCGACGGCGGCCCGTTCTGGGAGGACGGCATCGCCTCGGACGCTTACCACGCCGCGATGGAGCGCGAGACGGAGCGCCGCGCCGTCTCGGCCGAGAAGCTCGGCGTCGTCGCCTCGCTCGTTGACCCGCGCTTCCGCCCTTCGCGCGAGGCGCTCGGGTGCCTGTGGGAGAACGTCGCGCTGATGGGCGAGCACACTTGGGGCTGGGGGCGCAGCGTCACCGAGCCGCACAGCGAAGACTCGACGCGCGAGCTGGCCTACAAGCGCTTCTACGCGAACTCTGCGCGCTACTGCGCCGAGTACCTGCTCGACCGCTCGATGACGGCCGTCGCCGGCCGCGTCAACACGCCGAGCCGCGCGCTCGTCGTCTTCAACACGCTCAACTGGCCGCGCCGCGGCTGGGTCGAGTTCGACCTGCAAAAGACGAGGGAGCTGTTCGACCTCGAAACGAAACAGGTCGTCCACGGCGATGTGCTCGAAGACCACCCGGCCTACCAGCGTATAAGATTCCTCGCGGGCGAAGTCCCGCCGCTCGGCTACAAGACTTACGCCGTACGCGACAAGGCTGCGCCTTCGTCAAGCACACAATCGGGCGGCGAGGCCGCGAACGTCGCAACCTCCACCGGCGCGGCCGACGTGGCGCAGGCGAACGTCATCGAGAACCGCTTCTACCGCGTCACGCTTGACCCCGCGAGCGGCGCGGTGCGGAGCATCTTCGACAAGGAGTTGAACCGCGAGCTTGTAGACTCTTCAAGCCCCTACCGCTTCAACCAGTACGTCTATGTCACGGGCGGCGACAACCCGCCCTTCACGCAGTTGCTCACGTACCGCCGTCATCTCCCGTTCGCCAAGCTCGACGCACACCCGGCCGACGGCGGCCGCCTCGTCTCCGTCACGAAGACGGCGGCGGGGACGAGCGCGCGCCTTGAGAGCCGCGGCGTGAACACCCCGAAGGTGACGACCGAAATCATCCTCTTCGACGGCGAGAAGAAGATCGAGTTCGTCAACCGCGTCACGAAAGAGACGGTCTACAAAAAGGAGGCCGCCTACTTCGCCTTCCCGCTCGACATACGCCGGCCCGACTTCAGCTACGAGGTGCAGAACGGCGTCGTCTACCCGGCGCAGGACATGATGCCGGGCGCGGGGCTCGAATGGTTCTCGGCGCAGAACTGGGTCTCGGCCGCGGGCGCAGGTGTGCAGGTCGGGCTGGTCGGCGTTGACTCGTTCCTCTGGACGTTCGGCGACATCGTGCGCGGGACTTGGCCGACGCGGTTCGAGCCGAAGTCTTCGACCGTCTTCGCCTACGTCATGAACAACTACTGGGGCACCAACTACGTCGCCGCGCAGGGCGGAGATTTCGTCTTCCGCTACGCGCTGACGAGCGCGCCGCGGCTCGACACGGCCGCGCTCAGCCGTCTGGGCTGGGAAGAGACGACGCGCCTTGAGAGCACGCTCGTCAAGTCGCAGGACAGGGCGGGCGGCGCCCCCGCCGACGCGCTGCCGGCCGAGCGCATGAGCTTCCTACAGACGGGCGACGCGCCCGTCCTGCTGAGCACTTGGAAGCAGGCCGAGGAGGGCGAAGGCTCCGTGCTGCGCTTCATCGAACTCGGCGGCGGACGCGGGCCGCGACGCGTGCGCGTCACGAGCCCCCTCTTCGGCGCGGCGACGGTTCGCATGTGCAACGCCGTCGAGGATTGCGGCGACCCCGCGCCAAGCACCAACGGCGGCTTCGACTTCGACACAGGCCCGCGGCAGATTTTGACGTTCAAGGTTCAGAGCAGAAGTCAGTAGAAGGGAGCATCCGTCATCATGCAGATAAGCCCCCCGGCGGCCGACGCCTTGGCGACCGAGTTGGGCGCGACGGCGCGGCCGACCGCCGTGCGCTACAGGGTGCTCGGCTTCCTGTTCACGCTGGCGGCGTTGACGTACCTCGACCGGCTCGCCATCTCTGCGGCCGCGCCCTTCATCATTCAGGAGTTCGGGCTGACGCCGTCGCGTATGGGCTACGTCTTCAGCGCGTTCACCTTCACCTACGCGCTCTTCGAGATTCCGACGGGCTGGCTCGGCGACCGCTACGGGACGCGTCGGACTCTGACGCGCATCGTGCTCTGGTGGTCTGCGTTCACCGCTCTGACGGCCGCGGCGCGAGGCTTCTGGTCGCTCTTCGTCGTGCGGCTCCTGTTCGGCATGGGCGAGGCCGGCGCCATCCCGAACTCGGCCTGCACCGTCTCGCGCTGGTTCCCCGCGACGCAGCGCGGGCGCGCGATGGGCGGCGTCTGCATCGGGCACGCGATGGGCGCCGCGGCCACGCCGCCGATTGTCTTCTGGCTCATCGCGCATCAGGGGTGGCGTCTGCCCTTCGTCGAGTTCGGCGCGCTCGGACTCGTGTGGTGCGCCTTTTGGTACTTCTGGTTCCGGGACACGCCCGAAGAGCATCCTTCGGCGAACGCCGCCGAGGCTCAACTCGTCTGCGCGGGCGGCGGGCCCCTGCGCGAGCGCTCGCACACGATCCCGTGGCGGACGTTCCTGCGCAACGCCAAGAACATCTTCTTCCTGTGCGCGATGTACTTCGCCTACGGCTACAGCCTCTACTTCTACATCACTTGGCTGCCGACGTACCTGATCAAGGCCCGCGGGTTCGAGCTGGCGTCGGCCGGCTTCTTCTCCGCGTTGCCGTGGCTGTTCGGCGCGGTCGCTTTCCTGTGCGGCGGGACGCTGACGGACTACCTCGCGACGCGCACGGGCAACAAGAGGATTGCGCGCTGCGGCGTCGGCGTCTTCGGGCTGACGATGAGCGCGGTGATGCTCGTCATGGTTGCGCTGACGCCGGGCGCGGTCGCCGCCGCGCTCTTTATCGCCTTGGCGCTCTTCTTCCAGTTTTTGACGACGCCCTCGGTCTGGGCGACCTGCATGGACATCGGCGGCCACCGCGCGGGCGTCGTCAGCGGCACGACCAACACCTTCGGCAACCTCGCCGGCACGCTCGCGCCCATCGTATTCGGCTATATTATCGAACGGCTCAACTCGTGGACGCTCGGCTTCTACGTCGCCGCGGCCTTCCTGCTCGCCGGCGTCGTCTGCTGGTTCTTCATAGACCCGCGCCAGCCGCTCGAAGTCGAGGCGAATGACTAACGTGGACAGCTACGACGTACTGGCATTGGGGCGCAGCTCGATTGATCTCTACGCGAACGAGATCGGCGCGCCCTTCACCGAGGTGAAAAGCTTCTCGGCCTACGTCGGCGGCTCGCCGACGAACGTCGTCGTCTGCGCGCGGCGGCTCGGCCTGCGCGCGGCGCTTCTGACGGCCGTGGGCGAAGACCTCGTCGGCGACTTCGTCCTCGACTTCCTCAGGCGCGAGGGCGTCGAGGCCGGTTTCAGCCCGCGCAAACCGGGACGGCGCACGAGCGCCTTCATGCTCGCCGTGCAACCGCCCGACGACTTCTCCATCGTCCCCTACCGAGACAACTGCGCAGACCTTGAGTTGACCGCCGAGGACGTGCGCGCGGCGCCCGTCGCGGAGTCGCGCGCTCTGCTCCTGACGGGCTCGGGCCTCGGACGCGAGCCGAGCCGCGCCGCCACGCGCTTCGCCGCCGAGACGGCGCGCGCGCACGGCCGTCAGGTCGTGCTCGACCTCGACCTGCGCGCCGAGCTATGGCCCGACCCGCGCGAGTACACGGCGCAGGTTGGCGCGCTGCTCCCGCTCGTCCACGTCGTCCTCGGCACCGTAGAAGAGTACGCGGCGGCGCTCGGCGCTCGGGTTGAAAAATTAACCGGCAATCAAGTTGAAGACTTAAGAGGCGGCGTCGAAGAACTGCTCGCGGCCGGGCCGGAGGCGCTGGTCGTCAAGCGCGGCGAGCAGAGCACGCTCGTCTTCCCGCGCGAAGGCGAGGCGGTCGAGGCCGAGACGTTCCCGGTCGAAGTCCTGAACGTACTCGGCGCGGGCGACGCCTTCGCGGGCGGGTTTCTTTACGGCTATCTCAAGGGCTGGGACTGGCGGCGCGCGGCGCGTATGGGGAACGCCTGCGGCGCCATCGTCGTCACGCGCCACGGCTGCGCCAACTTCATGCCGACGGAAGAAGAGGTTCTGGCATTCATCGAAGAAAGAGGAGGGTTTTAAAGTTTGTCATTCAACGCGAAAGAGTTTCTGCCGTCGTCCATTCTCGAACAGGTGACCGAGCTGCGCGTGAGCGACCCCGAGCTGCCGATGCGCGTGGCGAAGGAGCGACGGAAGCGCGAGCGTGTGGCCCCGACGGGCAAGCTCAACATACTCGCGTCCGACCATCCTGCGCGGCGCGTGACGCGCGTCGGCGCAGAGCCGCTGCGCATGGCCGACCGGCAGGAGTACCTCGCGCGCACGCTGCGCGTCCTTCAGAGCGAGGTCGTTGACGGCGTGCTCGCCACGATGGACATCATCGAAGACCTGCTCGTCATACACGAGTTGATGAAGCGCGCGGGCGGCCCCGCGTTCCTCGACAACAAGCTCCTCGTCGCGAGCCTCAACCGCGCCGGGCTGCTCGGCAGCAGTTGGGAGATTGACGACCCTATGAGCGGCCCGACGCCTGCGGCCTGCGCCGAGTGGCGCTTGGACGGCACGAAGGTTCTGCTGCGCCTCTGCGATGCCGAACCCGACTCGCTCAAGGTGTTACTCGCCACGGTGCGCGCCGTCTCCGAACAGACCGCACTCGGGCTTCCGATGTTTCTCGAATCGCTCCCCGTGGAGAAGGTCGAGGGCGGCTACCGAATCATCAAGACGGCCGAAGAGCTTGCGCGCACGGCGGGCGCGGCCGCGGCGCTCGGCGACAGCAGCCGCTACATCTGGCTGAAGCTCCCCTACTGCGAGAACTACGAGATGGTCGCGCGCTCGACGACGCTGCCCATCCTCCTGCTCGGCGGCGAGCCCGTCGGCGACGTGCGCCCGTTCCTCGGCGAGTTGTCGGCGGGACTCAAGGCCGGCCCGAACGTACGCGGCGCGCTCGTCGGCCGTAACGTCCTCTTCCCCGGCGACGGCGACCCCTTCGCCGCCGCCGAAGCGGCGGGCGGCCTCGTCCACCGCGGCTGGACGCTCGAACAGGCGCTCGACGCTCTCGAAACTTCAACCGGCCGCGACGCCGACTGGCTCGCACGCATCGCCTGAGCTACGACAGCTTTCTAACGAAGGTATCGAGCAGTTCTTCAACGTCGGCGGGCGAGAGGGCGCGCGTGCGTTCGCCGCGGAGGATGAAGTGGAGGCGCGCGGCCTGTTCGAGTTCTTCGGCGCGGTCGGCCGCCTCGGAAAGGGTCGAGCCGGCGCAGATGAGGCCGTGGTTGCGTAGCAGTATCGAGTGGTGAGCGGCCGCCGTCTCTTCGATGGCGCCGGCCAGCCGGGTAGAGCCGGGGCGGAAGTATGGCAGCACGGCGAGCGGCGCGACGCGCATGAAGTAGTAGGGCGTGAGCGGCTGTAACGATTCGTCGCCCTCGAAGGATTCGAGACACGAGAGCGCGACCGCGTAGGTCGAATGCAGGTGTACGACGGCGCGCGCCTCGGGCCTCTGCCGGTAGATGGCGAGGTGGAAGGGGTACTCCTTCGAGGGCTTGTTTGCGTTGAGCTGGTTGCCGCCCGCGTCGAGCCGCGCGAGCCGTTCGGGCGAGAGGCCGCGCAAGCTCTGGCCGGTCGGCGTCACCCAGACCTCTTCCTCGACGCGCACCGAGATGTTGCCCGTCGAGCCGTGCGCGTAGCCGCGCTCGTAGAAGCTGTCGGCCGCGTCGCATAGTTGTTCCAGTACGGAATCGTTATTCATCATTCATCACTCGTCACTCATCACTCCAACGGGTCGCGCTCAAGCGTGTCGTAGAGAGGGCGCGCGGGCCTGACCGGCTCGCCCTCGTCCGAGACGGTGACGGCCAGTACGCGCAGCCTGTCGTCGTTCGGAAGCGTCAAGGTCTTCGCGCCCGGCGGCAGCTCGGCCGAGTAGGCGAAGAGGTACGAGTAGGCGTAGGGCTCGCTCGCGCCGTCGGCGCGGTGGTGGTGCGAGGCGTACCAAGCGAGCGGCGCGCGCTTGATGAAGCCGGGCGTGATGCCCTCCATCTCTGCGTAAGGGTCTGTCTGGTTCTGGAAGCGCTTGACGGTCTCCGCGTTCAGGTTGGGCGGGAGCTTCCACGGCCCCGGCTTCCAACGCCGCGCGTCCCACTGTCCGATGAAGCCGCCCCAGTTCTGCACGTCGAACTCGAAGGCGCGATTGCCTGCGCGGAACGTCGCGCGCCGGTCGCCGTCGGCCGAGGCCGCGAGGACGTAGACGCGTCTGAAGTTGCCCGCGGGCAGGTTAACAGTCTGCCCGCGCGGGACGACGGCGTCGGGCTTGCCGTTCGTTGAAGGCGCAAGGCGAAAGCGCACGCCCGCGTAAAGAATCTCTTCGGGCAGCAACTCGGCGGGAAGTGCGTCGCCGTTTGCGTCGAAACTGACGGAAGGCCCCGAAAGCTTAGCCGCATGCGGGCTCGCGGCGGCGAGGTCGTAAGGAAGTTCGACGGGCCGCGACAGTGGCTCCTTCAACTTCAACCGCGGCGGCGCGAGGCGGAGCGCGAAGGTGCGCAGTTGATAAGGGCCGAAGGACGTGACCAGCTCGCCGCGCGAGACTTCCGCCGGGCCGACCGCCTGCTCCTGTCCGTTCAGCTCGCGCGCCGCGCTGACGGCGCCCGCGAAGCGTAGACGGACGTTCCTGTGCGTCTGCCCGTCAAGCTCCACGAGTCGCACGACGAACTCGTCCGACTCTTCCGCGCGCTTGAAGGCGAGCACGCGCACGCGGCTGTCGCTCGTCTGAAGCAGCGAGAGACTCTTGCCCAGCGCGCCCGCGTGGCGCGGCGACTCGAAGGCGATGAGCGGCTGGTTCAAACGCTGCGCCTGCCAGTCGGTCTGCGCGCCGCGCCAGTCGCCCGCGTGCGCGGCGAGGCCGTAGGTGAACTCGTGGTGTCCCCAGTCCTGCGTAGACTGGTCGTGGTACTCCCAGCCGTTGCCGGCGCCGATGCCGGGCGTGTAGAGGAGCGTCAGGCGCAGCGTACGGTCGTCGGGCTTGTCCGAGCCGTACTTGCAGTCGGAGAGCACCGTGACGCCGTAGGCGCCCGCGCGGTCTGTGAGGTCGAACCACTGGTGCGAAGGCACCTCGAACTTCTTCTCGTCGTTGTTGCCGCGCTCGATGGTGCCTACGTCCCAGTTGTATGTGGCGAGCGGGTTCGCGGCCGTCAGGGGGAACGTGGCCTTGAGCGCCGCCTCGCGCCCGCGCCAGTCTATCCGGTTAGCGACTTCGACGCGGTCGCCCGCGCCTCCGGCAGAGAGGCGCACGGTCTGTACGAACTTCGAGCCTTCCGTCTCGCGCTCGATGGCGACGGCGACGCGCACCGGCCCGCTCTCGACCACGCTAATCTTCGCCGGGCCGGAGACGTACGCGCGCGGTGCTTTGCGCTGGTCTTCCCAGTCCATGTTCCAAGCGGGCCAGTCGTGCGGCCGCTCGGTCTGGAAGGCGAGCCGCAGGGGCGCGGAGAGCAGTTCTTTGTTAAGCGACTTATCGAAGATGCTCGACACGTCGCCGCCGTCGTCGAGCGTCAGGCGGTAGCGCGCGTTCTCAAGGGAAGTGTTTGTGACCTTGAGCGTCGAGGAAACTGAAGCGCTCGGCGCGTCCGACCCGCGTACGTCGTAGACGGCGTAGCCGACCGAGGGCACGTCGGCGAGGAAGGCGACGCGCGTCCTGCCGTCCCTTTCGCCGACAATCTGCGCGGGCACCTCTCGGCCTTCCGGGTTGAAGACGCGCACGGCGCGGGGCGTGCCGCCCGCGAACGTGAGGTCTGCTTCGGCCACGTCCTCGCGGCGTACGTTGAGCGGGTTGTAGACGACGACCGCGCTGCCCTGCGTGCGCGTGTCGAGTCCCGCGGCCAGCCCCTCGGTCGCGCTCGTCAGGACTGACGCGAACTGGTTCATCGCAATCACGTCGTCGTTCCAAGTGAACTCGAAAGCCTTCGGCGTCGCGGTGCCGGGCAGGAGGTCGTGGAACTGTCCTCCCATGACGAGCGTCCACGCGTCGTTGAGGCGCCCGAGAGGATAAGGCCGCGCGCCGAGCCACGCCGCACCGACCGAGGCGCGTTCGGCGGCGTCGGCCAGAAGCTCGTTCCGGCGGTTCCAACGCTTGCGGTACGTCTCCGAGTTGATGGAGCCAGCCGAGTGGTTCGTCAGAAGAAACTCGCCCTTGTAGCGCGGCAGGCGCGCGGTCTTGTCCGCGGGGATGTCTAAGAACATCTGCTCGGCCGTGGCCGAGAGCACACGCACGGGGCCGTCGCCGACCTGCACGAGCGGCCCCGTGGCGTCGGGCGAAGGGATGACGGGCGGCGGCGGCGGGACGACCGTGCGCTGTCGGCGCACGACCGCGTCGAGCATCTTGACAGAGAACTCGTTCGGCGCGCCGCCGATGTCGCCCGTGCCGAAGTACGCGTAGTCTGTGAAGAGTCCGCTCACCTCGCCGTTGCGCTCGACGCGCGCGGGGAAGTCCTGCGGCTTGTAGCCGACGGCCGGGTTCGCCGCGGCCGTGGGCGGGCTCTTGCTGAAGTCCTCGCGGACGTTCGAGTCGTACGCGCGCGGGTTGAACGCGGAGATGATGCCGCGGCCGTCAGGCCCTTCCCACAGGCCGACGTTGAAGGGGACGCCCGCGGGCGTGCGCTCTATCGAGTCCGGGCCGCCTACGGCAGCGGCCGAGCCCCAGTAGAGCTTCTGCGTGGAAAAACCTTTGAGCCCCATGTGCGCGAGGATGGATGGGAACGAGGCCGGGAAGCCGAAGCTGTCGGGCAGCATGTACTCGGCGCTCGTGCGGCCGAACTCGCGCCGGAAGAAGTGAGAGCCGTAGAGAATCTGCCGGACGATGGACTCGGCAGAAGGCCCGAGCGGGTCGCCCTCTTCCACCGAAGAGCCGGCGGGGAACCAGCGCCCCGCGGCGACGTACTGCTTTAACTTCGCGTAGTCGTCGGGCCAGTACTCCTTCATCATCCGGTAGCGGTTCGAGCCGCTGAAGTTGAAGACGTAGGAAGGGTACTTCTCGAACAGGCGGAAGTTGTCGTGCATCGTCCGCGGCAGGAACTCGTTGATGACCTGCGGATACTCCCAACGCCACTGCGTGTCGAGGTGCGCGTAGCCGACGACGTAGAGCGTCGGCTCCCTCGTCAAATCTGGCGCGGGCCGCGCGGCCTGTCCGAAGGCGCAGGCGGCGGCGAGCGTGTAAGCGAGCAGGAACGACAGAAGGCGTTTGAACGGCGGAAAGCGTCTCGACGCGTGCGGCATCAACGCGAATCTCCTCGGTGCTGCTTGAAGTGTGTACGGCGCGGACAGACTGACCTGACGGATTACGTTAAAGCGGTCTGATATAAGATAGCACGACGCGCGCCGCTGAAGTCTCGCCTTAGAATCTTATGACAGTTTACAGACTCGCACTCCTGACGTGCCTGCTCGCGCTGGCCGGCGCTCTACAGTCGGGCGGCACGCCCGCGTCTTACGGCCCCTTCAACGGCTACTTCATACACGACGGCGTGGGGCTGAAGAAGACTATCAGTGCCGAGGGCGCGCCGCTGAAGGGCGACCGTCCTTGGACGCTCTACTGCTGGGTCAAGGCCGACGACCTGTTAACCGGGCGGACGCTGCTCGCGGGTTTCGGCGAGCCCGACGCCGCGGCCGGCGCTCAGCGTTACCTCGCCGCGCGCGACGGAAAGCTCTCCTTCCGCGCGGGCGGCGCAGACTCGTCGGGCGGCGCGGAAGTAAGGACGGACGCGCCGTTGCGTCCGGGCGCGTGGCAGCTCGTCGCAGCGACGTTCGACGGAAGGGAACTGCGCCTCTACTCGGACGGCGCAGAGGTCGCTTCGGGTAAGTTACAACTGTCGGACGCCGCGCCCGTCATACAACTCGCGCCCGTGCCGCTGCCGGGTGCAGGCGCCGCGCACTTCGCCGGGAGGATCGCGGGCCTGACGCTCGTGCCGCGCGCGCTCACGGCCGAAGAGGTGCGCGCGTTGATGTCTCGGGCGAGGCACTTGGACTTAACGCCGTTCGAGGCCGCTTCAAAGACTTGGCCCGTGCAGACGAAGGGGCAGGCGGGCCTGCGCGCGCCGCAGGACGCGGACACGCTGCCCGCGATGCCCGCCGAACGCCCGCGCGCGCAGGCGCGACCAATGACGAACAACGAGCCGCGTCTCGAACCGCGCGGCGCGAACGAGTGGGTGCTCGCGGGCGGCTGGCGTCTGATTGAAGCGCCGAAGACGGGCGCCGCCGCGTCCGACATCTCGCGGCCCGGCTTCGACAGTAAGGACTGGATGGACGCGGTCGTGCCCGGCACCGTGCTTTCGACATTGGTCGAGCGCGGCGTCTACCCAGACCCGGACTTCGGCCTCAACAACCTCTTCATCCCCGAGACGCTGAACAAGCAGGACTACTGGTATCGCACGGAGTTTCGGCCGCCCGCCTCGCTCGCGGGCTGGCGCTTCCGTCTCACGCTGCACGGCGTCAACTACGCCGCGTCCGTCTGGCTGAACGGCCGCCAGCTCGGCGACGTGCGCGGCGCCTTCGCGCGCGGCGAGTTCGACGTGAGCAGTCTCGTCGTCCCCGGCCGCGCGAACGCGCTCGCCGTACGCGTAACGCCGCCGCCGCATCCGGGCATCCCGCATGAAGAGTCCGTGAAGGCCGGCCCCGGCCCGAACGGCGGCATCATGGCTCTGGACGGCCCGACCTTCTACTGCACAGAGGGCTGGGACTGGATACCCGGCGTGCGCGACCGCGCGACGGGCATCTGGCAGGAGGTGACGCTCAAGGCCACTGGCGCGGTGCGCGTCGGCGACGTTCAAGTCGTCACAGACCTCCCGCTGCCCGACCTGACGCGCGCGTCTGTGAACATCAACGTGCCGCTCCGAAACGACACGGGCCGCGCCGCGGCCGGCGTGCTCGAAGCTTCATTTGAAGGAGTCAGCGTCCGCCGCCGCGTGGCCGTCCAGCCGGGCGGGATGGAGTTGAAACTGACGCCGGCCGAGTTCCCGCAGTTGAACGTTCGAAACCCGCGGCTCTGGTGGCCGAACGGCTACGGCAGCGCGGAGCTTTACCACCTGAACGTGAAGTTCACGACGCCCGCAGGCGCGGAGTCAGACAGCACATCGTTGCGCTTCGGCGTACGCGAGTTGAGCTACGAACTGACGCTGCTCGACGGCGGCGGGCGCCTGCGCCGCGTCGAGTTCAACCCGACGGCCGCGGCGGGCGAGCACGTCGTCAACGTGAGCCACGAGGGGATAATCGAATCCGCCGAAGGCTGGGTCACCTCGTTCATGCACGGCCGCGAGGGCTCGTCGGCCGTGGCGAAACTTGAAGACCTTCGCGCGTCGCCGCACCTCGTCCTGCGCGTCAACGGCGTGCGCGTCGCCGCGCGCGGAGGCAATTGGGGCTTGGACGACTCGCGCAAGCGCATCGGGCGCGAACGCCTTGAGCCTTACTTCCGACTCCACCGCGAGGCCGGCCTCAACATGATTCGCAACTGGATGGGGCAGAGCTACTCGGAAGCCTTCTTCGACCTCGCGGACGAGTACGGCCTGCTCGTCTGGAACGACTTCTGGCTCTCGACGCAGGACTGGAACCTTGAGCCGACCGACACGGCGCTCTTCCTCGCAAACGCGCGCGAGGTGATAACGCGCTTCCGCAATCATCCTTCGGTTGCAATCTGGTGCGGGCGCAACGAGGGCGTGCCGCCGCCGACGATTAACGAAGGACTCGACGAACTCGTACGCGCGCTCGACGGCACGCGCTACTACACGCCGAACTCGCGCGACGTGAACCTGCAAGGCAGCGGCCCTTGGCACTACGGCGAGCCGCTCAAGTTCTTCACCACGCGCGGCCGAGGTTTTTCGACCGAACTCGGATTGCCCTCGGTGCCGAACGCAGACACCTTGCGCGCGATGCTCCCGCCCGAAGACTTATGGCCGCCCGGCGACGCTTGGGCCTACCACGACTGGCACTCGAAGAGCGGCGGCGACATCAATCACTTTATGAAGGCGTTGGAGGACGAGTTGGGCTCGCCGACCGACCTTGAAGACTTCGAGCGCAAGGCGCAGTTGCTCAACTACGAGAGCCACCGCGCGATGTTCGAGGGCTTCAACGCGAACCTCTGGAACCCGAACACGGGGCGCCTGATGTGGATGTCGCACCCCGCTTGGCCGAGCACCGAGTGGCAGATGTACGCGTCGGACTACTCGGCAGACGGCGCCTACTACGGCGTGAAGAAGGCTTGCGAACCCGTCCACGTCCAGCTCAACCTGCCCGACTTGCAGACGGCCGTCGTCAACACGACGCGCCTCGCCCGCGCGAACCTGACGCTCACCGCTCGCGCCCTCTCTGTCAAAGGCGAAGAACTCTTCGCGCGCGAGTCCACAGTCTCCGCGCCCGCCGACGACATCGCGCGCGGCTTCCGCGTCGAGCTGCCCGGCGGGACGACGCGGGGCGTGGCCTTCATCAAACTCGAACTGAAAGACGAGTCGGGCCGCGTGCTTTCGGAAAACTTCTACTGGCACGCGCCGCAGCCGTCCGGCTACCGCGCGCTGAACGAACTGCCGGCCGCCGACGTGTCCGCCTCGGCCCTGCGCTACGCCGTGAAGGCCGGGGCGCGCGTGGAAGCCGAGTTAACGAACCGCGGCGCGTCGGTCGCGCTCGCCGTGGGCGTGACGCTGCGCGACGCCGCGAACGGCGCGCGTCTGCTGCCCGCCTACGCCAGCGACAACTACATCTCGCTGCTGCCCGGCGAGACCCGACGCGTCTCCATTGAGACGACCGCGACGCCCGCGGGGCGTGACTTACAGGTCGAGTTGAAGGGCTGGAACGTGCGCACGACCGCCGTCCCCGTCCGCCCCGCACGTTGAGCTAGAAGGCTCCGTGTGCAAACGGCGCGGGTCTTTTGTATAGTGTCGCGCAAACGTCCGTCGTTAGCTGTCTGCTGCACATGCCAAATCCGATTCTGGAAATGCGGGGCATCGGCAAGCGCTTCCCCGGCGTGGTCGCGCTCGAAGGCGTCGGCCTCGAAGTCCACACGGGCGAGGTCGTCGCGCTCATCGGCGAGAACGGCGCGGGCAAGTCCACGCTGATGAAGATTCTCGGCGGCGTCTACCAGCCCGACGAGGGCGAGATTCTGATTGAGGGCAGGCCGACACGCATCCTCTCCGTCTCGGACGCAAACGCCTTACGCATCGGCTTCATCCATCAGGAGCTGAACGTCCTCGAAAATCTGGACGTGGCCGGCAACATCTTCCTCGGGCGCGAGCCGCGGCGCGGCCGCGGACTCTTCAGCCGCATAGACCGCAGGAGGATGTACGCGGAGGCGAGGAAGTATCTCGAACGCCTCGGCATGAACACGCCCGCGGACACGCCGCTCGCGCTACTCTCCATCGCGCAGCAGCAGATGGTCGAGATAGCGAAGGCTCTCTCGCAGGACGCGCGCATCCTCATCATGGACGAGCCGACATCTTCGCTCACGCTCTCCGAGACCGAGCGGCTGATGTCGGTCGTCAAGGAGCTACGCGCGCAGGGCGTGAGCATCATCTACATCTCGCACCGGCTCGGCGAGGTGAAGGAACTCGCAGACCGCGTCGTCGCCCTGCGCGACGGTCGCAACGCGGGCCGCCTTGCGCGCGAAGAGGTCACGCACGACCGCATGGTGAAGATGATGGTTGGGCGCGACATCGAGAGTTTTTACGCGCACGCCGACGGCGGGCAGGGGGCGTCGCGCTTCGCCGTACGCGAACTCAGAACGAGGCGCTACCCGCAGCACGCCGTCACGTTCGACATACGCGACGGCGAGATACTCGGCCTCGCCGGGCTCGTCGGCGCGGGGCGCACGGAGGTCGCGCACGCCATCTTCGGCGTCGAGCCGGCCGTCGGCGGGACGCTCACGCTCGGCGGCGAGACAATCGTCGTGCGCTCGCCCGGCGACGCCATACGCCATGGCATCTATCTCATCCCCGAGGACAGGCGACGCTGCGGCCTGAACGTCGAGGAGCTGATACGCAAGAACGTGACGCTGCCCGCGCTCGAACGCTACTCGTCCGTCGGCGTCGTACGCACGGGCGACGAGCGGAGGGTCTCGCAGAAGGTCTGCGACCAGTTGGGCGTCAAGGCGCCTTCGGTCGAAGTCCGCGCCGGGAACCTCTCGGGCGGCAACCAGCAGAAGGTCGTTTTGGCCAAGTGGCTCTCGCTCGACCCGCGCCTGCTCATCTTCGACGAGCCGACGCGCGGCATTGACGTGGGCGCGAAGGCAGAGATTTACGACCTGATGCGGCGTCTGGCGTCGCAGGGCGTCGCCGTGCTGATGGTCAGCAGCGACATGGAGGAGGTGCTCGGCGTCAGCGACCGCGTGGCCGTCATGCACGAGGGGCGCCTGACCGGCATCCTCGAACGGGACGAATGCACCGAAGAGGCCGTCATGCGCCTCGCCGTCGGCCACACGGACGGCGCTCGCGTAGACGCTTTAGAGAAGCGATGACTACAGGAAGAATACTTTCATTGACGCGGACATGCGCGGCGCTCGCCCTGCTGCTGTGCGGCCTCTCCTTGAGCGCGGCGGCACAACAGAAGGCGGGCTTCGGCAAGACGCCGGACGGCAAGGACGTGGACATCTACACACTCAAGAGCAAGGGCGGCGCAGAGGCGCGCGTCATCAGCTACGGCGGGATTGTCGTCTCGCTGAAGGTGCCCGACCGCGAGGGACGCTTGGCGGACGTGGTGCTCGGCTTCGACAACATGGAGGGCTACGAGGGCGCCGGCTCGACCTACTTCGGCGCGCTCATCGGCCGCTACGCGAACCGCATCGCCGCGGGGCGTTTTACCCTCGACGGCGTCGAGTACAAGCTCGCGACCAACAACGGCCCGAACCACCTGCACGGCGGCGTGGTCGGCTTCGACAAGGTTCTGTGGAACGTAAAGCCTCTGAAGGTTCGCGGCGGCGAGGCGCTTGAGCTGACGTACGTGAGCAGGGACGGCGAGGAAGGTTATCCGGGAACGCTCAGCGTGCGCGTCGTCTACACCCTGACGGACGCGAACGAGCTGCGGATTGACTACGACGCGACGACGGACAAGGACACGGTCGTCAACCTCACCAACCACTCCTACTTCAACCTCGCGGGCGAGGGCAGCGGCGACATACTCGGCCACCTGCTGACGCTCTACGCCGACAGCTTCACGCCGACCGACCAGACCTCGATACCGACCGGCGAGATACGCGCCGTGCGCGGCACGCCCTTCGACTTCACGAAGCCGACCGCCATCGGCGCGCGCATCGAGGCGGACGACGAGCAGCTCAAGTGGGCGAAGGGCTACGACCACAACTACGTCGTGCGCGGGCGCGCGGGCACGCTCCGCCGCGCGGCGCGGCTCGAAGAGCCGAAGTCGGGGCGCGTGCTGGAAGTCTGGACGACCGAGCCGGGCATACAGTTCTACTCGGGCAACTACCTGAGCGGGCTGGTCGGCAAGAGCGGCAAGCCTTACAACTTCCGCAACGGCCTCTGCCTTGAGACGCAGCACTACCCGGACTCGCCCAACAGGCCGAACTTCCCTTCGACCGTCCTGAAGAAGGGCGGCCGTTACCGTACGACGACCGTTTACAAATTCTCCGCGCGTTGAGGCGTCGGCGTGGAAGGAAAGCTGAAGCAAACGCTGTTCGCGCTTGAGCCGCAGTACCGCGAGAAGGTCTGGGGCGGGCGCAGGCTCCGACGCGAGGGCGAGCCCGTCGGCGAGTCTTGGGTGGCGTTTGAGGGGAGCCGCGTGCGCGGCGGCGGGTCGGACGGCCGCACGGTCGGCGAACTCGCCGAGGAGTACGGCGCGCAACTGCTCGGCCGGGAAGTCGCGTCGCGCTTCGGCAGTCGCTTTCCGCTGCTCGTCAAGCTCCTCGACTGCGCCGACTGGCTCTCGGTGCAGGTTCACCCCGACGACGCGCAGGCCGAGCGGATGGTCGGCCCCGGCGAGTTCGGCAAGTCGGAGGCATGGCACTTCCTCAAAGTCGAAGAGGGCGCGCAGATCATCGCGGGCGTCCGGCCCGGCACGACGCAGGGCGCGTTGGAGAGCGCCATCAGGGACGGGCGCGTCGAAGACGTTGCGCGGCGCCTGACGGTGCGCGCGGGCGAGACGCTTTACATCCCCGCGGGCACGCTCCACGCGCTCGGGCCGGGGATGCTGCTTTACGAAGTGCAGCAGTCGAGCGACACGACCTACCGCGTCTACGACTGGGGGCGCCCGGCGGGCGCGGGCCGCGAGCTGCACGTCGAGCAGGCGGCGGCCGTCACCGACGCGGAGAAGAACCCCGCGCTGACGCCGGCCCCGTCGGCGAAGGGCGCCGCGTCGCCTCTGGTCAGGTGCCCTTTCTTCGATCTGGATTTACTTCGGACGGACGGGCGTCCGTTCAACGGCGACACCGGCGGGCAGACTTTTCACGTCGTCACTTCGATTGCGGGTTCGGCGGAAGTGAGGAGCGGCGGCGAGTCTCTGACGCTAGGCACTTACGACACGGCTCTCGTCGCGGGCGCGGCCGGCGCCTACGAGATAGTTCCTGTTGACGGAGACGCCGCCGCCCTCATCGCCTCGCCGCCCGCGGATTGATTTGTTTACTTGCCTTTGCCCAGAGTCCGGGCGCTCTCCTTTATCTGTTCGCTCAGGCGGAGGATGTCTTCGAGCTCGCGGCCGGCGCGCGTGGAGTTTTCGGCGTCGAGCACGTCGGGGTTGTGGAAGACTGGGTTCCAAGCGAAGCTGTTGACCAGCTTGTCGAGCAAGGCGATGGCGGCCTTCATCCTGTCGGGCGTCAGCGCCTCGAAGACCTTCTTCGCGTCGGGGTCGTCCTTCGCGTAGGGGAGCGCGAGCGCGGACTTGAGGCGCGAGGCGCGGTGCCTGACCTCGCCCGCCTCCTGTTCGATCAGCCTGAAGTCGAGTTGCGCGCCCGGCTCAAGCACGCCCGCGAGGTTGTAGTTCCTTACCTGTAGCTGCTGAAAGTCCTCGGCCACCTCTTTGTACGTGGGGCGCCTCGCGGACTCCTTCCTGTCCGGCCTGTTCAGGAGCTTGCTCAGGCTGCGCAGCGCCCGCTGGCGCTGCTCCATCTCTGCGCGGCGCTCGTCGCCGCGGGTCGAGATCAACTGCGCGCGCGCCTGCGGCGGCGAGGCGAGGAGCAGGGCGGCGAAGACGGCGGCCGGGGCGCTGGCGGCTGCGGCCGCCCGGCGGATTTTGAGTTTCATGACTTCACCCCCGTCGGCCGGGAAGGGAAGGGGACGCGTTTGAACTAAGGACGAAGGGGACGCTGCTGCGTTGGGCCGTATGGTACGGCCGGCTCGCGCGGTCGTCAACACGTTTGCGACGCGCATTCGGAGTGTCGGCCGGCGCTTGTCGCGCGCGCCGCGTTGGGTGAAGATGAAGTCCGGTCTTACAAAAATTCAACGTCGGGTTAACTTGCGGAATGGACGAGCGCGCGCACGCTTTGGCGGAGAAGCTCTGGGACTACCACCGCCTGAATCAGAGGCTTGAGAGGTCGGACGCGATCCTCGTGCTGTGCAGTTACGACCGGCGCGTGGCCGAGCGCGGCGCGCAGTTGTTTCTGGAAGGCTGGGCGCCGCTGCTCATCTTCTCGGGCGGCTTGGGCGCCATCACGCGCGGGATGTGGAGCGAGCCGGAGGCCGACCAGTTCGCGCGCATCGCCGTCGAGATGGGCGTGCCGGCCGAGCGGATAATCGTCGAGAATCGTTCGACGAACACGGGCGAGAACGTCGTCTTCACGCGGCGGCTGCTGGCGGAGAAGGGGGTTGACCCTTCGAGCTTCATCCTCGTGCAGAAGCCCTACATGGAGCGACGCGCCTACGCGACCTTCAAGATGTTCTGGCCGGAGAAGCCCGCGGTCGTCACCTCGCCGCAGGTCTCGTTCGACGAGTACCTGCGCGACTACACCAACCCGGAGCTTTCGGCGGACGACGTGGTCAACATCATGGTCGGCGACTTGCAGCGCATACGCGTCTACCCGCCGAAGGGCTTTCAAATCTATCAGGAGATTCCCGAAGAGGTCTGGGACGCGTACCGTGAGCTGGTCGCGCTCGGCTACGACAAGCACCTCGTCGAGGCTTGATTAAAGGTCATGAAGAACATTCGAGTCGCGTCCGTCCAGTTCCAGCACGCGCCGGGCGACAAGCGTGCGAACCTCGATAAGGTCGAGGCGTTCGTCGAACGTGCGGCGGCAGAACGGGTCGAGCTAATCGCCTTCCCGGAGATGTGCATCACCGGCTACTGGCACGTACGCAACCTCCCGCGCGGAGAGGTCGAAGCGCTGGCCGAGCCCGTCCCCGAAGGCCCTTCGACCGAAGCGCTGCTGTCTCTCTCCCGGCGTCACAATATGACCGTCGGCGCCGGGCTGATTGAACGCGCCGCGGACGGCTCGCTCTACAACAGCTACGTCGTGGCGATGCCCGACGGGCGTACGGCCTGCCACCGAAAGCTGCACGCCTTCGAGGGGCCGCACATGAAGTCGGGCGACTCGTACACCGTCTTCGACACGCCGCACGGCTGCCGGGTCGGCGTGCTCGTCTGCTACGACAACAACATCATCGAGAACGCGCGCATCACCGCGCTGATGGGCGCCGAGATTCTGCTCGCGCCGCACCAGACCGGCGGCTGCCGCTCGCGCAGCCCGCGCGCGATGGGCGCGATTGACCCCATGCTGTGGGAACGTCGGAAGGAAGACCCGGCGGCGATTGAGGCCGAGATGCGCGGGCCGAAGGGGCGCGGCTGGCTGATGCGCTGGCTGCCCGCGCGCGCGCACGACAACGGCATGTTCCTCGTCTTCAGCAACGGCGTCGGCGTGGACGACGATGAGGTGCGGACGGGCAACGCGATGATCCTCGACCCGTACGGCGAGATTCTGGTCGAGTCGAACAAGGCCGACGACGACATGGTCGTCGCAGACCTCGACGCTGAAGTGCTGCCGACCTCCTCGGGCCGCCGCTGGCTGACGGCGCGGCGGCCGGAGCTTTACAAGCCCCTGACCGTCCCGACCGGCAAGGAGAAGAACACGCGCTCCGTCCGCTTCGGTTTGAACGAGTAAAGGAAAAGGGCGCGCGGCCCGCGAGCCGTCGCGCCCCTCGTCGTAAGCCGACGTGCGGCGTGGACACTTACGCGCCCTGCTTCTTACTCTTCTCCGTCTCGCCCGACTGCTCCTCGGCCGTGCCCGGCTCGGCCATCCCGCGGTGCTGCTCGGCGAGCATCTCGTTGGGCGTGACGTTGGCGACCGTTGTCATCAGCTTGTTCTGCCAGCCGCTCACCACGTCCGACTCGCCCTTCAACATCGCCTCGAAGCCGTCCTTCGCCACCTTCGCAGGGTCGTCCTTCTCCTGCGTCCCGACCTTCGTGTCCAGCATGTCTGCGCGCTCGAAGAATTCCGTGTCGGTCGCGCCCGGCATCAGGCAGGTGACGGTAATCTCGGTCTCCTTCAGTTCGTTCCTGAGCGCGAAGGAGAACGAGTCTATGAAAGCCTTCGTGCCGTTGTAGACGGCCTGAAACGAGCCGGGCATGAAGCCGGCGATGGAGCCCGTGATGAGTATGCGCCCCTTGTTCCGAGCGCGCATGTCGCGTCCGACCTTCTGGATGAGGTAGACGGTGCCGGTGATGTTCGTGTCTATGACGTGCCGAATCTCTTCGAAGTCCTGTTCGAGGAAGGCGCGGCCCAAGCCGTGCCCCGCGTTGGCGAGCAGCGCTTCGACGGGTCGCCCGCCGATTGCCGCGTAAAGTTCGTCCACGCCTTCCGTAGTGGCTAGGTCTGTCTCGACGGCCTTCACCTCCGCGCCGAGCGAGCGTAAGACCTGCGTCGCCTCTTCGAGCGGCGTGTCGGCCGCGACGACCAAGTCGTAGCCGTTCTCGGCGCACAGCTTCGCCAACTCGTACCCGATGCCGGTCGAAGCGCCCGTCACCACCGCCAAAGGTCTGCCTGTCGGATTTGCCATCAGTAACTTAAACCCCCCTGTTCTTTTTAACCTTCTTATCCGACAGTTTCGTGCGCGCGTTTTGGCGAACGCGTCACATTTTGGACACCTTCGCGCCGCGCACAGGTTCGAGGCGGAACCTGTACTCGTAGGCCCGCGCGGGCAGGCGGTACTCCTTGTGCGGCCACGCGCCCCAACTGTCGTCGCCGCCGACGCCCATCTGCCTGTAGTCGAGATTGACGGTGATGTCTTCCGACCGGACTATCTCGGAAGGATGCTTGCGCCGCTCCAACTCGGCGGCGTCGAAGTGCCAAGCGCTGAAGTAGAGCAGCGGGAGCCCCGTCGCCTTCAGCCCCGTGCCCGCGCGGTCTGTGAACGTGACCCAGCGCACGTCCGTACGGTTGCCGCTCTCCTGCGGCTCGATGTAGGGGAAGAACAGCTCTTCGACCGGCATCCGGTAGCGCCCGACGGCAGCGCCCGAGTTGCGATCCCAGTAGTTCTCCTGCGGCCCGCGCCCGAACCACTCGACCGACGCGAACTCGCCCGGCACGCGCAGACGCATCCCGAAGCGCGGAAGCTCCGGCAGATTATCGCCGCCCGGCGTGAAAGAGCTTTCGACTTCTATCGAGCCGTCGCCGTAGACGGTGTACGTGTTGCTGTACTTCGAGTCGCCCGCGGGCAGAGTCGCGTCGGCCCTGACGCGCACGACCTGCGGCGCGGTCTGCTCGGCCGCGAAGCCCGTCACGGTGCGGCGCTGTCCGGCCTCGCGCCAGACTTCGAGCTTCTTCGGCATGCCGTTGCCGCGGTCGTTGTCGGTCGGCGAGCGCCAGAAGTTCGGCGCGAGCGCGGACGCGAGCAGGGCGCGGCCTTCAAACTCGTAAGACTCAAGCGCGCCGCTTTGCCGCCCGAAGCGCGCCGAGAAGTTCGGGCCCGTAACGTTGAAGCCGTCCGCCGTCTCGGTCAGCTTGAGCGCGGGCATCGAGGCCGCGGCGCGCGGCGCGGGCGCGGGCGACTCGAAAGGCATCTGGAACTGATCCCACGCGACGACGTGTCCCTTCGGCGCCCAAGGCGCTTCCGCGGCGAGCGCGAACGTTACCTTCAGGAAGTATTCGGCGCCGGGTACGGGCCGCGGGCGCCGGAGGGGCAGCGTCAACTCCTCTGCGGCGCCGGGCGCGGTCACAAGGCGCGGCAGCACGCCGCGCTCTATGACGGCGCCGTCCTCTTCCAACTCCCAAGTCCCGCGCAGGAACGAGAGGTCTCGGAAGAGATACTTGTTGCGGACGCGCACGCGGGCCGCGGCGAGGTCAACGGGCTCGACCTTGACGAACTGGTAGACCTTCTTCACTTCGAGGATGGTCGGGTGCGGCGTGCGGTCGGGTAGGACGAGTCCGTTGGTGCAGAAGTTGTCGTCGTTCGGGAAGTCTCCGAAGTCGCCGCCGTAGGCCCAGAACTCCCGGCCGTTCGCCCCGCGCTTTCGTATCCCTTGGTCAACCCAATCCCAGATGAAGCCGCCGTGCAGTTGCTTATGCGACTCTATCTCGGCCCAGTACTCGGGCAGGTTGCCGTCGCTGTTGCCCATCGAGTGCGCGTACTCGACGAGGAACTGCGGCTTGCCCCGCCCGTGGCGTTCCCACTGCGAGACGAGGTCTTGCGGCTTGGTGTACATCGGCGAGAAGACATCCGAGTGGCGGCTGTCGCCCGACTCGTAGGAGATGACGAACTCGGGGTAGTGAGTCTTCGCCCAAGCGCGCGAGGCTTCGTGGTTGCGGCCGACGCCGGCCTCGTTGCCGAGCGAGAAGATGAAGACGGAGGCGTGGTTCTTGTCGCGCTCAATCACCCCGCTCACGCGCGCGACGTGCGCGTCGGTGAAGTCTTCGCCGTCCGAGATGCGCTGCACCTCGTTCGCGCCGTAGCCGTGCGACTCGATGTTGGCCTCGTCCAAGACGTAGAGGCCGTAGCGGTCGCAGAGGTCGTACCACTCTGGAACGTTCGGGTAGTGGCTCGTGCGGACGGCGTTGATGTTGTGCTGCTTCATCAGCTTGATGTCCTCGACCATGCGCTCGGTCGTCACGACCTGCCCGCGGTCTGGGTCGTGCTCGTGTCGGTTGACGCCCTTAATCATGATGGGCTTGCCGTTGAAGAGAATCTGGTCGCCCTTCACTTCGGACGTGCGGAAGCCGACGCGCCACGGGATGACTTCGAGCACACGGCCTGCGCCGTCCTTCAAAGTCAGCAGCAGCGTGTAGAGGTTCGGCTCTTCGGCCGACCACTTCTCAGGGTTCTTGACCGCCTGCTCGAACTCGACCGTCGCAGTTGATTCGCGCGGCGCCGTCGCCGTCTTGGTGAGGGTTTTGAAGACCGGGCGGCCACGTTCGTCGAGCAGCTTCGCTTCGACCGTCGCCGCTTCATCCCGCTCAGCACTATTCTTAAGCTCGACCTTCAGCTTGAGCACGGCGTCGCGGTAGGCCGCGTCGAGCGTCGTGCGCGCGTAGAAGTCTCTGACGTGCAGCGGCGCGCGCGAGACGAGCCCGACGTGGCGGAAGATGCCGCTCATACGCCAGAAGTCCTGATCCTCCATGTAGCTCCCGTCGCTCCAGCGGTAGACCTCGACGGCGAGCAGGTTCGCGCCCGGCTGTATGTAAGAAGTGATGTCGAACTCGGAAGGCAGACGGCTGTCTTCGCTGTAGCCGACCTGCCGGCCGTTGACCCAGACGTAGAAGGCCGACGCGACGCCGCCGAAGGTTAAGAAGACACGGCGGCCCGCCCACTCGGCCGGCACCTCGAACGTGCGCCGGTAGGAGCCGACCGGGTCTCTGTCCCTGTAGGCAGTCCAGTTCTCGGGCGGCTCCTCCGTCACGCGCGGCGCGTCGCGCTTGAAGGGGTAGGTGATGTTCGAGTAGATGGGCGTCCCGTAGCCTTCCATCTCCCAGTTTGAGGGGACGCGTATCTCCCGCCACGCGCCCGCGTCGAACTCAGGTTTGTAGAAGTCCGCGGGACGCTCCTCCGGCCTCCGAGCCCAGTGGAACTTCCAAGCGCCGTCGAGCGAGCGCACGAAGGGCGTGGGGCGCGTGTCGCGTCTGAGCGCAGACGCCTCGTCCGGGTAGGGCGTGAGCGTGGCGTGCGCCGGCTCTTTGCCGCGCGCGAAGACGCGCCCGTTCTCCCAGTCGGGCGGCGTGCCTTCGCGTCCTTCCTGTCGCGCGAGGGCTGGCGCGAAGAGCGGCAGGCACGTGCAGGCCGCGGCCGCGACGAACAGGCATGCCGCCGCGAAGACGAAGGGGAAGCTTCTCATCCGTTGCTCCTTCAACTGAAGTTGTCGCCCGAGTGTATACCAAGATAGGAATTTGAAATTTGAAATTTCAAACGCTATCGTGCCCGGACATGACAAACGACGGACGCGTGCGAACTGAGAAGACGACTGTCAGCAGAACGAGTCCGGCCCGGCGTCGCGCCGCGGCATTCCTGTTAACGGCGTGCGCCGTGCTGTCGTCGGGCGTCGCCGGCTCGGGCGCGCGACAGAAGGGCGGCGACGCGCCGCCGCCCATCCAGTTGACGGCGCACGAAGACCATCGGCGGATGATGGCGCTTCTTCACATCAACACGCTTCGGCCGGGCGCGGACGGTTGGAACCCTTCGGCGCCGAACGCGGCCGTCTACGACGAGTCGAAGGTGAAGCCCTACGGACGGCTTCCCGACCCGCTCGTGTTGAAGGACGGCCGCAGGGTCACGTCGGCGAAGCTTTGGTGGTCGAAGCGCCGCGCCGAGATCGTCGAAGACTTCGACCGCGAAGTCTACGGCCGCGCCCCCGCGAAGACGCCGCCCGTGAAGTGGGAGGTGCTTGAGACGCTCATGGGGAAGAACGGCGACTTCGACACCATCACGAAGAAGCTCGCCGGCCACGTGGACAACTCCTCCTACCCGCACGTCAAGGTTGACATACAGTTGACCGTGACCACGCCGGCCGACGCAACGGGGCCCGTGCCGTTGATGTTGGAGTTAAGCTGGCTCTTCCCCGCGGGCTTCAAGCCGCCGCCGGGCATGGAGCCTCCGCCGGGGCCGACGTGGCAGCAGCAGTTGCTCGCGAAGGGCTGGGGCTACGCGAGCTACGTCCCCTTGAGCGTGCAGGAAGACAAAGGTGACGGCCTGACGCGCGGCATCATCGGCCTCGTCAACAAGGGGCGGCCGCGCGGGCTCGAAGACTGGGGCGCGCTGCGCGCTTGGGCTTGGGGCGCGAGCCGGGCGCTCGACTACTTCGAGACGGACAAGGCGGTTGACGCGAAGCGGGTCGGCATCACGGGCCACTCGCGCTACGGCAAGGCCGCCGTCATCGCGATGGCCTACGACCCCCGCTTTGCGATAGGGTTCATCAGCTCTTCGGGCGAGGGCGGGCTCAAGCTCCACCGTCGCAACTGGGGCGAGCTGGTCGAGAACCTGACGGGCGAGGGCGAGTATCACTGGATGGCCGGCAACTTCATCAAGTACGGCGGCCCGCTCACGCCCGAAGACCTGCCCGTGGACGCGCACGAGCTGCTGGCGCTGTGCGCCCCGCGCCCGGTCTTCATAAGCTCCGGCACGCTTGAGAAGGGCGACGGCTGGGTTGACCCGAAGGGGATGTTCCTCGCGGCGGTCGCCGCCGGCCCGGTCTACGAGCTTCTGGGCGCGCGAGGGTTGGGGACTGACGTGTTCCCCGCCGTCGGGACGCCTTTAATCAGCGGCGAAGTGGCCTTCCGCCAGCACGCGGGCGGCCACACGCCCGCGCCGAACTGGCCGACCTTTATCGAGTTCGCCAGCCGCTACTTCAAGACGCCTTCGAGGAGAAACAATGTTCGTTCGTGACAGCCCGCGCGTGTTGCTCTTCTTCGTACTACTGATTCTGCTTCAACAGTCGAACGCGCGCGCGCAGGGAGAGTTAATACAGAACGCGGGCGGGCGCGCGGCGTTGAGCCTCGCGGGGAAGTGGCAGACGATAATTGACCCTTACGAAACCGGCTACTACGACTACCGCTACCAGCCGAGCCAGAACGGCTACTTCAAGAACGCCAAGCCTAAAGACAAGGGCGACCTCGTCGAGTACGACTTCGACAAATCGCCGCAACTGAGCGTGCCCGGCGACTGGAACACGCAGGACGCGCGCCTCCTCTTCTACGAGGGAACGGTCTGGTACAAGAAGTCTTTCGACTACCGACGGAAGCCCGGCACGCGCCTCTTCGTACACTTCGGCGCCGCCAACTACGAGGCCATCGTCTACCTCAACGGCGAGAAGGTCGGTCGCCACGAAGGCGGCTTCACGCCCTTCGACTTCGAGGTCACGAATCTGGTTAAGGACGCGGACAACTTCCTCGTCGTCAAGGTGGACAACAAGCGACGCCGCGACGCCGTGCCCACGCTCAACACCGACTGGTGGAACTACGGCGGCCTCACGCGCGAAGTGACGCTGCTGGAACTTCCCGAGACCTTCATACAGGACTACTTCGTCCAACTGCGCAAGGGCTCGACGCGCGAGGTCGCGGGCTGGGTGAAGCTGAACGGTAACAAGCTGGGCCAGCGCGTCACTATAAAGATTCCCGAGGCGAAGGCCGAGCGCGTCGTCGAGACGAACGCCGAAGGCTACGCCGAGTTCAGCTTCACGGCAGACCTCGCGCTCTGGTCGCCCGAGAGCCCGAAGCTCTACGACGTGACCGTCGCGGCCGAAACCGATACGGTCGCCGACCGTATAGGCTTCCGCAGTATCGAAGTGAAGGGCACGGACATTCTTCTCAACGGCAAGCCCGTCTTCCTGCGCGGCGTCTCGGTTCACGAAGAGGCGCCCCTGCGCGGCGGGCGGGCGTACGGCGCCGACGACGCGCGGACTCTGCTCGGCTGGGCGAAGGAGATGGGCTGCAACTTCGTACGCCTCGCGCACTACCCGCACAACGAGCAGATGTTGAGGGAGGCCGACCGGCTCGGCATCATGGTCTGGTCGGAGGTGCCCGTCTACTGGACGATACTCTGGGAGAATCAGGAGACCTTCGAGAACGCGCGACGGCAGTTGACCGAGATGATCACGCGCGACCGCAACCGCGCCTCAATCGTCCTCTGGTCTGTCGCGAACGAGACGCCGCTCGGCGAAGCGCGCCTGCGCTTCCTCACGGCGCTCGTCAGACAGGCGCGTGCGCTCGACCCGACGCGGCTCGTCACCGCCGCGATGGAGCGCCACTACGCGGGCGAGCGCGCGCAGATGATAGACGACCCCCTCGGCGCGGAGTTGGACGTGCTCGGCTGCAACGAGTACCTCGGCTGGTACGACGGCCCGCCCGAGAAGGCCGACGGGATGGAGTGGCGCACCGTCTATAAGAAGCCGCTCGTGATGAGCGAGTTCGGCGGCGACGCCCTGCAAGGCCGCCACGGCGACCCTTCGGAGCGCTGGACTGAGGAGTATCAGGAGAGCATCTACCGCCACCAGATACCCATGCTCAAGCGCATCCCCTTCCTGCGCGGCACGAGCCCTTGGATTCTGACAGACTTCCGCTCGCCGCGTCGGCCCCTGCCCGGCATACAGGATTTCTACAACCGCAAAGGTCTCATCTCCGACCGCGGCGAGAAGAAGAAAGCCTTCTACGTCATGCAGGAGTTCTACCGCGAACTGTCCAAGGGCTTCTGACCTACTTCAGCTTCAGCATCTCGCTGCCGGCGAGGAGGAAGGCGCCGGAGCCGTACTCCTGATTGTCTTCGGCCGTGACCTTGGCGGGCGCCGCGCCGATCTGCTGCACCCAGCCGAGCTTGCCGTCCTCGCGTACGTGGCCGACCAGACCGCTCCAAGCTTTTCTCACTACGGGCAGGTACGTCCTGCGGTCGAGCACCCCGTTGTTGATGCCCCACGCCAGCGCGTAGCAGAAGAAGCCCGTGCCGCTCGTCTCGGGCACGGGCGCCTCCGTCGGGTCGAGCAAAGAGGGGCGCCAGAGCCCGTCCTCGCCCTGCACGCGCGCGACCGCGGCGGCCATCGTCTTCAGCAGTTGGACGTAGCGCGCGCGCGTCGGGTGGTTCTTCGGAAGGTATTGAAGCACGCGCACCGTGCCCCCGAGTACCCAGCCGTTGCCGCGCGACCAGAAGACTTTTTTGCCGTTCGCGTTCGGCCTGCCGATGTAGTTCTTGTCGCGGTAGTAGAGACCTTCCGAAGGGTCGAAGAGGAATGCGGTCGTGTCCCACCACATCGCGTCGAGGAAGTCTAGATACTTCCTGTCGCCCGTCGCCGCGTATAGACGCGTGAGCACGGGCGGCGCCATAAAGAGCGCGTCGCACCACCACCAGTCCTCGCGCCCCGGTCGCGGGCTGGCGAGCATGGCGTCGAGCGTCTGCTTGGTGTGCGCGAGCATCGCCGGGTCTTTCTTCAAGAGATAAATTTCCAGATACGTCTGTCCCGGCGCGTGGTCGTCTGCGTGGCGCGGGCGGTCGCCGAGCTTCCAGCCTCTACTTTCGGCCCAGCGCGTCGCCTGCCCTAGGTACGCGGCGTCGCGCGTCGAACGGTAGGCGGACATCACGCCCGCGTAGAGTGCGGCGCGCGCCCAGAGGTTGTTGTTCTGCGCGTCTATCTCGACGGGGTGCGCGACCTGCCAATCGAAGACACGTCGCATACGGTCGCGGACTGACCGCTTCGAGTAGATGTCGTCCGCGCGCTCGGGCCTGCGCGGGGCCGTGCGCGCCCGCGCCGACACAGGCGCGCACAGCACGCACGCGGCGAGCAGGACGAGGGCGGGGCGGAAGAAGAAACCGGGTCGGAAGACAACGGGGCGCGGACTTTTCATCAGGCGGATGACTCCCTTCTTATCAACGGGCGCAACGACTCCCTTCCTTGCAGGAGCACGAAGGGCGCGGAAGTTACGTTGTTGAGTTCGCCGGACGGCCGGGGCATTATACACGCACCGTAGAAAACTTTGGCGCCTCGGCGGCGACTGCCGCAGGCGCGCGCGTCTGTACTTTCAAAACGTCGGAGGAGACATTGAGAGTGAAGTTGACGAGGAGGGTTCTGCCGCTGGCGTTCGTCGTCGGGGCGCTGGCGGCGGCCGCGGCGCCGCTCGTGTTCGACGCATGCGCGCAGAGGCGCGGGGCCGAGCAGTCGCCGGCCGAGAAGAGGCAGGGCGGTGTGCTCACGGGGCAGGGCGCCTTCGGCGACTGGACGACCGACGCGCCCGGCGTGCGCCGACGCATCACGGCGGCCGACCTGCCGAAGCCCTACGCGACGCGCTCGGTGGACGCAGGCTCGGGCGTCGTCCCGCGCCCCGAAGGCGCTTGGCCGAAGGTGCCCGCGGGCTTCCGTGTAGAGGAGTTCGCCGTCGGCCTACAGAACCCGCGCCTCATACGCACCGCTCCCAACGGCGACCTCTTCGTCGCCGAGAGCTATCCGGGCCGCGTGCGCGTGCTGCGCGCGGCGGCGGGCGCGGGCAAGGTCGAGACCGTGGAAGTCTTCGCCGATGGCTTACGCCGCCCCTTCGGCATCGCCTTCTATCCGCCGGGCGAAAACCCGACGCACGTCTACGTCGCCAACACTGACTCGGTCGTGCGCTTCCCTTACAAGTCCGGCGACATGAAAGCACGCGGGCCCGCCGAGACGGTCGTGCCCGATCTGCCGGGCGGCGGGCAGCTTCGCGGCGGCGGCCACTGGACGCGCGACGTGGCCTTCTCGCTCGACGGCCGGCGTATGTTCGTCTCGGTCGGCTCGCTGACGAACGTCTGGGAAGACCCGTCTGACAACGAGGAGCGGCGGGCGGACATACTCTCTTACAACCCCGACGGCACCGGCTACAAACTCTACGCCTCGGGCATACGCAACGCCGTCGGAATCGCCGTACACCCGAAGACCGGAGAGCTCTGGTGCTCTGTGAACGAGCGCGACGGGCTCGGCGACGACCTCGTCCCCGATTACGTGACGAGGGTCAAAGAGGGCGGCTTCTACGGCTGGCCTTGGTTCTACATCGGCCCGAACCAAGACCCGCGACACCCCGGCGCGCACGCGGAGCTGCGAGACAAGGTGATCGTGCCCGACGTGCTCTTGCAGTCGCACATGGCTTCGCTTGAGATGGTCTTCTACACCGGCGCGCAGTTCCCGCGCGAGTACGCGAACGACGCCTTCGCGGCTCAGCACGGCTCTTGGAACCGCGCGCGCCGCACGGGCTACAAGGTCATACGCGTGCCGCAGCGCGAAGGCGTGCCGACGGGCGAGTACGAAGACTTCATGACTGGCTTCGTCACGTCCGAAGGCGACGTGTGGGGCCGCCCCGTCGGCGTCGCGGTCGCGCGGGACGGCGCGCTCTTCGTCTCCGACGACGGCTCGAACACAGTCTGGCGCGTCTCGTACGCGGGGCGCTGAAGTTTACTGCCGGGCCTCGTTGCGCATGGGCCAGTCGTCTGTGCGGAAGGGCGAGGCGGGCAGGCCCGCGCCGTTGTAGAGGTTGACTTCCGGGTTGTCGGCCCATCCGTAGCGTACGGCCGCGGGGCGTTTGACCTCCGGCGAAGAGACGACGATATCCTTCCCTTCAATCACGGCGTTCGCCCAGACGAAGCGGCCGTCGTCGCCCGCGACGGCAAAACCTTTGAGCGGCCCGCCGCCTTTGGCGACCAGCCCGCCTTCGGTGTGCTCGAAGGAGAGGCGCGCGCGGTCGCCCTCGACCTTCATGCTCTTGTAGAGGGGGCCGGAGTATTCGAGCCGTCGGCCGTAGACGTTCGCCAGCGCCGCGAGCGCCAGACGCTCGCCCACGTCCTGCTTGTCCTTCGGGTGGATGTCCTTCGCCTCGCCGATGTCTATCGTGACGGCGAGGCCGGAGTGCGGCACGTCCCGCGAGACGTGTAGCTGCGCCTCGCGCAGGCGAGCCCACTCGGAATCAACTGGCACGTCGCGGCGTTCGAGGAAGTTGGCGAGCTGTACGACGAAGAAGGGGAAGTCGCCCGACCGGAAGCGCGCGCGCCAGTCGCGCACGAGCAGCGCCATGATCTTCTCGTACTGCGGCGCGCGCCCGACGTTCGTCTCGCCCTGATACCAGATGGCGCCCTTGATGGCGTAAGGCAGGAGCGGCGCGATCATGCCGTTGTAGCGTATGACGGGGACGCTGAAGTCGTTGCCGCCCGAGCGCGGCGGCTGCTCCTTCAACTCCGCGAGCGGGATGCTCACGCGGTAGCTCCACTCGCCCGCGAGCGGGACGGGCTTGGTGAACAACCCTTCAGCGGGCTCGACCTTCATCTGCTCGGGCTTGCCGTAGATGCCGCCGCCCACGCCCCCGTCGAGCACGCGCACGGCGATGGTGTTCGTCCCGGGCTTGAGCAGGCTCGCCTTGACTTGGTAGGTGCGCTGCGCGTCCCACTGGCTCAAGCCCCCGACGGCGACGCCGTTGACGAAGGTCGTGTCCACGTCGTCAACGGGGCCGAGGCTGAGCAGGAGGTCGCGGCCCGCCCAATCACTCGGAAGCTCGAACGTCTTGCGGAACCAGACCACGCCGTCGAAGCCGGGGAGCCCCGCGTCCTCCCAATACGTCGGCAGCCGCATCTTCTTCCAGTCGGACACGTCGAGCGAGGGGTCGGCCCAGTTCGCGGCCGAGCCGGGGTCGTTCTTCGCCCACCAAGCGGCTATCGCCTCGTCGAAGTTGGCCGGCGGCTGCTTCGAGTCGGCCCAAGCCTGCGCAAGGTTGTTGACCGCGGGCACAAACTCCGGCAGCGTCGAGAGCACTTCCGGACTCACCCAGCCCTCGGCCGCCGTCCCGCCCCAAGACGAATGTATGAGGCCGATGGGGATGTTCAAGTCCTTGTGCAGCCGCCGGCCGAAGAAGTATGCGACCGCCGAGAAGCCGCCCCAGCCGCCCTGCGTGATGTTCGTAGGGTTGCAGACGAGCCAGCGCGCGTTGACGGTGTCGTGCGGCTTTGTGTCCGCGACCTTCGGGACTTGGAAGAGGCGCATCTGCGGGTAGTCTGCGTGCGCCACTTCGTCCTGCGCGTTGTTGACGTTCGTGATGCCCATCTCCATGTTCGACTGCCCCGAGGCGAGCCACACGTCGCCGACCAGCACGTCCGTCAGCGTCACGGACTGCGGGCCCGTGACGCTGAGCGTGTAGGGGCCGCCCGCGTCGAAGGGGCCGAGATGCGCGACCCATTTCCCCTGCGCGTCGGCGACCGCAGTCGCCTCCGAGCCGCGCAGACGGACGCGCACGCGCGCCCCCGGCGTCGTCCAGCCCCAGACGGGGAAGCGCACGCCGCGTTGCAGCACGGCGTGGTCTGTGAAGAGCGGATGAAGGAACGGCCTTTCGTCGCGCGTCGGCTGTGCGAGAGATGTGACGCAGGCGCAGACGAGACAGGCTATAACAAAGAAGGCGGTGGTGACTCTCCGCATGTTGAAATGATTCCTCCCCCTTACATTTTCTTGAGACGCAGCATCAGCAGGTCGTGCGCGGGGACTTCCTTCCCGAGCGCGCGGCGCGTGTCGCCCGCGTCGCGCCCGGCCCAGAGGTCGCGTAGCGTGTAGGCGTCCGAGTCAAAGCGCGCGTCTCTTTTCGACAGAGCGTCCGAGACTTTCTCATTCTTCCAGTCGAAGGAGACTTTGCGCGGCGACGCGTTGCGGTTGAGAAACGCCACCGCCCAGTCGCCGCCTTCGAGCGGCTTGAACCAGACCTCGACGCCGTCCTTCGCCGAATACTGGAAGCCCTGCACGCCGAGCGCGTCCTGATTGACGGCGATGACTTCGCGGTTGGTCAGGACGGCGCGCGTCTCCGCGGACATGCTGCGCAGGTCGTTGCCCGCGATGAGCGGCGCGGCGAGCATCGCCCACATGGAAAAGTGCGCGCGGTCTTCGTTCACCGACATGCCGTTGCCGACTTCGAGCATGTCGGGGTCGTTCCAGTGGCCGGGGCCCGCGTGCTCGCGCAGGCCCTTCTGCATGTCGAGAATCGCCAGCACGCCGAACTGCTTCCAAGTGCCGTGATCCTTTATACAGTCGAAGCAGTTGTAGATGTCGCCGGTCGTGCGCCAGAGGTGGCCCATCTTCGGCCCCCAGTCCCAAGGCTTGTCCGTGCCCCACTCGCAGATGCTAAAGACGACGGGGCGTCCCGCCGCGTAGAGCGCGTCGCGCATGGTCAGGTACGCGCCCTCGGCCTTCAAGCCTTCGGTGTTGCACCAGTCGTACTTCAAGTAGTCAACGCCCCAGCCCGCGTAGACTAGCGCGTCCTGAAACTCGTGGCCGCGGCTGCCGGGGTGGCCGCCGCAGGTCTTCCACCCGGCGTCGGAGTAGATGCCGAGCTTCAGGCCCTTCGAGTGTACGTAGTCTGCTAGCGCCTTCATCCCCGAAGGGAAGCGCTTCGGGTCTTCGTGTATGAAACCTTGCGCGTCGCGCTGCCCGTGCCAGCAGTCGTCTATGTTGACGTAGACGTAGCCCGCGTCCTTCATGCCCGACGAGACCATCGCGTCGGCCGTCTCGCGTATCAGCGCCTCGCTGACGTTGCAGCCGAACTTGTTCCAACTGTTCCAACCCATCGGCGGCGTCTTCGCCAACTGCTCGAACTTCTGGCCGTAGGCGCCCCGCGCGAAGAGGAGGAGGAGAAGCAGAAGCAGGATTCTCTTCATAAGGATTTCCACCTGAGACTCTGATGCGATGATATAGCGGTCAGTACCGCCCGCGGTAGCGGGTGGGTCAGTCTTACGCCGTGCGGGCCGTTAGAGTATCACGCACCCGCCCGCTACCGCGGGTGGTACTGACCTGTCTGTCGGCGCAGCTGGTTATTGCCCGTCGCCGTAGATGATGCCGCGGCCGTTGGTGCCGAGGTAGACGCGGCCGTAGATGCGCGGGTCGCCGGTGATGGCCGTGTCTCCGGCGCGGCCCCACTGGTGCTGGTCGTCGTTGATGCGCACCCAGCTCGACCCGGCGTCAACCGAGCGGAAGATGCCGCGCACGCCAGCGACCTGCGCGACGGCGTAGAGCGCCATGTAGGTCTGGCCCGTCGCGGCCTTGCCGAAGCCTACGTTGTCGGCCTCCTCGACGTTCGAGAGCTTGACGAAGGTCGCGCCCGAGTTCGTCGAATGCCAGAGGCCGTAGGCGTTGGCCGTCTCGCCCCCGCCCGCGAGCCAGATGTCGCCCTCGCGGCCCGGCACGGCCTTGAAACGGACGTTGCCGCTCGTCGGCAGTCCGGCCGCGGCCGTCGCCGAGAAGGTCTTCCCGCCGTCCGTGCTCACGTAAAAGGTTCCGTCCTTGAAGCCGTAGAACTTGTTCGCGTTCACGCGGTCGGAAGCGACGCGCGCGCCGGCCGGGATGCCCGTCGAGGCCGTCCAAGTCTTGCCGCCGCCCGTCGTGTAGTAGACGCCGACGCCCGCGGGGCTCCAAACAATCTTGCCGCCGCCCGTGGCGGAGACTGCGACGACACCGCCGCCCGTCAGGCCCGAAGGCTGCGCGGCGACGGCCGCCCAAGTCGTCCCGCCGTCGGTCGAGACGGCGAGGCTCTTCTCGCAGTTGGCCGTGTCGCCGTTGGCGGCGCGGACGATGTATGCGGGACTAAGCTCTGCGTAGTCGAGGCTGACGCTGTTGCCGCGCACGGGAGCGGCCTGCGCCGCGGGGACGACCGTCACGTCGTTGTGGCGGAAGCCCGTGATGTCGCCGAGCGCGCTGATGAGCGGCGCGCCCGACGGCGGGCTTATCAAATCCTGCACGGCAGTCTCTTCGATGCCCTGCGCCATGACCTTGATCGTGATCTGGCTCGTCGTGCTCAAGTCCCAAGTCGTCAGGTTCGTGCTGCCGTAGATGGTCGCGCCGGTGCCGTACATGAAGCGGTCGGAGTTGAACGGATCAATCTCCAAAGCCTCGGTCATCCAGCCGAGCTTCGGGTTGACCTCGGCGCCGGGCCGCCCGCCGCCGCAGACGGGCGTGGCCGGGAACTTGAGCCAAGGCGCGGCCGTCACGTCCTGCGTGTAGCGGAACGAGCGGCTCGGGTAGCGCGTCCAGTCCCAGATGCGGCTCCACGTCGCGCCGCCGTTCGTCGAGCGCCAGATTTGCGTGTCGGGCCACCAAGAACTGTAGCCCGTGACCATGACCGTGTTCGGGTGCTGCCGGTCAACTGAAAGCCCGCTGTAGCCGAAGAAGTTGTCGTTGGTGTTCGAGGAAGGAATCGGACTGATGAGCGTCCACGCGCCGGTCGCGGTGTTGAGCTTCCACACGTCGCCGTGGCCGCCGTCGTAGGGGCCGCCCTTGTCGCTGTAGGCGACGTAGAGGAAGCCGCCCGCGGTGTCGAGCACGCCCTTGTGCGGCAGGAAGCCGGTCGGCTGCGCGGGCACGGCCGCCCACGTCGCGCCGCCGTCGGTGCTGCGGTAGACGCTCGTTCCCAAATCGGCGACGCCGACGTAGATGGTCTGCGTCGCGTTGCCGGGCGTGCCGGTGCGCTTGTCGAAGGTGACCCAGTAGACGCCCTGATTGTCGGTCAGGTAGCCGTTGGGGTCTGTCGGGTCTTGGACGTAGTTGCCGGGGTTGGGGAAGCTCGACACGCGCGACCATGTGACGCCCGAGTCGGTCGAGCGCCAGAGGCCGTTGCCGCTCGGCGCGCCGAGGTAGAGGACGCTGTTCTTGTTCGGGTCAACGGCGAGCCGCTCGCCCGCGCCGCGGCCGGGCATGTTGCCGCCGAGCTTGAAGGGGAGCGACGCGCGCTGCCACGTCGCGCCGCGGTCGGAGGAGCGAAGGATGGCGCCGTTCTGCGTCGTCCAACTGTTCGTGTACGTGCCGGCGGCGAGGTAGACGTTGTTCGGGTTGACGGGGTCTGTGGCGATGGAGATGACGCCCGTCAGGTTCCAGTCGTCCCAGCTTATCGAGTCGAGCAGCGGCACCCAGCGGTTCGTCGAAGGGTCGAGGCGGTAGGCGCCGCCGATGTCCGTGCGCGCGTAGACGAGGTTCGGCTCGGTCTGGCTGAAGACGATGCCGGGCACGAAGCCGCCGCCGACGACCTGCACGCTGCGCCAAGTGTACTGCGCGTAGACGCGTGCCGGCGCGAGCAGGGTCAACGCAGTCAGGAGGGCCGTGAGCAGCAGGGCGGCGCGTGCCGTCTTGAGAAGTGTTCTGGACATTTTTCCTCCTCTCTCGGTTGGAGCCGGCGCCGGAGCGCGCGGCCGGACGGACGTACGGGGTAACGGAAACCGCCGTCGGTGAGAGGGGCTTTAAGCCCGCGTGCGGCGGCGACGCGCACGCGGCCGCAGACTTCTCGACTCGGAGTTACGGACGCGCTCTTAAAGAGGCTAAAGGCGCGTCACCGGGAAAGCGCTCGTTTGTTGTATGGGCTTACAAAAGTCTTTCTATACTCGGCCGGAGTTCGTGTCAAGAGTTTTATTGACCCCGCGCGCGACCGCGGACGAAAAGTCTTGACAAGAAGGCGGGCCGATAATAGAAAGACTTTTGTCTAGCCATACAACAAAACGCTCGGCCTTTTCGAGACTCAACCACAGTCAGGCTTGTACGTCGGGAGCCGAAGGGATGCCCCGCGCGGCGCCGCACCTCGGAGGGAGGGAAACAGTTGAGCTATCAGAAAATTTTTTCGCGGGGGCTCCGGCCCCTCTTCTCGGCGGCGTTCGTACTTCTCGCCGCGTGCGCGGCCTTCGCGCAGCAGCCGCAGGTCTTGAACGACCCCGTGGACGTGAGTCAGGACTTCCAGCGGATGGAGAACGTCTACTTCGTCGGGAGCCGCGTACGGGACTTCAACCCCTCGACGGGGCAGGGCACGCTTCAGTGGGACAGGTACGTGCGCTCGACCACGCTCTCCTTCAACAAGATTGACGTGACGCTCGCGCGCGGGCAGGCGACAGAGTTTCCCGGCACAGAGTACGACGCAGACCCCGCGCTCCCCTTCCGCATAGACTTCGTCAGCCCGCGCACCGTGCGCCTTCGCTTCAACACGCGCAACACGCCCGTCACGGACGCGCCCTCGCTCATGCTCGTCGGGGCGCCCCCGCGGGATAGTTCGTGGAAGGTCGAGCAGACGGCGGACGCCGTGACTTGGACGAGCGCTTACGGCCGCGTGCGTCTCGTGAAGCAGCCGTGGCACGTCGAGTTCTACGACGCGGCGGGCCGTCTGCTGACGCGCACGCAGAACATCGGCGACCCGCACACATACTTCACGCCCATCCCGTTTTCTTTCATCCGCAGCGCGAGGGATTTGAGCCGCCGCACGGCCGCGACGTTCGAGCTGGCGCACGACGAGAAGATTTTCGGCTGCGGCGAGTCGTTCACGCGCCTCGACAAGCGCGGGCAGAAGGTCAACGCTTGGACGCGCGACGCGATGGGCGTGCAGAACGAGCTGATGTACAAGCCGATTCCGTTCTTCCTCTCAAGCCGCGGCTACGGCATGTTCGTACACACCTCCGCGCCCGTCACCTTCGACTTCGGCAAGACCTACGACCGTCACAACGTCGTCTACACAGGCGACGAGGCGATAGACATCTTCGTCTTCCTCGGCGACCCGAAAGAGGTTCTTTCAGAGTACACGGCGCTCACCGGCCGCAGCCCCGTCCCGCCGCTCTGGTCTTTCGGCTTCTGGATGAGCCGCATCACCTACAAGTCCGAAGACGAGGTGCGCGACGTGGCGGCGAAGCTGCGCCAGCACCGCGTGCCCGCCGACGTGATACACCTCGACACGGGCTGGTTCGAGACAGACTGGCGCAGCAACTATCAATTTTCGACTTCACGCTTCCGCGACCCGGCGAAGATGATTTCGGATTTGAAGAAGCAGGGCTTCCACGTGAGCCTCTGGCAGTACACCTACTTCACGCCGAAGAACGAGCTGTTCCCCGAGATAGTCTCGAAGGGCTACGCGGTCAAGGGCGAGAACGGTCAGTTCCCGTTCGAGGACGCGGTGCTCGACATGTCGAACCCAGAGGCCGTGAAGTGGTATCAGTCGAAGATCGCCGCGCTCTTAAAGCTCGGCGTCGGCGCCATCAAGGTTGACTTCGGCGAGGGCGCGCCCCTGAACGGCCTCTACGCCTCGGGGCGCACGGGGCTCTACGAGCACAACCTCTACCCGCTGCGCTACAACAAGGCCGTCGCCGACATCACGCGCGAGACGACCGGCGAGAATGTCATCTGGGCGCGGAGCGCTTGGGCCGGAAGCCAGCGCTACCCACTCCACTGGGGCGGCGACGCCGAGAACACAGACTCGGCGATGGCGGCCGAGCTTCGCGGCGGGCTGTCGTTCGGACTGTCGGGCTTCACCTATTGGAGCCACGACGTGGGCGGCTTCGTTGACCGCGCGCCGCGCGACCTCTACCGGCGCTGGCTCGCTTGGGGCGTGCTCACCTCGCACACGCGCGCACACGGGGCGCCGCCGCGCGAGCCTTGGGAGTACGACGAGGCTTTGACCGAAGACTTCCGCCGCGCGCTCGGGCTGAAGTATTCGCTGATGCCCTACATCCTCGCGCAGGCGAAGGACTCTTCGGCGCACGGCTACCCGATGCTGCGCACGCTCTTCTTCGAGTACCCGGAGGACGCGACCTCTTGGACGATTGACGACGAGTACATGTTCGGCAGCGGTCTTCTCGTCGCGCCGCTGATGGAGAGCAGCGAGAGCCGGCGCGTCTATCTTCCGCCGGGCGACTGGATTGACTACCAGTCGGGCAAGTCTTACGCGGGCGGGCGCTGGCAGCAGATAACGGCGGGGCAGATTCCCGTCGTGCTGCTCGTGCGCAACCACACCGTCATCCCGCACGTGAAGCCCGCGCAGAGCACCGCGGACATAGACTGGAAAACGGTCGAGCTGCGCGTCTTCAGCACCGACAACGCGGCGGCCAGCGGCCTCTTCGCACTGCCCGACGGCGGCGTGCAGACGCTCAGCCTCAGCGCGCCCGAGGGGACTTACGCGCTGCGAGACGACCCGCTGCGCGGACAGGTCAGGTGGGACATCACGCACTTCCTGCCGAAGGAGTAGCCGATGAAAAAACTCCTTCGCCTTTCGCTCGCGCTCCTCTTCGCGCTCGCCGCGCCCGCGCCGTTACTGAGGCAAGCGCGCGCGGCAGGGCAGACGAGCGCGCCCGCCTCGCGCTTCTTTCCCGCGAAGGACTTGATGCGCGTCGGCGTCTACTACTACCCCGAGCACTGGCCTGAGTCGCAGTGGGACAGGGACTTCGCCAACATCGAAAAGCTCGGCTTCGAGTTCGTACACATGGCCGAGTTCGCGTGGGGCTTCATGGAGCCGGAGGAGGGCCGCTTCGACTTCGCTTGGCTCGACCGCGCCGTCGCGCTGGCGGCGAAGCACAACCTCAAAGTCATCCTCTGCACGCCGACGCCGACGCCGCCCGCGTGGATGTACGAGAAGTACCCGCAAGCCTACCTCGTCGGCGCCGACGGCCGACGCCGCGAGCACGGCTCGCGCGGCAATAACGCCTTGGCAGACCCGAACTACCTGCGCCTCACAGAGAGCATCGTCACCGAGATGGCCCGGCGCTACGGGCGCAACCCCGCTGTCTGGGGCTGGCAACTCGACAACGAGCCCATCGCGCAGCCCGACTACAGCCCTTCGGCGCAGGCCGCCTTCCGCGAATGGCTGAAGACGCGTTATAGAACGATTGACTCACTGAACAAGGAGTGGGGCGCGGCCTTCTGGAGCCTGACGTACAACAGCTTCGACCAAGTCCTCCCGCCGAACCCGACCTTCCTCTACGGCGTGAGCCCGCACGCCATGCTCGACTTCCAGCGCTTCACCGCCGACCAGACGGCGAAGTTTTTAAACTGGCAGGCCGCCGTGCTGCGCCGCCACACGCAGCCCTCGCAGTTCATCACGACCAACTACATCTGGAACATAGGGAGCGCAGACCCTCGGCGCTCAGACGCGCTCGACTTCATCTCCTACACGATGTACCCCGTCGGCGGCGGCCGCGGCCTCGGCGAAGACGGCTTCCGCCTCGGCGGGCCGGACGGAATCGCCTTCGCCAACGCCTTTTATAAAAACATCAAGGGCGTGACCGGCGTGATGGAGTTGCAGCCCGGACAGGTCAACTGGGCGCGCGTCAACCCGCAGCCCATGCCGGGCGTGATACGCATGTGGCTGTGGCACGCCTTCGCGGGCGGGCTCTCGTTCGCGTGCAACTACCGCTACCGGCAGCCGCTCTACGGCAGCGAGCTTTACCACTACGGCATCGTGCGCACGGACGGCGTGACGCCCTCGCCCGGCGGCCTGCAATACTCGCAGGTCGCGCGCGAGATGCGCGAGCTTCGCGCGAAGTACGACCCCAACGCGCGGCCGCCCGCCGCCTACAGCGCGCGACGGACGGCGATACTCTGGAACCACGAAAACCTCTGGAACATTGACTACCAGAGGCAGACGGCGCTCTGGGACACTTGGGGGCACATGCTCCGCTACATGGAGGCCGTGAAGTCGTTCGGCGCGCCGCTCGACATCATCGCCGAAGGCGACGACTTCTCGAAGTACCCCGTCCTCATCGCGCCGGCTTATCAACTGATTGACGAAGAGCTCGTGCGCAAGTGGACGCGCTACGCCGAGCAGGGCGGCAACCTCGTCCTCACGGCGCGCACGGGACAGAAGCGTCGCAACGGCCAGCTCTGGGAGGCGCGCTGGGCCGAGCCCATCTACACGCTCATCGGCGCAGAGGTCTCCTTCTTCGACCTGCTGCTCGAAGACGGCAAGGGCGAAGTCCGCATGAACGGCGACGCGCACGCTTGGAACGTCTGGGCCGACGTGCTGAAGCCTTCGGAGGGGACTGAGAGCCTCGCGCAGTACTCCAACCAGTTCTACGCGGGGCAGACGGCCGTGACCTTCCGCAAACTCGGGAAGGGGAGCGTCACCTACGTCGGCGTGCAGACGAAGGACGGGCAGTTGGAGAGGGAAGTGCTGCGCGAGGTCTACAGGCGCGCGGGGCTGACGATTGAAGACTACCCGCAGGGCGTCTACGTGGACTGGCGCGACGGCTTCTGGGTCGCGGTCAACTACTCCTCGCGCCCCGCCGACATCAATGTGCCGAACGGCGCAGAGATTCTCTACGGCACACGCCCGCTCAAGCCCGCCGACGTGCTCGTCTGGCGTTAAGACAGGAAAGAGGAAGAAGCGACGCGATGAGAATACGCCTGACGTTCGCGGCCGGTCTGTCAGCGGCTTTGTTAACTCTGGTCGCGTCGCCTTTGATGTTTCGGCAAACGTCAAAGGCCGCGGCGAAGGCCGAAGGTCAGTACCAGTATCCTTTCCAAAACCCCGACCTGCCCGCCGAGGGGAGAATCACGAACCTCCTCTCTTTGATGACGCTCGACGAGAAGGTCGAGTGTCTGGGGACGAACCCGAGCGTGCCGCGTTTGGGCGTGAAGGGCGCGGGGCACATGGAAGGGATACACGGCCTCGCCGTCGGCGGCCCGGCGAAGTGGGGGCGCGACGCGCCCGTGCCGACGACGACCTTCCCGCAAGGCTACGGCCTCGGCGAGACTTGGGACGCGGAACTCATACGCCGGGCCGCCTCGGTCGAGGGCTACGAGGCGCGCTACATCTTTCAGACGGAGAAGTACGGCAAGAGTAGAAGCGGCCTCGTCATACGCTCGCCCAACGCAGACCTCGGCCGCGACCCGCGCTGGGGCCGCACCGAAGAGTGCTACGGCGAAGACCCTTTTCTTAACGGGACGCTCGCGGCCGCCTTTGCCAGAGGCTTGCAGGGCGACGACCCGAAGTACTGGCAGGCCGCCTCGCTCCTCAAACACTTCCTCGCCAACAGCAACGAGAACGGCCGCGACCACACTTCGTCCGACTTCGACGAGAGACTTTTTCGCGAGTACTACTCCGTCCCCTTCCGCATGGGGATTGTCGAGGGCGGTGCGCGCGCCTTCATGGCCTCCTACAACGCCGTCAACGGCACGCCGATGCACGTCAACCCGATCCTGAAGGACGTGGCCGTCGGCGAGTGGGGCGAGGACGGAATCATCTGCACGGACGGCGGCGGGATGAGGCTGCTCGTCACCGGCCACAAACGCTTCCCAGACTTCGCGCACGCCTCTGCCGCCGTCATCAAGGCGGGCATCGGCCAGTTCCTCGACGACTTCCGCGCGCCTGTCCGCGAGGCTCTGAAGAGGAACCTGCTGACCGAGACGGACGTGGACAAAGTCCTCCGCAACACCTTCCGCGTCATGCTCCGCCTCGGCCTGCTCGACCCGCCCGGGCGCGTCCCCTACACGAACATCAGGGACACGGGCGACCCTTGGCTGACCGAGAAGCACAAGGCGCTCGCGCGCCTCGTCACGCAGAAGTCAATCGTCCTCTTGAAGAACGATAAGAACGCTCTGCCGCTCGATAGAAGTAAACTGAAGTCCGTCGCCGTCATCGGCCCGCGCGCCGACGAGGTGCTGCTCGACTGGTACAGCGGCACGCCGCCCTACACCGTCACGCCGCTCGAAGGGATTAAGGAGAAGGTCGGGCCGGGCGTCGAGGTGCGCTACGCCGCGGACAACACGGGCGGCGAGGCTGTTAACATCGCGCGCTCGTCGGACGTGGCGATCGTCGTCGTCGGCAACCATCCGACCTGCGCCGCCGGTTGGGAGCAGTGCCCCGTCCTGTCAGACGGCAAGGAGGCCGTTGACCGGCACTCCATCAACCTCGAACAGGAGGAGCTAATCAAGCAGGTCTTCGAGGCGAACCCCAACACCGTCGTCGTGCTCCGCGCGAGCTTTCCCTACGCCATCAACTGGACGCAGGCTCATGTGCCCGCAATCGTCCACCTGACGAACAACAGTCAGGAGGAGGGGAGCGCCTTGGCCGACGTGCTCTTCGGCGACTACAACCCGGCAGGCCGGCTCGTGCAGACGTGGCCGCGCTCGATTGAACAACTGCCGCCGATGATGGATTACGACATACGCCACGGCCGTACGTACATGTATTTCAAGGGCGAGCCGCTCTACCCGTTCGGCTACGGGCTCTCGTACACGACCTTCGCCTACGCTTCCTTGCGGGCGCCCGAGTACCTGCCGGACAACGGCTCAATTGCGGTCAGCGTGGACGTGAAGAACACGGGCGCGCGCGCTGGCGAAGAGGTCGTGCAGTTGTACGTCCGACACCTCAACTCAAAGGTCGAACGGCCGGACAAGGAGTTGAAGGGCTTCGCGCGCGTCTTCTTAAAGCCGGGCGAGGTGAAGACCGTGACGCTGCCGCTGAAGGCCGCGGCCCTCGCCTACTGGGACACGGCGCAGCACAGGTTCGTCGTCGAGCGGGACAGGGTTGAACTGATGCTCGGCACTTCGTCCGCCGACATCAGACTGCGCAAGACCGTCCGCGTCGCCAGACTCGTCCCCATCGTCGGCTAAGAAACCGCAGAGCCTACTCGACGAAGCCGGCGAGCGCGTAGATGAGCGCGGCGTTCCAGTTGATGGCGATCTCGTTGACCTGATAGTTGGCCGACTCGTCCTTCCAGTCGGAGGCGCGGGGCCAGCCGCCGCCGACGAGGTAGCCGGGCCAAGCGTGCGAGCCCTCGCGCGCCATCGAGCGGCGGTCGTGCGGGTGTTGCGGCGGGTTCGCGCCGACGCCCGTGACGAACGAGCGGCCGTAGAGGTTGCGCCCGAAGAGGTGCGAGAGGGCGTCGAGCGCCGTCTCGACGTAGGCGGCGCTCGGCGCGACGCGGTTTGCCGCCTGAAGTAAAACCGTCGTAGCCGCGACGCCCCCGTTCGCGCCCCAGTAGTAACGCGCGAGCGTGCGGGCGTAGCCGTGCGCGGCGCCGAGACGGACGACGGCGTCGGCGGTTGCGAGCAGGTTCTTACGCAGACGCCGCACGAGTCGAACGTCGCGCCCGACGCGCTCCGAGAAGAGGTAGGTGACGAGCGCGAGGTTCTGCACGTTGCTCCAACCCCAGTCGGCCTCAAACCTGAAGGCGGGCGCTCGCCGCTCGAAATCTTTCAAGTAGTCGCTCTCGCCCGTCGTCTCCCACAGCTCAACCGCGGCCCAGAGGCGTTCGTCGCCGTCGGGCGTCTGGTAGCCGCCCGTGCGGAACTCCCGGAGGTCTGCGCGGTGCTCCTCAGCGTGCGCGCGCAGGAAGGCGTAGCTCCTGCGCGCGGCTTCGAGGCAGCGGCGCGCGTAAGGCCCGTCGTAAGGGCGGAAGGCGCGCGCCGACATTGCCATGACGGCGACGAAATCCGCGGTGGCGGCCGTGCTCCAAGGCGCGAAGTAGCGCGGCGTCGTCTCCTCCTCGGGCAGAATTGCCGGGCCGAACTCCTTCGTGCTCACCTTGTGGAAGACCGAGCCGTCCGCCGCCTGCATCGTGAGCAGCCAGTCGGTCTCCCACTTAATCTCATTCAGATAATCGGGCAGTCCCTTCTCCTCTTTCGGAAAGCCGAGATCTGTCTTCCGAATCTGCGCGCCGAACTCCTCCCAAGCGCGGAGCATCACGCCGACGGTGAAGCCCGCGTTGACGACGTACTTGTTGTAGTCGCCCGCGTCGTGCCAGCCCTTTGTCGAGTCGCGCCGCGCGTGGCCGCCGCCCGCGAGGTCGAGCCAAGCGTCTTGGAGATGACACGCGCCGTGCGTGTAGACGACGCCTTCGTGCTCGGCGCGTACGGCCGCCCCGCAGCGCCAGAGGTGCATCGCGCGCAGAGTCGTCCGGAAGGCCGCGCCGTACACGTCTTGCCCGACGCGGAAGGTCGCCGAACTCCCGACGCCTTCGACTTCCAGACGGTAAACGCCCGGCCGTCTGAGGGCGGAGAAGTCAGCGACGCAAAGCTCCTCGTTCGTGTCATCGTTGTGGAGAGGGCCGCCGGCCTTGCCGCGAAAGACTGTCTTTCCGTCTGCGACGTTGACGACGCGGAAGCCCGCGCCCGCGCAGGCGCCCGCGACCGACGCGCGCTTGGCGCGGCCCGGCAGGAAGCCGACGGTGTTGAGGCGTACGAGAGGGCGTGACGCGCCTTCCTCGCGCGGCGCCGCGTAAAGGCGCGAGGTCGTCGGAAGGCGCGTGGCTGCCTGAAGGAGAACGAGCAGGCACGCCGCGACGAATCTCAGCCCGGCCTTCATGAATCTCGACACGGCCTTCATGCTTGGTCGAGCTTCAAGCCTTCGACCCTGAGCGCGAAGGCGTGGGAGCCGGGGCGCTCTTCGGGCAGACGGACTTTCAACCCTTCGGCGTCCTGCGACCATTTCAGCTCGCCGGGGAAGCCGAGCAGCTCGACTTTTCCGACCCTGCCAGCGGCGAGCCCGCCGGGGGTCGCGAGCGAAGCGACGTTGACCTCGCCGCGCTCGGGCCAGCCCATGAAGAAGGCGTAGAGCGTCTGCCCTTTGCGCGTGAAGCGTACGTCTTCGGCCGTCAACTCGCGGCGCTTGCTCTCGTTGAACTTGGCGTCCGCGCCCGACGCCGCCGCGGCCGGCCCCGTCCCGTAAATCTTCCAAGGCCGCGTGTCGTGTATCGCCTCGCCGTTGACGCGCATCCAATCCGTGATGGCCGAGAGAATCTTCAACTCTTCGGCGTCGAGCATGCCGTCGTTGGGCAGTGGGAAGTTGAGGAGGAGGTTGCCGTTGCGGCTGACCACGTCCACCAGCATGTCAATCACGGCCTTCGGCGACTTGTACGTGCCGCCCTTGAGGTAATGCCAGTTGCCGACGCACGTGTGCGACTGCCAAGGCGCGGGCCACACCGTCTCGACCACGCCGCGCTCCACGTCCATCACGCAGGTGCCCACTTCGCAGTCCTCGCGCTTCTTGCTCAACTGCACGGCCTCGACGCGCCCGCCGTGGCGCTCGGCGCTCAGGTTGTAGAGGTTGGCCGTCTGCATCAGCCCGAAGTCGCCGAAGGGAATCTCGCCGTCCGTGTAGAGTATGTCCGGGCGGTACTTGTCCACGAGGTCGCGTACGCGCAGGTACCAGACGCGCTTGAAAGCCTCGGAGGTGTTGTCGAGGTTCCAAGGCAGGTCTACGTAGACCTGTTTGATGTCGTGGTAGAGGTCTGCGTAGCGCGGGTCTGCGCCGTCGTACGGGACGCCCGCGAGCGGCCCCTCCCTGTCGCTGCCGTGGCTGACGGAAAACCACTTGTAGCTCATCGAGAGGTGTTCGCTCACGCCGAAGCGCAGGCCGTGGCGGAGCGCGGCCCTTCGGAACTCGCCGACGATGTCGCGGCGCGGCCCCATCCGCACTGAGTTCCAGCGCTGGTGCTTCGAGTCCCAGAGGTCGAAGTTGTCGTGGTGTACGCCGAGGCTGACGAAGTAGCGCGCGCCGGCCTGCTTGTAGAGGCCGACGAGGTGGTCGGCGTCGAAGCGCGCGGCCTTCCACGTCGGGATGATGTCTTTGAAGCCGAACCGGGAAGGGTGGCCGTAGGTCTTGACGTGGTGCTCGTACTGCCACTGCCCCTGTATGTACATGTTGCGGGCGTACCAGTCGCCGTACTCCGCGGCCGACTGCGGCCCCCAGTGCGCCCAGATGCCGAACTTCGCGTCGCGGAACCATTCCGGAACTCGGTAGCCCTTGAGCGACTCGCGCGTGGCGTGGAACGGCCCCCGCCGAATCGGCGGCACGGAATCACCGACGCCCAAAGCACGCGCGGTCTTTAAAGCGGGGACGGCCCCCGCGAGCATCCTGATGAGCGCACGTCTCGTTAAAGACATAAAGGCCGAACCCCTCGACTCACTTTGCGGACTCGTTCTTTGATTTACTCGGCATTTACTTATCAAGGAAGGCGCGTCTTCGGCAAGTCTGAAGGACTCACGCGAACTTAGTTTGTACGGCGAACAAATTTACCGGGAAGTCGGCGCGCGGTGCGGCCGCCTTCCAGCCGCCGCCGATATGACTTTTTGCGCGCTGATATAACTTTTTGGATGAACTTGGAATTTTCGTATCCACAATTCCGTAAGCGTGACGCGCGCCCGCAACTATTCCCTAATGAAATCAGAGTGTGAACAACGGGGCATAACTTTTGCGAGTAACAAACTGCCTTTCCCGGGCGTCTGCAACACGTTCCGATTAACCAAAGTTAGTTCAGAGGGGGCCGCAGGGTTCCCATAAAAAGTTCTTGACAAAGAATCAGAGCTGTAATAGTAATGCTTTTGTCAGGTCTTGCAACAAACCCTAAGCTTCTTTTCTGGTAAGTCAATTTTCAGTTCCCGCCGAAGCGTCGGAGAGATGTACCCGCTCCGGCCGTCTTCCGGGAAGGGTCTTTAAGGCGCCCCGTCAGGATGTCTGCCCGCGGCTCGCTCCGGGCAGCACTGTGTACTGACGGCCCCCGCGCTTTCGGCCGTTAAGCCGGGCAGCCGACCAGCCGCGTGGCAGTCCAACGCAAGGTAGCGATGCTGCTCGATGTTCTTTCCGCCCAAAAGGAAAGTAGAAGGTTGAAGATGAATTCGATTCACAAGCGCATCCGTCCGGCCTCACTCTTCTTCGGCTTCTTGCTCTGCCTGTCGCTCGCGGCGGCCGCGCCTGCGGCGTCCGCGCAGACGACGGGCGCCGCGACGCTGCGCGGGACGGTCAAAGACCCGCAGGGCGCGGTCGTCCCGAACGCGACGGTGACGCTCATCAACGAGCGCACCAAGGACGAGCGCAAGGCGACGACCAACGGCGAGGGCGGGTACGTCTTCCCGGCCGTGACGCCGGGCACCTACACCGTCAAGGTCGAGGCGTCGGGCTTCAAGACCGCCGAGCAGTCGAACCTCTCCGTCGAGACGGCCTCGACGCGCGGCCTCGACTTCGACATGGAGGTCGGTCAGGCCAGCGAGACCGTGACGGTCACCTCGGCGCCCAACCAGCTTGAGACCGAGACCGGCGCCAAGGAGAACACCATCACGGCGAGCCAGATCGAGAACCTCTCGATCGTCAGCCGCAGCTCGCTCGAACTGCTCCGCATCCTGCCGGGCGTCGTCGCCCCGGACAACACGGCCCTTGAGAGCATCGCCTTCGGCGGCGGCGCCAACGCCAACTCGCAGTACCACGTCAACGGCCTGCGCGGCGAGCAGAACAACGTCACCATAGACGGCTCGCGCATGATTGACATCGGCTCGAACAACGGCACCGTCATCACCGCTAACCCCGACATGGTGCAGGAGGTCAAAGTCCAGACCTCGAACTACGCCGCCGAGCACGGCACGAGCGCCGTCCAGATCAGCGCCACCACCAAGGGCGGCAGCAGCGAGTTCCACGGCTCGATCTACGACTACGTGCGCAACTGGCGGTTCCAAGCCAACGACCGCTCGAACACCATCAACAACGTCGAGCGCCCGAAGAGCAAGTACCAGTACCCGGGCTTCACCGTCGGCGGCCCCGTCATCTTCCCCGGCACCAAGTTCAACAAGGGCCGCGACAAGCTCTTCTTCTTCGTCGGCTACGAGCGCTACTACCAGCAGGTTGACGAGGGCTCGGCGCGCAGCGTCGTCCCCACGCTCAAGCAGCGGCAGGGCGACTTCAGCGAGCTTTTGACGGGCGCGGGCGCGAACCTGAATCAGGGCCGCACCGTGACCGTCCCCGTCGGCTGCACGGTCGGGGGCGTCGTCGGCAACGTGAACGACAACAACGACGTCGCGCCGAGCAACAATCTGGCGCCCTGCGCCGACCCGCTCGGCAAGGCGCTCCTGAACATGTACCCGCTGCCGAACTACACCGACCCGAACAACCGCTACAACTACGTCTACAGCGTGCTCCGGCCGAACAACCGCAACCAGCTCACCTCGCGCTTCGACTACACCATCAGCGACAAGACCAAGCTCTACGTACGCTTCGCGCGCGAGTACGAGGAGCAGGGCTTCCCGCGCGGGCTGTGGTGGGACTCGTCGAACTACGAGCTGCCCGGCAAGCTGACGAGCAGCAACCTCGGCCGCTCGCTGGTCGTCAACCTGACCAACGTCGTCAGCCCGACGATGACCAACGAGATACTGTTTAGCGGCAGCAAGCTCAAGCTCAACTACGACTACAAAGACCCGGACAAGGTCTCGTACAAGGGCCTCGGCCTCCAGAAGGTCGGCTTCTTCCCCGGCAACAACCCGTACGTTCCCGTCGGCGTCGTTGACGCGTGGGGCGGCGGCATCGGCGGCAACCTTCTGACCGCCTACGGCTACCCGATCCTCGCTTGGAACGACAGCTTCTCGCTCACCGACAACCTCGTGAAGGTGCACAGCACGCACACGTTGAAGTTCGGCGCCTTCATCGAGCAGGCGAACAAGCGGCAGCAGTCGAACCACGACACCGACATCACGGTCGCGCAGTGGGGCCAGACCAACTCGACGGGCAACAACTACGGCGACCTCTTCGTCGGCCGCCCCATCGAGTTCACGCAGGGCACCGACCGCCCGCTCGACAACTTCCGCTACTACAACTACGAGTTCTACGCGCAGGATAGCTGGAAGGTGAAGCCGAACGTCACGCTCGAATACGGCATGCGCGCCGCCTACCTGCCGCAGAACTTCGAGCGCAAGGGCCTCGGCGTGCTCTTCGACCCGGCGGCCTACAACCCGAGTCAGGGCGTCTTCATCAACGGCGACCGCACCCGCCCGAACGGCTTCAAGCTGGCCTCGCGCAACGAGATTCCGAAGGGCGTGCTGCCGAACCTGCCCGTGCAGTGGATGCCGCGCCTGAACTTCGCGTGGGACGTCGGCGGCAAGGGCGACTTGGTCGTCCGCGCGGGCGCCGGCCTCTTCTACAACCGCGTGCAGGGCAACTACGACTACTACTCCAGCGGCCAGATGCCGAACACCTACAGCGCGACCATTGATACGCCGTGGGCGTCGGCGACCGGCCTCACGTTCGGCGACCTGAAGACGATTGACCCGTTCGCCTCAATCGCCAACGTCAACATCAACTCGCGCGACGTAAGCTCGAACGAGATTCCACGCGTCGCCAACATGAGCTTCACGGTCGAGAAGCGGCTGCCGTTTGAGAACGTCCTCGCCGTCGCCTACGTCGGCACGCAGGGGCGCCACCTGCCGCAGCAGCGGAACCTGAACATCATGCCTTTGGGCAGGCTGCTGACGGGCACGCTCAACGGCATAGACCTGTCCGTCCCAGTCAACCGCGCCGGCCTCGACGCGTCGCTCTACAAGCCGTTCAGGCCGTTCCCGGCCTACAACTCGGTGGGCGTCTACCAGTTCACCGGCACCTCGACCTACCACTCGCTACAGGCGACGCTGAGCCATCAGGGCAAGAACCTTCAGTACTTCGCCACCTACACCTTCGGCAAGGCGCTCGGCACGGTGGCGACGAACGAGAGCGACGGCTCGGCGTGGGCCGACCCGATTGACACGCGCGGCCGTAGCTGGGGCGTCCTGCCGTTCGACCGCACGCACGTCTTCAACCTGTCGTACAACTACAGCCTGCCGAAGCTGGCCCGCGGCGGCTTCGACAACGTCGTCACGCGCGGCGTCCTTAACGGCTGGCAGATGTCGGGCATCACGACGTGGCAGAGCGGCATCCCCATCCGCCTGAAGTTCAGCGGCGACATCGCGTCGGCGGGCCAAGCGGTCGCGTGGTACGGCTCCGACGCCTTCAACGGCACGAACGCGGGCGCGAGCCTCGGCGCCGTCACGCCCATCTACCTTAGCAACCCGCAGACCGGCGGCAGCAGCGCGCTCGGCTCGAAGCTCTACAGCCTCGCCGCGCTACAGATTCCGACGTTCCCGAACACGGGCCCGTCGCAGCCGCCCTTCTACATCCGCACCCCGAACCGGAGCAACTTCGACGTCTCGTTCTTCAAGAACTTCAGCTTCAGCGAGTCGAAGAAGCTACAGTTCCGCACAGGGTTCTTCAACATCTTCAATCAGGCGTACCCGACGCAGATACTCAACACCGGCGGGCTCGGTTCGAGCGACATCTACCTGACGCTCAACACGGTCTGCAACGCGAGGGTGCAGGTGCCGAACGGCATCGGCGGGACGGCCAACCCGTGCGACCCGACGAAGGGCTTCAGCTACACGCAGGAGACCATTGACAACTTCGGCAAGGTCGTCAACAAGCACGGCCGCCGGATCGTCGAGTTCGCCCTGAAGTTCAACTTCTAACCCGTCGGCCGAGCGGCCGAACCATCTCCGGCGCGGGGGGCGTGAAATTCAAGCCCCCCGCGCCGCTCTACTTAGGCGGGGTGGTTTTATGAGAAGGACGTTTCGCCTCTGGGTAGGGCTGGCGCTTTGCGTCGCGCTCGCCGCCGCGTCCGCCCGCGCGCAGGTCGAGCCCAAGTACAAGACGGCCGACACCAACAACGCCGTCATACAGGGGCACGTGACGCTCCCCTCCGGGTTCAACGCGGAGCGCTACGTCCGAATCACCCTCAAGACCGACCAGAGCATCCTCTTCACCAGCTACACCAACAGGAGCGGCGAGTTTCACATCCGGAACCTCGCCGAGGGCATCTACTACGTGCAGGCCGACGACGCCGACTTCGAGCCGGTCGTCGCGCGCGTCGAGCTCGGGCGCGGGCTGACGGCCGACCTCACGCTCGAACTGCACGAGCGTAAGTCCCTCGACCTCGTCCGCACGGGCGCGCGCGTCGTCTCGGCGGCAGAGTTAGCGCAGGTCGTGCCGGCGCCGGCGAAGAGGGAGTACGCCCAAGGGTTGAAGGCGGTGGGCAAGGGCGACTTCCTGCGGGCCGCGGGCCACTTCGAGCAGGCCATCCAGATTTACCCTGAGTACCTCGCCGCGCGTAACGACCTCGGCGCGCAGTACCTCAAGCTCAAGCGCTTGGACGAGGCCGAGCGCCACTTCCGCCTCGTGCTCGAACGCGACCCGAAGAACTTCAACGCGAAGTTCAACCTCGGGCTCGTGCGCGTCGAGCGGAAGGACTACTCGGACGCCGTCTCGCAGCTACGGCAGGCGATAGCCCTCGACGGCACGCGTGCGGTCGCGCGCCTCTGGCTCGGCTTCGCGCTGCTACAGACGGGCGACCCGGCCGGGGCCGAACAGGAGTTGACGAAGGCTCTGGTGATGGGCGGCGAAGACTGCGTCGCGGCCAACTACCACCTCGCGCGCATCTACCTCGGCCGCGGCGACACGCAGGAGGCCGCGCGCTCCGCGCGCTCCTACCTCGAAGAGGCGCCGAAGGGCGAGTACGCCGCCGAGGCGCGGCAACTCCTCAAGCAGATTCAGGACGAAGCGAAGGCCCGGCCCAAACCGTAAGCCGGAATGGGGCCGGGCCGAAGCGTGAAGCCTATTTTTGAAACTCACCCCGCCGCTCAGGGCGCGACGGTGAACTCGGTCGAGCGGCTGACGCTCGCGCGGCCGTCGCCGACCGTCACCTTCAACTCGTAAAGGCCGGGCTGGAACTTGTCGAGCGGGAAGGAGCTCGCGTACTTAATCTGCCCCTGCGCGTCCGGGGCGGGGAGCTGCCCCGAGGTCTGGCCGAGGCTGCGCCCTTCGCGCTGAATTTCGAGGGTCATGCGCAGGGGCGCGGCCGAGTCCTTCGCCGGCCATGCGGTGAAGAAGAAGGCGAGCTGCGGCGAGGCCGACTTGCGCAGCGGCTCGCCGAGGTTCGGGTAGACGAGCAGCTCGCCGAACTGGAACGGCCGGTTCGCCTTCTGCTCCTCGGCGCTCAGGCGCTCGCCGCGCTTGAGCACGGAGACGCTGCTCATGCGCGGGCGCGTCTCGTCGGCGCCGGGGACTTCGAGGCGGCCGGTCGTGACTGCCGACTTGCCCGACGCGGCGTCGTAGGCGACCGTCTCGACCGTGTACGAGCCCGGCGCGAGCAGCGTCTCGCGGTAGAAGAGCAGTTCTTCTTTGCGCGCCGCGTCGAGCTTGTCTACGGGGCCGCTCAGAGGGTAGTGCTGGCTCAACTTCTGCACGACCTGCCCCGAGCCGTCTTTGACGAGCGACAAAATCGTGAAGTCGGCGCCGTAAGACTTCTTGTCCTCGCTCGTCGAGAAGGTGAAGGCCGAGAGCGGCGCCTCGGCGAGCACGAGCGCGAGGCCGGGGCGGCCGGGCGCGGGGTAGCTGAGCGCGCCCGCGCGGAAGGGGAAGGGGTTCTGGCCCGCGCGCGCGTGAAGCGCCGCGGCGAGCGCAGGCGCCTCGTAGTCGAGCACGGCGAAGTCGCCGACGGTCTCGACGGCGTAATAGCCTTTCCGCGCCTGCACGTCGTAGTTCTGCTTGGCAAGCTTGACGCTTATCTGGCGGAAGCGGCCGTCGTAGTCGTTGTTCTGCGGGACGTAGGTGAGCATGTAGTAGCCGCTCATGTCGTCGTTGATGCGGCGCAGGCCCGACGCCAGATCGTTGGTGTCGTGGATGAGGAAGCCGCCGGTCTCGCTGGCGAGCAGTCCGAGGTTGCCCCGCGAGTCGAGGCGCAGCATGGTCTCGTTCTTCTCAAGCGCCTTCATGTAAGGGCCGTTGGTGCCGGCGTCGTTGCCGCGCCCGGCCTGCGCCATGCGCGTGCCGACCATCGAGTTCAGCTCGCGCGCGGCCTCGGTGATGCCGCTCTCGGTGCGCAGGCCCGCCGAGTCTATCGCGTAGATGGTGACGTTGGCCTTGTTGGCGGCGCTGATGACGGCGGGGAACTTCGCCGCCACGGCCGGCGGCAAGGAGAGCCCCTCGGAGAAGAAGATGAGCGTCTTGCGGCCGGGCAGGCGCCTCATCGGGTTGATGACGGCGAGCAGCGCGTTGATGGTGGCGAAGCCACTCTGGTCGCGCTCAAGCTCCTGATACTGCTCGCGCATGGCCGTCTCCATCTCGGCGAACTTCAGCTCGACCGAGGCGGGGCCGATGGCGGCGCCGTCGGCCGGCGGTGGCTGCCCGGGGCCGGTGACGGGGGAGCCGGACTGGGCCGTGGTCAGCTCGTTGTTGAGTGCGATGATGCGGTCGGACTGCGTGCGCCCCCTCGCCGAGTCGGCCGCGATGTTGGAGGAGGACGAGGCGATGCCGACGGCGCGCTCGATGGCGGCGCGGACGAGGTCGGCGTTGTCGGTGAAGGACTGGATGGTGCGAAGCGTCTGGTCTATGGTGAAGACGCCGGTGAAGTCGCCGCCCGCCATGCCCTCCTCGGCGTAGGCCGTCCCGGCCTTGCGCGCGAGGTTGCGCGCGTCGGGCGAGAGGCGGTCGAAGACGATGGCGGTGACGCCCGGCGTCGTCCTGCGCGGGGGCGCGGCCGTGGCCTCTGCGCCGGGCGCGATCTTCTCGCCCGGGTTCGGGGCCGGGCTCCCGGCCTCGCGCGACACGAAGCGGAACGACTCGATGCGCTGGGGCTTGCCGTCCTCGTAGACCTGAAAGTCTGTCTCCTTCAAGTCCTTCACGGGCCGACCGCGCTTGTCCTTGACCACCACGTCGAGCTTGACCTCGCGCGAGCCGACGCGGACGACCTGATCGTCCTGCTCCTGCGCCGCGGCCGTCGTCTGCGCGCGGACGGGCGAGAGGAAGGGAAGGCTCAGCGCGAGCGCGAGCAGAAGGGCCGCGAATGTCTTCATCGTCAAAACTCCTGCGTCCGGACGGGGATGATTGCCGCGTGGGGCCTCGGCCGCTCTCGCCCTCGCGGGGCGCGCGGCGGGGCTTCTTCGTCAACTCTCAAACTGCTTCGGGGTGGTACAACTCGGCGATGAATCGTGGGGAAAGTATAATTATGTTTCGCGGCAAAGGCCAGCATGATTTCGCGCCGTAGGCCGTGGCGGGCGGCGCTCGCGGCGGCGGCGGCGCTCGTGTATACTTTCGATGATTTTCGAGGTTAGGAAGTGCCGGATGGCGAACGGGAAACGACGGCTCAACAAGGCTCTACTCACGCTCTTCGCTCTCGTCGTACTCGTGTCGCCGACGTGGGCGCAGGCGCAGGCCGATGTCGAGCGCGCCTTCGAGCGCGCGACCGAGCTGCACCAGTCCGGCGACCTCGAAGGGGCCATCCGCGGCTATCAGGCTATTCTCGCCACACACCCGAACAGGCCGGACGTGCGCTCAAACCTCGGCGCGGCCTACTCGCGCCTCGGGCGCTACGAGGAGGCCATCGGGCAGTACAAGCAGGCGCTCGCGCTCGACGCTGGTAATCAGGCCATCCGCTTCAATCTCGCGCTGGCCTACTACAAGTCTGCGTCGTTCGCAGAGGCCGCCGCGGAGTTGACGCGCTTCCTCGCCGCCGCGCCCGCAGACCTCCCCGAGCGGCAGAACGCGGTGCTCGTGCTCGCCGACTGTCAGGTGCGGCTCGGCGACTACAAGAAGGCCATCGAGTCGCTGACGCCGCTCGCCGACGCCGCCCCCGAGAACCCGAACGCGCGCGCCGTCGCCTACCTGCTCGGCAACGCGCTCATCGGCGACGGGCAGTTAGAAAAGGGCCAACTCCTCATAGACCGCGTCTTCCGCGACGAGGATTCGGCCGAGGCGCGTTTGCTGATGGGCTCGATTCTGTTGCTGATGGACGACGGGCAGGGCGCGATAAAGGAGCTTGAGCGCGCCATCGCGTTGAACCCGAAGCTGCCTTCAGTCCACGCGTGGCACGGGCGCGCGCTGATGCGGATGGGCGACTCGGAGAAGGCGAAGGCGGCCTTCAAGCTCGAGCTGGCGGACAACCCGAACGACTTCGACGCGAACCTCTACATGGGCGTGCTGCTCCGTCAGGACAAGCAGTTCGAGGAAGCTTTCACTTTCCTCTCTCGCGCGTCGCAACTTCGCCCGAAAGAGCAGTACGCGCGCTACCACCTCGGCGCGGTGCTCGCCGCGCTGGGCAAGCCTAACGAGGCGCGGCCGCTGCTCGAAGGCGTGGCGAAGGAGCACCCGGACTTCGTAGAGGCGCGGGCGCTTCTGGCGTCCGTCTACTACAGGCTCAACCGCAAGGAGGACGGCGACCGCGAGCGCGCCGTCGTCCAGAAGCTCAACAGCGAGGCGCAGGCCAAGCAGCCCGGCGCGCAGAACGCGCCCAATCAGCCCGCGCCCGCTAAGGCTCCCTGAGCGCTTGCGTTAACAAAGATTCCCGGCTCTCGCTTGAAGAGACGAATCCGCCGAAAGGAAGTCCGCAGGTTTGGCGAACGCCTCAATTCTTAAAGTCTGCGCGTGGCCGCTGATGACGCTGGCGCTCGCGTCGGCGCTGCTCGTCGCGGCGCCGCCCGCAGGCGCGCAGTCGAAGGGCCGCGCGCGTGCGAGGCGGCCGGCGGCACAGCCGCAGCAGCCCGCGCAGCAGCCGCAGACGCCCGCGCGCCCGAGCCCCGCCTTCGACGAGGCCGTCAAACTTGGCGACGCGGCGCGCGAGGCCGACCGTCTAGACGAGGCCATCGGCCACTACGCGCGTGCGCTGAAGCTTCAGCCGAAGTGGGTTGACGGCTGGTGGTACATCGGCGCCATCTTCTACGAGCAGGATCGCTATGCGGACGCGCGCGACGCGCTGCGCAACGTCGTGGCGCTCGACCCGAAGCGCGGGCCTGCGTGGGGGCTGCTCGGGCTTTGCGAGTTCCAGACGCGCGAGTACGACCGCGCGGGCAACTCGATGCTGCGCGGGCGCGCGCTCGGCTTCGGCGGCAATCAGGAGCTTGAGTCGGTCGTGCGCTACCACGCGGCGCTGCTCTACATACGCTACGAGTCTTTCGAAATCGCCTACGACATCCTGACCGAGTTCCTGCGCGTCGGGAACGAGAGCCCGAAGGTCATAGAGGCTTTCGGGCTGGCGATTCTGCGGATGCCGTACCTGCCCGACGAAATCCCCGCGGCCAAGCGCGAGCAGGTGATGATCGCCGGGCGCGCGGCCTTCAGCATGGCCGCGCGGCGTTTGGATCAGGCGCGCGCCGCCTTCGACGAACTGCTCGCGCGCTACCCCAACGAGCCGAACGTCCACTACGCGTTCGGCGTTTACCTTCTGGGTCAGGACGCCGACGCGGCGATGAAGGAGTTCAAGCGCGAGCTTGAGATTTCGCCGAACCACTTCCCCTCGATGGTGCAGATGGCCTTCGAGCATTTGAAGCGCGACGAGTACGACGAGGCGCTGCCTTTGGCGGAGAAGGCCGTGCAGCTCGCGCCGAAGATGTTCCCCGCGCGGAACGTCCTCGGCCGCGTCCTGCTCGAACTCGGGCAGGTCGAACGCGCCATCAAGGAGCTCGAAGAGGGGGCACGGCTCGCGCCGAACAGCCCCGAGATGCACTACGCGCTCGGGCGCGCGTACCGCCGCGCGGGCCGCGAGGCCGACGCCAAGCGCGAGGTCGCGCTCTTCCAGAAGTTGCAGGAGGAGTTCAACGCGCGCCGCAACGCGCAGTTGCGTGGAAACGCCGCGGGCGGCGAAGGGCAGCCGGCGGGCGAGAACCAGCCGGCAAGCGCCGAACAGCCCAAGGCGAAGCCTTGAGTTGAAGGCGAAGAGTTAATTCAAGGGGCCGCGAGGCCCGGTTCATTCCTGAAGTCGGAAGTAATCCCGTCTCACAGTCGCTCTTATTCGGAAGATGAAGTTCAAGCACATTTACGTCGGGAAGAACGCCCTGCGTCTGTCAATCGTCACGCTCGCGCCGCTGCTGCTCGCGGCCGTCTCGTGGGCTTCGTCGGGCGTCTTCGGCGGGCAGGAGTCTGTGAAGCGCTGGCACCCGCGGCGCGCGCCCGCGAACGCCGAGTTCGTCGGCGACGAGACCTGCGCGCAGTGTCACAAGAAGACCGTCTCAATGCACGGCGGGAGCGCGATGGGGATGGCGATGGAGCCGGTCGCGAACTCGAAGGTGCTGATTGACAACCCGTCCATGACCTTCCGCACGGGCCCCTACACCTACGAGATTAAGCGGCAGGGCAGTCAAAGCTCCTACACGGTGACGGACGGCAAGGAGAGCGTGACGCTCCCCATTCTTTACGCCTTCGGGCAGGGCAAGGCCGGGCAGACCTACGTGCTTCAGTACGAGGGCGCGTTCTACGAGAGCCTCGTCAGCTACTACAACGAGGTCAAGGGGCTCGACTTCACCATCGGCGCGGCGCGCACCGTGCCCGAGTCTTTGCAGAAGGCCGTCGGCCGCAAGCTCGGCGAGAACGAGGTCGGCAACTGCTTCAGTTGCCACTCGACGGGCGGCGTCGTGGCCGGCAAGCTCGACCTTGAGAAGATGACGCCCGGCATACGCTGCGAGGCGTGCCACGGGCCGGGCGCGCGCCACGTCGAGACGGCGCGCAAGAACGAGGCGAGCGCGGACTTGATTTATAACCCGGCCAGCTTGAGCGGCGACCAGTTGACGCAGGACTTCTGCGCCTCGTGCCACCGCGGCAACGACGAGTTCGGCATACTTCAGTCCATGGAGATTAACAACGTCCGCTTTCAGCCTTACAGAATCTTCCACAGCAAGTGCTACTCGGACGACAGGCGCATAAGCTGCACGGCCTGCCACGACCCGCACGAGCCGCTGGTGCGCGAAATCTCCTACTACGACTCGAAGTGCACGGCCTGCCACGCGGTGAAGGGCAGGGCGACGGCGGCGGAGTTGAGGACGAAGGCGAAGCCCGCGGCGAAGGCGACCGAGCCTGCGTGCCCCGTGGCGGTGAAGGACTGCGTCTCGTGCCACATGCCGAAGCTCGGCCCGCCCGCCGCGCACTTCAAGTTCACGGATCATTTCATCCGCGTCGTCAAACCCGACGAGGCTTACCCGAACTGAGGCGCCGCCTCGCGCGGCCGAGTAGAAGGTTCCCCGGAGTTATGAAATATCTTTTTGCGCTCATCGTTCTGGCGTCGGCGCTCGCCGCGCCTTCGCGCGCGCAGGACGCGGCGAAGGCGAACCCGGCGGCGTCCGCGCCCGCGGCCCAAGAGAATGCGCCCGTGGTCTTCGCCGAGGTACCGCCCGAGAAGAGTAAGATTACTTGGACGCACGACAACGGCCGCTCGGTCGCGCACCACCTGCCGGAGACGTGCGGCGGCGGCGGACTCTTCTTCGACTACGACAACGACGGCTGGCTCGACATCTACCTCGTCAACAGCGGCCCGTCCGACTTCTACAAGCCGACCGCGCCCATCAGGAACGCGCTCTATCACAACAACCACGACGGCACCTTCACGGACGTGACCGACAAGGCGGGCGTCGCCGGCAACACCTTCGGGATGGGCGCGGCCGCGGCCGACTACGACGGAGACGGCTGGCAAGACCTCTACGTCACCTCCTACGGCCGCAACGTCCTCTACCATAACAACCACGACGGCACCTTCGCGGACGTGACCGACAAGGCCGGCGTCGCCGCGCCGGGCTGGTCAACGCAGGCGACCTTCTTCGACTACGACGGCGACGGCAAGCTCGACCTCTTCGTCTCAAGCTTTGTTGAATACAGCGCGGCCGGCACCATCTTCTGCGGCGACAACCGCGTGGGCCGTCGCTACTACTGCGTGCCTCGCGTCTTCAAGCCGCGGCCGAGCCACCTCTTCCACAACAACGGCAACGGGACGTTCACGGACGTGAGCAAGGAGTCGGGCGTCGCAGACTCGCCGGGCAAGTCGTTCGGCGCGGTGGCGACCGACGTGAACAACGACGGGCTGCCAGACCTCTTCGTAGCCAACGACACGATGCCGAACTTCCTCTTCCTCAACAAGGGCAAGGGCAAGTTCGAGGAGATAGGTCTTCAGTCGGGCGTGGCCTACAGCGACGCGGGCGCGCCGCGCTCAGGGATGGGCGTGGACGCGGCCGATTACGACGGCGACGGCTGGCAGGACTTGTTCGTGGCGAACATAGATCAGGAGCTTTTCAGCCTCTACCAGAACCAGAAAGACCTGACCTTCGTGGACAAGCCGGGCGAGATAGGGCAGGCGACGCGGCTGCTGTCGGGCTGGGGGCTGAAGTTCTTCGACTACGACAACGACGGCGACCCGGATTTGATTCTAGCCAACGGCCACCCGGACGACATGGTCGAGCTACAGTCTCTGAAGGTGAAGTACAAGGAGCCGCTGCTGTTGTTCGAGAACGTGGGCGGCAAGTTCCGAAACGTCTCGGCGCAGTCGGGCGAGGTCTTCCAGAAGGACTTCCCGGCGCGCGGCCTCTCTGTCGGAGACTACGACAACGACGGCGACCTAGACATCCTCATCATCAACAACGGCGCCCCGCCCGTGCTGCTGAGGAACGACGGCGGCAACCGCAACAACTGGCTCGGGCTCGAACTGGTGGCGACCAAGAGCAACACGGCCGCGGTCGGCGCCGTCATCACTTGGGAGGCGGGCGGCGTGAAGCGCACGCGTTTGAAGACAGGCGGCGGCAGTTATCTTTCCTCGAACGACCCGCGCGAAATCTTGGGCGTGGGGAAGGCCGCGAAGATTGACAGCGTCGAAATCAAGTGGCCGAGCGGGCGCGTGGACAGACTGACGAACCCGCCGATGGGCAAGTACGTCAAGGTCGTCGAGGGCGAAGGCTTGAAGTGAGGCCCGAGGCGCCGAACCTTATGGCTCTACTTATCAAGCGGACGGAAGGTAGAAGGGCGTGAGTAGAATCCTGCGACTCGCTCCGGTCGTGGCTTTACTCCTTGCGGCTCAGGGGGCCGTATGTTTGGCGCAGACGCTGCGGGCCAAAGCTGACCGGGCCGGCGTGCTCGTCGGCGCGGCCGTCGAGCCGCGGCTTTTCGGCGAGCCCGAGTATGCGGCGACCTTAGCGCGCGAGTTCAACATGGTCGAGCCGGAGAACGTGTTGAAGTGGGGCACGCTCCGGCCCGGCCCCGACGCGTTCGACTTCGGGCCGGGCGACCGCGTCGTGGAGTTCGCGCGCGCGCACCGGATGAAGGTGCGCGGCCACTGCCTGCTCTGGTCTGAGTACAACCCGCGCTGGCTTGAGAAGGGCGGCTTCACGCCCGAGCAGTTAAGCGCGATGCTGCGCGAGCACATACGCCGCGTGATGCAGCACTACGCGGGGAAGGTCTTCGCGTGGGACGTGGTCAACGAGTCTTTCCTCGCCGACGGCTCGGTCGAGACCTCCGTCTGGTACGACGCGCCCGGCATCGGCCTGAAGGGGAAGGGCACGGCCTACATCGAGCAGGCTTTCCGCTGGGCGCGCGAGGCAGACCCGAAGGCTCTGCTCTTCTACAACGACTACGACACCGAGGCGGTCAACCCGAAGTCCGACGCCGTCTACGAGATGGTCAAGGACTTCAAACGGCGCGGCGTGCCGATTGACGGCGTCGGCATACAGGCGCACATACTCAGTCTGGACACGAAGGAGCTTGCGACCTTCCCCGCCAACCTCAAGAGGCTCATCGCCCTCGGCGTGCAGGTTCACATCACGGAGATGGACGTGGGGCTTCTGACGGACGAGAAAGGAGACCTGCGCGACCCGGCAGACCTGCAAAGGCAGGCTGAAGTCTACCGCTTCATCGCGGACGCTTGCTTCCGCCAGAAGGGCTGCACGGCCTTACAGACTTGGGGCTTTACAGACAAGTACACGTGGATTCCCGGCTACACGAAAGGGCAGAAGGGCGCGCCGCTCATCTTCGATAAGACCTACGCGCCCAAGCCGTCTTACAAGGCAGTCCTCGACGCCCTCGACGTGCGCCGCTCACTTCTGAAAGACTAGGTTGTCCACGACCACCGTGCCGCGGACGGGCGTGCACTGTTCGCAGAAGGCCGTCAGGCTGACGGCCGTGAGCTTCTTGAGCACGTCCTTGGGGCCGACCTTCGTCTCGGCCCAGCGCGGCTGGTTGAGCGACGAGAGCGGAATCTTGTAGGTGTTGAAGCCGGGCTTAATCTTGAAGGCCATCTGCGGGAAGCCGCTCGTCATGTTGATGCCCTGCCCGCGGCTGATGATCTCGACCCGGAGCGACGAGACGCCCGTCGCGTAGACCTGCATCGAGAGCGTCTTGTAGGCGCTCAGGTCGTCAGCCACGGGCTTGCCGTCCTTGTCGGGCTCCCCGTGCACCTCCACCCCGACGCCCGCGTACTGGTTCGGCGAGTACAACTCGTAGTCGAAGGCGATGGCGTGGTTCGGGTCGTCGGGCTTGAGCCGGACGACCTCGGGCACGTTGGAGCCCTCAAGGCCCTTGTAGTGGCTCTTGGTCGTCTCCTCGTAAGAGATTAACTGCACGTAGCCGCCGCGGCTGCTGACCGGCTTCTTGTCCTGCGCGTTCTCGAAATCGGCGTAGACGAAACTGTCGCCGCCCGCCTGCCCGCCCTCCTGCCGCGCCCGCGCAGCGCCGGCCGACAGCCCCGACGCCAGTGTCAAGCAGAGCGCGATGAAAGCCGCCGTCCGTCTCATGGACATTCAACCTCCTTACGAACACGCTTAAGTTTTAAGTAAAAGCATTCGGCGAGGGCCAGATATTATCACAAGGCGCGGCGCCGCGTAGGGCTTTGTGAAGGCGTGCGGCGGGGCGCCCCGCGCTTTTCCCCTTGACTGATTTTCGGCGCGGCCTTAACCTCACTCTCACAGTTTTGATTACTTGTCGAACAAAGCCTCAGGGGCTCCGTCTGCGCGAACGGCGGTGGGGGAACGTCCACTTTCAGGAGGTGTGAAGCGATGGCAGAAGACAGGTACGCTCCGAGACCGGAGCACAAGTTCACGTTCGGGCTGTGGACGGTCGGCAACCGCGGGCGCGACCCCTTCGGCGACGCCGTGCGGCCCACGCTCCGGCCCAACGACGCGGCGAAACTGCTGGGCGAAGTCGGCGCGTGGGGCGTCAACTTCCACGACAACGACCTCGTGCCGATTGACGCCACCCCCGCCGACCGCGACCGCATCGTGCGCGAGTTCCGCGGCGCCTGCGAAGAGAACAACCTCGTCGTCCCGATGGTCACGGTCAACCTCTTTTACGACGCCGTCTTCCGCGACGGCGCCTTCACCGCGAACGACGCGCGCGTGCGCTCCTACGCCTTGCAGAAGACGATGCGCGCGATGGACTTGGGCGCGGAGTTCGGCGCGAAGATTTTCGTCCTCTGGGGCGGGCGCGAGGGCGTCGAAACGGACGCCTGCCGCCGCGCCGACGAGGGCGTGAAGCGTCTGCGCGAGGCGCTCAACTACCTCTGCGAGTATTCCATCGAGCAGGGCTACGGCTACAAGTTCGCGCTTGAAGCCAAGCCGAACGAGCCGCGCGCAGACATCTACATGCCGACGACCGGCGCCTACCTCGGGCTCATCCCGACGCTCGACCACCCCGAGCTGGTCGGCGTCAACCCCGAAGTCGCGCACGAGCACATGGCGGGCCTGAACATGACGCACGCCGTCGCGCAGGCTTGGGAGGCCGGCAAGCTCTTCCACATTGATTTGAATGACCAAGTGCCCGGCCGCTACGATCAGGACTTGCGCTTCGGCTCGGCGAACCCGAAGACGGCATTCTGGCTCGTCAAGTTCCTCGAAGACGTGGGCTACGAGGGGCCGCGCGCGTTCGACGCGCACGCTTACCGCTCGGAGGACTACGAGGGCGTCAAGGACTTCGCGCGCGGCTGCATGCGCACCTACCTCATCCTCAAAGAGAAGGGCGAGCGCTGGAACGCCGACGCGGAAATCAAGGCTCTGCTCAAGGATATCGCCGACGCTGACGGCAACGGCGGCGGCGGCAAGTTCGAGAAGGGCAGGAACGCGCAACTGCTCTCGCAGCAGTTCGACCGCGCCGACCTCGCCTCGAAGGGGTTGAAGTACGAACGGCTCGACCAGTTGACGATGGACATTCTGCTCGGCGTCAGGTGAGCCGGGCGGGCGGAAGTTAACAACACTTCTTTGAGAGGCGCGCGACGCCCCGACACATGCGCGCCCGGCGGACACACCTATGAGCAAAGACAGACTCACGCGAGCGGCCGCCGCCGCCGCGGCCTTCATCCTCTGCGCGCTCTCGTTCGCGTGCGTGCAGCAGCCGACGCAGCAGGCGGGCGCGGGCGGCGCGCGGCAGCCGAAGACGACCGGGCCGGTGCGCATCGGCCTCTCGATGGACACGCTCAAGGAGGAGCGCTGGCAGCGCGACCGCGACCTCTTCGTCGCACGCGCGAAGGAACTCGGCGCCGAAGTGCTCGTCCAGTCGGCCAACGGCGACGACCGCGTGCAGACGCAGCAGGCCGACAACCTCCTGACGCAGGGCGTGGACGTGCTCGTAGTCATCCCGCACAACGGCGAGGTCGCCGCCTCCATCGTTGACTCGGCCAAGCAGAAGGGCGTCCCCGTCGTCTCCTACGACCGACTCATACGCAGCAGCGAGCCAGACCTCTACATCTCCTTCGACAACGAGAAGGTCGGCGAGATGCAGGCGCGCTACCTTCTCGACAAGGCGCCGAAGGGCAACTACGTGCTCATCGGCGGCGCGCCCACAGACAACAACGCGCTCCTCTTCCGAAAGGGGCAGATGAAGGCTTTGCAGCCGGCGATTGACTCGGGCGCCGTCAAGGTCGTCTCAGACCAATGGGCGAAGGACTGGCTGGCGAGCGAGGCTCTGCGCATCACGGAGGACGCGCTGACGAAGTCGGGGCGCGACGTGCAGGCCATCGTCGCCTCGAACGACGCGACGGCCGGCGGCGCCATCTCGGCGCTCGAAGTGCAGGGGCTCGCGGGCAAGGTCGCGGTCTCGGGGCAGGACGCAGACCTCGCGGCCTTGCAGCGCATCGTCGCCGGCAAGCAGGCGATGACCGTCTACAAGCCCGTTCACCTGCTCGCGCGCCGCGCCGCCGAGGCGGCCGTCTCGCTCGCGCGCGGCGAGAAGGTGCCGTCCGACGGCGCCGTCAACAATGGGAAGATGGACGTGCCCTCGATTCTGCTTCAGCCGATAGTCGTGGACAAGAACAACCTCCTCGACACGGTCATCAAGGACGGCTACCAGAAGTTCGACGCCGTCTACGAGGGCGTGCCCGCAGACCAGCGCCCGGCCAAGCCCGCGGGCGCGCAGTAGCAACGAGTGTCACCATTTTCCGGGGCGCCCGCGGGCTGCGAGTCAGTCCGCGGGCGCCGACCTTTATCCTTTAAGCTTCCGTCAAGCCCGCCCGCGCAACAAAATCATTGACCGGAAGGCCGAGCTGTACTACTTATTAAAGCTCGCCGGGGTTGGCACCATCCTCCGCCGTCATTCTTGTCTAAAATTTCAGGAGCGGGAGAGCTGTCCGGGTTTAGACTGGAAACATGCGACGCATCAATCTTAAAAAGGCGAGCGTGGCGCGCTCCGACACGATACGCAACATCAACCGCCAGATCGTGCTCAACTACGTGCGCGAGCGCGCCCCCATCTCGCGCGCCGAAATCTCGCACGAGACCGAGCTACAGCGCTCGACCGTCTCGCTCATCGTCGAGGAACTGAAAGATCAGGGGCTCATAGACGAGATCGAGGGCGAGTCAACGGGCGGGCGCCCGCCGCTCCTCCTGCAACTGCGCGCCGCCGGCCCCATCGCCATCGGCGTTGACCTCAGCACCAAGGGGACGGCCGTCGCTTCGAGCGACCTCGCCGGACGCGTGCTCGCCAAAGAGACCTTCCCGACCGACCCAAACGCCGAGAAGACGTTGAAGCGCGTGCTCGATTCGGTCACGCGCCTCGTCAGGAAGGAGAAGGGCGTCGAGGCCGTCGGCGTCAGCCTGCCCGGGCTGGTCGAGCCAGAGACCGGCAACGCCATCTTCATCCCGCACTTCCGCTGGCGCGAATGGGACATCGCCGGACGCCTACAGGCCGCCACGGGGCTCCCCGTCCGTGTGGACAACGACGCCAACGCCGCCGCGCTCGCCGAACTCTGGTTCGGCCGTCCAGAGGTGCGCGAGGTGCGGAACTTCGTGATGGTTCTGGTCGAAGAAGGACTTGGCACCGGCATCGTCTTCGACGGGCAGGTCTACCACGGCGACGCGGGGGGCGCGGGCGAGTTCGGCCACATGACCATCGGCTCGGACGCGCCCGTCGCCTGCGCCGCCGGGAGCCACGAGTGCTGGGAGGCTTTCGCCTCTGAGCGCGCCGCGCTCGCGCGCTACGCCAATCTCTCGGCGCGCGGCGCGAAGCAGGGCGTCTGCTTCACCGAGTTGGTTGACCGGGCGCTCCGCGGCGAGGAGGCCGCGAAGTCGGCGCTCACCCAGACCGCTTACCACCTCGGCGTCGGCATCTCGAACATCATCAAGGCGCTCAGCCCCGAGGCCGTCATCGTCGGCGGACAGATGTCGCGCGCGTGGCCGCTCATCGCCTCGGAGATTCAGGCGGCCGTCGAGAAGAACAACATCTGCCGCGGCCTGAAGGTCGCGCGCATCATCCCCTCGACGCTCGGCGACGAGCCGCGGATGATGGGCGCGCTGAGCCTCGTCCTCTCAAGCAAGTTCGCGGCCGCGCTCACGGCCTGAACAAGCCCCGCGCCCAAACCCGAGCGGCAAGACGAAAAGGCTTGACAAGCAAGTCGGGAAATAATAGAAACGCTTTTGTCAGCCCCTACAACAAAGTGCGTCGGGGTAGAGTCCCGCCCGCCCGTGTGCTTGTTCTTTAGGACACGCAGTTTTTAGTTCAAGGCTTTCGTGCAGTTTTTGAACAACGTCTCGAAGTGTGTCTTCTTAAGGAAAATTCGCCATGAGATTCAACGCGTCTTTCATCCTTCATCGGTCAAGGCGCGCGCGCGCCGCCGCGCTTCTGTGTGCCGCGCTCGCGCTCGTCTGCCTCGCGCCGCGCCGGGCGGAAGTGAAGCAGTCGGCGCCCGACTACAAGAACCCGCGCCTGCCCGTCGAGCGGCGCGTGGCCGACCTGCTCTCGCGCATGACGCTCGAAGAGAAGGTCGCGCAGCTCGTCTGCCTGTGGGGCGCGAGGCCGCAGGTCGGGCCGCAGACAGACTTCTCGGCAGACCGCGGCGACTTCTCGCCGCAGCAGGCGGCGCTCGTGATGAAGTACGGCATCGGCCAGATCGCGCGCCAGCGCGAGCGCAAAGACCCGCGCGAGGCCGCGCAGTTCGCCAACGCCGTGCAGAAGTGGCTCGTCCAGAACACGCGCCTCGGCATCCCCGCCATCTTCCACGACGAAATCCTGCACGGCCTGATGGCGCCGAAGGCCGCGAGCTTCCCCACGCCCATCGCGTTGGCGAGCAGTTGGGACACGGAACTCGTTCGACGCGTCTTCACCGCGGCCGCGCTTGAGACGCGCGCGCGCGGCAGCCACTTCGTACTCGGCCCGAACCTCGACCTCGCGCGCGAGCCCCGCTGGGGCCGCACCGAGGAGACCTACGGCGAAGACCCCTACCTCGTCTCGCGCATGGGCGTCGCCGTCATCAAGGCGATTCAGGGGCCGGGGCCGGGCGTTGACGACGAGCACGTCATCGCCACCGCCAAGCACTTCGCCGCGCACGGCCAGCCCGAGGGCGGGACGAACGTCGCGCCCGTCAACGTCTCGGAGAGGGTGCTGCGCGAGTACTTCCTGCCGAGCTTCGAGGCGGCCGTGAAGGAGGCCGGCGTGATGAGCGTCATGGCCTCCTATAACGAGATTGACGGCGTGCCCTCGCACGCGAACAAGTGGCTGCTCGGCCGCGTGCTCCGGCAGGAGTGGGGCTTCGACGGCCTCGTCGCGTCGGACTACTACGGCATCCCGCAGCTTGAGAGCCTGCACCACGTCGCCGCGGACAAGGCCGAGGCGGCGAGGCTCGCGCTCGAAGCCGGCGTGGACGCGGAGCTGCCCGACCCCGACTGCTACGCGACCCTGCTTCAACTCGTACGCGACGGCAAGGTCTCGGAGGCGCTGGTCAACAAAGCTGTCGAGCGCAACCTCCGCGCGAAGTTCCTGCTCGGCCTCTTCGAGAACCCTTACGTTGACCCAGACCGCGCCGCGCGCGTGACGGACTCCGCCGAGCACCGCGCGCTCGCGGCCGAGGCCGCGCGCCGTTCAATCACTCTACTCAAGAACGAGAACAACCTGCTGCCGCTCGACCGCAAGCGTCTCAAATCCATCGCCGTCATCGGCCCGAACGCCAACCGCGCGCACCTCGGCGGCTACACAGACCCGACGCCCGCCCGCGGCGTCAGCGTCCTCGAAGGCGTCACGAAGAAGTTGGGCGCGGGCGTCCGAGTCAACTACGCCGAAGGCTGCAAGATTACGAAAGAGGGCGGCGACTGGTGGGCCGACACCTCGCACCCTTCGGACGCCGCCGAGGACGAGAGGCTCATCGCGCAGGCCGTCGAGGCGGCGCGCGCTTCGGACGTGGCGCTCGTCGTCATCGGCGGCAACGAGGACACGAACAAGGAGGGCTGGGCCGACAACCACCTCGGCGACCGCGACACGCTGGAACTGATGGGCCGGCAGAACGACTTGGTCAAGGCCGTGCTCGCGACGGGCAGGCCGACCGTCGTCATGCTCATCAACAGCGGCCCGCTCGCCGTCACCTACGTCGCCGAGAACGTGCCGGCCATCCTCGAAGGCTTCTACCTCGGCGAGGAGACGGGCACGGGCGTGGCGGACGTGCTCTTCGGCGACTACAACCCTTCGGGCAAGCTCCCCGTCAGCTTCCCGCGCACCGTCGGCCAACTGCCCATCTACTACAACTACAAGCCGTCGGCGAAGCGCGGCTACCTCTACGCGAGCAAGGAGCCTCTATTCCCCTTCGGCCACGGGCTGAGCTACACGACGTTCGAGTACTCGAACCTGAAGGTCGCGCCCGCGCAGATAGGGCCGGGCGGGCAGGCGCAGGTCACGGTCACCGTCACCAACACGGGCCGCCGCGCGGGCGAAGAGGTCGTGCAGCTCTACCTGCGCGACGTGGTCAGCTCTGTGACGCGCCCTGTCAGGGAGCTGAAGGACTTCGCGCGCGTCTCGCTCGCGCCCGGCGAGAGCAAGACCGTGACGTTCACCATCACGCCCGACAAGCTCGCCTTCTACAATCTGAACATGGAACGTGTGGTCGAGCCCGGCTGGTTCGACGTGATGGTCGGCACGAGTTCCGCCAAGTACCAGACGGCGAAGCTGGAAGTCGTCGCGAAGTAAGCCCGAGTTAAAAGGAGAGATGATGAAGCGTCGCCGCGCCGCAGGGCTCGCGTCAGTTCTTACAGCCTGCCTCTTAACTTTGTCCGTGCCGCGCGTGAGCGTCGGGCAGACGAGCGAGCCGCCGTATAAGAACCCGTCGCTGCCCGTCGAACGGCGTGTGGACGACCTCGTCTCGCGGATGACCTTGGAAGAGAAGGTCTCGCAGATGATGAACGCGGCGAAGGGCGTCGAAAGGCTGGACATCCCCGAGTACGAGTGGTGGAACGAGGCTCTGCACGGCGTCGCGCGCGCCGGAATCGCCACGGTCTTCCCGCAGGCCATCGGGCTCGCGGCGACTTGGGACACCGAGTTGATGCACTCGGTCGCCGACGCCATCTCGACCGAGGCGCGCGCCAAGCACAACGAGTTCGTCCGACGCGGCGAGCGCGGGCGCTACAAGGGATTAACCTTCTGGTCGCCGAACATCAACATCTTCCGCGACCCGCGCTGGGGCCGAGGGCAGGAGACCTACGGCGAAGACCCGTACCTTACGGCGCGCATGGGCGTCGCCTTCGTCCGCGGGCTTCAGGGCGACGACCCGAGGTACTTGAAGGTCGTCTCCACCGCGAAGCACTACGCAGTTCACTCGGGGCCTGAGCCCGAGCGGCACGGCTTCGACGCGAAGGCCAGCGAGCGCGACATGCAGGAGACTTACCTGCCCGCCTTCCGCGCGCTCATCGTCGAGGGACGCGCCGAGGGCGTGATGTGCGCCTACAACAGCACGAACGGCGAGCCCGCCTGCGTCAACAAAAAACTCTTCGACACGCTGCGCCGCCAGTGGGCCTTCGGCGGCCACGTCGTCTCCGACTGCGGCGCCATCGAGGACATCTGGAAGCACCACAAGTTTACGAAGACCGAGGCCGAGGCTTCGGCCGCCGCCGTCAAGGCGGGCACAGACCTTACGTGCGGCGGCGAGTACCGAACGCTCGTGCAGGCGGTTAAGGACGGGCTCATCTCCGAGGCGGAGATTGACGTGGCGGTCAAGCGCCTGATGCGTACGCGCTTCAGGCTCGGCATGTTCGACCCGCCGGAGACGGTGCCCTTCAACCGCATCCCTTATTCCGAGAACGACTCGCCCGCGCACAGGGAGCTTGCGCTCAAGGCGGCGCGCGAGTCGGTCGTGCTTTTGAAGAATGAAGGGAACGTGCTGCCGCTCAAAAAGGATTTGAAGACTATCGCCGTCATCGGCCCTAACGCGGACGCGCCCGACGTGCTTTTGGGGAACTACAACGGCCAGCCGTCGAAATCCGTCACGCCGCTCGAAGGCATCCGCAACAAGGTCTCGAACGCGACGAGGGTGCTCTACTCGGCCGGCGTGTACCCGCCCGGCGTCAACGTCGAGACCGTCGCCGCCGCGGCCTTCAAACAGGACGGCGGGCTCGCGGGTCTGAAGGGCGAGTACTTCAACAACAGGGAGTTGAAGGGCGAGCCCGTGCTCGTGCGCGACGACGCGCAGTTGAACTTTAACTGGGGCTCGTTGAGCCCGGCGCCGCAGGTGCAGGAGGACAATTTCTCCGTCCGCTGGACTGGCGCGTTCGTGCCGCCCGAGTCGGGCAAGTACCGCTTCGGCTTCTCGGGCAACGGCGGCGTGCGCGTCCTTCTCGACGGCAAGCCGCTCATCGAAGAGCTTTCCAACCGCCGCACGCGCACCGTCACGAAGGAGGTCGAACTCGAAGCCGGCCGCGCCGTCGCCGTCCGCGTCGAGTATTTCGAGAACGCGAACCACTACGCCTCGGCGCGGCTCGTCTGGTCTCCGCCGAGTGCGCCCAAACTTCTCCACGACGAAGCTCTGAACGCCGCGCGACAGGCGGACGCGGTCGTCATGGTCATGGGCATCACGCCTTCGGTCGAGGGCGAAGAGATGGAGGTGAACGCCGAGGGCTTCCGCGGCGGCGACCGCACAGACATCGCGCTCCCGCGTGCGCAGGAGGAGTTGATTAAGGACGTGCGCGCGCTCGGCAAGCCGGTCGTGCTCGTCCTGCTCGGCGGGAGCGCGCTCGCCGTCAACTGGGCCGACGAGAACGTGCCGGCCATCCTCGACGCTTGGTATCCGGGCGAGGATGGCGGGACGGCCGTCGCGGACGTGCTCTTCGGCGACTACAACCCGAGCGGGCGTCTGCCCGTCACCTTCTACAAGTCCGTCGAGCAACTGCCGCCGTTCGAGTCTTACGGGATGGACGGGCGCACGTACCGTTACTTCAAAGGCTCGCCGCTCTACCCCTTCGGCCACGGGCTGAGCTACACGCAGTTCAAGTACGCGGGGCTGCGCTTCAGCAAACAGAAGATAGGCACGGGCGAGTCTATCGAAGTCTCGGCCGAGGTCGAGAACGCGGGCTCGCGCGCGGGTGAAGAGGTCGTCGAGTTGTACTTGACCGACACGGCCGCGAGCGTGGCCGTGCCCGTCAGGTCTTTGGAAGGGATCAGGCGCGTCTCCTTGAAGCCCGGCGAGCGGCGGCGCGTCACGTTCACGCTCGCGCCGCGGCAGTTGAGTTTGATTGACGACGCGGGACGGCGCGTCGTCGAGCCGGGCGAGTTCCGTGTGAGCGTCGGCGGCAAGCAGCCCGGCTTCAAGGGCACGGCCGACGCGCAGACGACCGGCGTCGTCAGCGGCCGCTTCACGGTGACGGGGAAGGCGACGGTGATTCCCGAGAGGTGACGAGTTTGAGAGGCGTTGCTTTGAACGAGGGGGCGCGTGTGAGACGAAACACTTTGCGCGCGGCGCTGCTGCTCGCGTGCCTGATGACGTTCGGGCTGAGAGACGTTCGGGCGCAGACTCCGCCTGCGGCCGGCGGCGCGCGGAAGGAGGTCGCGGTGACGATTGACGACCTGCCGCTCAACGGCCCGCGCATCGAGCTTCCGCGTTTGCGCGAGATGACCGAGAGGCTCGTCAACGGCTTCAACAAGTACCGCGTTCCGGCCGTCGGCTTCGTCAACGAAGGGCTCCTCTACGTGCCCGGCGAGACGGACGCGCGCATCGCCGTCCTGAAGATGTGGGCTGACGGCGGGCTCGAACTCGGCAACCACACCTTCTCGCACATGGGCTTCAGGCACACGCCGCTCGCGCGCTACGAGGACGACTTCGTCCGCGGCGACCCCGTGACGAAGATGCTCTCGAACCAGAAGGGGCTGAAGGTTCGTTACTTCCGCCACCCCTTCCTACAGATGGGCGACACGGCCGAGCTTGAGAAAGAGTTCGAGAGCTTCATCGCGGAGCGCGGCTACCGCATCGCGCCCGTGACGTTGAGCACTTGGGACTGGATGTTCCTCGCGGCCTACTCTAAGGCGCGCGCGGCGGGCGACGCGGCGGAACAAAAGCGCGTCTCGGACGAGTACCTGAAGTTCGCCGCGCTCAATTTCGACTACGCCGAAAAGGTCTCGGCCGAGTTATTCGGCCACCCCGTCAGACACATCCTGCTGCTCCACGCCAACGAGCTGAACGCCGACAACTTCGACGCGCTCATCAAGGTGATGACGGACAGGGGCTACCGCTTCATCACGCTCGAAGAGGCGCTGGCCGACCCCGTCTACCAGCAGCCGGACAAATACCTCGACACCTCCGACTGGCTGGGCGGCTGGTCTTTCGCGAAGGGCAGGAAGTTCGACGCGCCCGCGCCGCCCGACTTCATCCAGAAGGCTTACGCCGACGCGCAGAAATGAACCGAGGACGCATGAGAAGGATAACTTTCGCCCTCTTGACGGCGCTGCTCCTGTGCGCGCCCCTCGCGGCGGACGCGCGGCAGGAGTCGCGGAGTCAGACAGACATTCGTTCTGAGGTTCCCGCTTCGAGGCTCGCGCGGATGCGGCGCGGCGTGAACCTGAGCCACTGGTTCTCGCAGTCGAGGGACTACTCGGAGAAGCACCTGCGCGAGCACACGACGCGGCGCGACCTCGAACTCATCAAGTCGCTCGGCTTCGACCACGTGCGCTTCCCGGTCGAGCCCGCTCCGCTCTTCGATGAGGCCCGCCCCTCGGAACTCAAAGCCGACTACCTGCGCCACCTCGACGAGGCACTCGACATGATCTCGGACGTGGGGCTCGCCGTCGTCCTCGACCTGCACCCTTCGGACGAGTTCAAGATTAGGCTGAGGACTGACGACCGCTTCGTCTCCGCCTTCGCAGACTTCTGGCGCGCTCTGGCTCGGCACCTCTCGGCGCGCGACCCCGAACGCCTCTTCCTCGAAATCCTGAACGAGCCGATGGTCGAAGACCCTTACCGCTGGATGGGCATTCAGGCTCGACTCGCCGCCGCCATACGCGAGGGCGCGCCGCGCCACACCATCGTCGCGACGGGGCCGCGCTGGTCTGCCGTAGACCAGCTGTTGCTGATAGAGCCGGTCGCAGACCGCAACGTCGTCTACAACTTTCACCTCTACGAGCCGCACACCTTCACGCATCAGGGCGCGACGTGGGGCGCGGACTACTGGCCCTTCATCAAGAATGTCCCGTACCCTTCGAGCCCCGACGCGGTCGCGCCGCTCCTGCCCTCAATCACGAACGAGTCGGCGCGCGGCGCGCTCAGGCAGTACGGCGAAGAGCGCTGGGACGCGGCGCGCGTCGAGCGCATGGTCGCCGAGGCCGCCGAGTGGGCGCGGGAGCGGGGCGTGCCGCTGACGTGCAACGAGTTCGGCGTCTACCGCGCCTTCTCGCCCGCGGACGCGCGCCTGCGCTGGATCGCGGACGTGCGCGCGGCGCTCGAAAAGCACCACATAGGGTGGGCGATGTGGGACTACGCTGGCGGCTTCGGCGTCGCCGTGCGCAAGGACGGGGGGCGCGCGGAACTCGACCCCGACACGGCGGCCGCGCTCGGTTTGCGGCGCAGTCCATAAGAGAAATTCGACGGCAATCAGACATCCATAAAAAATCGGGAGGGATTCGACGTTGAGCAAGAAAGTTTCCAGAAGAACGTTCGCGAAGGTCGCGGGCGCGGGCCTTCTCGCCGCGGCGGCCGACCCTTCGGCGCTCGGCTCCGCGAAGGAGCGCGGCGCTTCCGAAACCACGGCGACGGGCGCTGCCGCGCAGCCCGTCTCGGGGCGCACGTTCCCGGCCGGCTTCGTCTGGGGCACGGCGACCGCGTCGTATCAGGTCGAGGGCGCGGTCAAGGAGGACGGGCGCGGGGTCTCCATCTGGGACACCTTCTCGCACACGCCGGGCAAGACGGTGGACGGCGCCACGGGCGACGTGGCCGACGACCACTATCATCGTTACAAGTCGGACGTGCAGTTGATGAAGGCGCTCGGGGTGAAGGCTTACCGCTTCTCGGTCGCGTGGCCGCGCGTCTTCCCCAACGGCGACGGGCCGCCGAACCCGAAGGGCTTAGACTTCTACAAACGTCTCGTGGACGAGCTGCTGGCGAACGGCATCGAGCCCTTCGCCACGCTCTACCACTGGGACTTGCCGCAGTCTCTTCAAGACCGCTTCGGCGGTTGGGAGGGGCGCGACACGTCGAAGGCTTTCGCCGACTACGCGGGCTACGTCGCCGCGCGCCTGACCGACCGCGTCAAGCACATCTTCACGATTAACGAGTTCGGCGCCTTCATAGAGGTCGGCTACCGCTGGGGCGTGCACGCGCCGGGTTTGAAGTTGACGGGTTTGCGCCTGAACCAGACGCGCCACCACGCCGTCCTCGGCCACGGGCTGGCCGTGCGCGCCATACGCGCCGCGGCGAAGCCGGGCACGAAGGTCGGCATCGCGGAGAACATCACCATCGCCGCGCCCGTCATCGAGACGCCGCCGCACATCGCCGCGGCCGAGCGCGCCACGCGCGAGATGAACGCGCAGTACCTGAACGTCATCGTGGAAGGGAAGTACACGGACTGGTATCTGAAGCAGGCCGGGGCCGACGCGCCGAAGTTCACGGACGAGGACTTGAAGATAATTTCGAGCCCGCTGGACTTCATCGGCATCAACGTCTACACGCCGCAGTTCGTGCGCGCCGCCGACACGGAGCCCGGCTTCGCGTACGTGCCGCACCCGAAGTCGTTCCCGCACGCGCCCTCGCCTTGGCTCTTCATCGGGCCGGAGGCGCTCTACTGGGGGCCGCGCCACGTCTCGAAGCTCTGGGGCGCGAAGGAGATTTACATCACCGAGAACGGCTGCTCGTCTTCGGACGAGCCGGCGCCGGACGGTAAGGTCTACGACACCGACCGCGTCACATACCTGCGCAGCTACCTGACGCAGTTGCAGCGCGCGACCTCGGAGGGCGTGCCCGTGCGCGGCTACTTCCTTTGGAGTCTGATGGACAACTTCGAGTGGGCGGACGGCTACACCAACCGCTTCGGCCTGCACTACGTTGACTACAAGACGCAGACGCGCACGCCGAAGCTCAGCGCAGACTTCTACCGCGAAGTCATCTCGCGCAACGCCGTCGCCTGAACGACGAAGTCTGCAAAGGAGTTGAGCGTTGAAACGGTCGTGGCTTTTAACGCTGTGCCTGCTGGCTTCCGTCTTGTCCGTCCCTGCGGGGGCTTCGCCGAAGTCTTCGCTCGTGAAGGTGGAGGGGCACCAGTTCACCTTGGACGGCAGACCGTACTACTACATCGGCACGAACTACTGGTACGGGTCGGTGCTGGGGCTCGTGCAGGACAGGAGGCGCGGCGTCGAGCGCCTGCGGAAGGAGTTGGATTTTCTGAAGGCGCAGGGCGTGACCAACCTGCGTCTGATGGCGGGCGCGGAAGGGTCTGGGATGATTAACGGCGTCACGCGCGTGGGGCCGCCTTTGCAGACGCGTGCGGGCGAGTTCGACGAAAGCGTGCTCGACGGGCTCGACCTCGTGCTTTCGGAGATGGGCAAGCGCGGCCTGAAGGCCGTCGTCTTCCTGAGCAACAACTGGGAGTGGAGCGGCGGCTTTCAGCAGTACCTCATCTGGGCCGGGCTGGTGCCCGAAGAGCTGAAGACGCGAAAGCTCACTTGGGACGAGCAGCGCGACATCGTCTCGCAGTTCTACGCCTGCGAGCCCTGCCGCGAGAACTACAACAAGCAGGTGAGCCTCGTCCTCGGCAGGACGAACAGGTACAGCGGCCGGAAGTACACGGAAGACCCGGCCGTGATGGCTTGGGAGCTGGCGAACGAGCCGCGGCCGATGCGCCCCGCCGCGGCCGCGGCTTACAAGAAGTGGATTAGCGGGGCGGCCGCGTTGATTAAGTCGAAGGACAGAAATCACCTCGTCACGCTCGGCCACGAGGGCTACATGGGCACGGACGACCTCAAGCTCTTCGAGGAGGTTCACGCAGACCCGAACGTAGACTACCTGACGATTCACATCTGGCCGAAGAACTGGGGCTGGTTCAAGGGGACGCAGATTCAGGAGAGCTTTCCTTCAGTCCTCGAAAAAACTTCCAGCTACATCGCCGAGCACCTGAAAGTCGCCGAGCGTCTGGGCAAGCCGCTCGTCATCGAAGAGTTCGGGCTGCCGCGCGACGGCCACTCGTTCGACCCCGAGGCACCGACGACCTTGCGCGACGCGCTCTACACACGCGTCTTCTCGACGCTCGCAGAACAGGCCGCGGCGGGCGGCCACGTCGGGGGCGCGAACTTCTGGGCCTTCGGCGGCACGGCGCGGCCCGTGCGCGGGCAGGTTTACTGGAAGGCCGGCGACGACTACATGGGCGACCCGCCGATGGAAGAGCAGGGCTTGAACAGCGTCTTCGACGGCGACAAGAGCACTTGGAAGTTAATCAAGTCCTTCGGCGAGTCTCTGAAGAAGGGCCGGAAGCAGTCAGAGTGATTCGGCTTCCGAGATTCTTCTTTGAGCGATTCGGCTTTTGAGTTTATCCTTCCGGCCATGCACGCCTCGGCCCGACTCCTCCTTTCCATGTCAGTGCTCTGCTGCTGCGCGGCCGTCAGTGTGCGCGCGCAGACGGGCGCGCGCGCCGAGGCGCCGGCCAACATCTCTGGGCGCATCGTGCTTGAAGAGGGCGAGGGACTGCGCGGCGTCGTCATCACGCTTTTGTCGCCCGACCCGACCACGCGCTCAAGGCCGGTGGCGAAGACGAAGACCGACGCCGACGGGCGTTACCTTCTGTCGGACGTGCCGCCCGGCCGCTACTGGGTGACGCCGCGCGCGCCGGCCTACGTGGTCAACGGGCTGGCGAACACGAACTCGCTCGGCCGTCAGGTCATCGTCGAGGCGGGCGAGAGCGTAGAAGATTTCGACTTCAAGCTCACGCGCGGCGGCGTCATCACGGGGCGCGTGACGAACGCCGAAGGGCGCCCGCTCGTGCGCGAGGCGGTCGTCGTCTCGGCGGCGGGGCCGAACCGGCTTGAGAACAGCACGGGTCGTGTCTACCGCGGCACGACCGACGACCGCGGCGTCTACCGCGTCTACGGACTGCCCGCGGGCGGCTACCGCGTCAGCGCCGGCCGCGGCGAAGATGTCGGCATCTGGGCCGGCCCGAACGGCTTCTACAGACCCGTCTACTACCCCGGCACGTCAATCGAGACGGAGGCGAAGGTCGTCGAGGTTAAAGCCGGCGACGAAGTGGGCGACGTGGACATCGCGCTCGGCACTCCGGCGAAGACCTACCGCGCGTCGGGGCGCGTCGTCAACGAAGGCGGACAGGTCGTGCCCGGCGTCGTGCTCCAATACGCGACCGAGGGGCAAGGCGACCAGAGGCCGGTCTTCGCGGGCGCCGTGCAGGCGGACGCGCGCGGCGAGTTTCAACTCGAAAGGCTGACGCCGGGCCGCTACGTCGTCTTCACCTCGCCCGAAGACGTGGGCGAGTGGTACGGCGAGTCCGCGCCATTTAGCGTTCGGGCGTCGGACGTGTCGGGCGTCGAGGTAAGGATACGACGCGCCACAACCCTGTCCGGCTCAGTCCGCGTCGAGGGCACGAACGACCGCGCCAAACTCTCGCGCCTCGTGTCGCAGATCAGGCTGAACGTGAGCTACGAGCCGGGCGGCTCCGTCGCGTCCAACTACCAGCGCACCATCAGCGCCGGCCCCGACGGCACGTTCCGCGTCGGCGGCTTAAGGCCGGGCATCGTCAGACTCGGCACGGGCTGGCCGGCGGTGAAGGGGCTGACGCTGCTGCGCATCGAGTACGAGGGCGCGGATCGCAGCCGCGGGATTGAAGTGAGCGAGGGCGCGCAAGTGTCGGGCGTCGTCGCCGTCTACGCCTACGGCGACGGGAGCGTGCGCGGGCAGGTGAACGTCGTGAACGGGAGCTTGCCGCCGCAGACGAGCCTCGCGGTCTTCGTCCTGCGGCCGGGCGCGGGGCTGCACTTCGCGGGGCGGCCGGCGGACGTTGACGCCCGAGGCCGCTTCACGGTCGGCGGACTTCCCTCGGGCGATTACGAGCTGGTCGTGCGCGCGCTGCGCCCCGGCATGCGCGCGCTCGAAGTCAGGCAGCACGTCAACGTCCCCGAGGACGGCGAGACGGCCGTCACCCTCACGCTCGACGCGGGCGGCGAGAATAACTGACGCAGTTCAAACGACTGACCCGAGCGAGAACGATTGACGAAGGTCGGCGCCTTTCACCTTCGCCTTTTGCCTTTCCCACGCGTCCGCCCTATCCTTTGCTGGTGGCTGCCGTAGAAGCATCCAAGGGGCGTAGCGACGAGGAACTGTTGGCGGGCTGCCGCCGCGGCGAGCAGTCGGCGTGGGAGGCTCTGGTCGTGCGCTACCAGCGGCTCATCTACACCATCCCGCGCCGCGCGGGCTTGGACGAGGACGCCGCCTCCGAGATTTTTCAGGACGTGTTCGCCGCCCTCCTCGAAAGCATCCAGACCATCGAACAGCCCTCGCGCCTGCAAGCGTGGCTCGTCACGACTGCCAAGCGGAAGACTTGGCGCGCGGTGAGCCGGGCGAAGTCGCTCCGCCCCTTCGCCGACGACGCGGACGACGCGGGCGGCGAGATGTACGACATCCCCGACGAGAGCGTGCTGCCCGAAGAGGCGCTTGCGCGGCTCGAAGAGCAGCACCTCGTCCGCGCGGCGCTCGCCGAACTGGACGAGCGCTGCCGCAAGCTCATCCAGATGCTCTTCTACGCGACGGAGCCGCCGCCCTACTCCGAAATCGCCGCCGCCCTCGGCACTACGGAAGGCAGCATCGGCCCCACGCGCGCCCGCTGCCTTAAAAAACTGCTCGACGTGCTGAGGAAGAAAGGTTTCTCCTGAGATGTATTTTTAGCGCACGCGCGCGCACTGTTGGGTCGAGCGGGCGCTCGGAGGGCGCCCGAACGGGAGCGGAACATGAGATTGACCCCACAACACATCCCCTTCGCGCGGCTGGCCTACATGGCCGAAGGCCGCCTCACGGCGCAAGAGTCGGCGGAAGCGTCGGCCGAAGAGCGCGCGCACCTCGCGGCCTGCGCGCGCTGCGCCGGAGAGGCCGAACGGCTCGGGCGGCTGACGGTGCTGATGCGCGCCGACAACTCCGAAGACGCCCCGGCCGAGGCGCTCGCGGGCGTCGTACGCATGTTCCGCGCGCACGCCGCGACGGCGCCGGCCGAGCCCGGACTTTTGCGCCGGCTCGTCGCCGCGCTCACCTTCGACAGCACCCATCTTCAGCCGGCCTTCGGCGTACGCTCGGGACAGCCCGCGCCCGCGCGCCAGCTCCTCTTCAGCGCAGGCGACTTCGACGTTGACCTCCGCCTCGCGCCCGGCACTGAAGGCTGGACGGTCTCGGGCCAAGTGCTCGGCCCCTGCCGCGGCGGTGAAGTCGAGGCCATCGCGCCGGACGGCTCTGTGGCCGCGCGCGCCACGCTCAACGACCTCTGCGAGTTCACGCTGCTGCCGCCCGTCGCCGGGGGCACCTACACTCTGCGGCTGCGTCTGGACGAGACCGAAATCGAGATTCCGGAATTAACTTTGAGCGCCTAGCCGAATCGCCCAACCGTAGTAGTAAACTCAAAGAAGGATGAACCGAGCGGAACTTGTCTCGCGCCTCGTCGCGGCGGAATCCGATGAGGAGCGCGCCGCGCTGCTCTCGGAGCACCCGGCGCTGGCCGACGCCGCTCTGGCGCACGCGCTCAAGGACGTATGCCTTGAGGCTTGGAGCGGCGACCCGCCGCGCGCCGTGGCCGCCGCAGCCGCGCTCGAAACGCTCGCCGCCGCCAACGACTCGGAAGAGGTCGCGGCGCTGCGCGACTGGGGCTCAGGCATTGCCGCGCTCGTCGGCGGAAGGATGGAGGAGGCCGTGCGCCGTCTGGACGAAGCGGAGGCGCGCTTCCGACGCCTCTGCCAGCCGCACGCGGCCGGCTCGACGCAGGTCAGCAAACTCGTTGCGCTCGCCATGCTCGGCCGCTACGACGAGGCCATCGAGACGGGCGCGCGCGCCCGCGACGTGTTTCTAGAGCACAACGACCTGCCCGCCGCCGGCAAGGTCGAACACAACATCGGCAACCTCTGCGTACGCCGCGACCGCTACGAGGAGGGCGAGACCTTCCTCAAACTCGCGCGCGCACGCTTCCTCCCCACGGGCGACCTCAAGCAGCTCGCCATCATCGAGAACTCGCTCGCCTTCCTCTACACGCTCCGGCAGGACTTCCGCTCGGCCGAAGAACTCTACCGGCAAGCGCTCGCGCGCGCCGAAGAGGCCGGGCTCGCAGCCACGCAGGCCGCCATCGAAGCCAGCACAGGCAACCTCGCGCTCTTCCGCGGCCGCTACCGCGAGGCGCTCGATTTGTTGGAGCGCTCGCGCCGACACTTCGACGCGATGGGCATGCCTCATCAATCTGCCATCGCCGAGCTTGAACTGGCCGACGCGTACCTCGAACTCAACCTCGCCACGGAAGCGCGCGCCGTCTACCTGCGCGTCGTCCCGACGTTTGAAGAACTCGGCATGCGCGCCGAGCAGGCGCGTGCGCTGGCGCAGGCCGGACGTGCCGCCGTCATCGCGGGCGAGACGGCAGAGGCGCACGAACATTTAGCGCAAGCACGCGCTCTCTACGCGGCCGAGGGCAACATGGTCGGCGAGGCTTACGTCACGCTCGCAGAGGCGCAGCTAAGCCTCTCGGAAGGCGACCACACCGCGACGGCCGTCCTCGCCGCGCAGGCCGAAGCGCCGCTCGCGCGTGCGGGAGCGAGACGACGCATGCTGCTCGCGCGCTGGCTGCGCGGCGAGGCCGCGCGCGCGCAGGGTCAGGAACGTCTCGCGCAGATTCTCCTCGACGCTACGCTCCGCGAGGCCGAGCAGCAGGCGCTCCCGCAGATAGCCGAGCGCTGCCACACCTCGCTCGGCCAGCTCTTCCGCGCGGCCGGCGACACCGGAAGGGCCGAAGAGTCTTTCAAGCGCGCCGTCTCGCTCATCGAAGACCTGCGCGCGCCCCTCCCCGCAGAGGAGTTCCGCACGGCCTTCGTCGCCGACAAGCTCGCGCCCTATGACGAACTCGTGCGCCTGTGTCTTTCAGACGAGCAAGGCGCACGCATCAGTGACGCGCTCTGCTACACGGAGCGCGCGCGGTCACGTGCGCTGGTCGAGATGCTGAGCGGCACGCTCGCCGTACGCCCGCGGCCGCGCGACGAGTTCGAGGCCGGGCTGCTCGAACAGCTCGAACGTCTGCGCGAAGAGTTGAGCTGGTTCTACAGCCGCATCAATCGCCCCGACGAGACCGGCGCCGCGCGCGGGGCCGAAGCGATGCGCGCGCTGCACGACGCCGTACGCGAACGCGAGACGCGCACGCTCGAAATCATGCGGCAGCTACAGCACCGCGGCGGCGGCGCAGAGATCGGACGCGCCGAAGCGCTCGACGTGTCGGGCCTGCAACGTGCGCTCGGCTCGGACACCGCGCTCGTCGAGTACACGACGCTCGGCGGCGAGGTGCTGGCCTTCGTCGTCACAGACGAATCCATCGAGGTCATACGTGGCCTCGCCGACGAGTGCGAAGTGGGCGAGGCGCTCGGGCAGTTCCGCTTTCAAATCGGAAGCCTCCGCTACGGCGCCGCGCGCATGCGCACGCACCTCGCGCCGCTCGCCGAGCGCGCACGCCGGCACCTCTCGGCGCTCTACGAGTTGCTGCTGCGTCGCGTCGAAGAGCGCGTGGGCGCGCGCCGCCTCGTCGTCGTCCCGCACCGCGCGCTGCACTACGTACCATTCCACGCTTTGCACGACGGAGAGGCTTACGTCGTCGAGCGGCGCGAAGTCTCATACGCGCCGAGCGCGGGCGTGCTGCGCCACTGCCTTGAGCGTCCCGAACGACGTTTCGGCCGCGCGCTCCTGCTCGGCGTCGCCGACGAGCAGACGCCGCGCGTGCGCGACGAGATAAAAGCCCTCGCGCCGCTCTTCCCCGAGTCGGACGCGCTGCTCGACTGCGAAGCCACGCTGCAAGCATTACGCGAGCGCGCGCCCGCGGCGGATGTGCTCCACCTCGCATGCCACGGACAGTTCCGGCCGGACAGCCCGCTCTTCTCCTCCCTGAAACTCGGCGACGGCTGGATGACCGTCCGCGACGCCTACACGCTCGAAGTCGGCGCCGGCCTCGTCACGCTCTCGGCCTGCGAGACGGGCGTGAGCGCCGTCGCGCCGGGCGACGAGTTGATAGGTCTCGTCCGCGGCTTCTTCTACGCGGGTGCGCCGTCGCTACTGCTGAGCCTCTGGACGGTGGACGACGAGGCGACGGCCGAGTTGATGACAGACTTCTACAGGCACCTCTGCTCGGGCTCGCGGCCCGCGGCGGCGCTGCGCGAGGCGCAACTGCGGCAGATGCGCGAGCGCCCTCACCCCTTCTTCTGGTCGCCCTTCGTCCTGACGGGCCGCTGGTAACAGCCGTCACAGAAAATTTCTTTCTCCCCGGTGTATTTTTGCGCCCGGCCGGGGCACTGTTCGGCCGGGGAGGGGCATCAAAGCAACGGCCTTTAAAAACGCCCCGCGGACTCAATTTTCCGGCAAATTGTTTGATTCGCCCCGAGCCCCGCGGGCCTTTTTCTGCCCTTATCAGTAAGGAGTTTGCCGAAGGATGTCGCGCAAGTTTTTACGCCCCTTAGTACTGCTCGCGCTCGTCGCCGCGCTGCTTTTCCCGTGCGCGCCCGCGCTTCAGACCGTCCGCGCCGACGGCGGCGGCAGCGGCGAGGACGGCTACGTCACCAACGAGATTAACGTCAAGCTCCTGCGCGCCTCAGACCTACAGGCCGTCTCGGATCAGTTCCACCTACAGCTCGTCGAGCAGTTCGGCACGCGCCCCATCTACCGGATGCGCGTTCTGGACGGCACCGACTCGAAGGTGAAGGCGACGGCCGTCGCCGCCGACACCTCTCGCGTCGAGTACGCCGAGGCCAACTACACGGCCGGCGCGCCCGAAGGCAGCGGCCTGACTTGGAGCGTCGCTTCGAGCTGGACGAGCGGGCTGACGTGGAGCGTCGGCGGCGGTGGTCACAGCGGCAAGGACGACTACGTCTCGCAGTGGGCCGTGGACAAGATTCGCCTCGTGGACGCGCACCGCGCGACTAAGGGCGCGGGCGTGATAGTCGCCGTGCTCGACACGGGCGTTGACCGACGCCACCCGGCTCTGGCCGGAAGACTCCTTCGCGGTCACGACTTCGTTGACGACGACGACGACCCGAGCGAAGTCCTTCCCACGTGCCCGGCCGGCAGCACCGCCACAGACCCGCGCGAGTGCGGCCCCTACGGGCACGGGACGCACGTCGCCGGGCTCGTCGCGCTCGCGGCGCCCGAGGCGCGCATCATGCCGCTGCGCGTGCTCGACTCGCACGGCGTCGGAAACATGTGGGTGCTCGCCGAGGCCATCAAGTACGCGCTCGACCCGGACGGCGACCCGACGACCGACGACGGCGCGGATGTCATCAACATGAGCCTCGCCACCTTCCAGAACTCGCGCGTGCTGCGCGAGGTGGTCGGCGACGCGTGCGACACGGGCGTCCCTTCGCCCTACTCGAAAGTCGTCGTGGTGGCCGCGGCCGGCAACCACGGCACGGCGACGCCGATGTTCCCGGCCGCGGAGAACTTCGACGGCGAACTCTCTATCGCCGCCAGCCAACCGGACGACACGCTCGCGCCCTTCTCCGAGCGCGACGACCGAGTAGTCAACGACGTGATGTCGCCCGGCGTCCAGATTACGAGCAGCGTGCCCGGCAGCGGCACGGGCGTCTGGGCCGGAACCTCTATGGCCGCGCCGATAGTCGCGGGCGTCGCTGCGCTCGTGCGCGCGGCCTCGCCCGAGTTGAGCGCAGACCTCGTCAAAGACCGCATCCGCAGCGCGGCCGTGCGCCCGTCGCCGGAGCAGCCTGTCAAGAGGCGTGTTGACGCTTCAAATGCGGTCGTGCCCTTCGTCAACTTCGGCGTGAACCCGATTGATAACACCGGCAACTTCGTACGCCAGCAGTACCTCGACTTCCTCAACCGCGCGCCAGACAAGTCCGGCGGCGACTTCTGGTCGCAGGAGGTCAACCAGTGCAACGGCGACGCCGCGTGCGTGCAGTTCCGGCGCACGAACACGTCGGGCGCCTTCTTCCTCTCGATAGAGTTCCGCGACACGGGCTACTTCGTCTACAGGCTCTACAAGGCTGCCTTCGGCAACCTCGCCGCGGACAAGCCCGTGCCCGTCCGCTACGAGGACTTCATGCCCGACACGCAGCGCATCGGCGAGGGCGTGGTCGTCAACTCCGCGGGCTGGGAGCAGAAGCTCGCCGCGAACCGCGACGCCTTCGTGCTCGACTTCGTCGCGCGCGCACGCTTCACGTCCGCCTTCCCGACGACGCTGACGCCCGCGCAGTTCGCAGACCAGCTCTTCACGAACGCGGGGCTCACGCCTTCGGCCGCCGAGCGGCAGGCGGTCGTTGACGAGTTCGGCGGCGCGGCCACTTCGGCCGACACGGCCGCACGCGCACGCGTCCTGAAGCGTGTGGCGGAGAACGCCTCGCTCGTCGCGCAGGAACGCAACCGCGCCTTCGTGTTGATGCAGTACTTCGGCTACCTCCGACGCAACCCCGACGACGCGCCGGAAGCGAAGCGAGATTTCTCGGGCTACAGCTTCTGGCTCGGGAAACTGGAAGACAACGGCGGCGACTTCATACGCGCGGAGATGGTGCGCGCCTTCATCGAGTCCATCGAGTACCGCGGCCGCTTCCGCCAGTGACAACAGAAAAGTCTGTCGGGGCGACCGTCACGGGGAGAACGGTGCGCCCTGTCAGCAAGGCGGCGCGGCCGGCAAAGGCCGCGCCGCCTTTTTAAGTAGTAGGCAGATGGCAGTTCGGAAATCCCCGGAGGGGATTCAGGTAATAGCCGGGGGTAAGCTAGGGAGCGCAGCGACTGAAGCGCCACCCCCGGTAGAAGCAACAAAATGAATTCCGACCCTGTAAGGGTCGCACCGTGTGACGCGGGTGCGACCCTTACAGGGTCGGAACATTTATTCGTCGTGTTCCGGGGGCGGCGCTCACTTCGTTCGCTCTGCCCCCGGCTATTGTCTTCATCCCCTCCGGGGATGTACTGCCTTCTGCCTACTTACCTCATCCCTGCGAAAACTTTCTTGACTCCGGTATTTCTCCGGCGCGCGCGGGCACTGTCAGCGTGGCAGAGGCTCCCCGCCTTCCCAGAACAAACGGAGATTTGGAGTTCAGACGATGAACAGCAGAAGAGCGTTTGCAGCCCGCTTCCACCTTACAGACATTTCAACCGCCGCGCGCGCCGCGCTCGCGTTCGTCGCGCTGCTGGCGACGCTGGCCGCGTTCGCCGCGTCGCCGGCCTTCGCGGACGACTCCGAGACGATCATCAACGCAGCGCTCACGGGCGCGGCCATAGGCGGCGTCACGCCTTCAGGCAAGGCCGTCTTCCGCGAGCGTTCCGCGACCGACCGCAAGCTTCAGGTCGAAGTGGAGGACGTGAGCCTGCCCGCGGGCACGGTTCTCAACGTACTCGTCAAGAATCAACAGGTGGGCACGCTCACGCTCGACTCCTTGCGCGCAGGCAAGCTCGAACTTGAGACCGAGCGAGGGCAGTCAGTCCCGTCGGTCGCTAACGGCACGAGCGTCACCGTCACGAATCAGTCGGGCGCCGCCGTAGTCGCCGGCACCTTCGGCTCGGCCTCGCCGACCCCGACGCCCACGCCGACAGCGACGCCCACGCCTTCGCCGACCGCGACTCCAACGCCGACGCCGACAGCGACCCCTAGCCCGACGGCCACGCCGAGCCCGACTCCGACGCCCGGCGCGACTCCGACGCCGACGCCCGTCATGAACGAGTTCGAGGCCGACCTCGCGGGCGCGGCCGTCAACGGCGTCACGCCGAAGGGCGAGGCCGAGTACGAAGTCGAGTCGTCGGGCCGCGAGTTCCGCGTGCGCGTCGAGAACGTCAACCTGCCGGCGGGCACCGTCCTCAACGTCCTCGTTGACGGCGCGCAGGTCGGCACGCTCTCCGTCGCGCCGAGCCTACAGCGCAGCGAGCTGCGCCTCAAGACCGAGGACGGCCAGACCGTCCCGCAGGTCAACTCGCGCACGCGCGTCGTCGTCTCTGACGCCGCGGGCGTGACAATCGTCGCGGGCTCCTTCTCGAACCTCCCGCCGGCCACGCCTACGCCGACCCCGACGCCCGGCGCGACGCCTACTCCGACGCCGACGCCAGCGCCCGGCACAGAGGTGCGCATCGAGTCGCGCCTCGCCGGAGCGGCCATCGCGGGGCTGACGCCGACGGGCTCGGCCAAGTTTCGCTCGCGCGACGGCGAACGCGAGTTCGAGGTCGAGGTCGAGCACGTCAACCTGCCTGCGGGCACAGTCCTGAACGTCTTCGTGGACGGCGTGAAGGTGGGCGAGTTGAACATAGGGCCGACGCTTGAAGCAGAGTTCGAGCTTGAGAGCGAGCACGGCCAAGCGGTGCCGAACGTGACGACGGCGACGACGGTCGTCGTGTCGAACGCGGCAGGCCAGACTGTTGTGAGCGGCGTCTTCAACACGGCCGGCACCGTCGCGCAGGTCTCGAACGACATTGACGACACGACGTTCTTCGTCGAGCAGCAGTACCGAGACTTCCTCGGCCGCGAGGCCGACGACTCGGGCCAACAGTTCTGGTCGGGCGAGATCGCCAAATGCAGCGGCGACGCCGCCTGCGTCCAGCGCGCGCGCGTCAATACCTCGGGCGCCTTCTTCCTGTCAATCGAGTTTCAGGAGACGGGCTACATGCTCTACCGCTTCAACAAGGCGAGCTACGGCTCGATGCCGCGCCGCAACCAGTTCCTAGTGGACATGCAGGCGGCGGCGCAGGGCGTCGTCGTCGGCCGCGAGGGCTGGGAGCGGCAGCTCGAAGACAACAAGCGCCGCGCGGCCGAGACGTGGGTGGCGCGCGCCGAGTTCCAGCAGCGCTACGGCGGGCTGTCGAACGAGCAGTACGTGAACGCGCTCATCCAGAACACGGGCGTCATCGTCACAGACAGTGTGCGGACGACGCTCGTGCAGGGGTTGAACGCGGGCTCGGAGACGCGCGCGACCGTGCTGCGCAAGGTGGCCGACAACGACGACTTCCGGCGCAAAGAGCAGAACGCGGCCTTCGTCTTGATGCAGTACTTCGGCTACCTGCACCGCAACCCGGACGAGGGGCGCGACACGAACCTCGACGGCTTCAACTTCTGGCTCCGCAAGCTCGAAGACAACGGCGGCGACTTCCACAGGGCCGAGATGGTGCGCGCCTTCATCGAGGCCGACGAGTACCGCCAACGCTTCAATTGGTAAAGACGACGCAACGCCTGAAAGTGAAAGGGGACGCTTTGCGGCGTCCCCTTTCACTTTCACGGCCCGCGTACGCGCGCGCGGTCAGCGCGTGTACATGTCTATCACGCGCTCGATGGCGCGGCGGCAGACGGCGCAGAAGTGGTTGGTGCGCGTGAACATGATGCAATCAACTTCGGGGCGGTAGTAGCCTTTGGCCGCGTAGTTCGCGCCCTCGAAGGCGCCGACGCGGCCGACATACTTCTCCTTCGCGAACATGCCTTGTTCGTGTTCGAGTTCTTCGCGGAAGAGCGCCTCCATCACCTCCTCGGGCTTGCGTTGCGCCCTAATCTCCCGGCGGCGCTGCTGAATCCGGTTCGAGTAAGCTTCGAAAGCCTCCTTGCCCCAAGGCGTGGGAATCGGCGTGTCGGCGGAGACGAGGTCTTTCCACTTGAGCGCGGCCGGGTCGAGCAGCGCCGTCACGTTCGGCTCCCAAGGCTCCGTGCGCACGGCCGAAGGCGCGTAGGCGACGGACGAGGTGTAGTACTCGTCCGCCAGCCCCGCGAAGTGGTGGCCGAACTCGTGCACGAAGACGTAGTTCGCCCAAGCGTTATCCACGGCGACGGTCGAGTAGAGGTTGTGTATGCCTCCGCCGCCGTAGGTGCGGTTGTTGACGAGGATTTCGACGAACTCGTAGGGCGCGAACTGCGCGGCGCGTCGGAGCGCGCGGTTGTCGAAGGTTAGGACGTAGCGCTCGGAGCCGAAGGCGTCGTAGGTCGCGCCGAGCGGCGAGTCGTGGTAGACGCCCGTCGAGGGGCGCGAGACGCCCGACTCGGCCGCGGGCGGGCAGAGAGCCCAGACGTTGAAATCCTTCCGCCGTTCCTTGAAGGGCGAAGTCGAGAAGAGTACTTCCGTCATCCGTCGCGCGTCCCGTTCGAACTTCGCCGATTCGGCTGCGGTGTAGCCGTCGCCGATGATGAGGAAGTCAACTTTGGTTGAAGGATCGCCGTTCTTCTGAATCTCGATGAGCGGCGCGGGCGCCTTCGGCGTCGAGCGTTCGACGAAGATGTCTGTCGGGTCTAGGCCCACGTTCCAGACTTCCTGAAAGACGTTCTTCGCGTCGCGCTTCTTCAGGACGATTTTGACGGGAGCTTCGGGGGCGGGGAAGCGCAGCGACTCCTGAAAGGTACGGCGGACGGTCTTGGCCTCGTCGGTCGTCTCCCACTCGCCGTAGATGGAGGCGAAGCCGCGCGAGTAGAGGACGCGGTCGGTCTTCGCGTCCCTGACTTCGAAGAAGTACTTGCCGAGGTTCGAGTCGTCAACGTCGTGGCGCGGGTTGCCGGGCCACGGCAGCGGCTCAAGGACGGCGCGGTCAAGGCTGAAGACCTCTTCGGAAGCGGTGCCCGTGTGGTAGATGTCGAGCCGCATCGTCCGCCGCGTCGTCTGCGCGACCGACGAGAACAGGAGGGGCAGGACGAGGAGCGCGAGCGTCGCGAGAAGCGTTTTAGACATGCGCCCATTCTACACGCTCGGGCGCCTTACGCTCAGACGCTTTTCCCCGCCGCCTCGTCGTGCGACGCGCCCGCGCCGATGCTTCGACTGCCGAGCCACAGCAGCAGCGCGCCGAGCAGACAGGCCAACGGACAGACGAGCAGCCCGTAGCTCATCATCGTCGGAGCCGCGGCCGCGCCGAGCGCGTCGTTGAGCTTGCCGATGAGCGGCGCACCGATGCCGTAGGCCGCGACGTTGACGGCGAAGAAGTAGATGCCGATGCCTAAGCCCCGCAGCTTCGGCCCGGCCACGTCATGCACGTCGGCCGCCGCAGGCCCGAGCCACACGAGCGAGAGCGCGAGCAGCATGAACCAAGCGAAGAGCAGTCCCGCCTGACTCCCCGCGAAGAGCAGCAGCAGCCACAGCGGCACAGAGGCGAGCGCGGCCGCCGCGCCGAAGAGCATCCGCCCGCCGCGCCCGAACCGCCCGCCGAACTTGTCTGCGAGCGCGCCGCCGAGGATCGTGCCCGGCACGCCCGCCGCCAGCGCGAAGACGCCGCCGACTGTCCCGATGTACGAGAGGCTGAAGCCGTGCGCGCGCAGGAAGTAGATCGCGCCCCAGATTGAGAGGTTGTTCGCCGCCAGCCCGAAGAGCGCGTAGCCCGCGTAGAGGTAGCGCAGCGGCGCAGACTTCAGGAGCACCTTCCAGTCACCAGCGTCGTAGCGCGCGGGCGCGGTCTCGGTCGCGCCGCGCCGCTCCTCCTTAATCAACAGCACCAGCAGCGCGAGAGCGAGCCCGGGGAAGCCGACGAGGTAGAAGGCCCAGCGCCAGCCCCAAGTCTCGCCGAGCCAGCCGCCGAGGAACGACGCGGCCGCCGCGCCGACCGCGATGCCTGACGAGTAGACGGCCTGCATCGTGGCGCGCACGCGCGGCGGGAAGTGGTCGGAGAGGAGCGAGAGCGCGGCGGGCCCGAGCGTCGCCTCGCCGACGCCTACCATCACGCGGCAGAAGAAGAGCGCCCAGAAGCCTTCCGCAAAACCCGTCAGGCCGGAGAACAGACTCCACACGGCGAGCCCCGCCGCGATCATCCTCTTCCGCACGGCCCTGTCAGCCAGACGCCCGAAGGGGACGCCGAGCAGCGTGTAAAAGATGACGAACGCGGTCGGCCCCAGCAGCGCGAGCTGGAAGTCGCTCAACTTCATCTCGGCCTTGATGGGCGCGAACAGGATGTAGATGAGCGTGCGGTCTAAGAAGTTCAGCATGTAGACGAGCGTCAGCACGCCGAGCGCGTACCACGCCGCGCCCGTGATTTTCTGCCTCGCCTCGGCCGCGCCGGTTGTCGTCGTCATCTTCTAATGAACTCTCATCAGACTTCCGTCAACAGCACGACGGCCTCGCCTTCGAGCAGGCGCTCGCCGCGCTCGTTGGTGCAGACGGTCTCCAAAGTGATGATGGGCTTGCCTTCCCTGACCTTCGTCACCTCGACGCGCGCCGTAACGGTGTCGCCGGGGAAGACCGGCGCGGTGAAGCGCAACGTCTGACTTAAATAAACTGAGCCCGGCCCCGGCAACTCGTTCGCGAGCGCCGCAGAGACGAGCGACGCAGCAATCATCCCGTGCGCGATGCGCCGGCCGAAGCGCGTCTGTGCGGCGTACTCGTCGTCGAGGTGTACGGGGTTTCGGTCGCCCGAAAGCTCCGCGAAGGCGCGTATGTCTTCGTCCGTTATCGTCTTGGTGCGCGTCGCCGCGTCGCCGACCTTGAATCTCATCGCGTGAAGTCCCTCACTTCGTCACTTCGTCTCAGCCGCGAGGAACGCGAGCACGGCCGCGTTGAACTCCGCAGCCTTCTCGACCTGCGGGACGTGGCCGCAGTTGTCTAAGACGACGAGCCGCGCGCCGGCGAGTTCCTTCTGAAACTGCGCGCCCTCGCGCGCGAGCGGCGTCAGGCCGTCCTCGCGTCCCCAGATAAGGAGGACGGGCTGTTTGATTGCCGACAGGCGCCCGTCGAGCATGTCCTCGCCGCGGTAGATGGATTCGACGAGGCTCTGGATGGTGTAGCCGTCGCCGGCCGAGAGGCGCTGCGTCAACATCAAGTCAATCGCGGCGTCGCTCTTGAGCAGCGGGTTGAAGAAGACCATGCCCGCGAGCCGCTTCATCCCTTCGCGCGTCGAGGGGTTGAGGCCGGAGAGTGTGGCGAGGTCGAACTCCTTCGGCGGACGAAAGCCCGCGGCGTCCACGAGCACGAGGCGCTCGACGCGCGAAGGGTGTTGCAGCGTGTAGAGCGCAGCGATCCAGCCGCCCATCGAGTTGCCGACCAACGCGGCCTTTTCAATCTTCAGTTCGTCCAAGAACTTGTCGAGGAAGTCCGCGTAGGTGCCGACGCGGTAGTTGACGAGCGGCTTGTCAGAGCGGCCGAAGCCGATCTGGTCGGGCACGACGACGCGGTACTTCTGCGCGAGCGCAGGGATGTTGAAGGCCCAGTTGGTCGAGTTCCCGCCGAGGCCGTGCAAAAGCACGACGACGGGGCCGCTGCCCGCCTCGACGTAGCGAATCTTCTGGCCGAAGACCGTGACTTCCTTCTCGGCCGCCTGCGTCGCCGTTATCTGCCGGACGGCCGCGTGCGTGAAGGCGGCGGGCGAAGCGCCCGTTCCCTGCGCCGACGCGCGGCGAACGCAGACGCCCGCGAAGAACAACACCGCAAGCAACGCGACGCGCGAGGCGACGCGCGCGCTGTTCCTGTTCTTTCTCATTCCTGCTCCGCTCCTTTGCCCGCGGGGGCGTAGAGTCCTTCCAGCTCTTCCCTGAAATTCTTCGCCACCACGTCGCGCTTGACCTTCAGTGTCGGCGTCACCTCGTCGCGCGCGGCCTCGAAGTCGCGCGGGAGGACTGCGAAGCGCTTGACCTGTTCGCTCGAAGAGACGCGGCGGTTGGCGCGCTCGACAATCTCGCCGATGAGCGCCGTGATGCGTTCGTCTCTAGCCAACTCGGCGATTGACGCGCCCTCGATGCCACGCGCGCGCGCGTACTCCGACGCCTCCAAGGGGTTGAGCGTGATGAGCGCGACGAGGTAGCTGTGGCCGTCGCCGTAGACGAAAGCCTGACTGACGAGGTGGTGCTCCTTCAGCATGTTCTCAACGAGGAGCGGCGCGACGTTCTTCCCCGAAGAGAGCACAATCAACTCCTTCTTGCGCCCCGTGATTTTAAGGAAGCCGTCCGCATCCTGCTCGCCCAAGTCGCCCGTCAGAAGCCACCCGTCGCGCAGCATCTCGGCAGTCTTCGACGGCTCCTTGTAGTAGCCCGAGAACATCATTCGGCTTCGCACCAGAATCTCGCCGTCCGGCTCGACGCGCACCTCGCAGCCGGGCATCGGCGGCCCGACCGTTCCAAACTTGTAATTATCGGGGCGGTTGAAGGCGACGCAGATGTTCTCGGTCAGCCCGTAGGCTTGGAGTATCGGCAGGCCCGCGGCGGCGAAGAACTCCGCGACCTCTTGCGGCAGCGGCGCCCCGCCCGAAGTCAGAAGCCTCACGCGCCCGCCGAAGTAGTCCTTGACGCGCGCGAGCGCGGGCAGCGCCGTGTGCTCGTAACGTTCGAGCAGGTCGGCCGGCACTTCAAGACGCGCCTGACGCAAACGCACCACTTCGCGGCCGACGGCGAGCGCATCTTCGAATCTCGCGCGCTCGTCGGCCGGGAGCTTTTCGAGGTCTGCGACGACGCGCGCGTGTATCTTCTCGAAGAAGCGCGGGAGCGAGGCGAAGACGGTCGGGCGCACTTCGAGCATGTACTCGCCGAGCTTCGAGAGGTCGTCAACGAAGTGCGCGGGCGCCCCGGCGTAGAGGCGGTTGTAGAGACCCGAGATGCGTTCGGCGACGTGGCAGAAGGGAAGGTAAGAGAACGCAACGTCCGTGTCGTAGACGGGCGTCACGCCGCGCAGAGACTCGACGCTGTTGATGATGTAACGGTGGCTCAGGCACGCGCCCTTCGGCTGCCCCGTCGTCCCCGAAGTGTAGACCATGACGGCCGTGTCGTCGGGCTTTGCTCCTTCCGCACGCTCGCGGAGAACGTCCGCGACGCGTTCGCGCGCCGCGCGGCCTTCTTCAAGGAAATCTTCGTAACTGACGACGCCCGCCTCGTGCGCGGCCTCGGCGTCGAGCGAGACGAAGGCTTTGACCTTCGGCAGTTCGTCGCGGACGCTCAGAACCTTCGCGAGCTGCGCAGCCGTGTCAACGAGCACGAACTCGGCGTCCGAGTGCTCGACGATGTAGCGGCACTGCTCGGGCGAGTTGGTCGGGTAGAGCCCGACGCCGACGCCGCCCGCGCTTATCGTCCCCACGTCTGCGACAGGCCACTCGGGCACGTTCCCCATCAGGATGCAGACGGACGCGCCCGGCGTCAGCCCGCGCGCGACGAGCGCCGACGCGAACGCGTGCACGTCGTCATCAAAGCGGCTCCACGGCACGCCCTCCCAACGACGCCCGCGCCGGACGTAGAAGACGGCCGGGTCGCCCTGCGCGCGATACTGCTCCGCCCTCTCGCGGAAGAGTGCGTAGATGTTCGGGTAGTTCATCACCAGCGAAAAGCGGTGCAGGCCATGTTGAGGCCGCCGCCGGAGGCGCACATGACGACCACGTCGCCCTCCTTCAGCTTGCCCTCGCGCACGGCGTCGTCCAAGACCATAGGGATGCAGGCCGAGCCGGTGTAGCCCCACTTCTGCATAACGGTATGTGTGCGCTCCATCGGCAGGCTCATGCCGGCCATGACCTCTTTGATAGTGCTCAGGTTGACCTGCGTGAAGAGGAAGAGCGCTACGTCTTCGAGCGTGAGCTTGGCCTTTTTCAGAACGTCGCCGACGATTGCGGGCCAGCCCTCTGTGTTGACCGACGACGGGTACTTCTTCGCGAAGCGCACCTTGTTCCAGACGCCCTCGCGCAAGACATCTTCGGTGATGGGCATGCGCGTGCCGCCCGCGTAGATGCCCATGTGTTCGTGAAAGCTGCCGTCGGCGACGAGCTTCGAGGCGAGAAAGCCGGGGCGGGTTTCGTCGGCGCGCAGGACGACCGCGCCCGCGCCGTCGGCGAAGATGGTCGCGGTCTTCTTCTCAGTCCAGTCGAGGTACTTCGACATCGCGTAGGCGCCGACGACGAGGACGTGTTTGTAGGAAGAGTCGGCGATGACGTACTTCGAGGCGGTGTCGAGCGCGGTGACGAAGCCGGCGCAGGCGCAGGTCATGTCGAAGGTGCCGGCGTTCTTCGCGTCCAGCCGGTGCTGCACGACGACGGACGTGGCCGGCGAGAGGTATTCGGGCGTGTCGGTCGCGAGGACTATCAGGTCTAACTCTTCGGCTTTCACTCCCGCTGCTTCGAGCGCGCGGCGCGCGGCCTCGGTCGCGAGGTCGGCCGTGGACTCGTCCGGGGCGCAGACGCGCCGCTCGCGTATGCCGAGCACCTGCGAGACGAACTCGTCCACGTCCTCGCCGAGCATGCGGCCGAGTTCCGCGTTGGTGATGACTTTCTCCGGCGCGTAAGAGCCCGTGCCGGCGATGCGTGCGTAGGTCATTGGCTTGAAACCCTTGTCCGTTCGATGAAGTCGGCGACGATGGCGTTAAATTCTTCCGCCCGCTCGATGAAGAAGGTGTGGCTGCCGCCCTCGACGACGCGCAACTCCGCGCCGGGAATCGCCGCGGCGAGGTTGTACGAATTCTGAGGCGGCACGATCACGTCCGAATCGCCCGTGACGACGAGCGTCGGCGCCTTTATCTCCGCCACGCGGCGCGAGCCGTCGAAGCCGACGGCCGCCTGCAACTGCCTCACGTAGACGTACTCGGGGACGTTGTTCTCCGCGCGCAAGCGTGTGATGCGCTCGACCTCCTCGGGCTCGCGCGCGAGGTATCCGGGCGAGAAGGCGAGCAGAAGGTTTTCGCGCGCGCGCTCCTCCGTGTTGAGCCCCTTCGTCGAGGCGATGGCCGCGAGCGTCTCGGGCGGCGGCGAGACGTGGCCGGCGCCGCCGTAGCTCGTGCAGGCGAGGACGAGGCTGCGTGTTCGTTCAGGATACTTGAGGGCGAACTCCTGCGCGACGAAGCCGCCGAAGGAGGCGCCGAGCACGTGCGCGCGCTCGACATCTAAAGCGTCGAGCAGCGCGGCCACGTCGCCTGCGAGGTCTGCGATGGTGAACGGCTCGTCGCGCCCCTCGGAGCGCGCGACGCCGCGCGGGTCGAAGGCGACGACGCGGAATCGCCGCGCGAGTTCTTCGACCTGCTTGAACCAGATCCACAGGCCGTTGCCGAAGCCGGGGATGAGAACGAGCGGGTCGCCGTCCCCGCTCGTCTCATAGTAGAGGCGCACATCCCTGAATTGAGCTTCCGGCATCAGAAGCTCAACTTAAACGCGAACTGTATCACGCGCGGGCCGGCGCTCGTCTGCGTGATGCGGCCGAAGGTCGCCGGCACCGAGATGTTGTTGTTCGGGTTGGCGAAGTTGGCCCAGTTGAAGAGGTTGAAGAACTCGGTGCGGAACTCGCCGCGCCAGCGCTCGGTGAAGGGCAGGAACTTGACGACCGAGAAGTCGAAGTTCTTCTGCCCCGGCCCGGTCAGGAAGTTGCGCGGCGTGTTGCCGAACGGCGCGTTCGGGTCGAAGAAGCCGCCCGTCAGCGCTGACGAGACGAAGGCGCTGGTGTTGAAGTACTGGTTCAGACGGCTCTGCGTGCTGCCGCTGCCGCCCGTGTCGCCGGTGAAGCCGGGGCGGAAGTTCGCGCGCTGCACGGTGTTGTTGTCGGGCACCTGTATGACGGAGAAGGGCAGGCCCGTCTGCGCGACGAAGATGCCGTTGACGGCCCAGTCGTTGACGAGCCAGCGCGCCGCAGACCCGTTGTTGGTCGGGTCGGGCAGCTCGTAGACGAAGCTCGTCACGAAGCGGTGGCGGCGGTCGAAGTCAGAGCGTCCGTAGTTCGTCTTCCAGTTGCGCTGGTCGCCGGGCGTCGAGACGAGCTCGTTGACGGTGCCGCCCGAGTAGTAGTCCATCGCCTTGCCGAGCGTGTAGGCCGAGAGGAACTGCAACCCGCCGCTGAAGCGCTTGGTGACGCTCACCTGTAGAGAGTCGTAGTGCGAGTTCGAGTCGGTCGAAACGAGTTGCAGGCCGCCGGTCGCGTTCTTCTGCGCCGAGACGAACGGCGCGAAGGGCGCGGCGAAGGTGTTGGTCGCCGCGTTATAGACGGGTTGGTTGATGGTCAGCAGTTGCAGGAGCTTCGTGCCCTTCGAGCCGACGTAGCCGACTTCGAGCAGGTAGTTGTGCGCGAACTCCCACTGCACGTTCGCGTTGTACTGCTGTATGTAGGGTGTTCGCAAGCCCTCGTCCACGTAGACGCCGCTGATGAGAATGCCGAGCGGCGCGAGCGGCGAAGGCACCGTGGCGTTGACGGGGAACGCACCGGGCTGCGGCACGGCCGCGAAGGGTGTCGCGAGCGGGCGGAAGACGCCGACGCCGAGCGCGAGGTAAGGGAAGTTGAAGAGCTGCGTGTTGGCGAAGCGCGTCGAGATGCGGTCGTAGTAGATGCCGTAGCCGCCGCGCGCGACGAGCGTGCCCTTTTCGTTCAGGCGATAGGCCGCGCCGACGCGCGGCGCGATGTTGTTCTTGTCCTGCGGGACGAGCGTGTCTTCAACCAGAGGCACGCCCGGCAGAGGGTTCGCGGCGTTGCCGGCCTGCACGAAGCCGTTCGGCGGCCCGGCCGGCGCGGCGAGCGTGCCGTTGCGGAACTGGCCGGGTATGAAGTTGACGAGGCGCCCATACTTCTCCTTCGGCAGGCCGTAGAAGTCGTAGCGCACGCCGAGGTTCAGGGTCAGGTGGTCGGTCGCCTTCCAGTCGTCCTGCACGAAGCCGGAGAGGTCGTTGACGCGGAAGGCGCGGTCGTAGGCGCCCGAGCCGATAATCGAGACCGACTGGCCGAGCAGGAAGTTCGTGAAGGTCGGGAAGATGAGCTGCCCGCGCGAGAAGGCGTTGAAGTAGAAGTTGACCTGCGAGCGACGGTACTCGCCGCCTATCTTCAGACGGTGGCGCCCCGCGACGATTGAGACGGTGTCCTGACCCGTGAACGAGTTGATGCGCGAAGACTGGTCTGCCAGCGGCGAAGAGCCGAGGTTGAAGAGGCCCGTGACCGTCAGCGTCGGCATGCCGGGGAAGAGGTTGCCGAGCGGGTTCGTGATGCCGAACTGCGAGGCCGTGAAGGGCTCCTCGGGCACGCTCGTCACGCGCAGGCGGCTGAAGCCGAAGCGCGCCTGATTGATGACGTTCGGCGAGAAGACGTAGGTGTCCGTGATGGAAGAGAGCGCCTGAATGATGTCGAGGTCGCCGCCCGTGCCGGGCAGTTGCAGCGGGCCGTTGCCGAGCCCGGCGAAGTTGTAGTTCGACTGGAAGGTCGGGTTCGACGCGAAGAAGTTCTTCACCGAGAGCGTGTGCGACTGGGAGAAGTTGTAATCGCCGTTCGCGTTGAACTGGTTCTCGCGGAACGTGGAGATGCCCGAGCGCGGCGTCAGTACGCCCGCGGTCGCCGCTAAGCTGGTCGCGTTCGGCGACGGGATAGCAAACTCGCCCGAGGGCAGCTTCGCGTTGAGAATCGCGACCGTGATAGGGCTGATGCTCGCGGCGGGCAGGCCGAAGGTGGCCGCGAGCCCCGCGGCCGTGCGGTTGTTGTCGGTCAGGCCGGCGGGGATGATCGGGAACGTCAGGCTGTTGTTGAGCGACGCGCCGTTGCGCTCGCGCGTGCCCTGATACGAGCCGAAGAAGAAGAGTTTGTCCTTCACGACCGGCCCGCCGAGCGTGCCGCCGAACTGGTTACGCTTGAGGACGGGGCGCGGGCGCCCCGCCGCATTGAGGAAGAAGTCATTCGCGTTGAGCCTGTCGTTGCGGTAGAACTCGTAGAGGTTGCCGTGGTACTCGCGCCCGCCCGAGCGCGTGACGGCCTCGACGTTGCCGCCCGCGTTGCGCCCCTGCGAGGCGTCATAAAGAGAAGTCTGGACGATGAACTCCTGCAACGTGTCGGTCGCGGGCACGGCGATGTTCGGCGTCGAGTTGGTGCCGACGGAGTTTGCATCAATGCCGTTGATGCGTACGTTGTTGGAGGTCGTGCGCTGGCCGTTGACGGTGATGACGGCGTCGCCGCGCCCGAGTTCCGTGTTGTTCGAGACGCTGGAAGAGGTGCCGGGCGAGAGCGTCAAGAGTTGCTGGAAGTTGCGCGTGGGGAGGGGAAGTTGGCGTAGCTGCTCGCCCTCGATGACGCGGCCGACCTGCGAAGACTCCTGCTGGACGAGCGTCGCCGTGTCGGTGACCGTCACGGTCTCCTCGATGCCCGTGCCGAGCGTGAGGTCGTTGAGCGTTGCCGTCTGCGTCACGTTGACGGTGACGGGCTCGACGGCCAGCCTCTTGAACCCCTGCGCCGTCACCTCCACGCGGTAGCGCCCGGGCGGGAGAAGGGTGACGGCGAAGTCGCCCTCGCCGTTCGTCACGGCCTCGCGCTCAAGGGCGGCGTCGAGCCCCGTGACTTTGACGGAAGCGCCCGCGACGCGCGCGCCCGCCTGATCGGAGACGGTGCCCGTGATGGAGCCGGTCGCGCCCTGCGCGCGGGCGGCGACCGCCCCGAGGCAGAGGAGCAGAGCGATTGAAGCAAACCGTTTCAGCGAGAACATCTGTTGACCTCCTGCGAATTTCTCGAAAATTGTGGCCCCGGGCAAATTAAAAACGAACGTACGTTTTTCTAAGCCGACTGGATGGGGCGACCCTCTTCGCCGCCCTTGAACCCGCGCTGGTTTTTTTGAGTCTATGAGTGCCGCTTCCGGCCCGCGGCCGCCCGTTTGCCGGGCCGCATCACGCCGCGGCAGAAGATTTCGGTCAGGGTCTCGATCACGCGGTCGTCGCTCATGCCGAGGTGGCGGTTCCCGCCGAAGAGCTTTTCGACGAGGAAGTAGTTGAAGAACTGCATGTAGGCCGCCGTGAAGCCGACGGCCGGGTCTACGCCTTCGTGGAGCGCGCCCTCCTTCTTCAGACGCTCGAAGTAGGGCGCGAAGCGTCTGCGCAGGGAGGCGGCGAGCCCTTCGAACATCTTGCGGAAGTGCCGGTTCTCGAACTCAAGCACGTCTATGTACATCAGCAGCCAGAAGTCCGAGTGCATGCTGACAAGGCCCTTGATCATGTGGCCGAACTTCTTCAGGCTCTCGGGCTCGAAGGGCTCGACGATCTCGTCGAAGATGGCGCGCAGGCGCGAGTCCACGACCTTCTGGTAGCGCGCGATGATGGATTCGAGGATGTCTTCCTTCGTCCGGTAGTAGTTGTAGAGGTTGCCGAGCGAGGTGTCGGCCCCCTTGGCGATGTCGCGCATCGAGGTCGCGTGGAAGCCGCGCTTGATGAAAAGCTCCTTGGCCGCACCCTCTATGCGTTCACGCTTCTCCTCTAAGGCTTTGTCGCTCAGCTTCGGCATAAAAAACGAACGTTCGCATTTTATTCAAGTCGCCCCGTTTGTCAACGGAAATGTTGGGGGCGCCGCCGAAATCCCAGAAAACTTCATTCCCCGGCGCCCCGCGCGGTGTATGATGGCCGCCGCTCGACAGACACATGTTCCACTTTGAGGAGGCGTGAAGTGAAGGCTGGAAGACTGCTTCTCATCTCTTGGGCCGTGCTGGCGTGCCTGCTCCTGCCGCCCGCCCGTGCGCTGGCCTGCGCGTGCTGCTCGAACGAGGGCGACTACTACATCAGCTTCGGCAAGCCGAGCGAGTACGAGCTCGGCCTCTTCGGGGAGATGCGCTTCGGCGGGACGGCGAACCTCTACCTGACCGAAGCCGACATGGAGGAGATGGCCAGAGGCATCTCCGACCCCGCGGAGAAGTACGCGGTGTCCGGCTCGCTCGACGGCCGCGCGTGGAGGCTGACGTTCCGCGAAGGGAGCAGGACGGGCACGCTCAGCCTGCCTCTGCCCGTGAAGATGTTGAGCTACAAGGCGGACACGCGCGACGGGCAGACGAGCCCGGGCGGCGGCCCCCTGCTCTACAAGGAGTGGCGCTTCGAGGGGCAGGCCACCGGCACCGGCATCTTCCGCGCGGGCACGTCCGCGCCGACCAAATACTTCCTCGTGCTACAGGGGCGCGGCAACGGCTGCGACAACTCGGAGGACTTCAAACACTGGCGTCTGAAAGTCAGCGGCCCGAAGGCCGAGTACGCCTTCTACGGCGAGATGGCCGGGCCGGGCTCGCGTTGATTAGCGAAGGCTTCGCTAGATATACTCCCTCCGCTTCAAACCAGAGGGCGCACGTTTCATCCGGCCTTCGGCGAAGTCCGCCCGAAGCCCGCCCGCGGCTTTATCACCCTTCCATTCAGGAGTCAGTGAGTGATGAGAAGATTAGCCCTGCCAGCGGTCTTACTCTTAATGTTCTGTGTGTTAGTCGCCTGCAAAATGTCGGGCGGCACGTCGTCCGGCTCAGGCGCCGGCAGCGCGCTGAGCGACCCGAAGAGTTCCATCGCCTACCAGTTCGAGCAGATTAAGGCGGGCGACGTGGACAAACTCAAGGCTTGTCTCACCCCGCGCGTGCGCGACGGCGTGACGAAGGAGGTCGTGGACAAGGCGAAGACGCAGGCCGCGCAGTACACGATAGACGACCTCTACGCCTCGGCCGAGATGGGCGAGGCCGACGGCAAGAAGACCGCCAAGGTCAAGATGAAGAACGGGCGGACGCTGACGACGCTCGTCGAGACCGACGGCCAATGGCTGGCCGACACAATCTGGTTCAGGTAACGGCCGCGAGATTGATTCAAGCAACGCCCGCGGCGTCTGGTTCAACTGGCGGCCGCGGCCGCCGACGCGGCAAGGTGGTTGAGTATGCGTCGGTGAAGCTCTTCGGCGCGGACGGCTTCGCGGTCGTCCGCGCCGCGCGCGTTGGTGACGCAGAAGCCTTCGAGCGCGTGCTGCCCCGTGAACTTCATCCCGGCGGCCGGCGCCGCGGCAGACCATCCCTTGAGCTTCAAAGGCGTCTCGTGCGCCGCCTCCGTCCAGTGTACGACGATGTCCGGCAGCTTTAACGTCAAGGCGTCTTCCACGCGCGCGGCCGTTCGGAGCACTTCGCGCACGACCGCGCGGCCGCCTTCGGTCACAAGCCCGCGCAGGAGTTCTTCGACCTCGCGGCAGGTCGCCTCGTACCGCTCCGGCCGGACGACGCCGCGCGCCTCGCGCCCTTCGAGGTTGACGCGCACCCAGCCGTGCTGATCCGTCGGCAGCGCGAAGGCGCGCGTGCGCGGCCAGTCGTAGGCGGGCATCATTGTCGGGCGCGCGAGCCTCTGCGTCGTCGTCTGCGGAAGCAGACGGTAGTAGAGCCGCTTCGCGGGCGCGGGCATACTACGCTTCAACACGGCTAGCCCCGAGACCGCGCGCTCGCGCCAACCTTGCGCCCGCCAGTCGGCCAGCCGCGCGAATCCACTTTCACACAACAGCGGCCCGAGGAACGCGGGGATGCCGCGCGTCGGCCGCATCCCGTGTAGAGAGAAGACGAGCACCAGAGCCCCTTCGGGCGCGGCCGCGACGAGGCGCGCGACCTGCCTGTCAACTTCGCGGTAAACGTCTTCGAGCGCGTGCGCGGCGGGGGCTTTGAGCATGGGGGCGACGCCGCGCGGTTTTTCTTCGAGGCCGTCGTACACGCCGTCGCCGGGCGCGACCGCGTGCCAGAGGTAGTGCGAGGCGTGATGAACTTCGGTGAAGGCGACGACGGCGAGCTGCGGCCGCGTCTCGCGCACGAGCCGTTCGGCCAGCGCGCCCCTCATCTTCACGCCTTCGAGGCACCCTTCGGCAATCTTCTTCAAAGACTCTTCGTCGTCGGGCCCGTCTGCGTCGAGGCGGTCGAGCGCGAGCGGGTGGCGCGGCGCTCCGTCGGTCAGAAGCGGCGCGAGCACCGCGGGCGAGAAGTCGAGCCGGCCTTCCAGCACGTCGTGCGCGCCCCACTCGGAGATTTCGAAACCACGCGACAACCCGAGCCGCGGCATGAACGGCACGTCGAGAACGCCGACCGTCAGCCCCGCGCGCGCGGGCGCCTCCCAGAAGGGTTTGAGGTCGCGCCCGTGGAAGCGCTCAAGCCCCATCGTGTCGGGGCGCCAGCACCACTCGCCGTACGCGCCGTGCGCCTCCGGCCCCTCGCCCGTGATGAAGGTCGGCCACACCGAGCCGCTGCCGACGCGCGCGGGCGACTCGACGCGGAGCCACGCGCCCTCGTCCGACAGAGCCTTGAGCGTCGGCATCTCGCCGCGCGCCACAAGCTCGCGGACTAACGCGGGCTCGGCGGCGTCAACGCCGACGGCCAGCACGAATCTGTCTTCACGCCAAGTCATCTTCAAACGTCTTCAACACCTCGTCGTCATTAAATCCGTCGCTCGCCTTTAGAAGCTCCTGCGGGCTGACCCACGCGCCCGTGTCGGCGGACTTGAGGCACGCCTCGGCGACGGCCATCGTCTGCAAGTTGTCGCGCCCGCTCACTTCGGGCTCGGCGCCCGAGGAGAGTGCGGCCGAGAGCTGGCGGAGCAGCGTGCGCTCCTCGGTCTCTGCGCGCGCACCGCGGCGGACGATTCGCGGCCAGCGCCCGCGCTCGCAGAGCACGAGCCAGCGGTGAAAGACGTGCAGCGTCGCGCGCTCGCCCACGACGCGCGCGTAGAACTCCTGCCCGCCCTCGAAGTACTCGTGGCCGCTCGACTCGTAAGTGGCAGAGTAGAAGGCGCGCGCCCCGCCCTCGAACGTCAACAACGCGCGCAGAGACCCGCCCCGCGGAAGCTCCCCCCAAGGCTGCGTGTAGCTCTCGGCCGCGACGCGCTCGACGTTCCGCCCGAGCACGTAGCGCAACGCGTCTAGGTGGTGGACGCCCATGCCCCAGAGCGCGCTGTGCTCGGCGCCGGCGAGTGAGGGCGTCATCAGGTGCGGCACGCGGTAGTACTGGCAGACGACCGAGCCGACGCGCCCGAGCGCGCCTTCTAAAATCAGTCTTCGCGCCGTGCGGAAGGCGCGCATGTAGCGGTAGTTCTGCGCGACGAGCAGAGGCACGCGCCTCTGCTCGGCGAGGCGGACGAGCCTGACGGCGTCGGCCAGACGCGTCGTGAAGGGCTTCTCGACCATGACGGCGCGGCCGTGCGAGAGCGCCGCCTCGCAGTCATGAGCATGACGTTCGGCGGGTGTCGCGATGACGACGGCGTCGCATTCGAGCGCGCGGAGCGCCGCGCCCAAGTCCTTGAAGCAACTCCCGCGCGGGACGCCCGACGAAGACGCCCGCGCGAGCGCTTCGTCGTCAACATCCACGCACCCGACGAGTCTGAACGAAGCGTCCTGCCTGAGTTCGCGCGCCCATTCGCGGCCGCGACTGCCGAGGCCCGCGACGATCACTCCGGGTGCCAATCGTAGACACCCCCGTCCTTGATTCGACGCGCCGCCAGAAGGTCGCGCGCGCGTATGAAGCAGCGCAGAGAGTATCTGAGGCTCGCGGGGCTGAGCTGCCCCCACGTCGCCATCATGCGCGTGAGCAGCGCGCGCGGGCTGCGGCCGAGCGGCTTGCCGTTCTGCATCTGCCCGAGAATCCCCGGCGCGGCGCCGGCCCAGAGCCGCATCGCGCCTGTCTGGTAGAGCGCCTCGGCGCGCGCGCGCGGCGAACCGCCGTTCGGCGAGCCCGCTTCGAGCAGAGCCGTGTAGTCGCGCCCCGCACGGAACTCCGCGAGGCAGCGCTCGCGCAAGCCGTAAACGCGCGCGTTGTGGTCGGGCGAGACGCCCGTCGAGTTCGACGCGTGGTAGCGGTAGCGGATTAAGGCTTCCGGCAGCACGGCCGTCCGGCCGCGCCGGGTCATGCGCAGGAAGAGGTCTTGGTCTTCCCACTTCGCGCACTCCTCGCGGTAGCCGCCCACCTCTTCGAAGACGCGTCGGCGGAACATCGTGGAGGAGTGTGGGAAGGGCGGGAAGAGCGACGGGCGCACGAGCCGCCAGCGGTCGCGCGGGCGCACGCGCGCGCCGCGCGAGTCTATGCCCTCGCTGAGCGCGCCGACGAGCACGACCTCGGGGCTGCGGCGGAAGACCTCGACCTGCCGCGCGAGCCTTTCGGGGTGCGCCACGTCGTCGGCGTCCATCCGCGCGACGAGCGGGGCGCGCGCCTTGCGGACGACGAAGTTCGAGCTGCCCGACAGCCCGAGCTTTTCGCGCGACTCGAAGAATCGTATGCGCGCGTCGGCGCGCGCCCAGCGGCGCAGCGCCTCGGTCGAGCCGTCCGTCGAGGCGTCGTCGAGGACGACGAGCTCGAAGTCGGCAAACGTCTGCCCGAGGACGCTGCGGACGCACTCGTCAAGGTAGGGCAGCGCGTTGTGAACCGGCATCACCACGCTGACGGCGGGCGTCCGGCGCGGGGCCGCGGCCGACACATTTTCAGATTTTTCCGAAGTCGCCTCCGACAGCATGTCTGGGCTTATCAAAGTAGTCCGGGCAGAGAGTTCGTTAGAGCCTGAGTTCAATATAGACGAACAGCCGCGTTGTCCAAAATCGTTGACGGCAGGGGCCGACGCCCCGTACCCTCCTCCGACTATGAAGATACTCGACTCACCAGCGGGCTCCGAACTCTTCCTCGTCCGAGACTTTCTGGATGCGCGGGCGTGCGCGGCCGTCAGGGCCGAGGCGCGCGCGGCCGCCGGCCACCCCGCGCCCGTCTACATCGAAGGCGCCGAGGGCGTCGTACATCAGCACGTGCGGAAGACTTCGAGCCTCGAAGTCTCGGCCGAGGCGGTCGCGGACGTTGCGCGGCGGCTGCGCGAGTTGCAGGGCGAAATCGGCGGTCACTTCGGTCTGAGCCTGAACGACTGCGAGCCGCCGCAGTTCCTTCGCTACGGCGAGGGCGACTTCTTCGTCAGGCATCAGGACGGCGACACCGACCAGATCGAGTTCGACCACCTGCGCGTGCGCAAGGTCTCGGTCGTCATCTTCCTGAACGGCTGGCAGGGCCGGGACGAGTCGGAGACCTTCGGCGGCGGCTCGCTCCTCATCTACCGCGCGGGCGCCGAGGGCGAGCCGCTCGTCTTCAACGTCGGCGGCGAGCCGGGGCTGCTCGTCGCGTTCCGCGCCGACACAGTCCACGAGGTCACGCCCGTCACGCGCGGCGAGCGCTTCACCGTCGTCAGTTGGTTCAACTAGAGCGCGCGGCCCGACGCGGGGGCCGCCGGGCGGCGCGTGCGCCCGCGTACAGTTTCTATTGACAGTTCAGCCCGTCCGGCTTAACCTGCACAGGCTCGATTCAGGAACACACGCACTGAACTTACTGGCGTCAGCTTCGCCTCTGCCGGTCTCACGATAAGCTGCTTTAACCCGCCGGCTCTCGCTGCACGCCTTTTGCCCCAGTGACCTCTGTCACTCGACCACAGGGTTGAGCTTCGACCTCGCCGAGCGGCCGTCTCCGGCCGGAAGCTACGCTCCTAGCCTTTGAGATGTTATCGAAACTGCTCACACAGATAGGAGAATCGCCATGAGCGAAAAGGACAAGAAACCCGAGCACCCGGAACACCCGCAGCACCCCGAGCATCCGCAGCACCCGGAACACCCGGAGCACCCGTACAAGCCCATTCCGGAGGTCGCGCCGCATAAACCCGGCGGGTATCCCATCCCGGAAGTGGCGCCCGCCAAGCCGATACCCGAGGTGGCGCCGGACAAGACAAGCCGTCCCATTCCGGAAGTCGCGCCTCAGCGGCCCGTCCCGGAGGTCTCGCCGGAGAAGGCCCCGCGGCCGATTCCGGAGCTAGCGCCTCTCACAGAGGTCGCGCCGCGCAAGCCCCTTCCGGAAATCGCGACGCCGATTACGGAGGTCGCGCCCACGCGCCCGATACCGGAGGTCGCACCCGCGAAGCCGATACCCGAAGTCGCGCCGGCCAAGCCGATTCCGGAGGTCGCGCCTTCGTCAACCCCGAAGCCTATACCGGAGATGGCGCCGAAGCCGCCCGCCGAAGAGAAGTGACGATGCGGGTGCCGGGTGTCGGGTGCCGGTGAAAACCGGTCTTACCCGGCACCCGGCACCCGACTCCCTTTCACAAAGCCGCGGAGTACGAGATGACCAGCAGGCAGGGGCCAGTCGCACTCGTCAGCATGCCGACGCTGTCGGCGCGCTTCCCCTCGTTCCAACTCGGTCTGCTCAAGCCGACGCTCGAACGCGCGGGGATACCGACGCAGACCTTCTCGCTCTTCATGTACTTCGGCACGCAGGTCGGCTGGCCCATTAACGAGGCGCTGGCCGACGTCTACCCGTGCATGGTTGGCGAATGGATTTGGGCGCGCGCCGCCTTCGGCGACTTCGCCGCCGACGAAGGCTACTTCAATCTCTACGGCCCTTCTTTGCGCGGGATTTGCGAGCAGGGCGGCTTCACCGTCGAAGACCTTCTGCGCGTGCGCGACGTGGGCGTGCCCGCCTTTCTGGACTTCTGCGTCGAGAGCATAGACTGGCGCCGCTTCGGCCTCATCGGCTTCTCGGTCTGCTTCCAGCAGATGCTCGCCAGCGTCGCGCTCGCGCGCGCTTTGAAGGAGCGACACCCCGACATTCCAATCATCATGGGCGGCGCCGGCTTCGAGGACGACATCGCCGAAGAGATTATGCGCGGCTGCCCGCAGGTGGACTACGTACACTGCGGCGACGCCGAAGAGACCTTCCCCGAGATGGTGCGACGCCTCTACGCGGGCGAGACGATGAGGGGCTTGCCCGGCCTTCTCTGGCGCGACGGCGAGCGCGTCGTCTTCAACGGCCGCGCGCCGAACCTCCGCGACATGAACCGCACGCCGACGCCCGAGTTCGACGAGTACTTCTACGCGCGGCGCGAGGGCGGCTACGAACGCTGGCACGGCGCGCAGGAGGTCTTGCTCCCCATCGAGACGGCGCGCGGCTGCTGGTGGGGCGTGAAGAACCACTGCACCTTCTGCGGGCTGAACCGCGCCGGCATGGAGTTCCGCGCGAAGGACTCGGCGCAGGTGCTCGAACAGCTTGAGACGCTTTCGAGCCGCTACGGCATACTCGACTTCAACGCCATAGACAACATCATGGCGCCCGAGTACATCGGCCAACTCTTCGGCCGTCTGGCCGAGGCGAACACAGACATACGCCTACACTACGAAGTGCGGCCGAGCCTGACGCGCGCGCAGCTTAAACTGATGCGCGCGGGCGGCCTCTTCTCCATCCAGCCCGGCGTCGAGAGCTTTTCGACGCACGTCTTGAAGCTCATGCGCAAGCACACGACGGGGATGCGCAACTTGGAGCTCGTCAAGTGGGCGACCTACTACCAGATAAACAACCTCTACAACATCCTCGTACGCTTCCCCGGCGAACGCCCCGAAGACTTCAGCGCGCAGGTTAATCTCATCAAGAAGATTCCGCACTTGCAGTCGCCTTGGGCCGCCGCGCAGGCGCGCGCCGACCGCGGCTCGCCGATGTTCACAGAGCCCGAGACGCAAAGCATCTCGCGCCTCACATACTCGCCGGCCTACGACTACCTCTTCCCGAAAGACCGCTTCGACCTGAAGCGCGTCTCCTACTACTTCGAGCACGAGATGGGAGACACCGTCGGCGAGGAAGGTTACGAAGAACTCTTCGCGGCGGTCGAGCAGTGGCAGCAGCGTTGGCGCTCGCGCCCGCGGCCGTACCTGCGTTACCGAAAGGCTTGGGCGACCATCTTCGTCGAGGACGGGCGCAACGGCCACGCGCGCGAGTTCACCTACTCGGGCACGCACGCGGCGCTCTACGAGTTTTGCGCCGACGCGCGCACGCCGAAGGAGATCGCCGCGCGCTTCGACGCCGCGCCGTGGGTCGAAGAGGCGCTCGGCGAATTTCTAGAACGCGATTTGATGATTCACCTCGACGGGCGCTACCTCAGCCTCGCGCTTCCATCGAACCCTTACGTCTGAGGAGGGGCTTAGACTCTTGCGCGAAGCGATGTCGGCGACTCTCTCGGCGCTGCCCCGGCGGTTTCAGGAAGACCGCGCGGAACTGCTCGCCATGCTCCAACGCGGCGCGATACTGCGCCGCACGCCGACGCAGCCCGTCCTCTCGCGCGACGGCACCTCGCACCGCTGGATGCTCGACACGCTCTCGGTCACGCTCACGCCGCGCGGCGCGGAACTCGCCGGCCGCTGCCTGCTCGAACTGCTCAAACGCTTCGACGGCCGGCAGCTTGCCACCTACGGACTGACCGCCGTCCCCATCCTCCAATCCTGCGTGCTCCAATCGGAGGGCCGCTACCGCGGGCTGCTCGTGCGCAAGGAGCGCAAGGCGCACGGCTCTCTGAAGTTGATCGAAGGGCCGGTTGACGTGTCCGAACCCGTCGTCCTCATTGACGACTCGGTCAGCTCCGGCATGTCTATGGAAGAGGCTTGCGCGCGCTTGGAAGAGGCGGGGCTGCGCGTGGAGGGCGGCGTCTGCCTCGTGCGCTTCGGCTGGCACGGCGGCTTCGCGGCGATGCAGGAGCGCGGCTACCACTTCGAGGCGGTCTACGACATCTGGGACGACTTCATGGCACACATGGAGGACGAGTACAAGCCTCCGCCCAACCCTACGAAGTGCTTCCCCGAATTCGAGTGGGCCGACGAGCGCGCGCCCGAAGGTCTTCATCCGGCGGCGCTCGCGCGGCTCGCCGTCGCCGAGGTTCTAAAGTCGGGCCGCCTGCCGCGCGCGCCGCGCAGTCTCGACGCCGAGTACGACGCGTCGGGCGGCGCGTGGGTGAGCCTGCGCTCGCGCAAGGACGTTCACGTGCGCCCCGCGCGCGAGGGCTTCTGGCATTTCCCCGGCGAAGCGCGCGGCACGACGGCCGAAGATTTACTGATGGCTGTGCTGCTGACGGCGAAGCAACTGCCCGCGGGGCGCGAAGGGCTTGAGCTGTTGGAGCAGAGCGGCGTCGCCGTGACCTTCTTCAGGGAGCTTGAGCGCTGCACGGTCGGGCAGCTCGACAACGAGCGTTACGGCATCGTCGTCCGCAGCCTTGAGCGGCCGGCGCAGATGGGCGGCGCGCTGCCGCGCATGCCGGGCATCGTCGGCGAGTGGGAGCAGTTCCAGCACGCGCGCCGGAAGAACGCGGGGCTGCTCTCGTTCGAGCCCTTTGAGATTTACCGCCACGAGGTCGTCAAGTTAATAGAGCCGGGCGCGGACTGGCAGCCGACCGGCGTCCCCTTAGCGACAACGCCGTGGCATGAAGACGGGGAAGTCTGCGGCCCTCTGACCGAGCGAGCGCGCGACCTCGTCATTAGTCAGTTGTTCGGAAGAGAGGAGACGGCGGCGCCGCTTGAATACGAGAAGCGTCTCGACGACCGTGCGAGGCTCGAAGGGCTCGACTCGGTTTACTTGACCGTCTACATCAACGGGCGCCTGCGCGGCTGCATGGGCGGCAACACGTCGGCCGCGGCGCTCGACGAAGACTTAAAACGTCTGGCGCGCGCGGCGCTCGAAGACGCGCGCTTCGGCGAAGGCGGCGCGGCGGCCGGCACGGGCGCGGCAGACGCGGACGAGGTGGCCGTCAGCGTCTCGCTCCTCTTCGACCCGCTCGTCATCGGCGAGTGCTCGGCGGAAGATGTCGTGCGCTACTTCCGCCACGGGCATCAGGCGTTGATGGCCTACCAAGGCGAGCGCGTGGGGCTGCTGCTGCCGTTCGTCGCTTCGATGTTCAACCTCGACCCCGTGGGCTTCGCGCGTGAAGTCTTGATAAAGGCAGGGCTGAACGAGCCGCCTTTCTGCTGGTGCCGCTTCGGCTGCGCGACGTGGCTCGCGGACGCGCGCGGTGTTCATAAACTCGTCGGCGGCTTCCCGCAGGCGCCGGAGCCTTCGGAAGAGTTGGGCGAGTTGCTCGCACGCCGCGCACGGCTTCACACCGAGTACCTTCTAAGAAACCAGAAGCCGGACGGCTCACTCTACACAGACTACGACCCATTCCAGCACAGGCTCTACGAAGGCGCAGACCTGCCGCGGACGGCGTACGCCGCTTGGGTGCTGGCGCGCGCGGCGCGCGTCCTCGGCGGTGAAGAGTTGAGGGCGGCGGCCGACAGGGCCGTCAAACATCTCCTGAGCGCCGCGAACGAAAACACGGACGGCCTCTGGCTCGAAGCGACGGGCCATAGTCTTTCGGTTGCCGAATTGTCGTTCCTGCTGCTCGCCCTGTGCGAGAAGGACGGGGACGACGCGGCGGCGCGTCTCGACACAGCGAGGCGCGCCGCCGCAACACTCTGGGACTGCGTGACGCTGCCGCACGGGCGCGTACGCACGCACCGCGCGGAGGAGTCTGCGGCCGAAGAGTATCAGGATTACTTTCCGGGTCAGGCTTTGCTCGCGCTCGCCGCAGGCGCGGAGGCGAACGTCTGCGAGGCTGACCGGGAGAAACTCGAACGCGGCTTCATCTACTACCGCCACCGCTTCCGATACCGGCGCGGCTTCGGGCAGGTCTCTTGGTACACGCAAGCCTTCGCGCGCTGGTGGCGCGTGACGCGCGACGCGCGCTTCGCCGAGTTCGTGTTCGAGATAGTTGACTGGCTGCTCACGTACCAGCAGGAGAAGACCGGCGCCTTCGTCAGCGACCACCAGCCGGAGACGCCGGGCTACATGACGGCCGTCTACCTCGAAGCCGTCGCCACAGCCTCGAACCTCGCGGCGACTTTGGATGACGAACGTCGTCGGAGAACTTACACGCGCGCCTTCGAGCGTGGCCTGCGCTTCCTCGACCGCCTCGTCATACAGACGCGCGACGCGTCGGTGCTGCCCGGCGCCCCTTACGCCTTCGGCGCGCTCCGCCGCGCGATACACTACAGCGAAGTCCGCACAGACTTCGTCCAGCACGCGCTCTCCGCAGTCCTCGAAGGTTATGAACTCGGCGCGGACGCGCCGGCTCCTTTATTCACATCATTCGGGGAGAGCCCCGAGGCTTTATCCTCAAATACAAACTGAACGGAGGAGAACATGGCGACCAGCTACAAGAGCTCGAAGAAGGGTTCGGCGAAGAAGGGGAGCGGCAAGAAGGCCGCGGCCACCTCGCGCTGACGCGCGCGGGCGAGGAGCTTTGGGGCTACTGCCGCGGCTGTTACTACGCAGACTCCTGCCGCGCCGGCTGCACTTGGCTGAGCCATTCTCTCTTGGGCCGCCCCGGCAACAACCCTTACTGCCACCACCGCGCGCTTGAGCTGAAGGCGCGCGGCCTGCGCGAGCGCGTCGTGCCCGCGGCGCCCGCGCCCGGCCTCTCCTTCGACCACGGGCGCTTCGACCTCCTGCTTGAGACTTCGGACGGCCGCCCCGTCTCCTCCGTCCCGACCTCCGGACTCGTCCAGCTCGGCCGGGCGCCGAAGCGGACGGCGAAGGCCGCCGAGCAGCCCTTAAAGTCCGCGCGCACGTCAACGTCTGCACGCACGCCGCGCAAAGGCCGGACGAAGCTCGTGCTCTGCCGCGCCTGCCTGCGGCACGTCAAGTCCGGCACGCGCGCCTGCCCCTTCTGCGGCGCGGACGTGCGGGCTTCGGCGCGCGGCTACCGCCGCCGTCTGCACGCGGCGCAGGACGCGTGCGCGCGCCTGCCCGAGTGGCGACGTGACGCGCGCCGCGTGCTGCGTGACTGCGAGTACGTGCGTGAGCACTGCCGGCGGCAGCGCGAGATGCTGGCCGCGCAGCGCGAATACCTGCGTGCGCTCGACGGGCGGCACCCCTTCGCCCTCGGCGAGCGCCCCGCGCGGGAGGTCGCAGACGACGAGCACATTCGTGCCGGAGAATAGACTTCTTGCGGCGTTGCCCGCGCGCGAGCGCGAGCGGCTCACGCCCTTCCTCGAACCCGTCTCCTTAAAGTTCAATCAAGTGCTCGTCGAGTTCGAGCGACCCATCGAGTACGTCTACTTCCTCGACACGGCCGTCACCTCTACCGTAGTCCGCACGCCCGACGGCGACACCATCGCGGTCGGACTGATGGGCGCCGAAGGCTTCGTCGGCCTCTCGCTCGTACACGGCGTCGAGCGCAGCAGCGGCACGGTCGTCGTGCAGCAGGAGTACCTCGCCCTCATGCTCGGCGCGCGGCGCCCGACCGTCACCGAGATTGCGCAGAAGCTCAGGCAGAGCGGCCTCCTCAGCTACACACGCGGCAGCGTCCTCGTCACCGACCGGCCCGGGCTCGAAGAGTGCGCCTGCGACTGCTACGAACTGATGGAGCGCGAGATGGACAGGATTTTCGACGCGCCTTGGCGCGACCTCGTGCGCGAGTGAAGTAGGGCCGCCGTCGGCGTCGGCTGAGGACGATAAGAACGCCGACTGAACGGCAGGCGGAAGCGTGTTAGACTCTCGGCATGAACGCCGAAGAGACAGCGCGGCAAGAGGCGGCGCAGACACAGCCCGAAAGCGAAACGGACGCTCCCTCCCGCGCGCTGGCGGCGCCGGACACGGCCGCGGCGCTGCGCAACGCCGCCGCGCTCTGGGCCGAGCAGAACACGAGCACGGAGACGCTCGCGCGCAAAGAGAAGCTGCGCGACAAGGTGACGGCCGTCCTCTCCTTCTTCGACTTCTCTGCGAAGCACCCCGGCGACGTGACGCCCGAGGATGTCGCGCGCTGGCGTCGCGCGATGGAGGCGAAGGGGCTCGCGCCCGCGACCGTCTACGCGCGCGTCTCTCGCGTCTCGGCCTTCTACCGCTGGTTGATGTCTGACCCGCAGCTCTCCGCCTACATACGCGGCAACCCCGCGGCGCAGGCGCGGCCGCGCTACCCGCGCCCATACCAGTCCGAGTCAACCAAGGCGCTCACGGACGATGAGATGAACGCGCTGCTCGCGGAGGTGCGGCGCCTCGCGGACTCCGGCTCGGTGGTGGGAAAGCGCGACTACGCGCTGCTCCTCTTCTACTTCCTGACGGGCTTGAGGCGGAGCGAAGTCATCTCTCTAAGGGGCCGCGACCTTGAGTTCCGCGAGGGCGCGCTCGTCGTCAGGTACAGGCGCAAGGGCGGGAAGTTTACGGCGCGCGAGGTCTCGAACGCGGCGGTGCGCGCGGCACTGGAAGAGTACCTGCGCGCCTCCGGCCGCGAGAACGTCCCCGGCAGCGAGCGGCCGCTGTGGACGCGCCACGACCGCGCCGGAAGGCCCGGCGCGCCGCTCACCTCGCGCGCCTTCGTCGAGAACCTGAAGGATTACGCGCGCGCCGCGGGGCTTGAGCACATACACCTGCACCAGACGCGCCACACCTACGCGCGCATCGTGGCCGAAGAGACCGGCAGCTTCCTCGAAGCGCAGGAGGCGCTCGACCACGAGAACCAGTCAACGACGCGCGTCTACGTCCAGCGCATCACCGTCAAGCGCGACCGCCACGGCGACCAGATCGCCGGCCGCATGAAACTGGAATGAGTTTGAACATCTCCGAAGGTGATGAAGGCAGTAGGCGGTACATCCTCGGAGGGGATGCAGACAATAGCCGGGGCAGAGCGAACGAGCGAAGCGAGTGAGCGCCGCCCCCGGTAACGGGCGAATAAAAGTTCCGACCCTGAAGGGGTCGCACAGCGATTCACGGTGCGACCCTTTCAGGGTCGGAATCATTTCGCGGCTGCTACCGTGGGTGGCGCTTCGGTCGCTTTCGCGCCCTCGCTTACCCGCGGCTATTATCTGTGTCCCCTCCGGGGACATTCATATATTGCTGTGGGCCTTCGGGGCGCACATCGCGCGGGGGCTTGAGCCAGTCCAGCGTTTGAAGGCGCGGGAGAAGGAGGCGGGGGCGGAGAAGCCGAGCAGGTAGGCCGCCTCGTTGACGGAGACCTTGCCGCCGCCGAGGTATTGGAGCGCGAGCTTACGGCGCAGCTCGTCGAGAACCTTCTCGAAGGTCACGCCCTCTGCCTTCAGCCTGCGGAAGAGCGTCTGGCGGCTGAGCCCCATCCTGCCCGCGATGGCGCCGACGCTCGCACCGCCCGTGCGCAAGAGCGGCGTCAGCAACTCCTCCACGCGCCCGCGCGTTGACTTCGAGCCGTCCAGCCTCTCCAACAACTCCTCTGCGTGCGCGCGCAAGACTTCGTTGACCGAGCGCGGCAGGACTTCAATCTTGTAGTCGAGCCACTCCGCGCCCGTGAGCATCGCGTTCCTGTCGCTCTCGAAGACAACGGGCATCTGAAAGACGCGCTCGTACTCGTCCACGTAGGGCGGCGCGGCGTGCGTGAAGTGGACGGCCTTCATCGGCTGGCGGCCGCCGAGCAGGCGGCGCGAGGTGCAGACGGCGCGCGCGAAGGTTGACTCGGTGAGTTCGGGGAAGTCGTTCGGGTTCGGGCGCGTGTCAACGACCCAGACGCGCTCGTCCTCGCGTTCGAGCGTGAAGCGCCGTCCGCCGTCCGCGAGGTCTACGGCCAGACGCCCGTAGCGGTTCATCTGCTCGAAGTTGTCGGCCCAACTCCCCGTGGGCTCGACGATCATGCAGGCGGCCGAAATCTCCGACACGTCCACAGACTCGCCGAAGTGGAGCGCGAACGCGGGGTCGCCGCACAGCTCCTTCGACGCGCGCATCAGCGCCACGTACTTCAAGAAGGGGACGCGGCTGTCCGGGTCTTCCAGCTCCGACGGAACAATCCCAGACCTCTCGAACAACGCGGCGCGGCACGCGCCCTCGGAGGCGGCGAACTCCAACAGCGCACGCGCGGCGCTCGCCGCGACTGTGGACTCAGGCATCGCTTTCAAGCCCCCTGCAACGTGCGGTCATGTTTTTGGTACGTCGCGTCAAGTCTATTAGTTTCCGCGGGCGTCGGCCGCGTCGTTTAATACGAACGAGCGCAACCGGGTCAGTACCGCCTGCGGTAGCGGGCGGGTGCGTGATACTCCGGCGTGCTCTCAACGAGTAAGACCGACCCGCCCGCTACCGCAGGCGGTACTGACCGGTGTCGCAGTCACACCCATATGAAAGCAATCGTCTATCACGAATACGGCACGCCCGAAGTCCTCAGGTGTGAGGAGGTCGAGAAGCCCGCGCCCGGCGTGGGCGAAGTTTTGATAAGAGTCCGCGCCGCGTCAATCAACCCTCTCGACTGGCGCATGTTGAGCGGCAGGCCGTATCTGGGGCGTCTGGCGTTCGGGCTTCGCAGGCCGAAGAACAGACGGCCCGGCGTGGACGTGGCCGGAGTGGTCGAGGCCATCGGCGCGGGCGTAAAGCTCTTTAAGCCGGGCGACGAAGTGTTCGGCGCGTGCCGCGGCTCTTTGGCCGAGTACGCCTGCGCGCCCGAGTCGAAGCTGGCCGCAAAGCCCGCGGGCGTGACGTTCGAGCAGGCGGCGGCCGCGCCCGTTGCGGGGCTGACGGCGTTGCAGGGCTTGCGCGACAAGGGGCGCGTAAAGGCGGGGCAGAAGGTTTTGATTAACGGCGCGGCGGGCGGCGTCGGCACGTTCGCGGTGCAGATAGCGAAGTTGTACGGCGCGGAGGTGACGGGCGTGTGCAGCACCGGGAACGTCGAGCTGGTTCAAGCGCTCGGCGCCGCGCACGTCGTTGACTACACGCGCGAAGACTTCACCAAAAGCTCAGAGCGCTACGACCTTATCTTCGACTGCTTCGGTCACGGCTCGCCCGCGGCGCTGCGGCGCGTGATGAAGCCGGAGGGCGTGTGCGTCAACATCGGCGGGCCGCACGACCCTTCGACGCTCGACCTGCTGGCCGTCATGCTCAAGCCGCTCGTGCTCTCGCTCTTCGTGAGCCAGAGCTTCGTCCTCTTCATCGCGCGCGCCAACCGCGAAGACCTGAGACAACTCGGCGAACTCATCGAGACGGGCAAGGTCGAGCCCTTCATCGGCAGGCGCTACGCGCTCGGCCAATCGGCCGAAGCCCTCGCACACCTCGAACAGGGACACGCGCGCGGCAAGGTCGTCATCAACGTCGGGCCGGACGACTAAACACACGCGCGCGCGTGCGAGGCTCAACGCGGCCTGTACTCGCGCATCTGCTCGAACAGAGGCGTGAGCGCGTCTATCTCGCAGCCCCCGCCGTCGAACTTGTAGGTCGTGTGAAAGTCTTCGTAGCTGCGCGCGCGCCACAGCCGCCCCTCCGTGTCTATGACGAGCGAGTGGCCGACGCCGCCGCGGAAGATGCGCGAGCCGTCCGTGCCCGTGTAGACCGTACAAGTCCAAGGCCGTTCGGCCGGGCGGAGCGCCATGAACCCCTCTATCTCGCGCACCAACCGCTCGAAGAGTCCCGCGCGCTCACACGCGGGCGCCCGCAGCGTCTCGCCAATCGCCCGCCCCAACATCTCGTCGGCCGCCGACGTGAGCACGCCCGACTCTAAATTCTCCTCCTGAGCCATCGCCCCCATCTTACCCCGACCCACAACCCTTCGGCCCGCCGCCCGTCCGGACGCGCCCGACGCCTGACCACACCCGCCCGCGCCCCCTCCGAAGCCGCCCGCGCCTATCCCGACGCTAAATTCAGCATTTCCAACGCCGTCTGCGGCTGTTCCGGCGCCGCCCGTACGCGTTCCGACACCAACTCCGCCTGTTCTGGTTAGAACTCCGCGTGTTCCAACGCCAACTCCGCCTGCACCAACACCAACTCCGCGCGTTCCAAGACCGACTCCGGCTGTTCCGGAGCGAACTCCGGCTGTTCCAAGACCAACTCCGCGTGTTCTAACTCCAACTCCGCGTGTTCTAACTCCAACTCCGTGTGTTCCAACTAGAACTCCGGACGTTCCAAGACCAACTCCGCGTGTTCCGATTAGAACTCCGTGTGTGTTGACACCAACTCCGCCTGTTCTGATACCAACTACGCGTGCGCCGACGCGGCCCGCGTGCGTTCCGAACAGGCGCGCGCGAAATTTTGTTTGCGTTTGGCGCGTTCGGCTATATAATCCGCGCCCGTCAAGTCAGTCTCAGCTTGCCCCCACGGCAACCCTCTCGACTTTCGACTCACCGGAAGGATTCTCACTCGCGTCTCCTTCCTCTCCAACGAAAGGAAACAACCCATGAGCGACAAGCACCGCAGACATCATGAGCGCGGGCAGCGCGTGCGCCTGCACATGACCACCAGCGAAACGGACTTCCCTCCGGGCAGCAAGCCCTTCATCCTCGCCAACGACCTTGAGGGGATGCTCGCCGACGCCGACGCCCACGAAGTGACGCGTGTGGATAACAAGCGCAAGCGCAAGCAGGGCACCGAGGCGCGCGACGCTGCGCGCACGGCCCTGCGCCGGATGCTCAAGACCACCTCCGACACGGCCGAACCACTCACCCTCGACCACCCCGAGATGAAAGGCGTCTTCAACCCCCAGATCAGGAAGGACAACGACCAAGACCTCATCGCCGCCGCGCGCTCGGCCGCCAACGCGGCGGCGCAGTACGCCGCCTTCTTCACGGAGTCCGGACTGCCGCCCGCCTTCTTCGACCAGATGAGGGCCAAGGCTGACGACATCGAGATCGCTATCGCGCAGCAGACCGAGGCCGTCAACGCGGGCGTGAGGGCGACCGCCGCCCTCGAAGACCTCTACCGCCGGATGGACGAACTGATAGACCGCCTCGACCCCATCGTCCGCAACAAGTACGCGGGCGACCCCGCCAAGCTCGCCGCTTGGGAGAGCGCCAGCCGCCTCGAACGCGCCCCACGCCACGGCGACGACAACGACGACGACACCAACACCAACAACAACCCCAACACCCCGCCGCCCCCGACTAACCCCTAACCCACACCACCACAGCCCCAAACACCAAACGGCGCGGGCCTCACACCCGCGCCCTCGGCGCCACAACCCCGCCACCTTAATTACTTAATCGTCAAAGCCCAGACGCCGCGCTCAACCTGCACAAGCAATCCTCTGTCGCGTAACACCTGAAGCTGCTGCCGAATCTTATCGCGCACGTGCCGGTTGTTCGGGTGCAGCTTTTCGAGTTGAGCGGTGAAGGCGTACACGTCGTTATTCGTGAACTGCGCCTTACCGAGCGAACGCACGACGTTTAAAACGTCGAGCGTCCAGCCGCGTTCCTTCACGCCTATCTCTTTAAGGGGCTTCAGCCGGCGAAAGCTCTCCCGCACCGAATCGGGAGGCACTGGTACGCCGTCCGAAACGAGCCTGATGCGCGCGTCCGGAGGGATGTTTTTAAGAACGATGTTGCAGCCGACCCACCCGGCGCGGCGCGCGTGCGCGGCCAGCGGCGCCCTCGCTTCAATGGCGGAGATTGAAAAGGCGAAATGCGGGACGAGAATCAGATTACGGACGCGCCAGAGCGCGCGTTCGTAGTGGAGCGCGTACAGGTTCGGCGTTGCGTCGTTCAATATCGCCCGCCGCATCGCCTCATACGCCGCGTCAACGATGCGGTCGCCGATAGCCGAACTCTTACTCTTCAACTGGAAGGGCGACGCGCAGACGGGGCAGCGATAATCTACGGCGGCAGTGTTCGCGGGGGCAGGATTCAGAGAAGGTGATTGGCAGTTCGGGCAGTAGAGATTCGCGCTTCCCCACGCCTCACTCACGACGCGCGCCTGCTGCGCCGCGCTCCTGTAATTCTCTGCCAAGTGTGCGGGCATTGAGAGGTTCATGGCGTAAGCGATAACGACCGCGACCTACGGGCTCAAAGCGCGCAGATTGTCGCACGACGCGGCGAACCGTGGAAGCCCACGTAACATTTTTCTTCGTGCGCGGACTCTTCTCAACGAGCAGGTTGATTTCCTTCAGATAGCCTTCGCCGCCAAGCTCCTCCAAAGCGACGGATACGATTTCCACCCACGTCTGAGCGTCACGCGTGTCGCTGCGTTGCGGCTGAACCCAGATTGTTTCAATAGTGACGGTGTGAAAAGAAAGTTCCAACTGTTCAGTCTTCAACTCGTCTTGCAGCCGTGCGACGGCGATGTCCAAGTAAGACCCAACCAAGTCAATGCCGACGAAGCGGCGGCCGAGGCGGGCGCAGGCGACGCCGGTCGTGCCGCTGCCGCAGAAGGGGTCGAGGACGAGGTCGCGCGGGTTCGTGGAGGCGCGCAAAATACGGTCGAGCAGCGCCTCGGGCTTCTGCGTCGGGTGCTTGCCGTAGCGCTTCTCGGGCGGCGTGGGCGGCTTGATGTGCCAGAGCGATTGCATCTGCTTGCCGCGGTTCTCGCGCTTCATCTCGGCGTAGTTGAACGTGTGGCGGCTCTTCGGCTCGCGCCGCGCCCACAGAATCGTCTCGGTCGCGTGCGTGAAGTAGCGGCACGAGAGGTTAGGCGGCGGGTTCACCTTGTACCAAGCGATGTCGTTCAGAATCTTGAAGCCGAGCGTCTGAAGCGCGAACCCGACGCTGTAGATGTTGTGCGCCGTCCCCGTCACCCAGATGGCCCCGTCGGGCTTGAGCAGGCGGCGGCACTCTTTGAGCCACAGTTTGTTGAACTCGTGTATCTCCTCGAAGGTCGCGGCCTTGTCCCACACGCCCTTGTTGACGCTGACCATCCGGCCCGCGTGGCAGGTGATGCCGCCGTTCGAGAGGAAGTAGGGCGGGTCTGCGAAGATGAGGTCGAAGTGCTCGCCCTTCGCGCGCTTCAACAGTTCGAGCGCGTCGCCGCGGTAGAGGCGTACGCCGTGCCGCGCGTCCTCGAAGAACGGTTCGGGTGCTTCGTCGTGAGGCACCTCTGCTTCCCAGAGAAATTCGTCTGCGGACGTTGAGTCTGCCTGGCGGGGCAATGACATTGGACGGATGCGCTGCCGACTTCGGCGCCCTTGACCTCCCGAAAGTGATCGGGATCGTTGATCGAATCCGCCGGAACGTCAAGCGGCGGCGTGGACAAACGCCAGAGGGGCGCGGGCCTCACACCCGCGCCCCTCTACGACCCTGACGCGTAGCCTCGCCGTTTCTCTTTAGAGGGCGCCGACCAGCTTTGCGATGGCGCCGTTAAAGTCGGTCTTGCCGTCCAGATAGGGTTGCCAGTGTTGCTCGAAGGCGCGCTGGTACTTCTGCCATGCGGGGAGGCGCGTGTAGAGGCCGTTGTGATAGGCGTACGGTGTGTAGTCCTTCACGCCGCCCTTGGCCAGCGTGCGCCTGACGATTTCGCCGGTCGTATAAAAGATGAGGGCGTGCCAGAGGTCTTCGGGAATCGCCTTGTTTTGCGCACGGCCTTCGCGGGCCAGTGCCTCGGAGACCGCGCCGAAACTCCTGCCCGCCAGCGCGTGTGAGGACTCGTGGAAGAGGGTTTCCAACCCCGCCGAACCTTGGTTGCGAGGGTCTGTGCCTGAGGCCGTGATGTGTACGGGGTCGAGCGTCGTGTAGGCGCCCGCCCAACTCGCATACCTGACGACATCCACCCTGATACGTCGGCCCGGCCACTTCGCACGGTAGGCGGTCGTGAGCTGCTTGACTAAAGAGTCACCGAATCTGTTTACGAGCGGCGTCACCGCCTCAATCCACGACTGGTTTAAGCGGCTTTGCTCGGCCCACCACTGCGCCCTGTAGATGGGCGCGGCGCTCTCAAGGGCGGCTGCCAACTCGGGCTGTAACCCCGACCCCTTCAGGTCTGCGGCCGCCTCCGACTCTGCGAGGCGGCCCTTAATCCTGACCATCTCGTCGTCAAAGAGAAGGTCACGCTTAGCCCAAGTGTTTCGGTAGTAGTCCAGCACGGAAGTCCACGTGCGTTGCTGCTCCGGGGTAAGCCCTTCGGTGTCGGCCATGCCCGGAGACGTGCCCGCCGCCTGATTAGAATTGCCGGCGAGCTGCCTCGCTCTGATGCGCGCCTGACCGTAGAGGAAGTCGTGCAGGTTAAGCCAGAAGCCGTTATGAAACTCAAAAATTGATGAGGCTTCACGGCGCCGCCGTCCTTCCCCTCCGGCGGGTTGAGTACCGTTGTGAGAATGCCCCCGCACAATGACTCCGGCAGACAAGCCAAGCGCGAGAGCGACCGCGAAGATTTTCGTTTGCAGAGGAAAGTAATCAGTTCTCATAGTCTTACGCTCAAGTGATGTTGTCCGTCCGTCCCTTCTGTGCCGCGTCAAAACGGAAGCCTCAGCTTGAATGTGATAGCCAGAGTGCGGAGCAGAAAAGTTACCGCGACGCAGACTATCAAGGCGACCGTGGGCAGAAAATCAAGCCGGAGCATTGAAATATAGACCCACGCGCCCGCGAAAGCGCAGGTCGCATAGAGCGGCTCGGTCGGTTGAAAAAGCTGTGGCTTCTGGTTGGACAAAACGTCGCGCAGTACGCCGCCGAAGGTCGCCGTAATTACGCCGATGAAGGCGGCCGGCAAAATCGGCGTCTGCATCTTCAACGCGATTCCGACGCCGGAAGCGGTAAACAGGCCCAGACCGAGCGCGTCAATCAACATTAAAGTTCGGCGGCTCGAAAAATCTTTGTTGTACCGCAACAGAAAGAGCGCGACCGGCGACAACAGCAAGACGTATAGCAGAAACTCCCAGTGCGCTATCCAGTAGAGTGGGTGGTTGCCGAGCAGTATGTCGCGCAGGGTGCCGCCGCCGAACGCAGACACCAGAGCGATAGTCAAAACGCCGACATAATCGAAGCCGCTCTTGCGAGCATGAGTCATCCCCGAATAGGCAAAAACTAAGATCGCGCTGATTTCAATAACGGACAGCATAGTTTCCATCGCTTGCGGGCACGAAGATTCGGCTTTCTTCATTATAGCGCGCCTCAATGCCGTCGCAGGTTGGAAGTCGGGGCGTGCGCGGGGATAATAAGCGAACTTCGCGCGGGGCGTGGCGTGGTAGTGTGTGGTCGTTAGAGGCTTTGGTGGAGGTGGCTTGCGGATGTTGAGGCGCGTGGGGTTGCTGGCGGCCGCGGCGTGCGTCGCGGCGTTGTGCGGCGCGGAGGCCGCGGGGCAGACGGCCGGGCGCGCTCACGCGCAGGCGGCGACGCAGGCTCAGGCGCCGTCGGTCGTCACGTCGAACGCGCAGGCGCAGGAGCCGTCGGCTGCCGCCGCGCCCGACGCGTTGACGAACGAGGTCGCGCTGCTGCGGAAGGCCGTCGTGAGTCTGAGCGCGCGCCTGCGCGAGGTCAGCGAGAAGTTCTTCGAGGCGGACGCCGCGGGCGCGCTCGGCACGGAGGGCGGCGCGTCAGAGCGTTCGGCGGGCGGCAACGCGCGCGGCGGTGCGAACGCGTCCGCCCCCGGCAGGCAGAGCCCGCTCGCGCAGAGCCTCAACATCCTCACACTCGCGGAGCAGCGCGCGGAGGTCATGCGCCGGCAACTGCTTGAGATGATCGAGAAGGAGACCGTGTACAGGAACCGCCTCGTGCAGCTCGACGAGGACATGCGCCCCGAGAACATAGACCGCAACCTCACGCTCGTCGGCACGACGCGCAGCACCACAGACCTGCGCGACACGCGCCGCCGCGTGCTCGACAACGAGCGCAAGGGCGTCGAGAACCTTCTCAACCAGACCTCGGCCAGCCGCTCGCGGCTCGAAGAGGACTTGCGTCAGGCCGACTTGATGGTCTCGCGCATACGCCAGAAACTTCTCCCGCTCATAGACAGGGAGATAGACAAGCTCGCCCCCAATCCTTAGCGTGCGGCGGCGGAGGGCGTGCGAGCCCAGAGGATTTCCGGGCTCGACGCGTCCGGGCGCCGACGCCCGTAGAGGGCGACCGCGCAGCGCTTCTTGACCACCTCGTCGAGCGCAGCCTTGAACGCCTCTTCGCCCGCCGACAGAGAGATAATCCGCCGCCCTTCTTCCGAGTCCAGCACCAACGCGAAAGAGGAGTACCAAGAGACCGGCCGGCTTTGCACCTTCTCGCCCCGCGCGTCCTCCAACGTCAGCGTGATGTCCTCCGAGACCGAAACGTCCGCCCACTGGTAGGAGAGCAGGCGGCCACGCAGCACGGGCGCGTCGTTCGACAGGTCGGGCGCGAACGGGTGCCGCCCGCGCTTCGGCGTCGTCGGCTTGCGGTTGGGCCTGTTGGTGAAGCGCGTGTATAGCGGGTAGCTGCGGGCACTGTGGCGGCCGCGGACTCGGCGCCAGCGCGCGCCGGCGACCTCGTAGAGGTTCGTAATCCAGTAGCCGTCGTCGAAGTTCATGTAGATGAGCTCGGCGCGGCCGTCGCGGTCTAAGTCCACGAGGTCGAAGACGCGCCCGCCCTTCTCCTCGAAGTAGCCGTCGGCCTCGAACGGGACGGGGCGGCCGCGCTCGTCGAAGGTCAGCGCGTAGAGGTGGCTCGTCGGCGCGAGCCCGTTCCCGCCGGTGGGGAAGAGCAGGAGTAAGTCGCGCAGGCCGTTGCGGTCGAGGTCGGCCACGTAGAAGCGGCAGGAGTAGACGGTCGGCCCCAACTCCGCGCGCCACTCTTTGCCGTCCCTGTCGCTGCCGTAGATTGAAAGGTCTTCGTCATCCGTCACGGACACGCGCGCCCCGGACGCGCCGACGTTCAAGCGTTCCGGCAGTCGCCTGTCACGCATCTCCGGAAAGTAGCCGGGGCGGCCGTTGCTCCACGTCCCGACGTACTCGACCGGAAAACTCCGTGCCGTCTCGGCGTCGCTCAAAGGCAGGTAGGACTGGTTCTCGTTCTGGAAGGCCCCGGCCGTATGCGGCAGTAGAAGGATGAGCGCCGAGATTCCGGCGAGCGAAAGCAGGAGTCTGTTCAAGTTTCACGCCTCCGCACGCGCCGCGGCCCTCCTCCTCAGCCAGAGCACGAGGAGCAGCGGCGGCGCGAATAGTGCGAACTCAAGGCAGAGCCACTTCAGGATTTGCAGCGAAGGGGCGAGCGAGGGGAGTTCGGAGAGGCTGAACCAGCGCAGGCCGAACCTCTCGTTCGAGAAGGGCCAGAGCAGTTCGAGGCCGCCTCCGTACTTCGTCGTCGAGAAGTCGAGCAGCGAGTGCGTGGCGTAGGCGAGGCTGTAGGCCGCGGCCCTGCGCGCGTGCCTCCGCCCGAGCGCCGCGAACAGCAGCAGGCAGACGACCAGCGCGAAGAAGAGCGAGTGCGTCGGGCCGCGGTGCAAGCCGCGCATGCCGAACGCGAAGACGAGTACGAAGTCGAGGTCGGCCGCGTTGGCGAGCAGCGCGCCCGCGAGGAGCAGCAGGTAGTAGCGGCGCGAACCCTCGCGCGGCATCACGGCCGCGACCGCGGTCGCGCCTACAAGGCTGTGTGCGACGGGAAGCGGCATCGCCTTCTCTCGGTGGACTTCATGGCTTCGTGAAGAGGGAACTCAGACCGCCGCGCGCAGGGATTGGGCGATGAGCGGGACGACGCGGCGTGGGACGGCGATGGCCTCTTTGATGTGGCGCGAGTTGGTGAAGTGGCCGGCGACGTAGAGGCCGGGCACGTTCGTCTCGTAGGTGTCGGGGTCGTAGACGGGGATTTCCGTCAGACCGGCCGCCTCGGTGCGCACGCCCGCCTCGCGCAGCAGACGGAGGTCTGCGTCGCTGCCGATGAGGACGAAGACCGTGTCGTTCGCGAGCGCGTGCGCGCGGCCGTGCTCGTCGCGTATGCGGACTTCTCTCTCGGTTATCTCCAAGACCTCGGAGAAGAGGAAGAGGCGCAGGCGCCCCTCTTCAATCTCGCGCTCCAGAGGCCCGCGCACCCAGTGCTTGATGCAGCCCTTCTTCGGGTCGCGGTTCTCCCAGTCCGAGGGCCAGATGGCGAAGGTCGTGCGCGCGCCGCCTTCGGAGAGGAAGAGCGCGGCCTCGGCCGCAGAGTTCCCGCCGCCGACGACGAGCACCTCCTTGCGCACGTACGGGAAGGGCTCGACGAAGCGCTGATGGACTTTAGCGAGGTCTTCGCCGGGGACGCCCAAGCGGCGCGGGTGCGCCATCCCGCCGATGCAGACGAGCAGCCGCGAAGCCTCGTAACTCCCGCGCGAAGTCTCGACGCGGAAGCCCTCGGGCGCGAGCGGCTCGACGCGCGTCACCTCCTCCTCGGTGTTGATGCGAAGGTCGTGTTCGAGCGTGAAGCGCACGTAGTAGGAGAGAAGCTCCTCGCGCGTCGGCTTCTCCCGACACGGGCGCAAGCTCCCCTCGCGCAGCTCTAGCTCGTTGGTGGTGGAGAAGACCGTGAGGCCGACGGGGTAGTGGTAGACGGTGTCGGCGATGAGCCCCTTCTCGACGACGAGGTAGTTCAGCCCCTCGCGCGCGGCCACGTCGGCCGCGGATATCCCCGCCGGCCCCGCGCCGACGATGAGTAGATCGAGTCGTCCGTCGCCCATGATGATTCGAACGACTCAATCCTCGCACGGCGCCCGCCTCGATGGCAAATGGGTTGCGTCGCGGTCTGCCCGACTAGGGGGCCTGCCGGTCGTTGGCGTGACGGCCCGCGCCCGCGTGCGCGGCGGCCGTCCCCTCGTTGCGCTTCCGGGCCTGCTCGCGCAGGTGTCTGACGAACTCGCCGAGGTTGTCCTGAAGGCGTTCGGCCGCCGTCTCGTCCTTGAACATGTCGGGGCGCGCGGCGTTCTTCCGCACGAGGCATTCCATGACGTGGCTGCCGAGCGCGCGGTGGCTCTCGAACTGCGGCTCGTCGAAGAACTGGTCGGCGGTAGACTCGTGCGGGAACGTCACGTTGCCCTTCGCGTAGTTGTAGATGTCGCGCGGCTCGGTGCCGTAGAAGGCCGGCTTGATGTAGACGAGCGTGCCGACGAGCGGCTCGCGGCCGCCGCCCGCCTTCGGGACGTAGATGTCGCCGTCCGCGTCGCCGTAGTAGATGCGGCCGACGGCGACGTAGCCGCCCTTCTGTCCCTCCTTGTCCTCCTCGCTCGCGGGGCGCGGGAAGATCGGGAACGGCCGCTCGAACTCGATGCGCACGCCGAGGTCAATGCGGATTTTGCGGACGGCCCCGCCGAGGTCGCTGTAGGTTCCCTCGGGGTCGGCCGAGCCGTCCACGACGAAGATGTGGCGGCAGCGGCGCAGAACCATCTCGTAGAGGCCGAGGTTCTCGAAGTGGCCGCCGTCTGAGAGCAGCACGTAGGGGTGCTCGTCGTCTGTGAGGCCGAACGCCTCGTCAATGATCGGGCTCAGAGCCTTGCGCGGGTGCGAGAGGTAGAAGGTGTCGGCGCCGTAGACGCCGGGGTTGCCGAGCCACCAGCCGAGCCGCGCGTTGAAGAACGTGAGCACGAGCGTGACGAAGGGCGAGGGCGAGAAGTAGCCCATGTTGGAGCTGGCGGCGGCGCCCGAGATGGCGACGGCCGTGCCGAGCTTGATGCCGTTACGGCCGCCGTACTCGCGCGTGCGGCGGTAGCCGACGAAGAGGCTGCCCGAGTGGAGCGGGGTGGAGGTGAAGGACTCCGCGCGCCGCTGCTGCCACGCGAGCCGGTCGCCGCCGACGAGGTTGAGCGTCATGTTGACGACGTGCATCAGGCGCGCGGCCTCGGGCGGGAACCTGATGTACGGGAAGACGTTCGTGAGCATCAGGCGGTTGAGCATGACGCGCCGGTCGCCGCGGGGTCGCTTCATGTGTGCGTACTCGTGCTCGGCCGCCTCGCGCGCCTCGGCGAGCCCCGGCGCCTCGCCGAAGTCGCAGTCCTGTAGGATGTGGCCGAGGTCTGCGAACAGCGCCGAGCGCAGCGAGGGGTCTACGCGGACGCTCTCGGGCGGGTCTTTGAAGTACCGGGCCGACTCGCCGCCGAGCTTCACTATCTGCTCGCGCAGGTATTGCGCCGCCGCCCGACGGGGCTCCGACCGCCGGCCGGCGTCGCCCACGCCGGGGCGGTTGATCTCGGAGACGAAGGTGTCGAGGTCTTCCGGCTTCTTAAAGTCCGACTCGCGCAGCAGACCGGGCCGCAACTCCTCCATGTTGAGATTGTCGCGCGGGTCGAACCCTGTGAAGGGGTTCTCGCGCCGCTCGCCCTTCAGGCGCGAGGCGCCGAGGAAGGCGCGGACGATGCGGTCGCGGTAGCCCGCGTGCAGCGAGAACTTGTTGAGGTTGATGAGGCGTGCCGCGATGCGCCCGAAGACCTGAAGCGCGAGCGCGAAGGCGAGCAGGTAGAACCACGTCGGGAAACGCAGCCCGCGGAAGACATTCTCCGGGCTCCCGAACGGGTAGTGAGCCCTGAACTCCGCGAGGTACTTCGGCGGCGTCGGGTAGAAGCCCCACGCCTGCCCGCCCGTCCAGTAGCCGAGCGCGAAGTTCGGGAGGTACTTGGCGAGCCACGCGACGACCGTCGCCGTCAGCAGCGAGACGGCCACGACGAGGCAGGCGAAGAAGAGGAAGGCGGCGACGACGAGGAGGTTGACGCCGAGCGTCGCCCAGATGCTCTGCTGCTGCCCCTCCTTCTTGACGCCGCCGGGCGTGCGCGCGCTGCGCGCGCCGAGCACCGAGACGAGGCCCGAGATGCCGCCGACGGCGAGCTGCGCCTCGATGAAGGCGAGCGGGCCGAAGATGACGAGCGCGCTCAGGAGCGCCCAACCGGCCGACAGGATGAAGAGCCAGCCGGCGGCGCGCGCCAGCCACTCGCGGTCTTCGTCCTCGACGAAGACCCAGTTGTAAGGGCGCAGCCACTCCTTCACGCTCTCGAAAAACCCCTGCGGCGGGCGCCGCCCCGGCATGCGCTCCGAGCGGCGGCTGGTGAGCCCGACGAAGATCGTCATCCCGAGGAAGAAGATGAGCAGGTAGGTGGGGAAGGCGAGGCAGGTGTAAGCCTCTGCGCTCCACGTGAGCGAGGACGCAACGATCTGATTCTTGACGCCGTCGGCGTAGGTGGCCTGCGTGAACGGGTCGGTCACGGGCCTGTAGAAGGTCTCGATGTTGACCGCGAAGGCGTAGAGCAGCAGCGCCCCGACGAGGCTGGCCGCGAGCGTGACCACCAGCTCGACGCCCGCGTTCTTCAGTATGGCCGCGGCCATCTGGCGCCGCCTGTCCTTGTACACCCGCCGCACGTACTCGCGCCCGCCCGCGCCGCCCAGCCACGTGTAGCCTGCGAGGACGATGTAGAGGAGCCAGCCCGTGACGCCGAGCATCAGGCCGTAGAGGAGGAAGCCGACCAGCTCCGACATCTGCCACCCGAGGAAATAGACCGGGGGCGACTCGGCGTTGTGGATCGTCGTGCGGAACCACGCCCAGAAGGTCGTCAGCGTCGTGGCCGAGAGCGAGAGTGGCAGCAGGCAGAACCAGAGGAAGCTGTTCTGATCCCTGTGCTTGTCCCAGAAGCTGCCCGGCCCGAGCGCGCTGCTGTTGCTCGGCCGGTTCAGGCGCATGTAGGCCAGCGCGTAGCCGCCGAGGACTGTGCCGGCGACGAGCAACGCCGTCGGCGCGTCCCAGCTTGAGACGCCGGCGACGGGCGCATCCGCGGGCTTGCGCGTCAGGAAGATGAGCGCCACGAGCAGCGCGTCGAGGACGGCCAGCCCCGCGGCCAGCGCGCGGCTCGGCTTGAGCAGGAGCACGCCCGCGCTCGCGAGCACGAGCAGCCCCGTCAGCACGCCCCACCCCGGCGGCGCGACCACGACGGCGTCGGCCACGCGCGGGATCAGGAGCACGCTCGCCAGCAACGGCACCAGCACCACCCAGTTGAGCAGGAGGTTGCGGACGTAGATGGCGACGAACGTCCAAGTGTCGGCGGAGAGGACGCCCGTGCGCGGGGTGATGAAGCTGCTGTAGTCGCGCAGGTAGCGCAGCGGCGCCGGCTCGGGTTCGAGCCTTGAGCCGGGCGTCCCCGTGTTCAGCTCGGCGATGACGCCGTCGAGGCTCTTCGGGTGGCGGTGTATCCACGCCGTCAGCCAGCCGCCGATGTAGCCGCCGCCCGAGACGGTCGAGAGGTAGTCGAACTTGTCGAGAAAGCCCTGCCGCGCGAGCCCTTGCAGGACGCCGAGCGAGAACGTGCCGCTGCGGATGCCGCCGCCCGAGAGGCATATCGCCGCCCGACCGGTTTTGCGCGCGTGGACGCGCGCGAAGACGCGCGAGAGGCGCACGTCGTAGACGCGCCTGAACGCCTCGGGCAGCGCGTCTTCGAGCAGGAGCCTCTTGAAGCGCGTGAGGTCGCTCGCGCCGTGGGTCGGGCGCGAGCCGTCGAACTGCATCTCGGTCTCGCCCCACCCGAACTCCATCAGCTCGCGCGTCTCGTCGCGCAGCGACGACAGCCCTTCGAAACGCTCCCTGACGAAGACCCTCTTCGAGGCGTCTTCGAGGACGGCGTTGAGCGTCTTGAGGTAGGCCGCGTTCTCGTCCGGCGGGGGCACCTCGGGCCCCTTCGGCCCGGGCGCCTGCTCGGGCTCGGCCGCGACCGGCCTGTGCCAGTCCGTCAGCCTTTGCGCCTCGGCCTCCAACTCCTTAAGCAGTTTCGGGTACGCGAAGACGAGGTAGGTGGCGAGGTCGCGCACACCTTGGAGGGCGGGGCCGTCGGGCACGGAGTCGGGCGCGCCCCCCTGCTCCCTCCGCCAGTCGTCGCGCGCGCTCTTGAGCATGGCGGCCAGCCGGCCGGCGTGGACGTGCCCGGCGTGAAAGAGCCAGTCCTTGCGGGCGACCACGGCGACGCCCGCCGCGTCGCCCTCCCTCATGAGCGTGAAGGGGCCGTCGGTCAGCGACTCGTGCAGGTCTTCGAACTCCTCCTCGCATACCTGACAGAGGTGCAGAGGGATTTCGATGTATTCGGGCATGTCGTCCTCCGTTCGGTACGTCCGGCGCGGCCGGACGCGGGGCGCTTTCAGACCGAAGGGTGCGGTGCGCGGGGGGACAGCCGGCCGGCTGGCTGGAAGATTCGGCGGGGGGCGCGGGAGGCACGCGCGCGCCCCCCGCGCCCCGATGCTGACCGCGGCCGGCGAGCCAATTACTGATTAGGCCCGCCGCTGCCGCCGTTGCCGCCGTTGCCGCCGCCGTTAGGGTTGGCCGGCGTCTGCGCGGGCGGGTTCTCGCCCAACTCCGAGAGCTTCAGCTTGTGGATGACCTTGGCGATGTCGAACCTCATGCCGAAGCCGAAGCGGAGGTCGTCGGGCCCCTTCCCGAAGTTGCCGTCGAAGCCGACGAGGAAAGGCGTCTCGGGTATCTTGAGCCGGCCCTCGGCCTGATAGCGCCAGCGCCGCTGCCGCGTGGTGATGGGGTCGCCGGCGTTGTTGAGCTGCCCGGTCGGAACGTCCACGTCGAAGTTCTCCCACCTCCCGGTCGTGATGTCGAGCCAGCTAAGCAGCTCGGGCGCGTAGTCGGCGAAGCTGTCGCAGTCGCTGTCGCCGTCCGTGTCGTCCTTGTCGAACTTCGGGTGTTTAGGCGGGTTGGTCTTGCTGCACGGGTTCCGCAGGCGCGGGTACCTGAAGTGGCCGAGGCGGACGCCGAACGAGAAGAAGTTGAAGACGTCGTCGCTGCCGAAGGTCTCGGCCTCGGCCGTCTTGCGGTCGCCCGTGATGGTCATCACGCCGCCCTTGGCGAGCGGGGCTATGAACAGCGTGTTCCACTCCCGCTGGTTCCTCCAAGACGTGACGTTGACGGGCAGGTAGACGCCGACCTGCGCGAAGCCCGCCTTCTTCGAGGTGATGAAGGCGTCGAGCTGGTCGGTCTGCTCGCCCTCGCCGTTCCCGCCGTTCCCGCTGCCGGTCGTCTGGTCGGTCTCGGGCGTCTTGGCGGCGACGGGGAGGGAGGTCAGCCGCGCCTCGAAGAACGTGTTGAGGTTCCACCTCGTGCTCTTGATGTAGTTCTTGTCGAGCACGAAGGAGAGCGCGAGGTCGGACTTCGAGAAGTCTTCGCGCTCCTTCGAGAAGATCATCCCGGCCGTGAAGTAGGAGCGGACGCGGCCCCAGTCGTACTCACTCGGGGCGTTCTGCTGCTCGACGGTCTTGGTCGTCTGCGGCGCGGGCGCGGCGGCGCCGACGGGCGCCTTGAAGGCAGCTGCGGCCGAGCCGATGGGCGGCGCGGGCGGCAGTTGGTAGGTGACGTTGCGGACGGCCTTGACTTCGCCGCGCTTGAGGTCGCTGACCTCGACGCGGTTGTCGCCCTGCGAGAGCGCGACGACGACGGACTTCGTGCCCTTGTCGCTGCGCTTGAGTTCGAGCGTGCGTGCGCTGACCGGCTTCTCGCCGGCGGGCGTGTAGACGGCCACCATCAGGTCGTCCACGGCCTCGTCGTTGACTCTCACCTCAAGCTCGACCTCGGCCGTGTGGACGACGCGGTCGCGGTCGGGCGACGTGATCTCGATAGGGGCCACCTTGCGCGGCGCGTCCGGCGTGGGCTCCGGCCCGGCTGCGTCGGCCTCGGGCGCGTCGGCCGCGGGCACGGCGGGCTGCGGCGCGGACTCCTCCGCGGAGGAGACTTCGACGACGGGCACGGCCTTGGGGGCGCGCGTTGCCCTGCGCGACGTGCGCGCGGCGGGCGCGGGTTCGGCCGCGGTTGCAGGCGACGGCCGCAAAGCCCCCATCTCCTGCACCAGACGACGTATCGCGGCGTCCACGGCCAAGCGCTCGTCGTCGCCGAGCGCCCCCGCGACCCCGGCCTGATACGCGCGCAGCGCGTGTATGCGTTCGTCGAGCGCGGCGGCAAGCTGTGCCCTGCGCTCTTCGAGGAAGGTGCGGTTCATCCGGCGCACCTCGGCCGGCGTGGACGGGTCGCGCTCGACGGCGAGCAGCCGCTCGTACTGCTCGCGGAGTTTGCCGAGGTTGCCGACCGAGGCGATCTCCTGCGCGCGCGCCGGGCCGGCCGCGAGTGAGGCCAGTCCCGAGATGCAGACGACGCAGCAGAGGGCAAGGCTGAGAGTCCTTTTCATAGAGTCTCCTTGACGGGCCGACGCGGATTCAGTGGCGCGAATCCGAAGGTTACGGGGCACGCCCTTTCGAAGCGGGGCGGGTTGTCGAAAGCGGTTCGGGCGCAGCGTCTGGAAGGCGGCGCGTGCGCCTCTGCGAAAAGGTTTGGGATTATTCTCCGCGGGGCCCGGGCCGGCCACCTGCGGAGGACGAAAGTCGGAACGACGTGCCGGCGTTGTAAGTCGCGTCGGCGGCGAGAAAGCCTGTTGAGAGCGACGGAAAAATAATCCGGGCGTCCACGATTGTCAACAACAATTTTCTCTGGAAAACGTCCATTTTTTAACGCCCCGCCCGGCCAAACTGTTCTCTCATTCAGTAATGACGGGCGGCGCCAAAACATTTCGCCCCGCCACGCCGGGCGGAGTTTGTCGGGCCGACTCTGTTTTCAAAGTCGGCCGGAGGAATCCTGTTTGCGCGCGCTCGGAGCCGGTCGGTATAATGCCCCGACTCACGAGAAAATTTCCGAACGGAGTCCGGCGCGGCGGGAGACGAGGGGCGCGTGACGACGACCGAATCCGCATGTCAGAGCAGTCCCGGCGACGCCGCGCTACGCGTCGAGCGCCTGCCGTTCCGCCAAGTCCCCGGCCAGTCGCGCCTCTTCCTCGAATACCTCGAAGACCCGACCGCGCTCCGGCGCTTCTACCCCGAAGCCCCACGCTTTCACTACGAAGTCGGCGAACGGCGCGCGCGCGTGCTCGAACATCAAGTGACCGACCGCGGCGCGCTCTGCGACGCGCTCGCAGACCTGAACGCCGGCTGGGGCGCTTCTCCCGAGACGCTCGCCAACGTCGAGCGCCTGCGCTCGACCGGCTCGGTCGCGGTCGTCACGGGCCAGCAGACCG
>DATFHD010000003.1:0-108452 GCA_035248785.1 Pyrinomonadaceae bacterium | reverse complement strand
CGCCGAGCATGGCGAAGCTGGCCGTGACGCCGCCCGTCGTCGGGTTCGTCATCACCGAGACGAAGGGCAGCCGCGCCTCTGCGAGCAGCGCGAGCGCGGCGCAGATTTTCCCCATCTGCATCAGGCTGTAGGTGCCCTCCTGCATCCGCGCGCCGCCCGACTGGCTGACGATGACGACGGCCGCACGCTCCTCGATGGCGCGCTCGACGAGGCGCGTAATCTTCTCGCCCACAGCACTGCCCATCGAGCCGCCGAGGAACTGGAAGTCCATCGCAGAGATGAGCGTCGGGTGGCCGCCGAGGCGTCCGCGCGCGTTGATGACGGCCTCGGGCAGTCCGGTCTTGCGCCGTGCCTGTTCGAGCCGCTCGCTGTAGGGCTTGGTGTCTACGAACTCAAGCGGGTCTGTGGAGACGACCTCGGCGTCGAGCTCCTCGTACTTGCCCTCGTCGTAGAGGAGCGCGAGGCGCTGGCGCGCGCCGAGGCGGAAGTGGTGGCCGCAGTGTGGGCAGACGTGCGCCGACTCTTCCAGCTCGCGCGTGTAGAGCGCCGCGTCGCAGCCGGGGCACTTCTCGAAGACGCCCTCGGTCTTGACGCGCCGCTCCTCGGCGGGGACGGACTCGATCCGTTGATTCTTTTTGCGAAACCAGGACATGCCTTCTAGCCCCGGGCTGAGTCCCTTCGGTCTGTCTTTGCTTTGGAGCTGTCGGGCACGAAGGTTAACACATCAGAATTTGAAATCTGAAACTTCAAATTTGAAATTCTTCAGGTGCGGGCCGGGCGCTCGGTCTTGCGCCCCTCGGCCGCGGGCACGATCTCCTGCTGTTGCGGGAGCACGAGCGCGCCCGTGCCGTTCTGTCCGCGGTGCTCGACGGCGTAGACGAGCTGCTCGACGACCTCGCGCTCGGCCTCGGCCCACGTGCCGTTGAAGGTGCAGCCGGCCGCGTTGCGGTGGCCGCCGCCGCCGAAGCGCTCGGCGATGCGCGCGACGTTCACGTCGCACTTCGAGCGAAGGCTGACGCGGTACGTGCCCGGCGCCGTCTCCTTGAAGAATGCGCACGCCTCCACGTCGCCGCAGCTCATCGGGTAGTTGACGAAGCCGTCGCCGTCCTCGTCCGAGGCCGAAGTGCGCTTCTGCATCTCAAGCGTCTGCACCAACCACGCGACGCGCCCCGACTGGTCGCGCTTGACGGTCGCGAGCACTTCGCTCAGCAGCTCAATCTTGCTCCAAGAGTAGTTGGCGAAGACGGCCTGCGAGACCTTCGCCGGCTTGACGCCCGCGCGCACAAGCTCCGACGCCACCTTGAACGTGCGCTCCGACGTGTTCGAGTAGTGGAACGAGCCCGTGTCTGTGATGAGCGCCGTGTAGACGCACTCGGCGATCTCTTTCGTGACGCGGACGCCGAGCGCCTTGCAGAGGTTGTAGATCATCTCGCCGACGGCCGAGGCGGTCGAGTCTATCCAGTTGATGTCGCCGAAGAGCGCCGTCGTCGAGTGGTGGTCAATGTTGACGACGAACTGGCGCTCCAAATCAATCAAACCGGGGCGCGTGATGTCCGAGCACTCGATGACGAAGACGGCGTCGTACTGCCTGTCAACGCGGGGCGTGACGCGCACGCTTTCGGAGCCGGGGAGTTTCTGGTAGGCGTGCGGGACGGCGTCGCGCATGATGACCTCGACCTCTTTGTCGAGTGCGCGCAGCAGCCAGTAGAGTCCGAGCGACGAGCCGAGGCTGTCGCCGTCGGGGCGGATGTGCGACGTGATCGCGAAGCGGCGCTTCGACTCGATCAGTTCAACCACTTGACTGAGCATGTCAATGCAGAAGTGAAAAGTGATGGGTGACGAGTGATGAGTGAAAGCTTCAACTCATCACTCGTCACCCATCACTCATCACTTTCCTCACTCCTCTCTTGTTCGCCGGCCCCTTCTGGGGAGGGGGAGGGCCGTTCCTGACTTTCCTGCTTGATCTCGGAGAGCAGCGCCTCGACGCGCGCGGCCGACTCTTCGACCGTGTCGCGCACGAAGTGAAGTTCGGGAGTGTACTTGAGGTTGAGCACGCTGCCAAGCTGGCGGCGCACGTACGGCGCGGCCTTCTGGAGCGCCTTCATCGCCTCGGCCTTCTCGGCCTCAGTCCCCTCGGCCGTGACGAAGACGCTCGCGTCGCGCAGATTCTCCGAGACGCGCACGTCCGTCACCGTCACCGACTGCACGCGCGGGTCTTCCAGTTCGTACCCCACGATCTGGCTGACCTCCTCGCGTATCACTTCCGCTAACTGCTCTGGCCGTCTCATAAAACAGAGGTCAGAGGTTAGAGGTTAGAGGTTAGTAGAAGGCCAGCTTTTAACTGACCTCTGACCTCTAACCTCTGACCTCTACAGTTCCGTTGCCGCGATCTGCTCGATGACGTAGCACTCGATCTGGTCGCCGTCCTTGATATCGTTGAAGTTCTCAAGGCCGATGCCGCACTCGTAGCCCTCGCGCACCTCGGACACGTCATCTTTCAAACGACGCAGGGAGCCGATGCCACCTTCCCACGCGACGACGCCGTCGCGTATGAGGCGCGCGCGCGTGTTGCGGCGCACGACGCCATCCGTGACGCGGCAGCCGGCGATGACGCCCGCCTTCGGCACGCGGAAGGTTTGCAGCACGAGCGCCTTGCCAAGAATCTTCTCGGTCTCGATCTTGTCGAGCATGCCGATCATGGCGGCGCGTATCTCCTCCTCGACCTTGTAGATGATCGAGTGGAGGCGTATGTCCACGTGCTCCTGCCGCGCGAGTTCCGCGGCGCGCGTCTCCGGCCTCACGTTGAAGCCGATGATGACGACCGCGCGGCCCGCGGCCTCGGTCTGCGAAGCGGCGGCGAGCAAAACGTCCGACTCGGTGATGGCGCCGACGCCCGAGCGCACGACGCGCACCTTCACGGTGTCGGTCGAGAGCTTCGTCAGCGTTGACTTCAGAACTTCGACCGAGCCCTGCACGTCGGCCTTGACAATGGTCAAAAGCTCCTTGACCTGCGCTTCGCCCAGAGCCTCGATGCCGCGCTTGGTGGTCTGCGCGAGCGTCTGCTGGCGCGCGACCATCTGGCGGTGGTGCGAAATCTGCTGCGCCTTCGTGATGTCTGCGACGACTTGGAAGGTCTCGCCCGCCTGCGGCACGCCCTGAAGGCCCAAGACTTCGACCGGAGTCGCCGGCCCCGCCTCGTCAATGTGGTTGCCGCGGTCGTCGTACATCGCGCGCACCTTGCCGAAGATTTGCCCGACGATGAAGGGGTCGCCCACGCGCAGCGTGCCCTGCTGGACGAGGACGGTCGCGACGGCGCCGCGCCCGCGGTCGAGCTTGGCTTCGAGGACGACGCCGGAAGCAAGTCGCGTCGGGCTCGCCTTCAGGTTCAGGATGTCGGCCGTGAGCAGGATGGTTTCGAGAAGGGTGTCGAGGTTCTCGCGCTTCTTCGCGGAGACCGGCACCATCTCGATGTCGCCGCCCCACTCGACGGGCTGCAAGCCCTGCATCGCCAACTCCTGCTTGACGCGGTCGGGGTTGGCGTCGGGCTTATCAATCTTGTTGATGGCCACGACGATGGGCACGTGCGCGGCGCGCGCGTGCTCGATGGCCTCAATCGTCTGCGGCATGACGCCGTCGTCGGCCGCGACGACGAGCACGACCACGTCGGTCGCCTTCGCGCCGCGCGCGCGCATCATCGTAAACGCCTCGTGGCCGGGCGTGTCGAGGAAGACGACGCGGCGCAGCTCTTCGGGGTTGTCGGCCGAAGGCACGTTGACGCTGTAGGCGCCGATGTGCTGCGTGATGCCGCCGGCCTCGCCCGCCGCGACATCGGCGGAGCGGATGCCGTCGAGAAGGCTCGTCTTGCCGTGGTCAACGTGGCCCATGACGGTGACGACGGGCGCGCGGGGAAGCTCCACGTCGTCGGCGTCTGACGCGATAAGCTCCTCGAACTCCTCTTCCGCAACCATCTCCTCGAAGCCGAGGAACTGCACGTCGAAGCCGAAGCGGCGCCCCAACTCCTTCGCCATCTCGTTATCGAGCGGCTGGTTGAGCGTGGCGAAGACGCCGCGCTGAAGCAGAAGCGCCTGAATGTCCTTCGGGCGGATGCCGGTCTTCTCCGCAAACTCCTTGACGGTCGCGCCCTCGACGAGACGCACCTGCCTGAGTTCGCCCGCCGCCGGCCCGGCCGCGGGGTTGAGCGACTGCGCGATACGGTCTTCCAATCGAAGCGCCTTCGGCGGCACGACGAAGTCGCGCTCGAAGCCGCGCCCACCGCGGCGGTCGCCGGGGCGGGCCCCACCCAAGGCGCCGGTGCGCCCGCGACCGCCGCGACCGCCGGGGCGGCGCGCGTCCGCGGGCGGGATGTAAGTGGTCTGCGGCGTCGCGGTCTCGCCGGGCGTGCCGTGGAGCGAGGCGTCGGGCTGGTGCTCAAAGCCTCGTCCGCCGCGGCCGCGGCGGTCGTCGCGGCCTGCGCGTCCCGTCCGGTCTCCGCCGCGCGGCGGCGCCTGCACGGTCGGGGGCGCGACGGGGACGTTGACGCGCTGGCCGGGCTGGATGCCGGCCTTGATTGCGTCGGGGGTCAGGCGCAGTGCCCTGATCTGTCTGCCCGGGGCCGGAGCGGCCGGAGCGGGCTGTTGGGGTTGCGTTGTTTCGGTCAATACGGGCTCCGCCGCGTCGGGCGCGGCCTCTGTTTGTTCGGGGGTGAAAGACTCTTCGACGGCCGGCGCCTCTTCGGCCGGCTCCTCGTGCGCGACGGCCGGCGCGTGCGCGGCGCCGCCTCCGTCGGCCGATACTTCCGGGGCCGGCGCCTGCGCCGTCGCCGGGTGTTCGGCGCGCGCTACGGGCGGGCGCGGGCGAAGTATGCGCGGCGTGAGCGGGCGCACGGCGCCTGCGGTGCCGTCGGCGGGCGCGGCTTCGGCGGGCGGCTCGGACGTGTGCACGTCCGGCTCGGTCTCTGCGTAGACTTCGGGCACGGGCGCCGCGTCGGGCTCGGGCGCGTGCGGCGTCTCGGCCTCGGCGTGCTTGGCCTTCTTGACGACGCGAATCGAGCGCTGGACGGTCGGCTCTTTCTTGGGGAAGTACTTGTTGCGGATCTTCTCGGCAAGCTCTTTCGAGATGGTGTTCGACGGCACCGAGACGTCAACGCCCTCGCGGCGCACCTCTTCGATGAGGCGCTTCGACTCCATCTTCAGCTCTTTGGCGAGGTCGTAAATCCTGATTTTGGAAGTGTGGGCTGCTGACATGAACTCCTTCTTCGACGCTTACATTAAAACGGCGTCGCGCGCTTCACGGGTTAAGTGTCAAGTTGCCTCTCGACCCTCTCCCGCTTCAGAAGCGCGCGGCGCTTCAGGCCGGAGAAGGGAACTTAAGGCGGGCAGCAGTCGCGCGCCTCCACACGTGGGAGGCGCGCGGCCGCGAGCTTGCGGCTATTCGACGTTGCCAGAAGCATCTTCGGCCTCGTCGTCAGCTACGTTTTCAACCGGCGCGGGCTCGCCTTCACTTGCGGCGGCCGGCTCCGAAGAGTTTGTCACCTCGGGCGCGGAGGCTTCCGTTGCGAAGTCGCCGCGCGGCGAGATGGGCGAGTCCTCGTACTCCTCGTCCGACGTTTGCACGACCCCGCCGCCGATGTCCGTAGTCTCGGCGTCGAGCGTGGACGGGCGCTCCTCCTCGCTGTAGGAGCCTTTCTGCTGAATCACCGCCGCCTCGGCCGAGAAGATGTCGGGCGCGGGCGTGATGGTGTCGGGACGCAGGTCGCGTCCCGCCCCTTGCAGAATCAACTCGTCGGCGGACATCTGCTCGACCTCGGTCATGGCGACCGGCTCGGCGGCGTCCTGCGCGCGGATGTTGGCGTCCGAGAGGTCTTCGGCGAGGAACGGCGGGCGCGTGCGCGCCGCCTCGTCGTAGCCCTCGGCGATTGAAGCCTCGGACGGCTCGACCTCGCCGGGGTCTGCATCCGGGTCGGCCTCGACCGACGCCGCGTGCTGCACGACCGGCCGCGTCTCTTCCTCGCCTTCTTCAGCCATCCCGCCCTCCGGTTCGTTCTCGCCGCCGGCCGCTTCGGCAGACGCCTCGGCTCCGGCTTCGGCGGTGCCTTCGGCCGCGCCGGACTCTTCGGCCGACTCGTCGCCGCCTTCGCCCTCGCCCTCAGCCTCGGCGGAGGCGCGTGCGCTCTCAACGACCGCGCGGGCGGCGCCGATGAGCGACTCGGCTTGGTCAATACTCACGTCGAGGAACTCTGCGATGTCGTCTACGGTCGCGTTCGCCAGCGACTCGATGTCCTCGACGCCGCGGGCGGCGAGGGTGTCAACCATCGCCGGGTTCATGCCCTGAAGGCGCTCAAGCGGCACGGACTCGCCCGAAGCGATCATCGCGCCCATCTGCGCGGCGACCTCGCGCTTCAGCTCTTCCTCGCTGCGGATGTCTATGTTCCAGCCGACGAGCTTCGTGGCGAGGCGGACGTTCTGCCCGCGCTTGCCGATGGCCAGAGAGAGCTGGTCTTCGTTGACGATGACCTCCATCTGGCGGTGCTCGATGTCTGTGATGCGAACCTGATTGACCTTCGCGGGCGAGAGGGCGTTGGCGGCGAAGACGGAAGGCTCGTCCGACCACTCGATGATGTCTATCTTCTCGCCGCGAAGCTCGCGGATAATCGCCTGCACGCGCGAGCCCTTCATGCCGACGCATGCGCCGACCGGGTCAACGTCGCGCTCCGTGGAAGCGACGGCAATCTTCGCGCGCTCGCCCGGCTCGCGGACGGCCGACTTGATGACGACCGTCCCGTCGTAAATCTCGGGCACTTCCATTTCAAACAGTCGCTTCAGGAGTTCGGGCGACGTGCGCGAGGTGACGACCTGCGGGCCTTTGGACTCCTTCGACACGTCGTCAATCACGACGCGGATGCGCTCGCCCTGATTCCACTGCTCGCCGCGCGACTGCTGGTTGCGCGGGAGGAGCGATTCGACGGTGCCGAGGTCAACGATGATGTCGCCGCGCTCGAAGCGCTTGACGTAGCCGTTGACGAGGTCGCCGACCTTGTCTATGTACTGCTCGTAGATGTTGGCGCGCTCGGCGTCGCGGACTTTCTGGAAGAGAATCTGCTTGGCGGTCTGCGCGGCGATGCGCCCCATGTCCTCGACGGGGAGGGGGAGCTGCAACTCGTCGCCGACCTCGACCTCGTCGCCGGCAAGCTCCTTCGCCTCGTCGAGCGAAAGCTCGCGGCCCGGGTTCTCGACCGTCTCGACGACCACCTTGGAGGCGAAAATTTCCAAGCCCGTCTCCGGCGCCCACTCGACCTGAATCTCCTCGCCCGACTTGAACTGCTTGCGGGCGGCGGCGCGCACGGCCTCCTTGACCGCCTCGATGACGACTTCGCGGTCTATGCCTTTCTCTTTGCAGACGGCGTCAATGCTCTGACCGATGGATGCGCTCATAAGTTTCAGGTGTCAGGGGGTTAGATGCGGGAGGCGGTTAAAAGACTTGCCGGCCTTCAGGCCCCCAGCCCTTCGTCCCCGCGTTTCTTCTGCCGTTCCCGCTCCTCTGCGAGGCGGAACTCCTCCTCAACGTCAATCTCCAGATTCGCCTTCGCGACTTCGGAGAGTGGGACGCGTACGCGCCCCGTGGTCTTGTCGTCGAAGACGACCTCCTCGCCCTCGACCGCGACGATGCGCCCGCGGAAGTTGCGCTGGCCGTTCACCGCACCACGCGTCTTCATCTTCGCCAGACGGCCCGCGAACTTTTCAAAATCCTCGCGCCCGTAGAGCCCGCGCTCCAAGCCGGGCGATGAGACTTCGAGGGTGTAAGCCTCGTGTATGAAGTCCTCCACGTCGAGGACGGTGCCGACGTGCGTGGAGACCTCGGAGCAGTCTTCGTGGGTGACGCCGCCCGGCCTGTCAATAAATATCCGGACGACGGGCGAGCGCGCGCCGCCTGCCACCTCGACGTGGACGAGTTCGACGCCGCGCTCGGCGGCCGCCCGCGCGGCGACCGCCCGCACGCGCGACTCTACAGAAGCCTCCCCGTCCAAAGCCCCGGAACCCCCTTTTTCAAAACCCTCGGAGCAAAAGAAAAAGTGGGCCAAAAACCCACTGGCAACGCCGCCGCGCTCCGAGCAAGAGGCGGATTATAAGGGATGGGCGCAGTTGAGGCAAGTGACTAACGCCGCCGCCCGGGCGACGGCGACGGGGGCGCCGAAGGATTGAGGGGCGGAGTCATTTCGACGGGCTCGTGCGGGCCGCTTCGGCCTTGCGGCGTAGCTCTTCCGCCTTGCAGTTCAACTCCTCGGCCTCCCACCTGTAAACGGCCGCCTGCGCGACGACCAGCCGCAGCGCGTCCTTGAAGCCCGACGCTGCCTGACGCGCGCGCGGCAGGTCGGCGCGCGCCGCTTCACGGAAGACGGCCGCGTCGAAGCCCGTACGCCCCAAAGACGTGTCAACCTCGCTCGCGTCGGCCGCCGCGACCATCTCGTTCAGGACTTCGAAGGCGAGCGCGTCGTCGAGTGGGAAGACGGCCCGCGCCAGCTTGCAGAGGCTCGACAGTACCGGGTCTTGCTCCCGCGCCGTCGGCAGCACGGAGGCGGGGATGCCGGGCGGCAAGACCGGCGGCGTCCTGTCCGCCTGCTTCAACTGCCGCACCGCCTGACGGACGACCTCGGCGGCGCACGGCCCGTCTTTGGCCGCGGCGCACTTCTCGACTATCGGCGGGTAGGCTTTGAGGACGTAGGTCGCCTTCGTCAGCCGCCCCGCGAGGACGCGCGCGCCCGTGATGTCGCCCTTCTTGACGAGCGCGAGCGCTTCCTTCGCGTCGAGCCTGTCGAGCAGGTCTGTCTTCTGCGGCCCGTCGGCGAGTTTGTCGAGCAGCTTGCGCGCGGCGGCGAGGTCGCCGCGGTCTATGAGCAAGCCGACGACGCCCGGCTCGGCCTCGCCGCTCTCGATGAGGTTCTTCGTCAACTCCTCTTTCCGCTTCCTGAACTCTTCCCTCATATCGGGCGGCGGCCACGAGACTTTGTCGCCCGGTCTGCGGCTCAGCATCTCCAACTCCCTGAACCGACCGACGAGGTCGGGCGCATACCTCTTCAAGTCCGGCCAGAGCGACAGGAGCAACTGTCTCGAAAGCTGTATAAAGCCCGGCTGGCCCTGCTCGCCGCGCGCGATGTAGTCGAGCATGAACCCGACCCACGCGCGCATCGCCGCCGGGCCTGCCTGGGCAATCTCGCGGCCTCCCGTTTCCAAGTATGTAGGCGACGGGTGCGTCAGCATGTTCAGCGTCAGTAGCACACGCGCGTCACTCCCATTTCTAGTAGATAAGGGCACAGAGTTAAGAAGCTCGATGTACTGAATGATAAGTTTGTCCGCCGCGCCGCGGTCTCGCGACGCGATTTCGAAGATGGGCCGTAGCGTGCTCATCTGGGTCGGCTCGGCCTCGAAAGACTGCCGGACGTAACCGGCCGCGCCGCTCAGGTCGCCCTGCTCTGCCGCGGAGGTGGCAAGTTCGGCGTATCGCTGGGTCTCCTCCTGCTTTCCGAGGTGTTCGGCCCCGAACTGCACCAGTTCCTTCGCGAAAGCTCCATCGCGGCTGGCAACGCTCAGCACGCGCTGACGTACGACCCACCCCGCTGTATCGCTGGCCGACGGCATGACTATCGCCCCGACGGGCACTTGTCGAAGCCATGCCTGAGCCTTCTCGCTCGGGAAGGTAAGTTGATAAGCTTCCCGCAGTAACTTCTCCGACCAATCCTTGTCCAGCGTCCACGCGGCGTCCGCTATTTCGGCCTTCGCTGACGCACGAGCCAGAGGCTTTTCGAGCTGCTCCGCCCTCGCTCCGAGGGTTTGAAACTCGGAGATCAAAGAAAGCCTTTGCAACGCCAACTCGTCCCGGCTTTGTCCTACCGCGCTAGCTTGGGCGAAAGAAGAGAAAGTAAGCTGAGCAATAAACATAAGTAAGAAAAGCGGCCTTTGCATGATTCACAAGCTCCGTTTACGTAAGTTTGTAGCTTCAACGGCATTGAAAGGAAGGGCCTTCAATGCCAATAAGGCCCTTCCCCCTTTGAACTGTCTACCTCGCAGACTCTTCCGTCTGAGGGAAAGGCTCTCCGAACATCGTCTCCGTACAGCCTTCTCGCTCACTCTATTCACACTTTTGATTCGCGATGGATATGTTTGTCTCGTTAGAACCGGTTTCGTCGACGCACCCGTGGCTATCGCACATATAGATGAAGTTCCCGGCTGTGCTCCCACAGCTTAAGGTGCGGGTCTCTCCACCTAATACACTCAAAACGCAGGAAAACCTGCTGGTGGCTCTAGCGGGTTTTGATTCGAGAAGTGTCCCGGCCAGCATAGCCACAAGGAACAGCAGAAAGACTAATCTGGCGAAAGAGAGGTTTTTTCGGGGTGTACTCGTCTTTGGTATGGTCGTTTCTCCTGAATGGTGAGTTGACAGGATTGGTGAGGGGCAAAGCAAAAGTCGCATCGCCCCAACGGCACTTATCGCGACCCTTATGTCAGTTGGGCAGGAGAAAGACGGTCGTCACAATTGTCGGGCTGGCACTAATTGTGAGGTGCCTTGCTTAAGTGACGCCGCGCATGATAGTAGGAGGTCGGGCGGATTGCAATATAAATTTTGGCGCGCGGCATAAGTTGCAGGCCGCGCCGCCCGCATTACCTGAGCGGTAAACCTGTGCTTATGCCAGCCGCTTCTTGACGGCCTCGCTCACGGCCTTCCCGTCGGCGTTGCGCCCGGCGAGGCGGGCGAGCGCGGCCTTCATCACCGCGCCCATCTCCTTCATAGAGGCGGCGCCGGTCTCGGCGACGGCCTCCTCGACGGCGCGCTCGATCTCCTCGCTCGACGCGGCACGGGGCAGGTACTCCTCGATGACGGCTATCTCGGCCCGCTCCTTCTCGGCCAACTCCGCGCGCCCCGCCTTCTCGTACTGCTCGACTGAGTCGCGCCGCTGCTTAACAAGGGATTGCAGCGCCCTCGTCAACTCCTCGTCCGACAGCTCGCCGCCCTTCTCGATCTCCCTGTTCTGCACCGCCGCCTTCACCATCCTCAAAGTCGAAAGCCGCCCCGCGTCCCTCGCCTTCATCGCCGCCGTCATGTCGCCCGTGATGCGTTCCTTCAGACTCATAATCTCGTCCGACAGCCTTTCTTTTAAATGTCGGCGTGAGATTAGCACGGACTGCGGCGGCGTTAAAAAAACTGTGCCGGCCCGCGCCGCCGTTGGGCTAGAATACCCCGCCGTCCGAAACGCGGCGCCGCCGCGCCGCCGTCCTGACACTCACCACCCGCAGGGGCTTTGAGAGAATGTCTGCACACTTCATCAGCTACTCGCCGGCCGACGCAGGGGAGTTCGCGCTGCGCCTGCGCGACGAGTTGGAGGCGGGGCCGCCCTCCTTCCCCGTCTGGCTCGACCGGCGCGACATACAGCCCGGTCAGGACTGGGACAGGGAGATTGACGAGGCTTTGAAGACCTGCCGCAGCTTCCTCTTCGTGATGACGCGCGACAGCGTCGAGGACGAGTCGGTCTGCAAGCGCGAGTGGACGCGCGCGCTCAGCTACAAGAAGCCCATCGTGCCCGTCAAACTCCACGCCGACGCCGAGATGCCCTTCCGCCTCGCCCCGCGCCAGCACATAGACTTCACGCGCGCGCCCGAATCCGAGGAGGAGTTCAACCGTGCGCTCGCGCAGTTGCGCAAACACCTCACGTGGCTCGCCTCGCCGGCCGGCACGCTTCAGGCGCTCAAAGACCGTCTGGCCGACGCCAACCGCGACCTGCGCCGCAAGCAAGACCCCACGCAGCAGGCGCGCATACGCGACGACATCGAACAGCTCAGGAAGGACATCGAGAAGCAGGAGGAGGTCGTCCGCGACCCGCAGGCCGCCGCGCGCCGCGTACAGGAGAGCATCGAGCGCGGCCTCGAACGCGAGCGTCGGCCTGAGCGGCCCGCGGCCGGCGCGCCACGCAGCAAGTTCATCAACCCGCCGCCGGGGCTCGCCCCTTCATACTTTCAGGATCGTGAGATGGAGACGGGCACGCTCGGGAGTTTTCTGAAGGACGAGGCCGTGCGCCTCGTCACGGTCGTCGGCCGCGGCGGGACGGGCAAGACCGCGCTCGTCTGCCGCCTGCTGAAGTCGCTCGAAGGCGGGCAACTGCCGGACGAAGGCGGGCCGCTCCCGTTGGACGGCATCGTCTACCTGAGCGCCACGGGCACACGCCGCGTCAACTTCCCGAACCTCTACGCAGACCTCTCGAAGCTCCTGCCCGAAGAAGCCGCGGCGCAGCTCGACACGCTCTTCCGCAACCCGCAGGCGAGCACAGAGTTCAAGCTGGGCTCGCTCCTGTCGCACTTCACAGAGGGGCGCACGGTCGCGCTGCTCGACAACTTCGAAGATGTGATGGAGCCCGAGACGCTGCGCGTGCGCGACGCCGAACTTGATGAGGCACTACGCGCGCTGCTCAACCTCCCTCACCACACCGCCAAGGTCATCATCACGACGCGCCTCGTACCGCAAGACCTCGCCCTCGTCCAGCCCGGCCGCCAGCGCCGCATTGATTTAGACGAAGGGCTCGTCAGCCCCTACGCCGAGAACATCCTCCGCGAGATGGACGCCGACGGCAAAGTCGGCCTGAAGCACGCGCCCGACGATTTGCTGAACGAGGCACGCGAGCGCACGCGCGGCTACCCCCGCGCCCTCGAAGCCCTCTTCGCCATCCTCTCCGCCGACCGCGACACCAGTCTGCGCGAAATCCTCGACGACACGGCGCGCATACTCCCCGACAACGTCGTCCGCGAACTCGTCGGCGAAGCCTTCAGCCGTCTCGACCCCGCCGCCCAACAGGTCATGCAAGCCCTCGCCGTCTACGGCCACCCCGTCACCTTCGCCGCCGTGGACTACCTCCTCCAACCACACCTCCCCGGCACCGACAGCGCCCCCGTCCTCAAGCGCCTCGTCAACATGCAGTTCGCCCGCCGCGAGAAAGGCCACTACTACCTCCACCCCGTAGACCGCGCCTACGCCCTCTCCCGCATCCCCCGCGGCGAGACAGCCGACCGCTATAAAGAAGACGCGCCGCCCTACACCCAATTCGCCCTCTTCCACCGCGCCGCCAACTATTTCGCGCAGTCCCGCCTACCACGCGAGGGCTGGAAGACGATTGACGCTCTCGCCCCCCAACTCGCCGAATTCGACCTGCGTTGCGAAGGTGAGGATTACGACATCGCGGCAGACTTGTTGACGGACATCGACTTTGATTACCTTCTTACTTGGGGCTTCTACCGGCAAATGGCAGAGATGCACGAACGCTTGCAAGGCAACATCGTCGACCCAGAATTAGAAGGAATAAGCATTGGTAATCTGGGCACTGCGTATCTAAACATGGGATATGTGCAAAAAGCCATCCCCTGTTTTGAACAGGCTTTAAGACTTGAGCGCGAGAACAATAATCCTCAAGGTGAAGGTGCTTGGCTGGGTGGCTTGGGCAATTGCTACGCTGACGTGGGGCAGACCGCACGAGCAATTGATTGTTACGAGCAAGCGCTAGCTATTGCCCAGAAGATAGGCGATCGTAAGAATGAGGAATCTTGGTTAGGCAATCTTGGTAGCTGTTACGCTGACATGGGCCAGACGGAACAGGCCATCGGCTATTATGAGCAAGCACTCGCCATTGATCGCGAGATAAACGATCGGGAAGGTGAGGCAACTGACCTATGTTCTCTAGCTGAAGTGCTGATTGATGAAAAGCGATATGTTGAGGCAATACGTCATGCCATGGAAAGCATTAAGATCAGAGAGGAAAACAATAGCCTGAGAAGTTACGATAATGGCTATTTGGCTCTTGCCTGTCTTTACATAAACGATTTATCCGGTGCTCGCGCCGTTGCTGAGGCGGCTCGGCAGTACGATGAGCCTAATAATAATTACTACGTGTTAGCGCTCCTCGGCTTGATTGCTTTGAAGCAGAAAGATGTCATCGCAGCACAAGCGGCCTTTACCGAAGCGGTGGCGCAGGCGGAAACGATGCTGACGCATAACGCACAAAGCTACTCTGCTTTGGACTCGAAGGGGCTGGCTTTGTGTGGACTGGCCGTGTGCGGAGATGCTGGACGTGCAGCGGAGGCCGTGGAGGCGTACAGGGCAGCGCGGGCGATTAATAAGGACGCGGGGGTGGTTGGGCGCGTGCTGCGTTTGTTCGATACGTTGGCGGAGGCGGACGCGGGGGGCGTGTTGGCCGGGGTGCGTGCTGCGGCGGCGGGGGAATGAAGGGAGAAGCAGAGCCGCCGATTGGTGGAAATCGGACGAGCGCTACGTTAACAGAAGGAGGCCGCGGAGAGCGTTAAGAACTCTCCGCGGCCTCTTGGTGTGGGACGTGGTTAGTTACTTGGCGGCGCGCTTGCGTTCGACGGCGGCGCGGAGGTCTTCGAGGGTGGTGGAGGGGCCGTGGACGGCGGCGATGCGTTGGACGGGGAGGCCGCTTTTGATAATCCAGTCGTAGAAGTGGAGCGTTGTGTCGTTGACGGTCGTGGGCACGAACCGGCCGCTGAGGGGGAGGTTGACGAGGTCGCCCTGAAAGACGAGCTTTTCGTTGGGCAGGTAGGCGACGAGCATCTCCTCGGCGTGCGGGCTGGGGCCTATGTTGATGATCTCGACGGTCTGTCTGCCGTCGGTGAAGACGCGCTTGGCGCCCGTGACGAACTCGAAGAGCGGCTTGCGGGGCGCGCGCGTCTGGTCGTCGGCGTTCATGGTGAAGGCGCTGGCGGCCATCCGCTCGAAGTACTTCTGGTTGGCGTGCGTCGTCACGACCGTCACGTCGTTGGCGACGTAGCTGCGCAGGCCGCCGGAGTGGTCGTCGTGGTGGTGCGTGACGACGACGTACCTGACGGGCTTGCCGGGGAACATCTCGCGCGCCTTGTTGATGGTGGGTTTCGGGCCGCGGCCGCCCGCGTAGGGCTCAACGACGAGGACGTACGTGTCGAACTCGACGACGAGCGAGTTGGCGCCGCTCTCGAAGAGGTAGACGCCCTCGGCGAGCTTCGTCTCGCGCGCCGGCAGAGGCGCGGGCGCGGGCAGCTCCTCGAAGCCCTCGGGGCGCGCGAAGGCCGTCTCGGGCGGGCGTGTGTTGAAGCGGACTTCGGTGTACTTCACGTCTTCGATCAGATCGCCGCCGCGGCGCGTCTGCCGCCCCGTAGGAACCATTATCTTCTCCACGGCGCGGTAGCCGGGGAAAATCGTCTCCTGCACCGCGTCGCCGTCAACGCCGTCCGTCACCATGTTCTCGTACTTCGAGAGCAGGTGCGTCTGAGCGTCGAAGAAGAGGTTCGTCAGCACGCCGTTGGCCGCGGCGAAGACGACCACGTCGTGCGTGCGGCCGTCGAAGCTCTCCTGCCCGGCGTAGCGTAGCGTCGTCGCGCGCTGTTCGAGCGCGAGCGCGACGAGCAGGTGCGGCAGGCGGCGGATGAAGTTGAACTGGACGGCCGGCAGGTTCGCAGTGACGAGCGGCTGAATCGTGTGGTCGCGCTCGTTGACGAAGAACCCTTGTCCGCCCGCGACGATGTTGCGTCCGCCGAAGACGAAGCCGCCCGGCAGCGGGTCGCGGTTCTCGAAGATGAAGCGGCCGCGGCGCACGTCCGCGAACAGAGTCTCGTCGCGCGTCATCTCGTCCCAAGGCTTCTCGACGCGCACGCTCTGGTTGCGCGCCCACGTCGAGCCGCTCGCCTTCACCCACACGTCCTCCGCCGAGCGCAAAGCCTCCGCCCCGCCCAGCGCCTTCAGCCCCGCCTCGACGGTCTGGTAAGCCCTACGGTAAGAGTCGGCCGTGGACGACTTGGTCTGTCGAGCGAGCGCCGTCGTTGAAAGGGCGAGGCAGACCGAGAGCGCGAGCAACAGTCTTCTCTGCATACGAAAGATTCTCCTCTCGGACAGGATTTCGGACGTGGGAACTCCGACCACTGCGTATACAGTAAATACGATACGGCGGCACACAAGGTTTACAGGCGCGGCTAGGTGAAACAGAAGGATCTGGCACGGCAGGTATAACTAGGCTAATATATCCCGGCACGTCTTTGTTCCAAGGTTCTCACGCAACGGGTAAAGCTGCAGGGTAGTAGGTGAGGTGTTTGGGAATGTCATTACCCGCCTCCAAAAAGTTCTCCGGTATCTTCATCAGCTACCGGCGCGACGACAGCGTCGGACACGCTGGCCGCCTCTACGACCGCCTCAGCGACCACTTCGGCGGTGACCAAATCTTCATGGATATCGACCAAATCGAGCCCGGCGAGGATTTCGTCCATGTCATCGAAGATGGGGTCGGCTCCTGCGAGATTCTAATCGCGGTCATCGGCAGGCGCTGGCTCGTGGGCGCCGACGGCGCTACGCGTCGCTTGGACGACCCTAACGATTTCGTCCGCTTGGAAATCGCCGCCGCCTTCCGGCGTGACATCCGCGTGATTCCGGTGCTGGTGGAAGGGGCGGTCATGCCGATGCCGCGAGACTTGCCCGAAGACCTGTCGCCCCTCTCCCGCCGACAAGCCATCGAACTGAGCGACCAGCGCTGGAAGTATGACGTTGACCGGCTGATAGAGGCGCTGGAAAAGATCCTCGCGAGACAGCGCGAAGCGCGTCACATCGCGGCGCAAGAGGAGGCGGAGCGCCGGCGCACTGAAGAAGAGTCCCGGCAGGCGGAAGAGAGCGAGCGGCTCAAAAAGGCAGCGGAAGCGAAACGGCAGAGGCGGGAAGCCGAAGAAGCGGAACGGAGCCGGCTAGAGGCCGCGGAGCGAGGGCGTCGCCGCGGGGGCGAGAGTGCGCCTGTGGTGGTCGGAATGATGTCACCCGCCAGCGTTGAGGGGAACTACGTGAGTGTCGAGACGTTAGCGCGTCCGGCCGCCGAGGGGCCGCGGCGGGCGGCGATAATCGCCGCCGTTGTCGCCCTGCTTGTGGTAGCCGGCGTCGTGTTGGTAATCAAATCGAGGCAAGCCCAAGAGGAGACTGCATCTCCCGAGCACACAGGGACAACGCCGATGCCTACGCCTCAGGCCGTGAAGAAGACTTTCTCAGAGGCAGAGGTCATAGAGCAGGAGAAGCTGATCTGGGATGCGCTGAAGCGTAAAGACTACGACGCCTTCGCCCGCATGTTGGCCGACGAATTAGTCGTCGTCGGCAGTACCGGCGTCACCGACAAGCCCGGCGTCATCACCACACTCAAAGGGTACACTATCACCGACGTTAGTCTGTCAGACTGGAGGGTTGTGCCGCTGGTTGACGAGGCGGCCGTCGTTACCTATAAGGCGGTCGTAAAATCTACGGCGACCGGTCGGAATGGACCGGCCACCTTGTCCCGCGTCAGTTCTGTCTGGCTCAACCGCGGCGGCAAGTGGCTGGTCATCCTTAATCAAGACACCGAGATCAATGAACCGGTGGCTGACCACCCACCGGGGGCTCCCCGTATGGGGAGCGGTACGCTGGTCGCCGCGACGCTGCCCGCCGCCGGCGCAACCGAAGCGGCCGACCCGGTCGAGCAAGAAAAGCAACTTTGGGACTCCCTGAAGCGCAAAGACTATGATGCCTTCGCGAGCCACCTAGACGACCACTTAATCGAGGTTGAGCCCGAAGGCATCTACGACAAAGCCGGCATGGTTGGCAATGCGAAGGGTGGGGAGTGGGATGTGGTCTCGCCGGGCGGCTTCAAAGAAGTGAAGATTGACGCCGCCACCAGCATCGTGACCTACCTCATGACGGGCGCCGCCAGAAATCAAAAACAATGGTGCAGCACCGTCTGGACACAGCGCGGCGCTTGGCGCGCTCTGTTCCACCAAGGCTCGCCGCAAGCGCCGCCCCCCAAGTAACCTGTCTCCTGTGAGCCTTGACCCGGCCAAGCCCCTCCCGTCTCGACTCATTAGCCATTCACTGGTGGTGGCCGTTGGAGCGGGCGAGGTGGGCGGCGAGGAAGCGGCCGGTGTGAGAGGCGGGGGTGGCCATGACCTGTTCGGGTGTGCCGGTCGCCACAACACTGCCGCCCGCGTCGCCGCCTTCGGGGCCGAGGTCTATGAGGTGGTCGGCCGTCTTGATGACGTCGAGGTTGTGCTCGATGACGAGGAGCGAGCCGCCCGCCTCGACGAGCGTGCGGAAGGCGGCGAGCAGCTTGTTGATGTCCTCGAAGTGGAGGCCCGTCGTCGGCTCGTCGAAGATGTACAAGGTCTTCGCGCCCGTACGCTTTGAAAGATAAGACGCGAGCTTGACGCGCTGCGCCTCGCCGCCCGAGAGCGTGGTCGCCGACTGGCCGAGCCGCAGGTAGCCGAGTCCCACGTCATCTAAAACGCGCAGGCGGTTGGCGATCTTCGAGGTGTCGCGGAAGAAGTTCATCGCCTCGCGGACGGTCATGTTGAGCACGTCGTTGATGTTCTTGCCGCGGTAGCGCACGTCCAAGACCTGCGACTTGAAGCGCGTGCCCTTGCACTCCTCGCAGACCAGCTCCACGTCTGCGAGGAACTGCATCTCGACCGTCACCGTGCCGTCGCCCTCGCACACGTCGCAGCGCCCGCCGGGCACGTTGAAGGAGAAGTGCGAAGGGTCGAGGCCCTTCGACTGCGCGTCGCGCGTCTGCGAGAAGACTTCGCGGATGGCGTCGTAGACCTTGATGTAGGTGACCGGGTTCGAGCGCGGCGTGCGCCCGATGGGCGACTGGTCAACGAGAATCACGTCGTCCACGTTCGTCCCGCCGTTCAGCTCGCGGAAACTCCCGACCTGCCCCTGCCACTCGCCGCGCTGCTTCTTGAGGCCCGCGAAGATTACGTCGTGGACGAGCGTGGACTTGCCCGAGCCCGAGACGCCCGTGACGCAGACGAGCATCTCAAGCGGGATGTCAACGTCAACGTCTTTGAGGTTGTGTTCTGACGCGCCGCGGACGGAGATTTTCTTCTTCTTGGAGGCGCGGCGCTGCTTCGGCTCCTTTATCTCGGCCTCGCCGCGCAGGTACTTGCCCGTCAGCGTCGCGCCAGACTTGAGCAGGCCGTCGAAGTCGCCCTCGTAGATGACCTTGCCGCCCAACTCGCCCGCGGCCGGGCCGATGTCGAGGATGTGGTCGGCGGCGCGCATCATCTCCTCGTCGTGCTCGACGACGAGGACGGTGTTGCCGATGTCGCGCAGGTTGTGCAGGAGCTTGATGAGGCGTTCGCTGTCGCGCGGGTGCAGACCAATCGAGGGCTCGTCCAGCACGTAGAGCGCGCCGACGAGCGAGGAGCCGAGGTTGGTCGCGAGCTGTATGCGCTGCGACTCGCCGCCCGAGAGCGTCGAGGCCAGACGGTCGAGCGTCAGGTAGTCGAGGCCGACATCAACCAAGAACTTCAGGCGGCGACGGACTTCAAAGAGAACCTTGTCGGCGATGGCCGACTGCTCGGGCGTCAGCTCCAAAGAGTCGAAGAAGACCTCCGCGTCTTTAATCGAGAGCGAACAGACCTCGGGCAGCGTCCGCGCGCCGACCTTCACGTCGCGCGCTTCCTGTCTCAAGCGCCCGCCACCGCAGTCCGGGCAGAGCGTGTAGCCGCGGTACTTGGCAAGGAAGACGCGGACGTGCAGCTTGTACTTCTTCGTCTCCAACCACTCGAAGAAGCCGCGCACGCCCGAGAAGCCGTTCTTGCCGTCAACGACCGCGCGCTGCTGCTGCCGCGTCAGCTCCTGAAACGGCACGTCGAACGGAATCCGCTCCTGCTTGCAGAAGCGCCGAAGCTCCGTGCGCGCCCAGTCGTACTGCGGCTTCGTCCAAGGCTCAATCGCGCCCTCGGCGAGCGAGAGCATCGGGTTCGGGATGACGAGGTCAACGTCCAAGCCGATGGTGTTGCCGAAGCCCTGACAGGTCGGGCACGCGCCGAAGGGGTTGTTGAAGCTGAAGAGGCGCGGCTCGGGCTGCGCGTAGAGCGTGCCGTCGTACTTGCACTCGAAGCGCTCGTTGAACTTGAACGTGCGCGGGCTCTCTTCCACGCTGCGGACGAGCGCGGCGCCGTGGCCTTCGACGAAACAGGTCTCGAAAGAGTCTACGAGGCGCTGGCGCACATCGGCGCGCGCGACGAGGCGGTCAACGAGGACGTAGACGCCCTCGAAGTCGGGCCGCGTGTAGTCGTCGGGCGAGCGCAGCTCGACCGTCTCGCCGTCCGCGAAGAGCCGCGTGAAGCCGCGCTGCATCAGGCTCATCACGTGCGCCGTCACCGTGCGACGTTCGAGCGTGCCGTTGGATGTTTGTTTAGTTGTTTTCTTCTTCGACTTCGACGCCGTCTTGCCGTTGCCGTTCTCCTCTGTGCGCAGGCCGGCCTCGGCGGGGAAGAGAACGTAGAAGCGCGTGCCCTCGGGCAGCGCTTCCAATACCTGCTGCGCGGAGGACTCGGGCGAGTCCTTGCGCACCTCGCGCCCGCAGACGCGGCAGAAGGTCGTGCCGACGCGCGCGTAGAGGAGTCGAAGGTAGTCGTAAACTTCGGTCTGCGTGCCGACGGTCGAGCGCGGGTTGCGCGTCGAGTTCTTCTGGCGGATGGCGATGGCCGGCGGGATGCCGAGCACTTCGTCCACGTCCGGCTTGTCCATACGCTCAAGGAACTGGCGCGCGTAGGCCGACAGAGATTCGACGTAGCGGCGCTGCCCCTCGGCGTAGATCGTGTCGAAGGCGAGCGAGGACTTGCCCGAGCCGGAGACGCCGGTGACGACAGTCAGCTTCTCGACGGGGATGGTGAACGAGACGTTCTTCAGGTTGTTGACGCGCGCGCCGCGGACGATGATTGCTTCTTGGCTCATGTCTGAAAATACACGCAGTCGCCCACGGTGAACTCTCGGGAGGGAGGGCGAACCGCCAATGATAACCTGTTTCGCCGCGCATGCGAAATGGGCGTGAGACCGCGGCCATTCCGGGGCACAAAATTTAACTTTCCGACACGGCGCGGAGAGAGGCGTCGGCGAAAATCCGGCAGTCCCGGCGCGGACGTATAAGACGCGATGACCCCGAAAACAGAGAAGAAACTGCGGCCGAACCTCGGCCTCGTCTGCATCACGCACTCTGACGAAGTGCGTTACAAGACCGTCACGCGCAAGCGCCTCCTACAGTTCTCGTCGGAGGAGCAGAAGCGCCTGCTGCGCGAGCTATACGCGGCGAACCTCTCGCGGCTGAACGCGGCGCTCGACTTCTGCGCGGCGCGCGGGCTTCGTCTGTACCGCATGACCTCCAACCTCTTCCCCTTCGCCGACGACGATGCGGGCTCGGACGTGCTCCCGGAGTTCGCGGAAGAGTTAAAGCGCACCGGCGCGCGCGCGGACGAACTCGGCATCAGGTTGGTGCTTCACCCGGATCAGTTCGTCGTGCTCAGCTCCGACTCGCCGCAGACCATCGCCAACAGCGTCAAGATTCTCGAATCGCACGCGCGCGTGATGGACATGCTCGGGCGGCCGCGCAGCCCTTGGGCGCTCATCGAGATTCACGGCGGGAAGGGCGGCAGGAGCGAGCGTTTGATTGAGGAGATAGGCAAACTCCCCGAAGCCGTGCGCGCGCGCATCGCGTTCGAGAACGACGAGTACATCTACTCGGCCGCGGAGATTCTGGACGTGTGCCGCCGCGCGCGCGTACCGATGGTCTTCGACGCGCACCACCACGTCGTACACGAGGGCTTAAACTCTTACGACGACCCGAGCGTCGGCGAGATGGTCGAGGCCGCGCGCGAGACTTGGACGAATCCGGACTGGCAGCTCGTCCACATCTCGAACGGCCGCGAGTCCTTTTGCGACCGCCACCACAGCGATTTGGTTGAACGGATGCCCGCCGCCTACCGACGCGTGCCTTGGATTGAGGTCGAGGCCAAGCACAAGGAACTCGCCATCGAGCGGCTGACGGCGGGATGGCTCTGAAGCGTCTCGGCCGATTTGGAAAACGGAGGCGGGATGAGGCAGACTCGTTGCATGAAGCAGTTGTTACTCGCGCTCGTCCTGTTCTCTTCGTGCGGGGCGGCGCCCGCGGTTCAGACGCAGAAGGCCGGGGGCGAGAAGACTGCGCAGGCGGCCGTCCCGACTCCCGAGACGAAGGGCGTTGACGCTTCGCGCCTGCTCGAAGACGTGCGCGAGCTCTCGTCGGACGCGATGGAGGGCCGGAGGGCCGGGACGAAGGGCGGCGAGATGGCGCGCGCCTACGTCGAGCGGCGTTTCACGGAGCTGGGGCTCAAGCCCTTCTGGCCTTCCTACGAGCAGCCCTTCGAGTTGAAGGACGGGGACAAGACCGTGAAGTGCGCGAACGTCGTTGCGTACGTGCGCGGAAGCTCAGACCCCAACACTCTCGTCGTCGTCACGGCGCACTACGACCACCTCGGCGTGCGCGGCGGCCAGATTTACAACGGCGCGGACGACAACGCCTCGGGCGTTGCCGTGCTCATGCAACTGGCGGCGCACTACGCGCACGAGGCGCCGCGCCACACCATCGTCTTCGCCGCGCTCGACGCCGAAGAAGAGGGGCTCGTCGGCGCGCGCGCCTTCGTCAAACAGCTCCGCGCGGAGAAGCGCGACGTGGCGCTGAACGTCAATATGGACATGGTGAGCCACAACGACCGCGGCGAGCTCTACGCCTCGGGCGCCTACTACACGCCCGAGCTCAAGCCCCTGCTCGAAGGCGTCGCGGCGCACGCGCCCGCGCACCTGCTGCTCGGCCACGACCGCCCCGAGCAGGGGCACGACGACTGGACGAACCAGTCAGACCAGTACGAGTTTCACAAGGCGGGAATCCCCTTCGTCTACTTCGGCGTCGAAGACCACAAGGACTACCACAAGCCCACCGACGACTTCGAGACCATCACGCCCGACTTCTTCGTCCACGCCGCCCAGACCATCCTCGACGCGGTCGAGGCGCTCGACGCCGGGCCGCCGGCCTTGAAGAAGGGCGGGGCGGCGAAGTAGCCGCCGGCCGCCTCTAATAAAGAGCCTGTAAGCGCGTGCGGCACGGACGTGAGTCTCACGCCCGTGCCGCACGCGCTTGAAAGTCAACGCCCGAAGGCTCCTTACAACTCCTGCGTCCCGATGATCTCGCGCGGGGCGCCGAGGTGCTTGACCTTGTCCACGAGGTCGCCCGTGCCGCCGGGGCCGTCGCCGCGCTGGCCGTCCCAGAGCGCGATGAGTGTGACGTTCGGGTCGGCGCTCTTCGGGTCACACCCCTCGTCGAGCGCGTTGAAGAGCATCCAGAGGTTGTTGCGCTTCCAGATACCGTAGTCGGGCTTGGAGCGCAGCCACGCCGGCATGTACTCGCGCTCGTCCTTGACCTCCTTCTCCTCGCTCAGCACGCGAACCAGCCCGAGCTTCTCGTGGTCGTTGTGGATGGCCCAGAAGCGCTTCTCCCACTGCGGGCCCGCCTTCTCGACCGAGCTGGTGACGTATTTGCCGGGCGGGATGGCGAGGTAGAGGCGCGTGGGGATGCGCAGCTCGGCGCAGACCTCGTGGAAGAGGATGTCGCCGCCGCTGGCCCCGCCCGCGTACCCGCACGCCACGCCCCCGCCCCTGCCCATCTCCTTCTCGACGGCCTCCTTAATCCGGGCGCGCGCGGCCTGCTCCTTGGCGGCGGGAAAGCGCGGCGTCTTACGGTCGGGCGCGTCTATCATGTGGCCGGCGAAGAGCAGCACGCGCTGGCGCTCGGCGGTGGGCGCGGCCGGGGGCTCGCCGACGACCTTGAAAGCTTCGGCGACGTTCTCGGCGAACAGCCCGAGGTCTCTGTAGATGATGAGCTGGTTGCGGACCGAGTCCCTCTCGAAAGTCTTGTCCTCGGGCAGCACGTCGCGGTAGCGCGCGGCGATGCGGCGCGCCTCGGACGTGGTGAGGAGGCGCAGGTCGGCGGCGCTGATCTCGGCCCACACGTCCTTCTCGCCCTCGCGCTTGAGCCGCTGGGTGGTGGCGTCGAGCGCCAGCTCGACGGCCGAGCCGACCTTCGCCGCGCGCTGGCCGAGCCTCTTCAACTCCGCCGCGGCCTTCTCGTCGTCGTCGTAGAGCTCGTTCCAGATGTCGGGGTGGGCGCCGGCCAGTTCCAGCATGACCTTCATCATCGCCAGCGCGTTCAGGCCGGAGTAGAAGTGGTTGAGGTCTTCGGCGAAGGCGCGCTCGTAGTCCTCGAACGACTCGCGCAGGTTGACCGAGCCGAGCGCCCGGGCCGCGCGCGTCTCCTCCGGCTCGTCCTTCCACTCCGCGCGCCAGCGCGTCTTGGCGTTGCGGCCGAGCAGCGAGTAAGCCTCGGCGCGGCCGTCCGCCTTGATCTTCTCGTTGGCGAGCGCGCGCCTGAGCGCCTCGTCCGAGCGCGGGAGGTCGCCGAGCCGCTCGTAGATGGTGCCGAGCAGGAGGTTCGCTTCGAGGTCGTTGGGCCTGAGTCTGCGCACCCTCTCCCACGTCTCCTTCGCGGCCGGGTGCGCCTTGAGCTTGAACTGCGCGCGCCCGGCCGTGCGCCAGCCCTCGGTCTCCCACTCGAAGTCGCAGACTTCGTAGGAGAGCAGCGCGAGGTCGCCGGCGCGCTTGTTCGCCGAGGCCAGCCGCACGTCCTCGCCGAAGTCCTGCGGCACGACCATGAAGGCCCCCTCGTCCGGCTCCTCCAGCTTGGGCAGCGAGAGGAAGACGGGGCTATCCCTCTTCTTCGGGTCTTTCTCCCGCGACTCGTCCGTCGCGCGCAGCGTCTTGACGAGGTCTTCGAGGCTCGCGGCCGGGTCTTCCTTCTTGTAGACGAAGTAGCGGTTGGTCTGGAGGTCGAAGGGGAACTTGTCGGTGTCGGAGCGCAGCATGACGGTGCCGGCGCCGCGCAGGGCGTGGCGGACGCCGAGCTCGTAGAAGACGTTCGCGTTGTGGATCGAGAGGTCGGCGACGACGATGTCGGCCGTGAGCAGGCGGCGGAACATGTCCACGTGGATGTTACCCGCCTCGACGATGTCGAGCGTCTCGCGCCCCTCGGCGCCCAACTCTTCGAGCGCGGGCGAGATGAGCAGGCGCGCGACCTCGTCGAAGTTGATCTCCTTCTGCGTGCCGAAAGGGCGGATGATGAATGCGCGCATGTTTCCTCCTTCACTATCCCTCGAACTGGCCGAAGCGTTCGAGCGCGAAGTGCTCAAGCTTGACTTCCTCGGCGAGCGCCTGACCGACGCGGACGAGGTCTTTGACGTACTTGACCGAGTCGAGCTGCGAGACGTTGGCGGCTTCGACGTCGCCGAGGCCGTGGTCGTTCAGCCAGCGCGCGGTCAACTCGGCGTTGTAGCGCGCGTAGAGGAACTGGCGCCCGAGGTCTTCCGAGAGCGGAATCAACTCGCCGTCGCGCGGGTCGCCGCGGCGCGGCACCAAGTCCCCAAGCTCGCGGTCAATGACCGCGCCGTGGACGCAGCGGCCGACGGCGCGGCAGTTCACGTCCTGATCCACCTGCGCGCCGTACATGAGCGCGGAAGGGAAGTTGGCGACGTTCTCGACCAGCGTGTTGCCGGAGGCGTTGACGCCCGACTGCAACTTCGGCGCGGCGCCCGTGCCGACCGACATCACGAGCAGCCTGTCCTCGCCCGTCGCCCAGCCGAGGTTGTAGTGCGGCACGGTCGCCATGCGCGCGATGAGGAAGGCGGGGTTGTTGTAGGGCGTCAGGCCGCCGTCCTCGAAGACGAAGGTCTTCGAAGGGTCTTTCGCGTCCCACTGGATGAGCTCGGGCGCGAAGTAGACGGGCGCGGCCGTCGAGGCGCGCACCAGTTGCCAGAGCGGGATGCAGAGGTTGCAGTCGGCGCGGCCGGGCAGGTTGTACTTGGCGAACGGGTTGCTGCTCACGGGCCAAGGCGAGTCGGTCGAGACGTTGCGCGTGACGACGAGCAGGAGGCTCTTGAGGTGTTCGGGGAAGAGCGTCGTGTCCTTGCCGAAGGTCTGCTGCAACTTCTCCTTGAGCGGCTGCGACTCGTAGAGGTGGCGCAGGCGGTAGAGGATGAAAGACTTGTCGAACATCGCCGGCCCGGCCTCCATGTAGAAGTCGGAAAGCTCTTGGGCCGACATGCCGCGCGCGAGCCCGGCGGCGATGATGGCGCCGGTGCTGGTGCCGCCGACGTAGTCGAAGAAGTGGCAGAGGCGGAAACGCTCGCCCTGCCCGCTGGCGTCGCGCAGAATCTCCTCCATCCGGATCAGGACTTGCAGCGTGAGTACGCCGCGGATGCCGCCGCCGTCGAGCGCCAGCAGCTTGCGCGGGCGCCCCTCCGTCCCCTTGCCGTAGCGACTTTCGAGCGGGCCCCACGAGGGCTGTGTGTTCTCTGCCATCTTCTGTCTCCTCGGTGTGTGATTCGAGACGCGGGCCGCGCGCCGTCGCCGCGCGGGTGCGGCGGGCGCGGGCGAGAGTTACGCCGGAGCGCCTCGACGTGTACACTTGACCGCCGCGGCGTGTCAATGAAATTCTGAGTGCGCCGGACTCGAAGCGAAGGGTTAGGCTGAAGGAAGTGGACACAATTCTGAACGAGGCGGAGGTGCGCGTCGTCGGCTCGCTGGTCGAAAAGCAGGTGACGACGCCCGACTACTACCCGCTGACCTTGAACGCGCTGGTGCACGCCTGCAACCAGATTTCCAACCGCGACCCCGTCGTGCAGTACGACGAGCGCACGGTGGCCGACGCCGTGGACACGCTGCGCGCGAAGAACATCGTCTACATCTTCTACGGCGCCGACAGCCGCGTGCCGAAGTACAAGCACATGTTGACGGAGGTCTACACGCTCTCGCCGCCGGAGCTGGCCGCGATGTGCGTGCTGATGCTGCGCGGCCCGCAGACCGTCGGCGAGATACGCGGCCGGACGGGTCGCCTCTACGAGTTCGCAGACCTGCGCGAGGTCGAGGCAACTTTGGAAGGGCTGGCGCACAGGGACGAGCCGCTCGTCGTCAAACTCCCGCGCCAGTCGGGGCGCAAGGAGGCGCGCTACGCGCATCTTCTTTCCGGCACGCCGGCCGTCGAGGAAGAGTCGGACGCGTCGGCCGACGCGTCGCCGACCTCGAACGTCGGCATAGCCCGGCCTTCGTCAACGCGCGCGGGCGACCCCGAGCGCGTCGCGCGCCTCGAAGCCGAAGTCGCCACGCTCCGCGGCGAGATTGACGAGATGCGGCGCCAGTTCGAAGAGTTCCGCAAGCAGTTCGAGTAATCAAAATTTGAGATTTCAAATCTGAAATTCTTCGAAGTGCGCCGCGGCCCGAGACTCAAACGCGACTTCTACACGCGCGCCGATACGCTGTCGGTCGCGCGCGACCTTCTGGGCAAGCGGCTGGTCGTGCCCGCGCCCGACGGCGAACGCGTCTCGGCGCGCATCGTCGAGGTGGAGGCTTACCTCGGCATCGCCGACCGCGCCGCGCACTCCTACGGCGGGCGGCGCACGGCGCGAACGGAAGTGATGTTCGGCGTAGGCGGCCTTGTCTACGTCTTCTTCGTCTACGGCATGCACCACCAGCTCAACGTCGTCACAGGCCCCGCGGGACAGCCGCACGTCGTACTCCTGCGCGCCGTCGAGCCGGAGGAGGGAGTCGAGTTGATGCGAGTGCGCCGCGCGGTCGCGAAGGAGCGCGAGCTGACCAGCGGGCCGGGCAAGCTCTGCCGCGCGCTCGGCATAGACGGCGGCTACAACGGCGAAGACCTGACGAAGGGCCGGCGCATCTGGATAGAAGAGACCGGCGCGAGGTTCGCCGACGAAGAGATAGCTGCGGGGCCGCGCGTCGGCATTGACTACGCGGGCGAGGACGCGCTCAAGCCTTGGCGCTTCTGGGTCAGGGGCAACGAGTTCGTCAGCCGGAAGCAGAGAACATGACAGGCGGGCTGAAGGGACTGTGCGGATAACTTTCTTGGGGACGAGCGCCGGGGTGCCGACGCGCTCGCGCAACGTTTCGTGCGTGGCGCTGAGGCTCGCGCAGCGCGGCGAGGTGTGGCTCTTCGACTGCGGCGAGGGGACGCAGCATCAACTGCTTCGCAGCGACCTCAACATCAGTCAGGTCAGGCGCATCTTCATCACGCACATGCACGGCGACCACATGCTCGGGCTGATGGGCCTGCTCGCGACCTGCGGCATGACCGCGCACGCGCGCGGGATTGACATCTACGGCCCGCGCCCGCTCGCAGACTACGTGCGCGAGGTCAGCCGCCGCACGCAGTTCCAGACGAACTACCCGCTCGAAGTTCATGAGGTGAAGGAGGGCGGCACGGTCTTCGAGGACGACGAGTACGCCGTCACCTGCGCGCCGCTCAAACACCGCCTGCCCGCCTTCGGCTACCGCGTGGACGAGAAGGACAGGCCCGGCCACTTCGACGTGGAGAAGGCGATGGAACTCGGCATCCCGCCCGGCCCGCTCTACGGCCGTCTCAAGCGCGGCGAGCGCGTCACGCTCGACGACGGCCGCACGTTCGACGGCGCAGACTTCTGCGGCCCCGACATCAAAGGCCGCACAGTCGTCTACTGCACCGACACGACCTACTGCCGCTCGGCCGTCGAGCTCTCGCGCGGCGCAGACCTCCTCATACACGAGGCGACCTTCGCCGACGCCGACGAAGGGCTGGCGTTGCGCAGCACGCACTCGACCGCCTCGATGGCCGGGCGCGTGGCACAGGAGGCGGGCGCCCGGTGTCTGTTGCTGACGCACTTCAGCCCGCGCTATTTCCCCGGCAACCAGACCGGGCCGGAAGACCTTCTGCGCGAGGCGCGCTCTCTCTTCCCGGAGACGGAGTTGGCGCACGACTTCCTGAGCGTTGACGTGGAGCGGCGCGAGTAGTAAACCAACTCGGACGGCCGCAAGACCGCCACGAAGCGCGCCGGGCTTTGACGGAAAATCCGCGGCCAGCCGCGTCCGGCTGGCTCCCCTAAAGGCACAAGGCGCTTTACACGTCGCCTGTTGCGTGTGATACGATGTGCCAAGACTGCAACGCCGCGGGGCGTGTGCCACCGCGACGTTAGAAGGCAATCGCGAGGAGCGAGAGAAATGTCGTACAACAAGATTCACATCATCGGCAACCTCGGGCGTGACCCCGAACTGAGCTACACGCCGCAGGGCACGGCGGTCTGCAAATTCTCGGTGGCGACGAACGAGCGCCGCCGCGACAAGGCCGGCGAGCAGCAGGACATCACCACTTGGTTCCGCGTCACCGTCTGGGGCAAGCAGGCCGAGAACGTCTCGCGCTACCTGTCGAAGGGGCGCAAGGTCTACCTCGAAGGCCGGCTCCACGTCGAGGAGTGGACTGACCGCGACGGCAAGCCGCGCCAGTCGCTCGAAGTCAACGCCTCGGAGGTGCAGTTCCTCGACGGCGCCGGCGGCGGCGGCGCCGAGGGCGGCATCCCCGTCCGCTCGCAGCAGTCGGGCGGCGGCGCCCCCTCGGGCGGCGGCGGGCAGTCGCGCGGCGGCGGCGGGGCACGTCCCTCCGAGCCCGACATCGAAGATGACGAGATTCCCTTCTGAGTTGAGTTAAGGAAAGCGCTGCCGGCGTCGTCTCCCGTCGGCGTCGGCGGCGCCGTGTGAGCTGTTCTTTCTGACGTTCCGAGACGGGAGGCGAGCATGGGGGAAGAGTTCGGGCGGCCGGACGAGACGGGGCGCGCGCTGGTGGCGGTCGAGCGGGCGCGTTTCATGCCGGCGATGTCCATCGAGTCGGCGGTCGAGCGCTACAACGCCGTGACCGAGTTCGTCAGCCGTGTGCTTCGCAAGGACGTTGACTACGGCGTCATCCCCGGCACGGAGAAGCGCACGCTCCTGAAGCCCGGCGCCGAGAAGTTGACGACCTTCTTCGGCCTCTCGACGCGCTTCGAGCTGCTCGAACGCATCGAAGACTGGACGGGCGAGCATCACGGCGGCGAGCCCTTCTTCTACTACCTCTACCGCTGCCGCCTCTTCCGCGGCGATGTCGCTATAGCCGAGGGCGACGCCTCCTGCAACTCGCGCGAGGCCAAGTACCGCTGGCGCGAAGCCCAACGCGCCTGCCCCGCCTGCGGCCAAGCCGCCATCATCAAAGGGCGCGAGGAGTACGGCGGCGGCTGGCTCTGCTTCAAGAAGAAGGGCGGCTGCGGCGCCAAGTTCCCCGACGGCGACCAGACGATCGAGAGCCAGCAGACCGGCCGCGTCTTCAACCCCGACATCGCCGACCAAGTGAACACGATTCAGAAGATGGCTCAGAAACGCTCGTTGGTCGGGGCCGTGCTGCTCGCCGTCAACGCCTCGGAGTTCTTCACGCAGGACGTGGAGGATATGTACTTCAACGCGACCGCCGTCGCGCGCGAGGCTTCGGCCGAGTCGTCCGACGTTGTCGAGGAGATTCGCGCGGCGTGTCGTGCGCTCGGCAAGACTGAGGAACAGCTCGCGGGCTGGCTCAGGAAGAAGTACAGCGCCGACGGCGTCGAGCAGTTGACCGACGCCGACCGCCGCGAAGTGCTCGCGCTGCTGCAATCCATGCTCGCGAAGCGCGCCGCTTGAGTTAAACCTCCCTGAGACTTCGGCGCGCCTTCTGCTAATCTCACTCCGTGATGAACGAGCCGCCACTCGTCCTACGTTTCGACTCGGGCACGCTGCTGCTCGACGGCGCGGGCGCGGAGGAGCGCGTGCCCGCGCCTTTCAAGTGGGACGCGCGCGTGATGCGCTGGCGCGCGCCGGCTTGGGAGTACAGGCAGGTCGTGAGCGAGCTGGTGCGCGGGAAGGCGAATTACGAAGACCACGCGCGCGCTTACCACCGCTTCGACTTCCCGACCAAGTTCCTCGTCGAGCCGCGGCCTTATCAGCAGGAGGCGATTGAGGAGTGGAGGAAGGCGAGCCACTGCGGCGTCGTCGTGCTCCCGACGGGGGCGGGCAAGAGCCTCGTCGCGCAGATGGCCATCGAGCAGGTGAAGCGCTCGACGCTCGTCGTCGTGCCGACCATTGACTTGATGAACCAGTGGTACGACCTGCTGCTGTCGTGCTTCAACGCCGAGGTCGGCTTAATCGGCGGCGGCTACTTCGAGACGGGCGCGCTGACGGTGACGACGTACGCGTCGGCCTTCCGCTTTATGGAGCGGATGGGGAACCGCTTCGGCCTCGTCATCTTCGACGAGTGCCACCACCTGCCTTCGGGCGTCCACCGCATCGCCGCGGAGATGTGCATCGCGCCGTTCCGTCTGGGCCTCACGGCCACGCCCGAGCGCACCGACGGCGCCGACGCCTTGCTCGAACGCCTCGTCGGCCCCTTCGTCTTCCGGCGTGAGACGCATGAGCTGGCGGGCGAGTACCTTTCCGACTACACGGTCGTACGTTTGAGGGTTGAGCTGTCCGTCGAGGAGCGCGCGGCCTACGAGCGCGAGCGCGACATCTTCCGCGGCTTCCTCAGGCAGAAGGGAATCGGGTTGAGCTCTCTGCGCGGCTGGCAGATGTTCGTCGCCGCCAGCGCGCGCTCGCAGGAGGGGCGGCGCGCGATGATGGCCTACCGCGAGTCGAAGCGCATCGCGCTCGGGACGGATTCAAAGCTGCGCGTGCTCGGCGAGCTTCTTCAGAGACACCGCCGCGACAAGGTTCTAATCTTCACGGCCGAGAACGAGATGGTCTACCGCATCTCGCGCCGCTTCCTCGTCCCCGCCATCACGCACGAGACCGGCGTGAAGGAGCGACGCGCGTGGCTCGAAGCCTTCAATAAGGGCGAAGTGCTCGCGCTCGTCACGTCGAAGGTCTTGAACGAGGGCGTCAACATCCCGGACGCTTCCGTCGCCGTCGTCCTCTCTGGCTCGGGCTCGACGCGCGAGCACGTCCAGCGCCTCGGAAGGATTTTAAGAAAGCTGCCCGGCAAAGAGGCCACGCTCTACGAGGTCGTCACGCAGGACACGACCGAGGAGCACATCAGCCGCCGACGCGGCGCGGGCGAGCAGTTTCGAGGAGCTGTTGGCTTTTAGCCGTTAGCCAAACGTACAGCTAAAAGCCAACAGCCAACAGCTAACTTATGCTGACCGCAGACCTAGCCATGAGCTGGCAGCGCGGCGACAGGATTCAGCCGCGCTACATAGATGAGGAGGACGAGGAGTACCTGCGCGCGTCGGAGGATTTAATCGCGCTCTTCGAGTCGCACGACGGGCGGACGCGCGCGGCGCTCGAAGAGTCTCTGGCGGAGTACGTCGGGACTGGGACGGACTACCGGATACTGCGGGGCTTGATAAAGCTCCTGACCGACCGCTGCGAGTTTGAGACGAGCGCGCCGGCCGAGCCTTCGGAGATTCGCCGCGCGCTCTTTCTTAAAGCCCGCGCGCGCCACCCCGTCGCGTCCGCAGAGGCGCGCGCGGAACTCGTCGCCGAGACCGCGCGCGAGTTCGCGTGCGAGCCGTCGGCGTTGACAGACGCGCTCTACGCAGACCTGCCCGAGAGTCAGCGCCTCACGGTCTTCGAGTCCATCACGGCGGCCGAGCTGCTCGACCTCTACAACGTCGCGCAGGCGCAGGCGCTTCTTTACCGCTGCGTGGAACTGCGCCTGTGGCTTGAGCCGCAAGCGCCCGAAGGCTTCCGCGAGCTGTTCGGCGCCATCAAGGCTTACAGGCTGATTCACACGGTCAAAGGCAACTCGCGCGAAGGCTACGAGGTGCGCCTCGACGGCCCGGCCTCCATCTTCCAGCGCTCGCAGAAGTACGGCATACAGATGGCCGTCTTCCTGCCCGCGCTGCTGCTCTGCAAGGGCTGGCGGATGCGCGCCGAGATTCAGTCGAAGCAGAACCGCGTCGTCTACTTCGAGCTGACGAGCGCGCAGACGCGCCTGCGCTCGCACTACACCGAGTTTTCGCCTTACGAGAACACGGCCGTCGAAAAGCTCGCCGCCTCTTGGGAGCGTGCGGGCACCGCGTGGACGCTTGAGCCGAGCAGCGAGGTTATAGACCTCGGCGACTCCGCCTTCATCCCCGACTTCGTCCTCCGCCGCGCCGAGACGGGCGCCCGCGTCTTCCTCGAAGTCCTCGGCTTCTGGACGCCCGAACACCTCCGCGAGCGCCTTTTGGAGTTCGACCACGCGGGCGTCCGCAACTTCATCCTCGCCGCTTGGGACGACCTGCGCGGCACGCGCGACCCCATGACCAACGTCCCGCCCAACACCATCGTCTTCAAGCGCAGCCTCGACCCCACGGTCGTCGCGCTAATGGCCGACGAGTTGAGTCAGAACCGCCTGCGGTAGCGGGCGGGTCTGTCTGACGCCGAGAGGGCCGTTTGAGTCAGACGCACCCGCCCGCTACCGCAGGCGGTTCTGACCCGTTTTAACCAAAGACTTCGACCTTCCAAACGTCCTCGGTCAGTTGCGTGGTCGTGATTTCTACAGGCAGGAATTTCTTGACGACCTCGATGTTGGTCGTGGTGTGCGGCGTGGGCGTGACGGTGGTGTAGGAGCCGCCGCCCGCGAGCGCCATCGGGATTAGGAGTTGGTCTGCGAGGTGCTCGCCGACGGGCGCGCCCGCGTCGAGGTAGGCTTGGGCCTCTTTGACGACGCGGGCGGCGATCTGTTCGGCGCGGACGCCGCGCTCGCCGACGCCGGTGAAGACTTCGGTCAGGTTCTCGCTCTCGATCTCGACGGTGAGGACGTTGCCGCCGCTGATGGCGTTCGTGGATTCTTCGAGGTCGAGCTGGTCGGGCATCCAGCCGAGCTGTTCGCTGACGACCGCAAGCTCGCGCTCGCCGATGTGGCGTGGCACGTTGACGCAGAGCGAGCGCGCGCGCTGCGAGAGCACGGCGCCGCGCTCGACGAGGTCGAGGCGTCGGAGTTCCTGCGCGGGCTCGACGTAGACGTTGAAGCGCCCGCCGCCCGGCGGGTAGAAGCCGTAGCGCTGAAGCTCGACCGTCACCGTGGGGCCGACGCGGTTGACGAGCGGCAGAAAACTCTTCTGTATGAACTCGAAGGGCGGCGCCTTGACGTTGTGCGTGCCGCCTTCAAACAGAAGGAGGCTCGGCGCGTCGGCCAGCATCAGCGGCGGCAGGATGGCTTGCAGGACGAGCATCGTGCTGCCGGCCGTGCCGATGGTGAACTTGTACTCGCCGGGCTGTATGGCGCCGGGCTCGAAGGTGAACTCTTTGGAGCCGACGTGCGCGCCGTCGGCCTTGGCGGTGCCGATGGCGGCGGCGGCGGTGACGGCCGTCAGGTGTTGGCGCTGTAGTCCGGGCTTGTCGCGCCGCGCCCTGACGTTGTAGACGCGGAACGGCTTGCCCGTGATGAGCGAGAGCGCCAGAGAGGTGCGTATGATCTGGCCGCCGCCCTCGCCGTATGAGCCGTCTATGCTCAGCATAAGAGAGTAGGGCGCCAACGGGGCGCCGCAGTCTTTTACCACAGAAGCGCCGCCGGGAAAACGCCGCGCCGTTTGTGGCGCCGTCGGCGCGTGTGTTGTAATCGAAAAAGAAGAATTACACGACAGCGCGCGTACGGAGGGAGGGAGTTTTAAGCGTGTCACGCACGGTCGTCGTCGGCGACGTACACGGCTGCTACGACGAGCTGGTCGCGCTCGTCGAGCGCGTCGGGCTCAAGGAGTCCGACCGGCTCGTCTGCGTCGGCGACCTCGTCGCCAAGGGCAAGCGGAGCCGGGAGGTGCTGGAACTCTTCATGACGGACGCGCGCTTCTCCTCAGTCCTCGGCAACCACGACCGAGCCGTGCTCGAATACTGGCAGGGCTCGCGCGAGAAGAAGGAGCTGAAGCACGCGCAGCGCAAGGCCGCGAAGAAGCTCAAGGACGAGCGCGAGCGCTACGCCGCATACCTCTCGACGCTCCCCGGTTACATTGACCTCGGCTCGCACGTCGTCGTCCACGCCGGCCTGCGCCCCGGCGTCCCGCTCGCCGAGCAGTCGCTCGACGACCTGACGGCGCTGCGCACGCTCGGCGAAGACCGCGAGAGCCGCAAGGGCACGCCTTGGTACGAGGTCTACGACGGCGAGAAGATGGCGCTCTTCGGCCACTGGCCCGCGCACGAGCCGCGACGCGGCCCACGCGCCATCGGCCTCGACACCGGCTGCGTCTACGGCGGACGGCTCACCGCTTACGTAATAGAGACGGGCGAGTTCGTCAGCGTCCCCGCGCTCCGACCTTACGCGTAAAAATAGAACGGGAGGGCGTAACTTGCGGCACTCGGCCGCGCGTTGCGCCCTCCGTCCTTTCCCCCTTGATAATGCCAGAATTGTAACGTCCGGGGGCGCTTCCGTCTGTACGTTGCAAAACTTTTTCGCCGTTGGCGGACGGGCCGAGTTCCGTTGTATAAGAGAGTATCGTTACGTCATACACAGCAACGGCGGAGAGTTTAATGAACTACTACGAGAACGTCCTCCATCTCATAGGCCGCACGCCGCTCGTCCGGCTCAACCGCATCACAGAAGGCTTGAAGGCGACGGTGCTGGCGAAGATGGAGAGCCTGAACCCCGGCTACTCGGTCAAAGACCGCATCGGCGTCTCGATGGTCGAGGCCGCCGAGCGCGAAGGCGTCCTGAAGCCCGGCGGCACCATCGTCGAAGCCACCTCCGGCAACACCGGCATCGGGCTTGCGCTCGCGGCGGCCGTCAAGGGCTACCGCTGCATCTTCGTCATGACCGAGAAGGCTTCGGTCGAGAAGGTCAGGTATTTGAAGGCGCTCGGCGCGGACGTGGTCGTCGTCCCCGCCACGGCCAAGCCCGGCACGCCCGACCACTACGTCGAGACCGCGCGCCGCATCGCACGCGAGACGCCGAACAGTTTCTACCCAGACCAGTACTCAAACCCCAACAACCCCGAAGCGCACTACCGCACCACCGGGCCGGAGCTTTGGGAACAGACCGAGGGGCGCATCACGCACTTCGTCGCTGGCTTAGGCACGGGCGGCACCATCTCGGGCACGGGGCGCTACCTTAAAGAGAAGAACCCGAACATACGCGTCGTCGGCGCAGACCCTTACGGCTCGGTCTTCAAGACCTACAAGGAGACGGGCCGCACGCACGAGGCGACGCCGTACCTCGTCGAAGGCATCGGGCAGGAGGTCGTCCCCGCCAACGTCCACATCCGTTACGTGGACGAGATAGTCAACGTCACCGACCGCGACTCGTTCGAGCTTTCGCGTCGGCTCGGGCGCGAGGAGGGAATCTTCTGCGGCGGCTCGACGGGCACGAACCTCGCCGCCGCCCTGAAGGTCGCGAAGGGGTTGGACGAGTCGGGCGTCGTCGTCTTCATCGTTTGCGACACGGGCGAGCACTACCTGACGAAGCACCACTCGGACGAGTGGCTGAAGGAGAAGCGGCTGTTGGAGCCGAGGCGGATGACGGCCGGGCTCCTGAGCACGACGAAGGCGCCGGGCGAGCGGCCGCGCGTGCTGGCCGTCGCGCCGGCAGACACGGTCGCCGACGCGCTCGCGCAGATGGACAAGCACGGCGTCACCCAAGTCCCGATCATCGAGGAAGGGAAGCCGGTCGGCTCCGTCCGCGAGAACCGCTTGCTTGCGAAGGTGCTCGGCGACCGAGACCTTTTGAACGTGCCGGTCTCGCAGTTGATGGAGGCGAGCTTCCCCGTCGTGGACGTTGACGCGAGCGCTTCGGAAGTCACACGGCTCCTGCGCCGCAACCCGGCCGTGCTCGTCGAAGAGTTCGGACGCATCACCGGCATCATCACGCGCCACGACATGCTCGACGTGCAGGGCGGCGGCCGCTAGGCGCAGACCGACAGACCTGAAGGAGAGAATCTTGACGAAGTTCATCATGGCCCTTGCGGCCGTGTCCGTCTGTTTCAACTTCGCCCCGGCGCAGTCGCGCGGGCGTGCGGCGGCGCGTGAGCGGGGCGAGTTCTTCCGGCTCATCAAAGAGGACGAAGAGGTCAAAGAGTTTCTGTCGAACGACCCCGAAGCGGAGAAAGAGTTAATTCAATCCCTGACCGTGCGGAAGGTAGACCTCAACCGCGACGGGCGGCCCGAGTACGACGTTGCGTTGGAGGCGGGCGGCATCTGCGGCGCTCTGGCCAACTGCCCGCACTGGATTTACCGAAGGGCTGGCGGCGGCTACGAGTTGCTGCTGCACACGCGCGCGCGCGAGGTCACGCCGCAGAAGACCGCGACCAGAGGCTACCGCGACCTGCGCTCCGAGGCCGGCGACACGGCGACGGAGAACTACTTCGACATCTCGAAGTACGACGGAAGCAAGTACAGGACGACCGACTGCTTCACGCGCGACTACAGCGGCCGGCGCGTGAAGGTGACGCGCGTCCCCTGCTCGAACGAATAGGCACTTTAAGTATGTCCGCAGATAACGTCGAGCTGATTCGACGCGGCTACGAGGCTTACGCACGGCGCGACTTCGCCGCCGTCTTCGCCCTGCTGCACCCGGAGGTCGAGATTTACCAGACCGACTCGCTGCCTTGGGGCGGAACCTACCGCGGGCACGAGCAGGCGCGCGAGTTCTTCCGCAGGCTGAGCGAGCAGACCGAAGGCGGGCCGGAGCCCGCAGAGTTCCTCGCCGCGGGCGACGACGTGGTGGCGACGGGGCGCCTGCGCGGGCGCGTACGCGCCAACGGCCGCCCCTTCGACCTCGCAATCGCGCACCTCTGGACTGTCAGGGAAGGGAAGATAGTACGCTTCGCCGCCTACATAGACACGCCCGCGATGCTCGCCGCGCTCGGCGGAGGTTGAGGGTAACCTTCTCCTCGGATGGCGGGCCGATTTTGCTATGATGGGGGCCGTAAGGAGAAGCAGCCATGGGGAACGGTAAGAACCTCGTCGAAATTGATCCTGAAAAGCTCGGCGGCACACCCGTCTTCTACGGCACACGCGTCCCCATTCAAAATCTGTTCGACTGTCTGGAAGGCGGCGAGTCTCTGGATGAGTTCCTCGACCAATTCCCGACCGTAACCCGAGAGCAGGCTTTAGCCGTCCTCGAAGAATCCAAGGAGAGGTTACTCCTCGGTTATGAGAGTGCTGCTTGACGAGTGCGTGACGCGGTACCTGAAGCGCGATTTAGTCGGTCACGAAGTTCTCACGGTCGAGAAAGCCGGACTCAAGGGGTTAAGAAACGGTCAACTCCTGCAAGCGGCTTCGGGCCGCTTCGCCTGCTTCTGACGGTAGACCAGAACCTTCAATATCAGCAGAATCTCAACTCATTCGCCCTCGCCGTCCTCGTGCTGAAGGCGCGTAGGAGCACGTACCCGATGCTGAAGCCGTTGGTGCCGAAGGTGCTCAAGGCTCTGGAATAGATTAAAGCCGGCGACGTGGTTGTAATCAGTTAGCGCAGACGACGGAGTCTGCCGACGGCACACGAACGACGCCCCTTCGGCGTGCATGAGAGTCGCGCTGAAGGGGCGTCGGTTGTGTGTCGGTCGTCGGGCCGGTGTCGGCGGTTTGCGGGAGGCTTACTGGTCGGGCGTCAGTTCAGGCGTCCAGTAGGCGTCCCAGAGGGGCGGGGACATGTGGGGATTCTGTTCCTGACTGACAAGGACACCGCCGTTGCTGATGACCCAGACGCGCGCGCTGCGGTCGCTCTGCCGGGCGGCGGTAATCTCGTAGCCCCTCAGCTCGTCTTTGAAGCTGCCCACCGACCAGCCCCACCAGTCGTCGAGGCCGGCCCGGGACTGGGTGTTCTGGACGATCTTGTATTCGTCGGTGATGCCCCAGACGCATGCGCCCACGGGCGGCCCCATCTGGACGGCCGCGATGTTGCGGAGCTTGGGTGCGTTCTTCCAGTTCGGCCCCTGCCACTTGCCCCACGGGCCGCCCTTCTTCTCCTGACTCATGTGCCAGAGCTGCTGTCTGGTGTCGAGCGCCCACAGCGAGCCGAGGTCGCCCTCCGTGCAGGCGGTGACTTCGATCCACTCCGCCGGAAGCACGGGCGGGTTCTTCGAAAGGTCTTTGGGCGTCTCGGGCACGTCCTGCCACGGCCGCCAGTTGCCGGCCGGCAAGACCTGCGAGGTGGTGATGAGCTTGCCCTCTTCCGTGATGCCCCAGAACTGCGCGCCGTCGGGCAACTGCACCGCGGCCATCTTCTTGAGGACGACGTTCTTCGGCAGGTTGTTCCAGCCCGGCCCCTTCCAGCCCAGCCAGTCGCCGCCCCGCTCGCCCTGCTCGATAGTCCAGAGCTGCCGCTTCATGTCGAGCACCCAAAGCTGTATGCGCCCGTAGTACTGCTGCGAGGCGCACAGCTCGTAGACCGGGTCGGGGTAGCCGGGCGTAGACCAGCTGTTCGTCAGCCAGCCGTCCCAGCCGCCCTCCGGCCGCATCTGGTAGTTGCTGTAGAGTCTGCCCCTGTGGTCAACGCCCCAAATCTGCGCGCCGTATTTGCCGCCGCCGTGTTGCGCGGCCGTCAGCTTGTTCAGCGCGGGCGCATTTTGCCATGCCATAGAGAGTCTCCTTTGAGTGTGTAGGGCAAGTTCGGTACGCACGTACGTACCGGCTGTCTGCGAGGCGGAATCTTGCGAAACTGCCACCAGCTTGAAAGGTGGATTGAACCTTGGAGGGCCAGATTAGTGCGGGCCGCACCAACTCTGATTTGAAGTGAACGGCGCGCATAATACATCGCGTCCTCGGGGCGGTCAATTAAAATCAGACGGGGCGCTTCGCACTTGTGTTAAAAGGTCTCGTCCGCCGGATTTAATCTCGAACGTCAGACCGGAGGGAGTCCGCCATGAGTCATCTGAAGGGAAGGCTGTTGGGGGTTCTGCTCATACTGTTCTTCGCCGCCCTGACCTATTACAACTGGCACCAGTTGCAGACCGAGGGCAAATACTCTTTGAAGCTGGCCACGTTCGGGCCGGTCGGCGTGGTGGGCGGGCTCTTCCTTCTGCTCTTCCCGGCGATGGGCGGCAGGCCCGAGACGACGCGGGCGAAGGTAGTCGTGTTGCTCGTGTTCGTCGTCGGCCTCGCGGCGGGGCTCGTGAACTGGTACTTGATGGATCCCGGCTTCTTCGGGAGATGAAGGGCGGGCGTGTTTGGGGGTGAGGGACGCCGCGTCGTCAGCGCGCGCGGTCGTAGAAAGTGACCTTGAGGCCGTCGCCGAGGTCGCGCGTCTCGGCGGGGCGGAAGCCTTCGAGGAGGCCGGCGGGGAGGAAGGTGTCGGCGCCCTCAACTGTCAGTGGGACTTCGGTGACGAGCCAGCGGTCAACACTCTCGCGGAACATCTCGAAGACCTGCGCGCCGCCGATGACGAAGAGGTCGCAGTTCAGGTAAGGGTAGAGCGAGAGCACCGACCGGCCGTCCCTCAGCCAGACTACTCCTTCGCGCGGCTCGACCTCCGCGCGCCTCGTCAGGACGACGTTGAGGCGGCTGGGGAGCGGCCTCTTCAAAGAGAGCCAAGTCCGGTAGCCCATCACGCAGGCGTTGCCCGTCGTCTGCTCCTTGAAGAAACGGAGGTCGGCCGAGTAGTGCCAAGGCAGCCCCCCGCCCTTGCCTATGGCCCCGTTCCTGTCCACCGCCACGATGCCGATAATCGCCATGCTTCCCCGAAAAGTTGAATAAGAGTTCTTAACGTCAGCTAGACCGCGACGGGCGCCTCTATCTTGCCGTGCGACTTGTAGCCGACGAGGTTCAGATGTTCGTAGCGGAAGGCGAGCAGTCCTTCCAAGCCGCGCAGCATCCCGTCCTCGTCGCGTATTTCCAGACTCGGCAGCGGCAGCGGCTCGCGCGAGAGCAGTTCTTCGACCTGCGCCATGTGATTCTTGTAGATGTGCAGGTCGCCGAACGTGTGGACGAACTCGCCCACGTCCAGCTCGCAGACGTGCGCCAGCATGTGCGTCAGGAGCGCGTAGGAGCTGATGTTGAAGGGCACGCCGAGGAAGGCGTCGGCCGAGCGCTGGTAGAGTTGACAATGAAGCACGCGCCCGCGCTCGACCTTGAACTGGAAGAGCGTGTGGCACGGCGGCAGGTCAACCTCGTCGGCCACGCGCGGATCCCAGCCGGTGACGATGAGGCGGCGCGAGTTCGGGTTGTGCCGAAGCTCGCGCACGAGCCGCGCGATCTGGTCAACGCCGTCGCGCTTCGGGTAGTGGCCGCCGAAAGAGCGCCAGAGGTAGCCGTAGACGGGGCCGAGGTCGCCCGCCTCGCGTCCGAAGCGGCTGGTGTGTTCGAGGTCGGACCACTCCTTCCAGATGTCCACGCCCGCCGCGCGCAAAGTAGCCTCGTTCGTGTCGCCCGAGAGGAACCAGCGCAGCTCCTCGAAGACCCAGCGGAAGGGCACGCGCTTCGTCGTCACGATTGGGAATCCCTCGCGCAGGTCGTAGCGCGTCTGGTAGCCGAAGCACGCCACGGTGCCGACGCCCGTGCGGTCGCTGTGCTCGACGCCGCGCGCGAGGACGTGTCGGAGAAGTTCCTGATACTGTTTCATCTGTCCGAGTTGAGAAGGAAGTCGAAGGACTCTTCGGGCGCGATGTCGCGCGGCTCTCGGCCGTGCTCGAAGAGGCGCGCGGGCTTGCCGCCGAGGAGGCGGACGGTGTCGCCCTCGACGCGCAGAATCGTCCCCTCGCGGATGCCTATGACGCGGACTTCCGGGTTCATCTTAATAAACTCGTTCAGGCGCTCGTCGCGCGTCTCGCCCATGTGGCCGGGCGGGTGGAAGTCCGTGTAGTGCGGGTTAATCTGGAAGGGGACGAGGCCGAGCGCCTTGAAGGACGGCGGCTCGACGATGGGCATGTCGTTGGTCGTCCTCAAGGTCGGGCAGGCAACGTTCGAGCCCGCGCTCCATCCGACGTAGGGCGTGCCCGCCTCAACGCGCGCGCGAATCGCCTCCAACGCGCCCGACTCGTAGAGCCCGCGCAACAGCTTGAAGGTGTTCCCGCCGCCGACGGCGAAGGCGTCCGCGCGCTCGACGGCCGCGAGCTTGTCCGAGGCCCCGTGGAGCGACTCGACCTCGTAGCCGAGTGGGCCGAAGAGCCTGCGCACCTGCGCCTCGTACTCGTCCTCCGTGCGGCTGACCGCCGCGAACGGGACGAAGAGAACGCGCCGCACGTCGGCGCCGAGGAAATCGCGCAGCGCGCCGTGCGCGAACTCGGTCGGGTTTTGGCCGATGAGTTCCGAGCCGTTGCTGTAGAGAAGAAGCCTTCTTTTCGTCATGAACTTTACGGGGACGCTCCTGTTAACAGTTCTTCGGGCCGGAATGATAACACTACGCGGGCGCGCGCGTGAGTTGCCGTTGTACGCGGGCGGCGGCGAGGGGTTGACAACTTTGCTAGAGTGGGAGCAGACGGGTTTTCCCCAACAGTAAAGGAGTAAGGACGATGATTATCAGGCGACCCGCCGCGGAGCGCGGGCAGACGCGCACGGGCTGGCTCGACGGCCGGCACAGCTTCTCTTTCAACCGCTACTACGACCCGCGCTGGACGGGCTTCCGCGATCTCCTCGTCATCAACGAAGACCGCGTCGCGCCCTCGTCGGGCTTCCCGCCCCACTCGCACAGCGACATGGAGATCATCACAGTCGTCTTCGAGGGCGCGCTCGAACACCGCGACTCTTCGGGCGGCCACGGCGTGATACGCCCCGGCGAGGTGCAGAAGATGAGCGCCGGGACGGGCGTCACGCACAGCGAGATGAACCCTTCGGCCGACGAGCCCGTGCACCTTTTGCAAATCTGGATACAGCCCGAGCGGCGGGGCATCAAGCCCTACTACGAGCAGAAGGCTTTTCCCGAAGAGGAGCGGCGCGGGCGCCTGCGCCTCCTCGCCTCGCGCGAGGCGAGCGACGGCTCGGTCACGATTCATCAGGACGCGAGCGTCTACGCCGCACTCCTCGACGCGGGCGAAGAGGTCACGCACGAACTTCGCCCCGGCCGCAGCGCGTGGGTGCAGGTCGTCAAAGGCTCTTTGAAGGCGAACGACACCGAACTGTCGGCCGGCGACGGCGCCGCCGTGTCAAACGAAGAACGGCTCACGTTCCGCGCCTCCGAGCCGTCCGAATTTCTCCTCTTCGACCTCGCCTGAACCGAGAAGTTCAAAGGTAAGGCCGAGCCCGGAAGCTGACGACAAAAAGCGAGCGCCCCGACAGTCTCGAAAGGACTGTCGGGGCGCTCGCCTTCATCAAACTCTTCTTCCCCGGCTCAGGCCGCGGAAGCTCTCACGACCCTGCGCCGCGTCTTCTTGCCGGTCGTCAGCAGTTGCCTGAGCCTCATCCGCGCTTTATGTAACTGCGACTTGCTCGTCCCCACAGAGCATCCCAAGAGCCTCGCGACCTCCTCGTGCTCGTGCCCCTCCACGTCGTGCAGCACGAACACGGCGCGGTAGCCCGGAGGCAGCTTGCTCACCGCCCTGTCCAGAGCGATCCTGTCCACCACAGGCATCTGCGAAGGGTTCTCCGTCCCCGCCACGATCTGCTGCGGCGACTCGCCGTCCTCAGTCACCTGTTCAGCTTTGACGCCCTTCCGGCGGAAGTGCATGAGCACCTGATTGACGGTGAGCCTGTGCAGCCACGTGGTGAACGCCGACTCGCCGCGGAAGCTGCCTGCCTTGCGGTAGAGCTGGATGAAGACCTCCTGCGCCAAATCCTCGGCCTCGGCGGTGTTGGCCGTCATGCGCAGGCAGAGCGAGTAGACGCGGCGCGAGTGGCGCGAGTACAACTCCTCGAAGGCCGCCATGTCGCCCGACGCCGCCGCCTGCGTCAGCTCGTAGTCCGTCGCGGGCTTGGCCGCCGCGGCGGCTTCGCTCGGCTTGCCGACCTGCCAGAGAGGGATGGTTGCTTCTGTCATCTGAAGACTCCGGGGCTGGGATGCGCGCCCGTTGCGGCCGCGTCCCTCTGTCGAAACCGTCGGGGCGGGGCTTTCTTTCTCCCCTTGCCGCCACCGGCCCATTAAGAAGGAGCAAGCGGGGTGCCACGGCGCGCGGGGCGAAATGTTCCTAAATTTTAAGGAAAAAAGCGGATTCGGCCGGCGCTTCAACCAAATAAGGGCGCGGACAGCCGAAAGCGTGTAGCGGCGTGCGCGTCCGTGTCGGCGGGTAAAACTGACGGGTTGAAGGAGCCGAACGGAAAGGAGAACGAGCGTTCGTACCAGCCGTGTGCGGTCAAAGTGAATCTTGACAGCCGCGCCTTTCGGGCATAGACTCTGGCTACTTGGACAACCCTTTCAGGAGGCTGTACACGCACAATCCCGCGACACTGGGTTTTGAGAGCGTGAGAAGAGTCAAACACGTGGCCCTCTACAGTTAACGGTAGCGTACGCACCGATCTCCGCCAAATTGGGTACGGGCTTCCGACCCAGCGAAGCGCCCCGCACAAGCCTTCTGACCTGCGCGGGGCGATGTCGTGTCTGGACGAAATAATTCCCGCCTCGGACGCCACCCGGCCTTTAACCTCAGCCTTCTTCAGCGCACGAAAATCGGGTTCGAGATGACCCAAGGCTTGCCCGTGAGGAGCGGGCCGAGTTGGTCGAGGTAGAGTTCCACGCGGTAGACGCCCGGCTCTCTGACTTCCAAATCCGCCTGCGCCGAGTCTTTCGACTCGCCGACGACGCGTCCGTCGCGGAAGAAGACCGTGCGGCATTTAACCGGCGCGCGCGCCGAAAGCTTAACGGCGCCGCCCGCGGGAAGCTGGATTTCGTCGCCCATCTCGCGCGCGTCCGCGCCGCTGTCGGCCGTGAAGCGGAAGCCTGCGGGGTCGCCGAACACGTCGAAGGAGAGGTAGAAGCGGCCCGCGCGGAGTGCTTCGAGCAGGGCTTGCGCGTCGAGGGGCTTGCCGTGTTCGAGCAGGACGTGCGTGCGCACGAGTCGGAAGCTGCGCTCGTACGGGTCGAGCTTGAAGTCGAGAAGTTTCCCGCCGGTCTGCTCCTGCAAAGCGAAACCGACGTTGGCGTGCGCGTCGTTGCCGGCGTAGGCGTAGACGCGCCGGCCGCCGGCAGCGTTGAAATCGTCCCAACGCTTCAGGGCCGCTTCGGGGCGCTCGTAGAAACGCGCGAAGAGCAGTTCCGGCCGCCCCCAGTAAGACCACAGGCCGTCGAAGAACATCGTCGCGTAGCCGATGCGCTTCGCGTTGGTGTAGAGGTTGTAGACCTCTAGGCCGTCGAAGCCGGACGCGTTCCAGTCCTTGACCTCTTCCGGGTAGCCGACGACGGCGAGCCGCCCCTCCGACTTCGCTCGCGCGACTAAATCACGCAGCGGCGGATTCTGTGCTTCGGCCTGAAAGCCGGGCAGGACGAAGAGGCGCCCGCCGTCCGACGCGACCAACTCGCTGCCGCCCACGAAGAGCACGCCCTCCTGCGTCCCGCGCAGAGTCGCCTCGGCCGTGTTGACGTAGGGCGAAGGATGCTCGGTCATGACGACGAAGGCGAGGCCGCCCGCCTTCGCCGCCTGAACAATCTCCTCCGGTCGCCCCGTGCTGTGTCCGCCGAGCGCGGAGTGTACGTGGAAGACGCCCGCGTAATCGTCGAAGCGTTCGCCGGGCGTGGGCGCCGCGCGCGACGCGTTCAGAGCGTCCACGGCCGCGCCCAGACGCCCGAGCGCGTAACGCCTGTACGCGAATGGCGCCTGCGAGATGAGTAGCAGGACGAGCAGCGCGAGCGCGAACTTCTTCCGGCGCTTCATTCGTCCTCGAAATCAACGGAGACGACGTGTTCGCTGATGGAGCGGCCGAGGTCTGCGACCGCGGCGTGTTCGGGGTGGACTGTGTATGCGTCGAGCGCGGCGCGGTCGCGGAAGGTCGCGACGAGGCCGGTGTGGTAGGAGCGCGGGAGTTGGAGCACGTCGCGGCCGACGGCGAAGCTCTGAATCTCGGTGATGATTCCGACGAGCGCGCGCAGGCGCTCGACGTGCTCGCGGCGCTGCCCCTCGTCCACCTCGGGCTTGTACTTCCAGACGACGATGTGCGTCAGCATTGTTCTTAACCTCGTTCGGAGATTCCTCCCCGTCGCTCAGCCCTCGCGGGAGACTTCAGTCAGCTTCTCGTTGAGCAAGTCCCATGCGCGGCGGACGTGCCGTTCGGTCGTGCGTATGTTGCCGACGGCGAGGCGGAGGGTGAAGACGCCGTTGAGTTTCGTGTGCGAGAGAAACGCCTCGCCCGTCGCGTTGACGGCGTTCATCAGACGCTCGTTGAGCGCGTCGAGCCGTGCCGCGCGCGCGTCTTCCGTCTCTCCTTCAACGCTTGGGCGAGCGCGGAAGCAGACGACGCTGAAGGGGACGGGAGCGAGCAGTTCCCATTCAGTTGACGCTTCGACCCACGCGGCGAACTCGCGCGCGAGTCGGCAGTGCTCGCGTATGCGCGCGGCCAAGCCCTCGTGTCCGAAGTAGCGAAGGATCATCCAGAGCTTGAGCGCGCGGAAGCGCCGGCCGAGTTGGACGCCGTAGTCAGAGCCGTTGCGCACCGCTTCGGCTTCGGGCGTGCGCAGGTATTCGGGCGTGAGCGTAAACGCCCGGCGCAGAACTTCGAGCCGGCGGCTGTAGAGCGCCGAGAGGTCGAAGGGCGTGAAGAGCCACTTGTGCGGGTTCGTCACGAGCGAGTCGGCGCGCTCGCAGCCGTCGAGGATGTGACGCATCTCGGGGACGACCGCGGCCGAGCCGGCGTAGGCCGCGTCCACGTGGAGCCAGAGGTTTTCTCGTTCGCAAACGTCGGCGATTGACGGCACGGGGTCAATGCTCGTCGTCGAGGTCGTGCCGACCGTTGCGACGACGCAGAAGGGGAGCGCCCCGTCGGTGCGGTCTTTCTCAATCAGACCTTTCAAAGCCCCTGCGTCCATGCGGAACTCGGAATCGGCCGGCACTTTGACGAGCGAGCGCTGGCCGAGGCCGAGCGCGATGAGCGCCTTCTCGACGGAGGAGTGCGACTGCTCGGACGCGTAGAGGCGCAGCAGCGGGAGGTCTGCGCGCCCGCTCATGCCCTCTTCGCGCACGCCCAAGTTCAGCGCCTCGCGCGCGGCGGCGACGGCGTGCATCGTCGCGACCGAGGCCGTGTCGTAGATGATGCCGCCGAACTCCTCGGGCAGGCCCATCAACTGCCGCAGCCAGTCGAGCGCGACCTCTTCCAGCTCGGTCGAGGCGGGAGACGTGCGCCAGAGCATCGCCTTCGCGTCGAAGGCCGCCGAGAGCATCTCGCCGAGGATGCCGGGCGCCGAGGCCGTCGTCGCGAAGTAGGCGAAGAAGGAAGGGTGGTTCCAGTGCGTGACGGCCGGGACGATAAACTTCTCGAAGTCTTCCAGAATCTCCGACATCGGCTCGCCGCGCTCGGGCGGCGAAGCGGGAAGCTGCGAGCGGAGCTGACCGGGCTCGACCTGCGCGAGCACGGGGAAGCGCTCGGGGTGCGAGAAGTAGTCCGCGACCCAGTCCACGACCTCGTGCCCGAAGCGTCGGAACTCCTCGGCGCTCATGTCGCCCGACTCGGGCGCGCGGCCGGCCGCGCTGTCGGATTTGTGTTCTCCCGTCTGGCTCATAGCGTTTGAGTATAGCGCGAGTCCCGCGCGCGACTCACGTGGGTCGCGCGCGGGACTCGCGCTATGCGTTCGGGGCGGCCGCCCGCCGCTTCAGCTAACCTGCTTCACCTTGACGGTCACGCCGTCCGGAAGGATCGTGACGTGCGTGTATTTGAAGTTCGTCTTCTTCCGGAAGTTGACTTGAACCACTTCGGGGGTCTGGATGACGGGGCCGGTCGGCGGCTTCACGACCTTCTGTAGAAGGAGTATCGCCGGGTTGATGCCCTGCGGCACCGCCTCCTTGAGAGTTACCTTGTAGCCGTGCGTCGGGAAAGTGCACCTGCCCGTCACGTGCAGGGTCGCGGGCCCCGGAGGCATGTGGTCGTGCCAAGCCTGCCATCCCGTACACTTGCCCGCTGCGGGCTTCTTTGCGGCGGTCTTCTTTGAAGCGGCTTTCTTCGAGCCCGCCTTCTTCGAGGCCGTCTTCTTCGCGCCGGACTTCTTGCCGGCCCCCTTGGATGCGCCTTTCTTGGTAGCCATCGGGTCGCTCCTTATTCTGCGAGTGTGTGGTTTGCGTGAGGCTGACGAGGGTCGAGACTTTCGTCAGCAGAGACTGAGCGGGTAGAACGACCTGAAAGCTACGACGGCCGCGCCGCGTTGTCAATAAAAATCCACACCCGCGTCGTCGGCGGGTCTGTCTTTCGGTTGAGTCATCTTCTACTGACTTCACGCGCTCAGGCGGCGAGCTCTTCGAGCGGCGGGAACTTGTGCTGCTTGCGGCCGGGCGGGCCGTCGAAAGCCTTCGAGGTCTTGTAAAGCTCGAAGCGGCCGTCCGCGGCCGCCTCGGCGCAGCGGTCGCGTAGCGACTGCATCTCGGCGGGCGTGTAGGGCTCGAAGCCGCGCGCGATGCGGAGGTTCTGCCTGAGCACCTTCAACGAGTCCATGCCGCTGATGGTGGCGGCGACGGGCAGGCTCATCGCGTAGCGCAGCGCCTCCTCGGGCTTGACGGCGCGCTTCTTCACGGGCACGCCCTCGCCGCACATGCTCTTCATGCCGAGCGGCGCGATGCCGCGCCGGAGGAGTTCGGGCAGCACGCGCTGCTCGAAGCTGCGGAAGGTGGCGTCGAAGACGTTCAAAGGCATCTGGCACGTGTCGAAGGGGAAGTCGTGCGCAAGCATCTTGAGGTGAATCGAGGGGTCTTTGTGGCCGGTGAAGCCGACGAAGCGCACCTTGCCTTCGCGCTTCGCCTGCTCCAATGCTTCGATGGCGCCGCCGGGCGCGAAGTGCAGCTCAGGGTCGTTGTCGTAGACGACTTCGTGAATCTGCCAGAGGTCGAGGTGGTCTGTCTTCAGGCGTCGGAGCGACTGCTCCAACTGGCGCAGCGCCGTCTTTTTGTCGCGCCCGTGCGTGCAGACTTTCGTCATCAGGAAGACCTCTTCGCGGCGGCCTTCGAGCGCCTTGCCCATAATCTCTTCGCTGCGCCCGTCGTGGTACTCCCAAGCGTTGTCCATGAAGGTGACGCCCGCGTCTATTGCCTCGCGCACGATGCGGACGGCCTCGCGCTCGGTCTTCACAATCCCGAGGTGGTAGCCGCCGAGCGCCAGCGCCGAGACCTCGACGCCCGTCCGCCCCAGAGGCCGGCGCGGTATCTCGCCCGAACTGCCTTTCGCCATCCCGCTTCCCCCTGTTCACGAAAAGTGTTGGCGAAGTATGACACAGGGCGAAGGCAGTAGTCAGTAGACAGTAGTCAGTAGACAGTAGAAAAACTTTTGGTGTCGGAACGTCTGGGTGTCAGTGGTAGGAGCCGCGGCGCTGAGCGCTACTGACTACTGACTACTGACTACTGTCTACTCTTCTCTAGACTCCGCAGTCGAAAACTGTATAATGCGCCAACGCTCAAGTGACATCTTTGCGGGCGTTGGGAAACGGCCTTGTACAAGTCCGGCGGCGCAATTCTCCTCGCGCGGCCGGGTCAGTCAGTAATTCTGCAAACTGCACAGTCGGGGTTCGGGGGCACGCGGTCTAGTCCTGCGCGCGCCGGCCCTGACTGTTCCTGAGAGGGAGTCTATGGCGGAAGCTGCTGTGGTTGAGGACAAGCGTACAGGCTTTATCAGGGGTCTCGGGCTCTGGGATTCGACGATGATCGTCGCGGGCTCGATGATCGGCTCCGGCATCTTCCTCGTCTCCTCGATCATCGCGGGCCAAGTGGGCGCGCCCGGCTGGCTGCTCGTCGTGTGGGTCGTGACGGGGCTGCTGACGCTCGTGGCGGCGCTCTCGTACGGCGAGCTGGCGGCGATGATGCCGAAGGCGGGCGGGCAGTACGTCTACCTGCGCGAGGCGTTCTCGCCGCTCTGGGGCTTCCTCTACGGCTGGACGCTCTTCCTCGTCATCCAGACGGGGACGATTGCCGCGGTCGCCGTCGGGTTCGCGCGCTACACGGGCGTGCTCTTCCCTTGGGTCTCGGAGTCGAACTACATCATCGCGCCCGTGCGCCTCGGCGGCTACGCGCTCTCGCTCTCGACGGCGCAGCTCGTCGGGCTGCTCCTCATCGTGCTCCTCACCTTCATGAACACGCGCGGGCTCAGGCTCGGCAAGCTCGTGCAGAACATCTTCACCGTGGCGAAGACGGGCGCGCTCATCGCGCTCATCGTGCTCGGCATCATCGTCGGGCTGAAGTCGGGCGCGGGCGCGGCGAACTTCTCCGACATGTGGACGCTGCGCGGCAACCTGAGCGACGTGGGGCACGGGCTGACGGCGGCGACCGCCTTCGGCCTCTTCGTCGGCATCTGCGTGGCGCAGACCAACTCGCTCTTCTCGGCCGACGCGTGGAACAACATCACCTTCACGGCCGGCGAGGTGAAGAACCCTCGGCGCAACATCCCTCTCTCGCTCGCGCTCGGCACGGGGCTCGTCATCGGACTTTATCTGCTCGCCAACATCGCCTACCTGACGGCGCTCTCTTGGGGGCAAATCCTGAACGCGCCGTCGAACCGCGTCGCCTCCGAGACGGCGAACGTCATCTTCCCCGGCGTCGGCGCGACGGTGATGGCGGCGGCGATCATGGTCTCGACCTTCGGCTGCAACAACGGGCTCATCCTCGCCGGCGCGCGCGCCTACTGGGCGATGGCGCGCGACGGCCTCTTCTTCCGCAAGGCGGGCGAGCTTAACGAGAACCACGTGCCCGCTTGGGGCCTGCTCATTCAAGGCGTCTGGGCGGCGCTGCTCGTCCTGCCGCGCACTGTGACGCCCGACGGCAAGGGCGGCTTCACCTACGGCAACCTCTACGGCAACCTGCTCGACTACGTCATCTCGGCCGCGCTCATCTTCTACATCCTGACCATCGCCGGCATCTTCCGCCTGCGCCAGAAGCAGCCCGACGCCGAGCGCCCCTACAAAGCCTTCGGCTACCCCGTCGTCCCGGCGCTCTACATCGTCGGAGCCTCGGTCATCCTCGTCGTGCTCTTCGTCTACCAGACGGCGACGACGTGGCCCGGCCTCATCATCATCCTGACGGGCGTCCCCGTCTACTTCATCTGGCGCCGCGTCGGCACGCCGATGGCCGAAGAGCACGCGGCCGACGCCACGGGCGCCGAGACTTAAAAATTTCGTGCTTCATATTAGGCCGTCTTCGTGGTCTAATACGCCCCAAGCACACGCGTAGCCATGAATATCAAGGTCATCGTCGAGCAGGGAGAAGACGGCTACTTCGTCGCGCACGTCCCCGCGCTCAAGAGCTGCTGGTCGCAGGGCAAGACCCGCGAGGAGGCTCTGGCGAACATACGCGAGGCGATAGACCTTTACCTTGAGCCCGACCCCGACGAGTTGGGCGGGGGCGAGCGGCAAGAGGTGGTCGAGTTGACGGTATGAAGCTGCCGCTGCTTTCGGGACGGCAGGTATTGAAAGCCTTAGAGCGGCTCGGCTTCGTCGAGATTCACCGGAAGGGAAGCCACGTCAAGATGAAGCACGGCGACGGGAGGGTGATTGTCTTCCCGTTTCACGACGAGGTTGACCGCTACACTTTAAAGGGCGCACTTCAGGACGCGGGCGTGAGCGTGGAAGAGTTTCTTGAGCAGGTGAAGTGAAGCCCGCGCGGCGTCCGCTCATAACAGCCATCAAACCCCTTGGGATTGTTCTAATCACTCGCGGAGGATAACAATGGCAAGTAACCTTTTCCGAACCAAGCCGCTCAGCCTGCTGCTCGCGGAGGAGGCGGGTGAGAACCGCCTGCGGCGCATACTCGGCCCCACGCAGCTTACGGCGCTCGGCGTCGGCGCGATCATCGGCACGGGCATCTTCATCCTGACGGGCGAGGCTGCGCACGACCGAACGGGCCCCGCGCTCATGCTCTCGTTCGTGCTCGCCGGCATGGCCTGCGTCTTCGCCGCGCTCTGCTACGCGGAGTTCGCCTCGATGGTGCCGGTCGCGGGGTCGGCCTACACCTACGCCTACGCCACGCTCGGCGAGCTATTCGCGTGGATCATCGGCTGGGATTTGGTGCTCGAATACGCGGTCGGCTCGGCGACGGTCGCGCACGGCTGGTCAGCCCACTTTCAGGAGTTCATCCCCATATTCCACGAGGGGATTGACGCGATACCGGCCAAGCTGCCCGCGGTCATCGCGAAGGGGCCTTTCGACTACTGCATAGAGGTGGGAAAGGGCTGCCCGCACCCCGGCTTCGTCTCGACGGGTGCTTACTTCGACCTGCCCGCCATCCTCATCACCTTCATACTCACTGTCGTACTCGTCAAGGGCATCAAGGAGAGCGCCAGCTTCAACGCCATCATGGTGGCCGTCAAGCTCATCATCGTCCTGATGGTCATCGGCATCGGCGTCTTCTACATCAACACGGCCAACTGGCATCCGTTCGCACCCTACGGCTACACCGGCATCAGCTTCTTCGGCTACACGCTCTCGGGCCAGACGGCGCCCAACGGCCAGCCGCTCGGCATGTTCGCGGGTGCAGCCATCATCTTCTTCGCTTACATCGGCTTCGACTCGGTCTCCGTCCACTCGGAGGAGGCCAAACAGCCCGCGCGCGACGTGCCCATAGGCATCATCGCGTCGCTCATCATCTGCACCATCCTCTACATTGCCGTCGCGGCGGTGCTGACGGGCATGGTGCCGACGCCCGAGATTAACAAGGACGCGGCCGTCGTTGACGCCTTCAAGCGAGTCGGGCTGACGTGGATGCAGTACCTCGTCGCGGCGGGCGCGATGACTGGCATCACCTCGGTTCTGCTCGTGATGATGCTCAGCCAGCCGCGCGTGATGCTCGCGCTCGCGCGCGACGGGCTCGTCCCGAAGGGCTTCTTCGGCGACATTCACCCGAAGTTCCGAACGCCTTGGAAGTCTACGATTCTGACCGGCGTCTTCGTGGCCGCGATGGCCGGGTTCCTGCCGCTCACGCTGCTGGCAGAGATGACCAACATCGGCACGCTCTTTGCTTTCGTCATCGTCTGCGGCGCGGTGCTCATCATGCGCAGGACGAACCCGAACGCGAACCGCCCGTTCCGCGCGCCCCTCGTCCCGCTCGTGCCCATACTCGGTATCCTGACCTGCCTGCTCCTGATGTTCTCGCTGCCCGTCGCGAATTGGTGGCGGCTCATCATCTGGCTGGCGATAGGGCTCCTCATCTACTTCCTCTACGGGAAGCGCCACAGCGTCATGTCGGCTGCGGGCGCGGGCCACACCTACCACGAGGTCGCGACGCACGGGCTCGCGGGCGGCCAGCCCGTCGGAGACCCGGACGCGCCGCCGAGTTGGCAGGAGGCGCCGATACGCAACAAGGTAGAGACTGACAAGGTCGAAGACTGACGACCCGGGCCGGCAGCCGGCCTCTTCTTAAAGCGGGCGCCGCGCGTCGTATCGCACGGCGCCCGCTAAATATTCTGTCGAGGGGGAGACGACCTTTTTCGGATGAGGGCCGAGGGACGACTTCTGAAGCTTTTCGTCGTCGCCGGGGTGTGCCTCTTCTTCGCACTCGGCGGGCGCGTCTACGCCGACGCGGGCGGGGCGGGCGCCGAAGCCGGGCACGGGCTCGACCCTTTCGTGCTCGTGGGGCTGGCGGTCATCTTCGTCGTCGCGAAGGTCGGCGGCGAAGTCTTCGAGCGTTTGAACCAGCCGGCGGTGCTCGGCGAGCTAATCGCCGGCATCGCCGTCGGCAGCCTCGCGCTGGCGGGCGTCAATCAGGTTGACGCGCTGCGCACGCACGAAGTCATCAACGCGCTGGCAGAGATAGGCGTCATCATCCTGCTCTTTGAAGTCGGGCTCGAATCGAACCTCGCCGAGATGCTTGAGGTCGGCTGGTCTTCCTTGCTGGTGGCGGCGGCGGGCGTCGTCGTGCCTTTCTTTCTCGGGTGGGGCGTCTCGCGCTACTTCCTGCCCGGAGAGGCGACGCTCGGGCACGTCTTCATCGGGGCGACCTTGTGTGCGACCTCGGTCGGCATCACGGCGCGCGTGCTGCGCGACATGGGAAGGCTTCAGACGCGCGAGTCGCGCATCATCCTCGGCGCGGCCGTGATTGACGACGTGATGGGGCTGCTCATCCTCGCCGTCGTGGCGGGCGCGATACGCGCGTCGGCCGCGGGCGGCACGTTGGCGCTTTCCGATGTTGCGATCATCGCGGGCAAGTCGGTGGCGTTCCTCGTCGGCGCGGTGCTGGTCGGGCACTTCCTCGTGCCTCACCTCTTCCGCGGCGCGGGCCGCTTCGAGTCGCGCGGCGTGCTTCTGACGCTGTCGCTGGCCTTCTGCTTCCTGCTCGCGTGGGCCGCGGCCGGCGTGGGGCTCGCGCCGATTGTCGGCGCGTTCGCCGCCGGGCTCGTGCTGGACGAGGCGCACTTCGAGTCCTTCAGCCAGCGCGGCGAGCAGGGGTTGCACGACCTGCTCGCGCCCGTCAGCGCGGTGCTCGTCCCCGTCTTCTTCGTGCTGATGGGGATGAAGGTTGACCTGAGCGCTTTCGCGCGCTGGGAGCTTCTGGGCTTCGCGGCGGCGCTGACCGTCGCGGCCGTCATCGGCAAACAGGTCTGCTCGCTCGCGGTCGTCGAGCGCGGCGTCAACCGCCTCTCGGTGGGCTTAGGGATGATTCCGCGCGGCGAGGTGGGACTAATCTTCGCCGGGATAGGCGCGACGCTCACGCTGCCCGGTGCGCAGGGCACGCCCGAGCCTGTCATCGGCCCGGCGACCTTCGGCGCCGTCGTCATCATGGTCATCATCACGACGCTCGTCACGCCGCCCGCGCTCAAGTGGTCTTTGCAGCGCACGCCCGTCCTGCCCGAGCCGGGGCAGGACGACGCCTTCAAAGAGGCGGGCGAGGACGCCGCGCGCCGCACCGAGCACTAAAGACGCGCCCGAGTTGCTTCAGATACGCGCCCGCGTTCCGTCCTTAACTTTGTAAAGATGTCAGGGAGAAGGCTTCTCGTCATTATCGCTGCGACACTCGCGGCCGCGTGCTTGGCTTTGGCGGGCTGCGGGCGCGCGGGCGGCGGCGGGCAGGTCGTCGTCAAGCCGACGCCGGACGAGCGTGTGCGGCTCGGCGCCTTCATGGCTCTGACCGGAGACACGGCGCAGTACGGCATCTCGGCCCTCAACGGCCTGCGCATGGCCGTCGAAGAGGCGAACGCCGCGGGCGGCGTCGGCGGCCGCCGCGTCGAGCTGATAGTGCAGGACACGCGCTCGGACGCTACGGAGACCGAGGTCGTCGTGCGCCGTCTCGTCGAAGAGTCGCGCGTCCACGCGCTCGTCGGCGAGGTCGTCAGCTCGCGCTCGCTCGCGGCGGCGCGCGTCGCGCAGGCGTCGGGCGTGCCGATGCTCACGCCCTCCGCGACGAGCCCCGACGTGACGGCCGTCGGCGACTACATCTTCCGCAGTTGCTACACAGACAACTTCCAGAGCGCGGCCCTCGTCCACTTCGCCATCGGTAACCTGTCGGCGCTTCGCGCAGCGCTACTCGTGGACAGTGACCAGCAGTACTCGGTCGAGCTGGCCCGCCTCATCCGCGAAGAGTTCGAGCGGCACGGCGGCAAGGTCGTTGCCGAGCAGAGCTACCGAGACGGCGCCGCGGACTTCTCAGTCCAACTGGCAGAGGTCGGCGCCGCGCAGCCGGACGTGGTCTTCATCCCCGGCTACTACCTCGAAGCGGGGCTGCTCGCGCGGCAGGCGCGCGAGGTCGGCATCAGCGTGCCTCTCCTCGGCGGCGACGGCTGGGACTCGCCGCGCCTCTACGAAATCGGCGGCGACGCCCTCAAAGGCGATTTCTTCTCGACGCACTTCTCGGCCGAAGACACGGATCCGCAGGTGCAGCGCTTCGTCGCCGACTACCGGCGCCTCTTCACCTCGACGCCCGACTCGTTCGCCGCCACCGCCTACGACGCCGCGCGCATCGTGCTCGACGCCGTCGGGCGCGCGTCTTCACTCGAACACGGCGCCGTCCGCGACGCGCTCGCCGCCACGCGCGACTTCCCCGGCGTCACAGGCACCGTCACCTTCGACGCCGAGCGCAACGCCGTCAAGCCCGTCGTCGTCGTACGCATCGGCGACAACGGCCGCCAGTCGGTCGAGTCCCACGTCGCCCCCGAAGAGCTGGCCCCGCCCGCGACGCCCACGCCCACGCCGACGCCCAAGCGCCGCGCGCGCCGCGGGAGGTGAGGGGAGGAGTTCGGGGTTGGGTTGGAAGATGAAAAGAACGCTGATTCTAATAACGCTCCTGTCGTTGACCGTCGCGTTGCAGTCGGCGGCCGCGCAGGACGAAGCGCGCCCCCTCCGCGTCAGCCTCATAGAGTTCTACGGCTACGGCGGGCTGGACGTGAGCCGCGTACGCGCGGCCCTGCCCGTTCGAGAGGGCGAGGTGCTGCCGTCGCGGCAGGCTTTGCAAGACATGCGCGGGCGGATAGCCGAGGCGGCGCGGCGCGCGGCGCGGCGGCCGGCGGCGGAGGTGAGCTTTGTCTCGCCCGGCAGGAACGAGGTGTTCGTCTTCGTCGGCCTGTCCGGCAAGTCCGCCGAGGGGTTTACGTATAACGCCGCGCCGAAGGGCGACGCGCGTCTCTCGGACGCCGCGATGGAAGTTCACGGCAAGGTTGAGACGGCCTTCTCCCGTGCGTTGCAGCGCGGCGCCACGGGCGAAGACGACTCGAAGGGCTACAACCTTTCGAGCAACGACGCGGAGTTGCGCGCCGCGCAGCTCGCCATGCACGAGTACGCCGCGCCGCACGAGGACGAGATTCGGCGCGTCCTGCGCGAGTCGGCGGACGTGGCGCAACGCCAGATCGCGTCAGAAATGCTCGGCTACGCAGACCAGTCCGCAGGGCAGATCGCAGACCTCGTCTGGGCCAGCCACGACCCGGACGACGGCGTGCGTAACAACGCCACGCGCGCCCTCCTCGTGCTCGCGCGCTCCGACCCGAAAGTGGCGGCGCGGATTCCAGCCGACGGGTTCATAGATATGCTGAACTCAGGCACTTGGACTGACCGCAACAAGGCCAGCAGCCTGCTCGACGCGCTCAGCCGTTGGCGCGAGCCGCGTCTGCTGGCGGCGCTGCGCGCGAGTGCGCTTCAGTCGCTCGTGGAGATGGCGCGCTGGCGCTCCGGCCACGGCTTCCCAGCGCGCATGCTGCTCGGGCGGATGGCCGGGATTGAAGAGACGCGTTTGGCCAAGCTGGCTTCCACCAACGACGGGGCCGAGGTCATCATCAAAGCCGCGCGGCGAAAGCGTTGAAACCTTCTTACAAAGAATCTCGCGCGGCGGCCAGCGCCTCCCTCACACGCTCCGGCGAGGTGCCGCCCGTCCGCGACTTGGTCGCGAGCGTCTGTTCTAGCGACAGCGCCTCGTACACGTCCTCGGCGACGAGCGGCGAGAAGCTTTGCAACTCGTCCAGCTCAAGCTCGTGCAACTCCAACCCCTTCGACAGCCCGTGCAGAACCATGCGGCCCGCGGCCTCGTGCGCCTCTCGGAAGGGCACGCCGCGGCGCACTAGGTAGTCGGCCATCTCGGTCGCGTTCATGTAGCCGACGGCCGCCGCGTCGCGCGCGCGCGCCTCGCGCAGGCGGACGTTTCGCAGAACGGTCGCCGTCACTTCGAGCGACTCGCGCACCGTGTCGGCCGTGTCGAAGACGGCCTCCTTGTCCTCCTGCATGTCCTTGTTGTAGGTGAGCGGCAGCCCCTTGATGATGGTGAGGAGCGCGAAGGTGTGGCCGAAGACGCGGCCCGACTTCCCGCGCACGAGTTCGAGCGCGTCGGGGTTCTTCTTCTGCGGCATCAGGCTCGAACCCGTCGCCACAGCGTCCGACAGCTCGACGAAGCCGAACTCGGTCGTCGCGTAGATGATGAGGTCTTCGGCGAGGCGCGACAGGTGCGCCATGACGAGCGACGCGGCCGCCGCGAACTCGACGCAGAAGTCCCGGTCGCTCACGGCGTCCAGACTGTTGCGCGAGACGGAGTCGAAGCCGAGCGAGCGCGCGACCTGCTCGCGGTCAACCGGATGACTCGTCCCCGCGAGCGCCGCCGAGCCGAGCGGCAAAACGTTCACGCGCCGCCGCGCTTCACCCAGACGCTCGCGGTCGCGCGCGAACATCTCGAAGTATGCGAGGCACCAGTGCGTGAACAGCACCGGCTGCGCCCTCTGCATGTGCGTGTAGCCGGGCAGCACCGCGTCCGCGTGCGACTCGGCGAGGTCTAAGAGCGCCGCCTGCACGCCGCGCAGGGCTTCGGCCGTGCGGTCTATCTCGTCGCGCAGCCAGAGCCTAAATGCGGTCGCCACTTGGTCATTGCGGCTGCGCCCCGTGTGGAGTCTGCGGCCCGCGTCGCCGATTAGCGCGACCAGCCGTGCCTCTATGAACGAGTGAACGTCCTCGGCCGACTCGTCGGCGAAGAAGGCTTCGCCCTCACGCTCCGCCCGTGACAGAAGCTCGCGCAGTCCGTCGGCGACGGCCGCGGCGTCCTCCTCGCTCAACACGCCCGCCGCGCGCAGCGCCTCGCCGTGCGCGAGGCTCCCGCGCACGTCCGCCTCGAAGAGCCGCCGGTCGAAGCCGAACGAGCGGTTGAAACGCGCGAAGCCGGGGTCAATCTTCCCCGTGAAACGCCCGCCCCACAGCTTTTTCTCATCACTCATCCAGTTTTTGCCTCCGCGCGCATTCTACACAAAAAGACGGCGGCCAACCTTGCGCCAGTGCATCTTTGCTGTTATTTTATGCATCTATGCAGTCGTTATGCACAATACGTGCATAACACAGGCGGGCTGAGATGCACAAGACGAAGCGACAGCAGAAGATCATCGGCCTCATACGTGCGCGCCGCATCGGCACGCAGCAGGAGCTGACCGCGCTGTTGGAGCGCGCGGGGTTCGTCGCCACGCAGTCGAGCATCTCGCGCGACTTGGAAGAGCTGGGCGTGGTCAAGCACAACGGCCACTACACGCTGCCGCGCGCCAGCGAGGGCGCGGCTGCGCGCGGGCTGCACGGGTTGGAGGCGGCGGGCGACAGCCTCGTCGTCGCCAAGTGCGAGCCGGGGCTCGCGTCGGCCGTGGCGGTGCAGATAGACCGCGCCGGCATCCCCGAGATAGTCGGGACGCTCGCGGGCGAGGACACGATCTTCATCGCCGTCCACGAGCGCAAGGCGCAGCGCGCGGTGATGAAGAAGGTCTTGGAGTTGTTCGGCTGAAAGTCGTTTTGAGAGAGGGAGACGGGCGTGACGGAACGGAAGATAAAGAAGATCGTGCTGGCGTACTCGGGCGGGCTGGATACGTCTGTGATGCTGCGCTGGATTAAAGAGAAGTACGGCTGCGAGGTCGTCTGCTACTGCGCCGACGTGGGGCAGGGCGAGGAGCTTGCGGGCTTGGAGGAGAAGGCGCTGAAGACCGGCGCGTCGAAGCTCTACGTCGAAGACCTGCGGCAGGAGTTCGTCGAGGAGTACGTCTGGCCGGCGGTGAAGGCGAACGCGACTTACGAGGGCGTCTACCTTCTGGGGACGAGCCTCGCGCGCCCGGTCATCGCGAAGCGGCAGATCGAGATCGCGCGCCAAGAGGGCGCCGACGCAGTGGCGCACGGAGCGACCGGCAAGGGTAACGATCAGGTGCGCTTCGAGCTGACCTACTACGCGCTTGAGCCGGACATCAAGGTCGTGGCGCCTTGGCGCGAGTGGGAGTTCAAGGGGCGCAGCGACCTCATCGCCTACGCGAAGGAGCACGACATCCCCGTGACGGCGACGGCTGAGAAGCCCTACTCGACCGACCGCAACCTGATGCACGTCTCGTACGAGGGCGGCATCCTCGAAGACCCTTGGGCCGAGCCGCCCGCGGACATCTTCCAGATGACGGCCGCGCCCGAGTCGGCGCGCTCTGAAGCTCAGTACGTCGTCATCGGCTTCGAGAAGGGCGTGCCCGTCAGCGTTGACGGCGAGAGGTTGGGAGCCGTCGAACTGCTCTCGACGCTCAACCGTCTGGGCGGCGAGCACGGCGTCGGGCGCGTTGACCTCGTCGAGAACCGCTTCGTCGGGATGAAGTCGCGCGGCGTGTACGAGACGCCGGGCGTGACGATTTTGCAGGCCGCGCACCGCGCGCTCGAATCGCTGACGGTTGACCGCGAAGTCCTGCGCATGCGCGACGCGTTGAGCCTGAAGTTCGCCGAGAGCGTCTACTACGGCTTCTGGTTCGCGCCCGAGTCGGAGTTGATGCGCGCGACGATTGACGCGACGCAGGAGTCTGTCAACGGCGAGGTTCGCGTGAAGCTCTATCGCGGCAACGTCATCGTCGCCGGGCGGCGCTCGCCCGACTCGCTCTATCAGGAGAAGCTTGCGACGTTCGAGGCCGACACCGTCTACAACCAGCGCGACGCCGAAGGGTTCATCAAGCTCAACGCGCTGCGGCTGAGGACGCTGGCGAAGACGCGGCTCGACTAGTCTGACGTAAAGGGGGACGCCGACGTTGAATGAGAACGGGGTGAAGGTGACCGTAGTCGAGGCCGACAAGATCGGTTCGGTCGTGTCGAGGCTTGAGCTTCAGCGGACGCTGGCGGTGGTCGGTGAGCATCGCCGGGTGCGCGCGGGCGACGTGGTCGTAGTGCGCGCGCTCACGGACAGCGCGACCTACAACCAGCTTGAGCTTCCGACCGGGCGGCTGGCGAAGATCAACCCGGGCGACGTGCTCGTCGGCGCTCTGGGGAGCCGTCGCGCGCTGAAAGGCTTCGTCGGCGACGTGCCGGCCGAGACGGGCGCGGGCGACCGTCTTCATCTGCTGAACATGGGCGGCGTCATCGGCTGCTGCAAGGGTCACCACTCTTCTCTGAGCGACGCCATCGAGGTCGAAGTCCTCGGCTTCGTCGTCGGCGAAGACGGCGAACCGCGCAACATCTCGGACGCGGCGCTGCCTCTGCGTGAGTCGTTGCCAGAGGCTTGCGCGCCGCTCGTCATCGTGGCGGGCGCGTGCATGAACTCGGGGAAGACTTTCGCGGCGACGGAGATCGTGCGGCAGGCGACGCGGCAGGGCTTGCGCGTGGCGGCGGCTAAACTGTCGGGCGTGGCGGCGTTGCGCGACACGCTCAACATGGGCGACCACGGCGCGGTGGCGACGGCGAGCTTTCTCGACTGCGGTCTGCCTTCGACCGTGGGCGTCGGCGACCTCGCGCCGGTGGCTAAGGCTATCATCGGGCGTTTGAACGAGGCGTCGCCCGACCTCGTCGTCATCGAACTCGGCGACGGCATTCTGGGCGGCTACTCGGTCGAGTCGGTCTTTGACGACGAAGAGCTGCGCGCGGCGACCGCGGCGGTCGTCTTCTGCGCTTCGGACTACGTGGGCGCGTGGGGCGGCATCGAGTTGTTCAAGCGGCGCGGCATCGGCGTGGACGCCGTCGCGGGCTCGGTCACGGATTCGCAGATGGGCGAGGACTACATCGAGCGCGAGCTGGGCGTGCCGGCCGGCAACGCCAAGCGCGACGGCGCGCGCCTGTTCGGCCTCGTGAAGTCGAAGCTCGAAGCCGTCTGCGAGCCGGCCGCCGCCTGAGTTGACGCGGCTGTCGTCTGAGTCAGCAGCGCCGGCGGCAGCAAGGGCGGAGCAGGAGGATTCCGGCTACCCAGAACGCCAGCCCGACCCAGAAAAGGGAGCGGTGGCCGGTCAAGCCGATGGCGAAGAGGGCGATGCCGAGCGCGATAAGAGGCAGGGCGCGGGCGCGGTGTTCGTTCGGGCGGTCGTTCTGGTAGTCGTTCGACAAGGATTGAACCTCCGGGGCTGAATAATTTCACGAAGCTCGGCGGGGTTGCCGGTAAAAATTGATTACGACGGCGGCCGCGTCGGCTGTTTCAAGTTTCGTCGGAAGCGTTGGAGAGGTTCTCGGGCGATGGAAAAGATTCGCGTCGGCATCTTCGGCGGGTCGGGCTACGGCGGGGCGGAGCTTCTGCGCATACTGCTCTTCCACCCGCGCGCGGAGGTCGCGCTCGTCACGGCCAACGAGCACGCGGGCAAGGCCGTGGGCGAGGTTCATAAGAATCTGTACGGCCTTACCTCGCTGCGCTTCGAGAAGGCGCCGGAGGACTTCGAGAGCCTGTCGCAGCTCGACTGCGTCTTTCTCGCGCTCCCGCACGGGCAGGCGCTTGAGGTCGCGCCGCGTCTGCCGACGGGCGTGAAGGTCGTTGACCTGTCGGGCGACTTCCGCCTGCGCGACGCCTCGGTCTTCGCCGAAGCCTACGGGCGCGAGCACACGGCCGCGGAGTTGCAGCGCGAGTTCGTCTACGGCCTGACGGAGTTGAACCGCGAGCAGATAAAGAACGCGCGGCTGGTATCGAACCCCGGCTGCTTCGCGACGGCGACGCTCTTGGGATTAGCGCCGCTCGCCGCGTCGGGCGCGCTGAAGGGGCGGGTGGTGGTGGACGCGAAGACGGGCTCGTCGGGCTCCGGCGCGAAGCCGGCCGCGAACACGCACCACCCGCAGCGCGCCAACTCCTTCTACGCCTACAAGCCCTTCACGCACCAGCACGTGCCCGAGATAGAGCAGACGCTCGGCGACGCGGCGGGCGGCGCTTGGTCGAACGAACTCGTGTTTATGACGCACTCGCTGCCCGTCTCGCGCGGCATCTTCGCTTCGATTTACGCAGAGCTCGAAGAGGGGCGCGAGATGACGGCCGAAGAGTTGAGCGGACTTTATCAGGAGTTTTATGAAGGCTCGTTCTTCGTCCGGTTAGTACCCGGCTCGCCCGACATCAACTGGGTGAAGCTGACGAACTTCTGCGACATCGGCTTTGCCGCGCGCGGCCGGCAGGTCGCGGTCTTCTCGGCGATTGATAACCTCGTCAAAGGCGCGTCGGGCCAAGCCGTGCAGAACATGAACCTCATGTTCGGGCTCGAAGAGAAGGAGGGGCTGCTGCTCGTCGGGGGCAACCCGTGAGCGTGCGGGACGGTTTCACGCCCGCGCCCGTGAAGGAAGCGGTCGCGTTCGACGTGCTCGAACGTCTGGACGTGCGCGTCGGGACGATTGAGTCGGTCGAAGAGGTGAAAGGCTCGGACAAACTCCTGAAGCTGACCGTCAACTTCGGCGACCACAGGCGCACGATACTCGCTGGAATGAAGAAGGAGCGCGCGAACCCGCAGGAGGTCGTCGGCCTTCAGGCGCTCTTCGTCGTCAACCTCGCGCCGCGGCGTATGGCGGGCGAGGTCTCGGAAGGAATGCTCTTCGACATCGGCTACGCCGACGGGATAACGCCCGCGCTCGCCACGCCCGAGAGGCGCGTGCCCGACGGCGCGCGAGCCGGCTGAACGACGGACAAAGGGATGAAGACAGCAACGACCAGCTTTGAAGAGATAGCCGCGCGCGAGCAGGAGTTTCAGCTCTCGACGTACAAGAAGTTTCCCTTCGCGCCGGTGCGCGGCGAAGGCTCTTGGGTCGAGACGAGCGAGGGCGAGCGCTTTCTGGATTTGTACGGCGGCCACGCCGTCTGCGCGACGGGCCACTGTCACCCGCGCGTGGTCGAGGCGTTGAGGGAGCAGGCCGGGCGTTTGCTCTTCTACTCGAACGTCGTCTACTCGGACGTGCGCGCGGCGGCGGCCGAGGCGTTGGTGAAGTGCGCGCCCGACGTTATCACGAAAGCCTTCTTCTGCAACTCGGGCACAGAGGCCAACGAGAACGCGATGCGCATGGCGCGCATGAAGACGGGGCGCGAGAACGTCATCACCTTTACGGGGAGCTTCCACGGCCGCACGGCCGACGCCATCAGCGCGACCTTCCTCGGCAAGTACCGCGAGATAGGGAAGCCGAACGTGCCCGGCCACCTCTGCGCCGAGTTCGGTTCAATCGAGTCGGTCGCGGCGCTCGCCGACGAGACGGTCGCGGCCGTGATGCTTGAGCCGATTCAGTCAATGGCGGGCGTGACGCAGGCGCCGCCCGAGTTCTACAGGGAGCTTCGACGCCTGTGCGACGAGCGCGGGATGCTGCTCATCTTCGACGAGGTGCAGACGGGGATAGGGCGCACGGGCTCTTGGTTCTTCGCGGGGAGCGAGGCGGCGGGCCGGATAGTGCCGGACGTGATAACGCTGGCGAAGGCTCTCGGGAGCGGCGTGCCGGTCGGCGCGTGCCTGACGACGGAGGCCGTGTCTTCGGTCATCAAGGAGAACGATTTGGGCACGACCTTCGGCGGCGGAATGCTGGCGATGGCGGCCGTGCTGGCGACGCTCGAAGCCATCGAGGCGGACGGGATGCTTGAGAACGTGCGCGCCGTCGAGTCGTTCCTGCGCGACAGTCTCGCGGGCGTCGCGGGCATCGCGGGCGTGCGCGGGCTCGGGATGCTGCTCGGCGTCGAGTTCGAGGACGCGGTCGCGGCGAAGGTCAACAAGTCACTGCTCGAACGGGGCATCATCACGGGCACTTCGAGCGACCCGAAGGTTCTGCGGCTGCTCCCGCCGCTCTGCCTGACCGTGGACGAGGCTGGGCTGTTCGTCGAAGGCCTTAAGGAAATCTGCGCCTGACGGATGCCGGGAGAAGTCTGCGCCAGAGAGATGCCGAGAAACTTCCTGACCACGGCCGAGTGGACGCGCGAGGAGCTTGAGGGCTTGCTCGACGCGGCGGTGCGCTTCAAGCGGGGCGGGGACACGTCGAGGCCGCTCGCGGGCCGCTCGGTCGGGCTCGTCTTCTTCAACCCGAGTTTGCGTACGCGCGCCTCGATGCAGGTCGGCGTCTACGAACTCGGCGGCAACGCCGTCGTGTTGGAGCCGGGCGGGACGAGCTGGACGCTCGAACACCGCGACGGGATAGTGATGGACGGCGACAAGACTGAGCACGTCAAGGAGTTCGTGCGCGTCCTCGGGCGCTACTGCTCGGCGGTCGGCGTGCGCACCTTCGCCGCGCTGAAGGACTGGAAGGAGGAGCGACAAGACCCGGTGCTCGCCGCCTTCGCCAAGTATTCCGAAGTCCCCGTCATCAACCTCGAATCGGCGATGCACCACCCGTGTCAGGCTCTGGCCGACATGCTGACCGTGCGCGAGAAGCTGGGTGGGGGGCGCAAGCGGGTTCTAATGACTTGGGCGTGGCACCCGAAGCCTCTGCCGATGGCGGTGCCGAACAGCTTCGCGCTGGCGGCGGCGCAGATGGGTCACGACCTGACGATTGCGCACCCGCCCGGCTACGAACTGGACGAAGACCTCATACGCGAAATCAACTCGCAAGCCTTCGACGCGGGCGCGACCGTCAACGTCACGCACGACGTTGAAGAGGCTTTCGACGGCGCGCAGGTCGTCTACGCGAAGAGTTGGGGGAGCAGTGAGTTCTACGGCTCGCCCGCCGACGACCTCGAAGAGCGCGCGCCCTACCGCGGCGAGTGGATCGTGGACGCCGCGAAGATGGCGCGCACCGACGGCGCCGTCTTCATGCACTGCCTCCCCGTCCGACGCAACTGCATCGTCACGGATGAAGTGATTGACTCCCCCGCCTCGGTCGTCATAGACGAGGCCGAGAACCGCCTCCACGTCCAGAAGGCGATATTGGCAGAACTGCTCAAAGGGTAGAGGGGAGGGAAGCGTGAGCCAGTATCAGCAGAGACTAGACCTTCTGCGCGAGGCGCTGCCCTACATCCAGCGGTTCAAGGGCAAGACGTTCGTGGTGAAGCTGTCGGGGAAGGTGACGGACGACCCCGAGCAGCTCGCGTCGCTGGCGGAGGAGTTGGCGCTGCTCCATCAGGTCGGGATACACGTCTGCGTCGTGCACGGCGGCGGGAAGCAGTTAACGGAACTGGCCGAACAGCTCGGCGTCGAGCAGACCATCATCAACGGCCGCCGCGTCACCGACGACGCCACGCTCGACATGGCGAAGATGATCTTCGCCGGCAAAATCAACACCGACATTCTGGCCGCGCTCCGACGGCGCGGCGTCCACGCCGTCGGCCTCTCGGGCGTGGACGGCAACATCGTAGTCGCCGAACGCCGCCCGCCCAAAGACATCCTCAACCGCGAGACGGGCGAGCGCGAGCGCGTTGACTTCGGCCACGTCGGAGACGTTCTAGAGATTGACGACCGACTCTTGCGCGTGCTCTTAGACCACGACTATCTGCCCGTCGTCTCCTCGCTCGGCGCCGACGACGAGGGGCGCGTCTTCAACATCAACGCCGACACCATCGCCGCCGAGATCGCCGTCCGCCTCGAAGCCGAAAAGCTCGTCATGCTCTCGGACGTGGACGGCATCTACCTTCGGCCGGGCGAACAGGCGACCAAGATTTCGCGCCTCACGGCCGCCGAGATTGACGCGCTCATCAGCGACGGCGTCGCCACCGGCGGCATGATTCCGAAGCTTCAGAACATCGCCGAACTGCTGCGCCGCGGCGTCCGCAGCGCGCACATCATCAAAGGCTCCCTGCGCAACGCGCTCCTCTCCGAAGTCTTCACCGACGAAGGCACGGGCACGATGATTATCGCCTGAAAAGCAGTTGTCGGGTGTCAGGTGCCGGGTGCCGTGGAGGACAAAACTCTTACCCCGGCACCCGGCACCCGACACCCGACACCCGACACCCTTCCTCAAAAGCTCCCGCGGTCTCTCATCCTTATCAGTTCTTCGACGGAGGGCGTGGCGCCGCCGCGCGAGAGCGCTTGGCGGACGAAGGAGGCGGTGACGCCGTGGTCGCGCAGGCGCACGAGTTCGTCCGACGAGAGGCGCGCGTAGCCGAGCTTCTTCAACTCGCGTATGTACTCAAGCGTGACGCCGTGGTCGCGCATCCTCACGAACTCTTCCAGCCCGAGCGAGCCGTAGCCCTCCTCGCGCATCCCCTTCATGTAGGCGGCCGTGACGCCGTGGTCGCGCACGCGGACGATGCCTTCGAGCGAGGCGGGCTGGTAGCCAGCGTCACGAAGCTCGCGGATGAAGGAGGGCGTAACGCCGTGGTCGCGCGCGCGCAGGAGGTCTGCGGCCGAGAGCCCGCCGAAGCCCGCGGCGCGCAGCTCCTCGATGTAGGCGAGCGTGACGCCGTGGTCGCGCAGCCGCACCAGCTCCTCTACCGAGCCGAGGCGGTAGCCGGCCGCCCCAAGGCCCTTCACGTAGTCGGCGCGGACGCCGTGGTCGCCCATGCGAACGAACTGTTCGAGCGTGGGCGTGTCGTACCCTTGGGCCTTCAGCTCGTCGAGGACGGCGAGGCCGACCTCGGCCATCGCGAGCCGGAAGAGCTGGCTCGTGTCGGGCGTGCCGACGCCGCGGCGGGAGAGTTCGGCGGCGAAGCCCGAGTCGGGGGCGAAGGTGTAGTGGCCCGAGCCCTGCCCCTGCCTGAACCAGCCCTCGCAGACGAAGGTGCCGGCGTCGCGTCGCACCTCGAAGCGGACGTTCGTCCCCGCAGACGAGAACGCCTGCTCGCGCGTCAGCCCGCGCAAGCTCTCGGGCTCGACGTTGCGCGTCGTGTTCCAGCTATTGTCGTGAAAGCCACCGCCCGCGTCGCGGCGGCTGTCGTGGTAGCTCAAAGTCAGCGAGGTCTTCCCCTCGTCCGTTCTGTATTCGACGAGCCACTGCCCCTCGAAGCGCTGCTCCTGCGCGCTCGCGGGCGCCGAGAGCGCGCAGGCCAGACAGCCGAGGAGTAACGCGGGCAGGGCCAGCGCGGCGAGCCGTGCGGTCTTTTGACACTTCATCTGTGATTCTCCCGTCAGAAAGGTTTGGGCGGACGGCCGCGGCGCGCACCTACGCCCTCGCCGCCGTTTGAAGTGGATACACCGCCGCCTCAGTGTTTGTGGCAAAAACCGGGCGAGGGTTTCAGGAATTTCGCGGAGCGTGCTCAGTCGCGTCGCTTCGGGCGTTTGAAGAAGTAGACCGTGGACGCTTTGCCGTCGCCGTCGCTGAGGTGGAAGTCTGTGCGGGTGCCTGCCAACTCCCAACCGTCCTCGCCGAGCTTGGCGAAGGCGACGGCTAGCGCGTCGTCTTCAAAGCCCGAAGGGCCTTCGATGGTCTCGGTCTCGCCGCCGAAGTAGCGCACGACGGCCGAAGCGACGCGCGAAGCGCTGCTGCCGATGCCGCTCGTGCGAAAGACGAAGCCGCTGATCGAGCAATATTCCCACTTCCGCGGCTCGGCCGTGTGCTCGTCGCGCGCGGCGTGCTGCGGCTGCTGCTCGCGTTCGTCGCCGAGGCTCGCGTCGCGCGGGAGCTTGATAACGGGGCTCGCGGCCGGGCCTTGCGGCCTGCGCGGCGGCTCGGTCTGCGCGGCGGGCTCCTGCGCCGCGGCGCGTCCGTCGCGCGCGTGTGCCTGCGCCGCGAAGGCCGACAGGAGGATGAGCGCGGCCGCCAGAGCCTTGTGTCCTGCGTGCATTCCGTTGTACCCCTTTCGGATGAGAGAATCTGTCGCGTAGTCAGTTGAGACACGCGCGGCGCGTGCGCCGGTGCCGGAATTTTAGGACGAATGAGGACGCGGGACGAAGAACGGGGCGGGGCGCGTTTGAGCCCTTTCGCGCGGCGGCTGCTCGGCGAGTGGCGGCGGCGCGGCTGGCCCGCGCGCGGCGAGGCGCTGGTCGTCGCCGTCTCGGGCGGCGCAGACTCGACGGCGCTGCTGCTCGGGCTCGAAGAGTTGAAGCGCGCCGGGCTGCTCGAACTGGATTTGACGGCCGCGCACCTCGACCACGGGCTGCGGGGCGAGCGCGCCGCCGAGGACGCTCGCTGGACGGGCGAACTCGCGCGCGCTCTGGGCTTCACGTTCGTACTCGGGCGCGCGTCTCTCGGCGAGGCTGTGGGCGCGGGGCGCGACAACCTTGAGCAGGCCGCTCGGCGTACGCGCTACGAGTTTCTGGCCGGGGCCGCGCGTGAAAGGGGGGCGCGCGCGGTGCTCGCGGCGCACACGCTCGACGATCAGGCCGAGACGGTTCTGCTGCGACTCCTGCGCGGGAGCGGCGCGGAAGGGCTCGCGGGGATGTCTGCGGAGCGCAGGCTGGAAGAGGGCGGGGAAGTCACCTTGCGGCGGCCCATGCTCGCTTGGGCGCGGCGCGCGGACACCGAAGGCTACTGCCGAGAGCGTGGCGTCGAGCCGCGCGAAGACGAGATGAACGCGGACGAACGTTTCGCGCGCGTGCGCGTCCGCCGACGCCTGCTTCCGCTGCTTGAGACCTTCAACCCGCGCGCCGCCGAAGCGCTCGCGCGCGCCGCCGAACTGCTGCGCGAGGACTCGACGGCGCTCGACGCACAGGCCGCCTCGCTCCTCGAAGAAGCGAAAGCCAGAGGGGAGACGACGCGGGACGAAGACGCGGGCGTTCGGGCTGAAGACGCGGACGTTCGGGCTGAAGGCATGGGCGTTCAGGCCGAAGACGCTTGGCCGCTGCGCGTCGAAGTGTTCGCCGCGGCGCTGCCGGCGCTACGCAGACGCGCGCTGCGGCTCTGGCTGGCGCGCGGGCGCGGCGGGCTGCGGCGACTCTCACGCGCGCACCTGCTCGCCGTCGAGCGCCTGCTCGCGGGCGAGCGCGGCGGGCGCGTCGCCGAACTCCCCGGCGGCGCCAGCGTCGAGCGACGGCGCGGGTTGCTCCTCTTCCGCAGCGCGGACGGGGACGCGCCGTAGGGCTTCGGACGTGATGAATTGTTGTGCGCCGCGCCCTCGCCGCGCCGCACGTTGACGGCCGCGAGCCGCGGGCCGGGAATCCTTGACCCTCAACGCCGTGCGGCGTATAAGTCGGGTTGTCACGCGCCGCCCCACGCCTCAACGGTCACGGTCTTCGTGGGCTCCCCAAAGCTCACAGTCTGTTGGAAGGAGAGACGCCATGAACGCTCACAGCCTCCGCTCGATATTCCGCCGCCGCAACCTCGCCCCTTTAAGCTTCACCTTTCTGTTTTTGCTCGTCGCCGTCTGCGGGTTGGTCGCGAGCAGGGCGCAGCAATCGTCGCCGCCCGAGGGGGAGCGGGAGGTGGTGGATAGAATCCCGAAGCACCTGCCGATTAAGGTGAAGGTCAAGAAGCCTGAGAGGCTGAAGGACGCGAGTAACGAGGACTGGATCGGTGAGTTAGAGTTGGAAGTCACCAACACGGGGACGAAGCCCATCTACTACTTACACATCTCCGTCTCCTTGCGGGACGTATTCGCGCCGAACGGCCACAACTACGGCTTCGGGTTCGAGTATGGGCGCACCTCGCTAATCGGCTTTAGCGAGCCGGTGCAACCTGACGACGTGCCAATCCAGCCGGGCGAGACCGTCGTCCTTAAGGAGCTTGCGATTTGGGTGGAGGGCTGGAAACACGCTAGGGCCAAGGGCGAAGTAACCAACCCGAAAAAACTGGAATTCATTTTTAACTATTTAAACTTTGGCGACGGCACGGGATTTCAGGGCAGCGACGGGAGGCCGGTGCCGGAGAGGAGAGAGCGAGGTGCCAACTCTAGTTGCCCGGGAGGTGATAACGCCGGGGAGGCGGCATCCATAACAGACCCGCCGCGATACCATTTCCCAGAGTTAGCCTCGCTCGTAACCTTGCTCCCGCCGCCGGCCAACCTCGTGCCGGCTTTTTTTATGCCCAAGCGGCCTTCACCGGAACCGGGGGCGAGGCAGGACATCTGCTGCGCCTCCGGGTTCAACTGCTACCGGATAAAACGCTCCGAAGACCAAGGTTGTCCGTGCCCCGGGGTGACAAGGAACATCGTTCAGTCCACCTCATGTTCCGACCCGGACGGTTCTTGCGCCACGATAAGCTACCAAGTAAAAAAGTGTATCGCCGATGGCATCGAAGTTTCCTGCGAGGAGAGTTTCATCGGCGACCCATGCGGCGCCCCGACGCCCACGCCGACGCCCGAACCGACGCAGGCGGCCTGCACACCATCAGAGCCCCAGCCCCACCCCTGCTGCACGCCGGAGACGGTCAGACCAGACCCCAACCTCTCGTATGAGTATTGCCGATGGAACTGTAGGGCCGGCGAAACTAGCTGCGAGGGGGATCGCCTCGCCGACGGCTGCATCCCCGTGAGCGGCCCGATAGCCTGCGAAGATGTCTACGGCCCAAATTACGGATATACCAGCAGGCCCGACTACGGCTCGGCCTGCTGCCCCACCCCGACCCCGCCCTCGGATACAGGCCCCCCCTGCGCGGTAGATTGTAAGGAGGCGTACGGCCCGCGCTGGTACTGCTACGAGGGGGTCTGCACCGAGAGGACGCCCGTCCTCATTGACGTGGCGGGCGACGGCTTCGCCCTCACGGACGCGGCCGGCGGCGTGTGGCTCGCCCTCGCCGAAGGGGGGCGGCGAATCCGTGTGGCTTGGACTGCGGCGGGCTCCGACGACGCTTGGCTGGCGCTCGACCGTAACGGCGACGGCCGGGTCGGCGGCGCCCACGAGCTATTCGGCAACTTCACGGCGCAGCCGCCCGCCGCCGAACCGAACGGCTTCCTCGCGCTGGCCGTCTTCGACCGGCCGGACGCGGGAGGCAACGCCGACGGCATGATTGACTCGCGCGACTCGATTTTCGACTCGCTGCGGCTGTGGCAGGACGTGAACCACGACGGCGTCTCGCAGCCAGAGGAGTTGCACACGCTCCGGTCGCTAGACGTGGCGCGCATCCACCTCGACTACAAGGAGTCGAAGCGGGAGGACGAACACGGTAACCTGTTCCACTACCGGGCGAAGGTGGACGACGCGAAGGGGGCGAAGGTGAACCGCTGGGCGTGGGACGTGTCCCTCGTCTCGGCGCGCTGAGTGCGCGCGGGCGCTGACCTCGCGGCTTGGAGGCCGCCGGCCGTGCCTGTCGTGCGGCGGGGCGACCTCCCGCATTAAATTGTTGAAAAAGGCGGGCGCGGGAACCTACAATCGGAGGGGCGGCCGCCGCCCTTAAGGGCACAACGGGCGGCCCGCGGCGGGCATCCAAGTTGAGCCCGGCCGCCGTACTTGTTCGCGTACAGCTTCCCGGCACGCGCCGGCCGAGGCGGTTTTGAGGGGATTTCGGGGAGCGACAAAAGGCGCCGGATGCGGTATCATCGGCGCCGGAGGCGTAGAAGATTTTGAGTTCCACTGCTAGACAACTTATTTTCTGGGTGCTCATCCTTGCCGGCGCCGTGATGCTCTACTCGTTCGTCACCAACCGGCAGGGCAAGGACGCCAAGGCGCTGGCCTACGGCGAGCTGGTCGAGAAGGTGCGCGCCGACCAGATTGACGAGATGACGGTGAAGCAGTCCGAGGTCGTCGCCGTAGATAAGAATAAGACCGAGTTCCGCACCCCCATCGAGGGCGACAAGATTAAGGGCGACCTCGTCGCGCTCGCCACCGAGAAGAATCAGGGCGGCCAGCAGCACGTCAAGAAGCTTCAGATCGAGCCGGCCTCGGGCGGCGCCTTCTGGTCAATCCTGATGTGGTGGGGGCCGGTGCTGCTGCTCGTCGGCTTCTGGATTTTCATGCTGCGCCAGATGCAGTCGGGCGGCAACAAGGCGCTCAGTTTCGGCAAGTCGCGCGCGAAGCTTTTGAACAACCAGCAGAAGCGCGTCACCTTCAAGGACGTGGCCGGCGTGGACGAGGCCAAGGAGGAGCTACAGGAGATTATCGAGTTCCTCAAGGAGCCGCAGAAGTTCCAGAAGCTCGGCGGGCGCATACCCAAAGGCGTGCTGCTCGTCGGCCCCCCGGGCACGGGCAAGACCCTTATGGCGCGTGCCGTCGCGGGCGAGGCCAACGTCCCGTTCTTCTCCATCTCAGGCTCGGATTTCGTCGAGATGTTCGTCGGCGTCGGCGCCTCGCGCGTCCGCGACCTCTTCGAGCAGGGCAAGAAGAACGCGCCGTGCATCATCTTCATTGACGAGATTGACGCAGTCGGCCGCCACCGCGGCGCGGGCCTCGGCGGCGGACACGACGAGCGCGAGCAGACTTTGAACCAGTTGCTCGTCGAGATGGACGGCTTCGAGTCGAACGACGGCGTCATCATCATGGCCTCCACGAACAGGCCCGACGTGCTCGACCCGGCGCTGCTCCGGCCCGGCCGCTTCGACCGCCGCGTCGTCGTCCCGCGCCCCGACGTTCGCGGCCGCGAGGGCATCCTCAAAGTTCACACGCGCAAGATTCCCCTCGGCGAGGACGTGGACATTCAGGTCATCGCGCGCGGCACGCCCGGCTTCACGGGCGCAGACCTCGCCAACCTCGTCAACGAGGCCGCGCTCAACGCCGCCCGCTACAACAAGAAGATCGTCAACATGGCGGACTTCGAGTTGGCGAAGGACAAGGTCTTGATGGGCGCCGAGCGCAAGTCCATGGTCATCACCAACGAGGAGAAGCGCGTCACGGCCTACCACGAGGCTGGCCACACGCTCGTCGGGCTGAAGGTTCCGAACGCAGACCCCGTCCACAAGGTGACCATCATCCCGCGCGGCATGGCTCTGGGCGTGACGCAGCAACTCCCCGAGGGCGACCGCCACAACTACACGCAGGAGTACCTGCTAGGCCAGATCGCCATCCTGATGGGCGGCCGCATCGCCGAAGAGGTCTTCCTCGGCAGCATCACGACCGGCGCGTCGAACGACATCGAGCGCGCGACGGAGTTGGCCCGCGCGATGGTCTGCGAGTACGGCATGTCGAACCTCGGGCCGCTCACCTTCGGCAAGAAGGAGGAGCAGATTTTCCTCGGCCGCGAGATTTCTCAGCACCGCGACTTCTCGGAGGACACGGCGATCAAGATTGATCAGGAGGTCAAGAAGATAATCGGCGACCAGTACGACCGCGGGCGCCGCATCATCGAGGAGAACCGCGACGTGATGATTCGTCTGGCCGAGACTCTGCTCGACCGCGAGACGCTCGACGCCGTGCAGATTCGCCGCATCATCGCCGGCCTGCCGCTCGACGACGACGACTCGGCCTCGCACAAGGACGACTCAGACCGGCCGCAGCTCAAAGAGCCCACGGCCAACCCGCTCAAGCCGATTCTGCCCCCGATTACGGGCGGCAACCCGGCGCCGGCTTAAGCGTCCGTGAGTTCCTGAAGTAAAAGGGGAAGTGGGTTTGCAGCCCCTTCCCCTTTTCCTTTTTCCCGAGATGAGAGTAAGACCGATCCTCTCCTTGTTCGTCGTCGGCGTCGGGCTGTTCGCGTCCGCCCTGACGCCGCTGACGGCGCGCGGGCAGCAGCGCGAACAGGGCGCCCCGCGGCCGGCGTCCCCGGCCGGCGAACTCTATTACGCGCTGGTCATCGGCAACGAGGACTACGACTCTCTGCCGAAGCTCGGGACTGCCGCGAAGGACGCGCGCGCGGTCGCGGGCGTGCTGCGCGAGTATTACGGCTTCCAGACGAGGCTGCTCGTCAACGCCACGCGCGCGGAGATAGTCGCGGCGCTGTCGGCCTACGGGCGCGAGTTGAGCGCGGACGCCAGCCTGCTCGTCTACTACGCGGGGCGCGGCCGCAGGGATGCCGAAGCCGAAAGGGCTTACTGGCTGCCGGTGGACGCGACGGGCGAAGACGTGTCCAAGTGGATCGCTGCGGACGAGATAACGACCGCCGTCCGCGCCGTCGCGGCCCGCCACGTCCTAGTCGTCTCGGACAGTTGCTACTCGGGCGCCCTGCCGGTCGCGGCGCTCACCCCGCCGTCGCGACCCGAAGACCGCGAGCGATTCCTGCAAAAGACGGCCGCGGGACGTTCGCGCACGCTGTTGGCCTCGGGCGGCGACGAGCCCGCGGCGGACGACGGCGACGACGACCACTCCGTCTTCGCCGCCGCACTCCTGCGCGGCCTGCGCTGGACTGAGGGGCCGCGCTTCACTGCCTCCGAGCTGTTCGTCGGCCACGTCCTCAACACCGTCGCCAGCCGCACCGGCCGGATTCCCGTCTACTACCCGCTCCGCAACTCAGGCCACGAAGGCGGCGACTTCGTCTTCAAGAGAATCAAGCCCGTCCCCGCACACGGGTCTTGCGACGACCCGGAGGAGAAGAGGAAGCTCTACAAGACGTTCCTCGAATACCGCAGGAGCAACCCCGAAGGGCAGAAGGTCGCCTACGAGGTTGGCAAGCGGTACGTCTCCACGTACGGCCATTGCCCCGCGGAGAGCGACAAGAACGTCGTCGCTTACATACAGAAGTGGCTGGCCAAGTACGAGGCGGCCGTCAGAGAGTGGGAGCGTTGGAATAGCCGGCAGCCGTGACCGATACAGCACACATGATTGTCGCCCTGACGAGGGAGCCAGAGCGCGCTCTGGACGCGTGCGAGCTGACGTACAGGGAGCGAGAACCGATTGACGCAACGGCCGCCGCGGCGCAGCACCGCGGCTATCGCGAGGCGCTTGAGGCGTGCGGCGCGCGCGTCGTCGTGCTGCCTGCTGTTGACGAATACCCGGACAGCGTCTTCGTCGAGGACACGGCCGTCGTGCTCGACGAGGTCGCGGTGCTGACGCGGCCGGGCGTCCGTTCGCGTCGCGGCGAGGTGAGTTTGATAGAGCCGGAGGTAGCGCGGCTGCGAACGGTCGTGCGGGTCGAGCCGCCCGCGACGCTCGAAGGCGGCGACGTGCTGCGCCTCGGGCGGACGCTCTACGTCGGACTCTCGCCGCGCACGAACGCTTCGGGCGCTGCCGCCCTTCGTCGTCTCGCCGCGCCCCACGGCTATGAGGTCGTCACGGTCGAGCCGCGCAGATGCCTGCATCTGAAGACGGGCTGTTCTGGACTCGACGACGAGACCGTGCTCGTTAATCTCGTGTGGCTCGACGACGCCGTCTTCAAGGGCCGCGAGGTCGTCACCGTGGACGCGTCCGAGCCTTGGGCGGCGAACGTCCTACGCGTCGGCCGTTCGGTCTGCGTGAGCGCCGCGTTCCCGCGCACCGCCGAGATGCTTTCGTCCCGCGGTTACGACGTGCGCGCCGTCGAGGTCTCCGAGTTCGCTAAGGCCGAGGGCGCGTTGACCTGCATGAGCCTTCTCTTCCGACAGCATTGAGCGGCGCGCGCCGGGGAATCAACGGAGTATGAAAAACGTGTCCGATGTGGCCGGGGTTAAAAAGCGCGCGTGGGAACTCCCCAAGCACACGCTCACGCTCGGCGGGCGCACGCTCGTCATGGGCGTCATCAACCTCACGCCCGACAGCTTCAGCGACGGCGGCCGCTACTTCACGCGCAAGCGCGCGTGGGAGAACGCCGAGAAGATGATCGAGAACGGCGCGGACATCGTTGACATCGGCGGCGAGTCCACGCGTCCCGGCGCGAGTCCCATCTCCGAGGCGGAGGAGTTGCGCCGCGTCCAGAGATATCTGGGCATCATGATGAGCATAATCGCCGACTGCACCTACTCGATTGACACCACGAAGCCGCCGGTCGCGCGCGCGGCCCTCGAAGCGGGCTGCGAGATCGTCAACGACATTTCGGGCCTGCGCTTCGACCCCGTGCTCGCCGACGTGGCGGCGCGCTACGACGCCGGTTTGATACTGATGCACTCACGCGGCACCTTCGAGACGATGCACAAGCAGGAGCCCGTGGACGACATCCTCAAAGAGGTTTCCGACGACTGGCGCCGCGCCATCGCGGAGGCCGAGCGGCGCGGGGTCAGGCGAGAAAAAATCGTGCTCGACCCGGGCATCGGCTTCAGCAAGACGCAGAAGCAGAACGTAGAGTTGATAGCCAGACTGGACGTGCTGGCGCGCGACTTCGCGGACTTCCCGCTGCTCGTCGGCACTTCGCGCAAGTCGTTCGTCGGCCACCTGCTCGGCGGCGCGCCCGTCAACAAGCGCGTCCACGGCACGATGGCGACGGTCGCCGCGGCCGCCATGCGCGGCGCACAAATTGTCCGCGTCCACGACGTGCGCGCGGCGGTCGAGACCGTGCGCGTTATAGACGCGATAAAGGCGGCGGGCGCTTGTCACCCTTGACTTCCGTGTCGTATCGTCAAAACCAATGTTGCCGAGTAAGAGACTGTTAAGTGCGACCGGGCTCGCCGTGCTGGTCTTCATGGCGTCGGGCTTCCGCGGCTGCGGGTACAAGCCCGTGACGAAGACGGGGCTGCCCACGCACATCAAGACCGTGGCGGTGCCGGCCTTCCAGAATCAGGCGCTACGCTACCGCGTCGAGTCGCGCTTTACGGACGCCGTGATGCGCGAGATTCTGCGGCGCGGCAAGGGCTTGCGCGTGCAGAGCGAGACGAAGGGCGCCGACGCCGTCGTGGACGGCACGATCAAGAGCTTCGCCTTCTACGGCGTGCTGCTCGACTCGCGCGGCCGCGCGCGCATCTTCGAGGTGACCATCACGGCCGCCGTCACCGTCCGCGACCAAGTTACTAACCGCGTCCTCTACGACAATCAGGACTACGTCTTCCGCGGCGAGTTCGAGTTCACGGACGACCCGCGCTCCTTCTTCAACGAGGAAGACCCGGCCGTCGAACGCCTCTCGCGCAGCTTCGCCGAGAGTCTCGTCTCCACGCTCGTCAACGGCTTCGGCGTCAACGAAGAACCTTAGAGAAGTAATGCCGACCGTCACCAGAGAAGAGTTACGGCGCGAACTGAAGGCGGGGAAGGTCGGGCCGCTCTACCTCCTGTTCGGGCCGGAGAACTATCTGCGCGACGCGGCGGCGAAGGCCGTGGCCGACGCGGCGCTCAAGGACGCGCCGCTGCGCGAGTTCAACGAGTCTTCGTTCGACCTCACTTCCGCGGACGTGCAACATGCGATTGCGGCGGCGGAGCAGCTTCCCATGATGGGGTCGCGGCGCGTCGTGCGCGTGACCGGCTTCTCGCGCAAGCCCCCGCGCGCGCCTCTGCGCGAGGAGGACGAAGAAGCGCTCGAACGCTACGTCACGCGCCCGGTCGAAACCTCCGTCGTCATCTTCGTCGCCGACGATTTAGACAAGCGCCACAAGCTGAGCAAGACGCTCTTGGAGGTATGCACGAGCGTCGAGTTCGCGCCGCTCACCGACTCGGAACTCGCGGCGTGGGCGCGTGACAGGTTGAAGCACCGCGGCGCGTACGCCGACGAGCGTACGCTGCGGCAGGTCGTGGCGCTCGTGGGCGCGAGCGTGCGGCAGTTGGCGACCGAGCTTGAGAAATTGGCGACCGCGGCGCTGCCGGGCGGGCAGATAACGTTGGAGATGGTCGAGGCGCTGGTCGGCCGCTCGCGCGAGCTTTCAAACTTCGAGCTGTCCGACCACCTCGTCGCGCGCGACCGTCGGCGCGCGCTCGAAACCCTGAAGAAACTTCTCGACGACGGCGCCGAGCCCGTCATGCTCATCGGCCTGCTCGCCAGCAACTTCCACCGGCTCGCGCTCGCCAAGGAGCTGATGTCGCGCGGCGCGCCGGAGCAAGAAGTCTTCCGCGTCGTCAACATGCCTTTCAGCCAGCGCAAGGAGTTTCTCGCCACCGCCCGCCGCGCCGACTCGGGCGAGCTCGCGCGCCGCATCCGCCGCATCGCCGAGGCCGACCTCGCCATCAAGACCTCGCTCGGCGGCGGAGGCGACCGCGGCGCGCGCCTCCAACTCGAAATGCTCGTCTGCGAACTTTCGGCTTAAACGACACCCTTCAAAAATCCAACGGCTTCAAATCGGAGTCGAGCCAGTAGGCGCGCGCCTTGTCGGATTCGACGCGCCCTTTGGTGTAGTAGTCGAAGACGAGGCGCGGGTCGGCGCAGGCGTCCGACAGTTCGTTGGCGAGTTCCGCGAGCGGGCGCCGCCTGTCCGCCTGCTCGGCGAAGGCCAGCACGCGTCGCATCCAGAAGACCGTCAGCGTCTCGTGGTAGACGCCCGAAAGCCCGTGGTGCTTGACGAAGCGATGTAGTCCCCGCCGCATCCGTTCGAGCGCGACGTGGTAGGGGGCTCCGAGCAGGTAGACGAGCGCGACCGTCAGGTGCAGGCGGTGTTTGAACTCGTCCGGCGCGTACTCGCACGACTCGAAGCGCCGCACAACCTCCAAGACCTCCTCTTCGTTCTCGTAAGGCGCAGACTGATTCGTCATCCCTTCGCCTCCTTCTGCCGTCCGACCTCCGGGCAGCAAAAAGCGAGGCAGGCCGCCTCGGCGACGGCCTGCCTCGCTTCGTCGAATTTTCTGGAACGGCTTACTTGCCGGACTGCGCCGCGCGCACCGTCAGGCGCGACTTGTAGCGCGCCGCCGCGTTGCGGTGGAGCACGCCCTTCTGCACGGCCTTGTCTATGAGCGAGACGGTCTCGGGCAGGAGCGTCTGCGCCGACCCGGCGTCGCCCGACTCGAAGGCGGCGCGCAGCTTCTTAATCCCTGTGCGGAGGCGGCTGCGGTTGCCGCGGTTGACCTCGCGCCGCTTCTCGTTCTGGCGCACGCGCTTCTCGGCTGATTTGTGATTCGGCATCTCTGATTCTGACTCCGTCGAAAACGTACTTCCTGACTTAAAAACTCCCCGCGGGGCGCACGGTCAAGAATCCGGCCCCCAGAGCAAAGCCCAAAGTATAGGGAGCCGACCGGCGCGTGTCAAGGCGCGACGACGCGACTTAAAAGCCGCTTCCGCGTACGACGACGCACGCTGGACGGCGCCCGTGCGCACATTTCGTTGACACCCCCGCCGACTGTGTTGTAGCGTCGTTTCTGCAATGAACCAGACAGTTTTTCCGTCCCTCATCCGCCACGCGCGCCGCCACGCCGAGCTTTCCCCGCGAGAAGGAGAAGAGACCGCCTTTTGAAGAAGATAGAGCTTCCGCCGAGGGCCGTCGAGACGCTCTTCGGCGTCCACGACCAGAACATCAAGTACCTCGAATCCATCCTCGACGTGCGCGTGGACGCGCGCGGGCAGGATTTGACGCTCGACGGCGAGGACGAAGAGATCGCCGCCCGCATCATCGAAGACTTCGCCGCGCTCTTCCGCGAGGGCAAGACCTTCACCGACCGGGAACTCCGCGAAGCCTTCGCCCAGATCGCCGAAGACCGCTCGTACACCCTTCGAGACTACTTCACCAAGGCCCGCTTCAACCCCGCCGGCAAGAAGCAGGTCGCGCCCAAGTCTGCCAACCAGCGCCGCTACATCGAGGCGATCCAGAACAACGACATCGTCTTCGGCATCGGCCCCGCCGGCACGGGCAAGTGTGTGGCCGACGACACTCTCGTTCTCACAGACCGCGGGATGGTCGAGATAGGCGCGCTCGGTCAAGGCGTCCAAGTCGGCGAACAGGTGCCGACCGAAACATTCGTACACGGGCGGGACGGCGTGGAGCCGGCCTCGCACGTCTACAACGGCGGCGCGAGCGAGACGTTGCGAATCACAACCCGTCTGGGTTTTTCGATTGAAGCGACGCCGGAGCACCCGCTGCTGTCGCTGTGCGCGGACGGCCATCTAAGGTGGAAGCGCGCCGACGAGCTGCGCCTCGGCGATGTGCTCGCCTTGCAGCGCGGGCAGCGGATGTTCGGGAGTCAGACGGGAATCACATTCAACTACACGCCGAACGGCAGCAACGATCGCTCGTCTAAACCCGTGACGCTCGAACGCTTAGACGAGTCCGTCGCCTACATGCTCGGCGTGCTGACCGGCGACGGCTGCCTGACCTTCCGCAACCGCGTCATCATCTCTTCGGCGGACGAGTCCATCGTCAGCGCGTTCTATGAGACGGCAGCGCGCCTCGGACTCCACGCCTTTCGTAACGGCCAACACCCTTACGACCACATCATCGCCAGCTCGCATCTCTACCAGTTGCTGGCGCACCTCGGCATGTCCACGGGCAAGGCCGCGACCAAGTGCATCCCGCACGCAGTCTTGGCCGCGCCCGAACCTGTCGTCGCTTCGTACCTGCGAGGGCTATTCGACGCGGACGGCACGGTCGAGAAACGCGACGGCTTGGTGTCGCTCGCTTCCGTCTCGGAGAGGCTGGTGCGACAGGTTCAACTAGTCCTCCTCAACTTCGGGATCGTCGCCGCGAAATCGCTTAAGCGGGCGCGTTATCAGGGTAGGCCCCATCTCTCGCACCTGCTCACGATGGCCGGCGCGGAGGCGGAGCGCTTCCACCGCCTGATTGGGTTCGCGCTCGAACGCAAGCGCGCGCGCCGCATGGCGAAGAGGCCGAACACTAACATTGACGTCGTCCCACACCTCTCCCCGCACCTGACTGCCGCGATGAGCGGCGCCGTCTTTACTCGCGCCGAGCACAAGCGTTTTTACGACTACCGGAGTGAGCGCCGACGTCCCAGTTATCCGAAGCTGGAAGAGTTGATCGGTCTCCTCTCGTCCCGCGGCCTGCGAAACGAGCCGCTCGCACACCTGCGCGACATCATCGAACGGCACCTACTCTTACTCGAAGTCACTTCAATCGAGTCCACGCGCCGTCATGTCTTCGACCTTACGGTGCCGGGCAGCCACTCGTTCGTCGCCAACGGCTTTATCAACCACAATAGCTATCTCGCCGTCGCGATGGCCGTGCAGGCTTTAACTCAAAAGCAAGTCAGTCGCATCGTCCTCGCGCGCCCCGCGGTCGAGGCCGGCGAGCGTTTGGGCTTCCTCCCCGGCGACCTGCAAGAGAAGGTTGACCCCTACCTGCGCCCCCTCTACGACGCCCTCTTCGACCTCATGGACGCCGAGCGCGTCTCCAAGATGCTAGAGAAGCGCATCATCGAAGTCGCCCCGCTGGCCTTCATGCGCGGAAGAACGCTTGCAGATGCGTTCATCATCCTCGACGAGGCGCAGAACACTACGAGCGAGCAGATGAAGATGGCTTTGACGAGGATCGGGTTCGGGTCGAAGGCGGTGATTACGGGCGACGTGACGCAGATAGATTTGCCGACGGGCAAGCGCAGCGGGCTCGTCGAGGCCGAGCGGATTCTCTCGAAGGTCGAGGGCATCGAGTTCGTCTACTTCACCGAGAAGGACGTGGTGCGCCACCGCCTCGTCCAGATGATCATCAAGGCTTACGAGTCGCAGTCCAACAAGAGCGACATCTGACATGCCCGACCCGCTCACTATCACTGCTGCCGCTACTGCTTGGGCTTGGGACAAATACGGCAAGTCCCTCACCGACAATGCCGCCCTCGCCCTTAAAGCACGCTGGGGCAAATTCAGGTGGGGTGATGCGTCGGAAAAGTACCGCGCGAAGGTCAAAAAACTTTACGGCACTATGCAGATCATGGGCATGGCCAAGCCGGTTCCCCTCGACGACATCTTCACCGACCTATACATGCTGGATAAGCCGACGGCCTTCCTTCGTTTCGACATCGAACGCCTGAAACGGTTATCCGCCGAGCCGACAGCCCCGCCGCGCGCGAGACGGGTCAGCAGCCTGAGCCTAGTGCTAGAAAAGGACAGAAGGCAGGTCATCAGGAGAGGGAAGATGCAGGTTATAGAGAGGGACAAAAACCTCTTTATCTTGGGCAAGCCGGGCGCCGGCAAGACGACCTTTCTGAAATACATGGCCGTCCGCGCTGCCGACGCCGAGAAACCCATCATCAACAAGGTACCCATCTTCATTTCGCTAAAACAGTGGGCCGACTCCGGCGTAGGGTTGATGCCCTTCATCGAAGAGCGCTTCGATATCTGCGGCTTCCCCGAGGCGCGGGCATTCGTGGGGGAGTTGTTGAAGTCGGGCGGCGCGATTGTACTATTCGACGGGTTGGACGAGGTCAATCAGGAGAGCGGTCAGCGGGACAGGCAGATCCACGAGATGAACAACTTCATAGAGAAGTACGACCGGACGCAGTGCCTAGTAACCTGCCGCATCGCTGCCAGCGACTACTCCTTTAAGCCATTCACGTATGTCGAGGTCGCCGATTTTACGGAGGGACAGATCGAGGTATTCGTCGGCAACTGGTTCCGCAATCAGGAAGGAGAGAAGGACGAGGAGACGAGCAAGAGCTTCCTCGCAGAGTTCAGGAAGGAGGATAACAGGGGGTTGCGCGACTTGGCGCGCACGCCGCTGCTCCTGACGCTGCTGTGCCTCTCCTTCAACGAAACGCTGACGTTCCCACGGCGGCGGGTGGAGATATACGAGGAGGCACTCGATGCGCTGCTGAAGAAGTGGGATTCGTCGCGGAAGATCAAGCGGCAAGAGGTCTATCACAAGCTGTCGCTGGGTCACAAGGTGAACATGCTGGTGCGCATCGCGGCGGAGACGTTCGACAGAAACGAATATTTCATCCCGCAGGCGGAGCTGGAAGGACTCATCACGGCTTTCATCAAGAACATCCCGCCGCACGACGTTAGCGAAGCGGCCGACGGTGAGGCAATCCTGAAGGCGATTGAGACTCAACACGGCATACTAGTAGAGCGCGCCCGCAAAGTTTATTCCTTCTCGCACCTCACCTTCCAAGAGTACTTCACGGCGAAATATATCGTCGACCACGCGGCGAAAGGGACTTTGGAGACGCTGGTCACGGAGCATTGTACGGACGGGCGCTGGCGTGAAGTATTGTTGCTGACGACGAGCATGTTGCCAGACGCTGGCCACCTGATGACGTTGTTCCGGAGTCGGCTCGATGAACTGATCGCGCATGAGGATAAGCTGAGGGAGTTGCTAGTTTGGGTGTGCAGCAGATCAAACTCTATCAGTCCCGGCGTTTGGCGCCTGCGGCCCTATTACCTGTACGTCCACGTCTACTACCACAGTCAGAGCCCCGCGCTCGACGCCGCGCTCGGGCGCACACTCGCCCGAGCGCTCGCCTGTTCCCGTGACGACGCATTCGCCCGCGCCCTCGAACGCGACATCGCACACTCGCACGAGCAGGCGCGCAGGCGCGCCCTCAATTATGCCCGCGGGGGCTTTAAATCAAGCACCGGCACTTCGGGCCGCATGCGTGCCCGCGGGGGCGTAGGCGCCTTCGACCACGCGCGCGACCGAGAATTAGCGTTGGGCGAGTTGCAAAGGGAACTGGCGGCGTTAACGACTCCGGGCGAAGGAGCCGCCGCCACGGAGTGGCAGGATTATGCTGACAAGCTGCGCCTCCTGATAACCGGTCACAGTGAGGCTGGGGCTGAGTGGATACTTTCGGAGGAACAGGAGGCGCTGCTCGAAACTTACCTCAACACTACCTCCTTATTGCAGGATTGCTTGGAACTGGCCTTCATGCCTCCGGATGAGAAGCAGGAGATTCTGAAAAGTTTGTACTTGCCCCCAGCCGAGCCACCTGCGGCGTAAAATTCGGCGCCTGAGGCTTTGTGTGAATTACCGAGCTTTGAATAGGGGGTGTCAGGCCACCGCTAGCAGAGCATGATGATTGACGTGGTGAACCGACAGCGTAAGATGCCAGTAGACGGCGAGCGTTGGCGGGTGTTTGTGGAGAGGGCTTTGAGGGTGGTGCCGGCGGGCGGGGCGGGGGCGACCGTGGCGTTCGTGTCGGACAGGGCGATGCGCGAGATGAACCGGCGCTGGCGCGGGAAGAGGGGGACGACGGATGTGCTCTCGTTCCCTGCGGGGCAGGAGGAGTTCGAGAAGGGGGAGGGGTTGAGTCTGGGCGACGTCGTTGTCTCGGTCGAGCAGGCCGCGCGGCAGGCGGCCGAGCACGGGCTCGACTTCGAGGGCGAGGTGGCGCAGCTCATCCTGCACGGGCTGCTGCACCTCTGCGGCTACGACCACGAACGGGACGACGGCGAGATGAACGCGCTCGAACTCAGGCTGCGCCGCCGCCTCGGGATATAATCTCGTAAACCGTAAACCGTAAACCATGACAAGAGAAGAGCAGTTTACATCTCGTCACGGTTCACGGTTCACGGTTCACGGTCTTTATGGAGACTCAGTTAGAGATCGGTGCGGCGTGCGTGCTGCTCGTGGCGCTGGCTTTTCTGGCGACCATTGACGTGGCGTTCGGGCAGTTGAGCGACGTGGGGCTCCGCCGCCTGACGGGCGAGCGCGACGAGCGCCCGACGCGCACCATCGTCTTCCTCGGCGAGATTCTTGAGAACCGGCCGCGCTTCCGTTTCACTTTGAACGCGGCGATACAGGTCTTGCTCGTCGCGGTCGTCGCGCTCGTCACGTCGGTCTCTTACCAGTGGTTCGGCGCCGAGCGGCGCTTCCTGCTCTTCGCCTTCTTCATCGCGCTGGCGCTGACGATACTCTTCCGGCAGGTCATCCCGCGCGCCCTGTCGGCCGGCAACCCTGAGCGGACGCTGCTCACGCTGCTGCCGCTCTACCGGCCCTTCTACGGCGTGCTCTCGCTCGCCGTCTCGCCGCGGCAGGCGGCGGCCGAGCGCGCGCGTCGCGTCGGCGGCGGCGACCCGCACGTCACGCAAACCGCGGTCGTAGCCGAGGAGGACGAGGCGGAAGACAACGGCGGCGACCTCAAGGCGCTCATTGACGTGGGCGAGGAGGAGGGCATCCTCGAAGAGGACGAGCGCGAGCGCATCCAGAACATCATCGAGTTCGGCGAGACGCGTGCCGGCGCGGTGATGACGCCGCGCACAGACATCGTCGCCCTGCCGCTCACGGCCACCGTGCGCGAGGCGCGCGACGTGATGGTCGAGTCGAAGTACTCGCGCCTGCCCGTCTACCGCGAGCAGATAGAGGACGTGGTCGGCATCATCTACGTCCGCGACCTCCTGACCTACTGGGCCGAGGGGCGCGAGGATGAGAGCATCGAGCCGCTGCTGCGCCCCGCCTACTTCGTCCCCGACTCGAAGTCGGTGGACGAGCTTCTGGAAGAGATGCGGAAGGCGCACGTGCAGCTCGCGCTCGTGATAGACGAGTACGGCGGACTGGCCGGCCTCCTGACCGTCGAGGACATACTCGAAGAGATAGTCGGCGAGATAGAGGACGAGGACATCGAGAGCGACGAGATAGTCGAGCTGGTCGCGGACGACGACGGCTACTACGAGGTGGCCGGCTCGACCGAGGTCGGGAAGATCGAACGACTCTTCCACCTCGAAATCGAGGACGACGACTTCACGACCATCGCCGGCCTCGTCATCAGCGAGTGCGGGCGGGTGCCGACGCCGGGCGCGCGCCTCAACTTCCGCGGCCTCGACGTCGAAGTCCTCGAAGCCGACGAGCGCCGCATCAACCGCCTGCGCCTCCGCCGCACGCAGGAGGAGAGCGAGGAGGCGGCCGCGGCCGAGGCGGAGTAAGCTCCAACGATAAAAGGGAAGCACAGGGGAAGAATGGCGAAGAAGAAGAGCAAGTACCTTTCGGGGCGGCGGATTGACCCGCGCGCGATTGCGGGCGGCGAGTCGGCGGCCGACCTCGTGGACGAGACCTTCATCGCGTACAACGCGGCGCGCCTGCGCGAGGCGTGCCAGCTCTTCACGCGGAAGATGTTGGAGCCGGACGTGACCGTCGGGCTCTCCATCACGGGCGCGCTGACGCCCGCGGGCCTCGGCATCTCGGCGCTGATTCCGCTGATGCGCGCTGGCTTCGTTGACTGGATCATCACGACGGGCGCGAACCTCTACCACGACACTCACTTCGGCATCGGCCTCTCGCTCCACGAAGGCAGCGCGGCCGTCTCGGACGTGGTGCTGAGGGAAGAGGAGGTCGTGCGCATCTTCGACATCTTCTTCGACTACTCGGTGCTCTTGGACACTGACGCCTTCTTCCGGCGTTTGATTGAGGGCGAGGAGTTCCAGCGGCCGATGTCAACGGCCGAGTTCCACAACCTCTGCGGCAAGTATGTGCTCGAAAGGGAGAAGAAGCTGGGGATTGAGAACAAGTCGTTCCTCGCCGCCGCCTACGAGTTCGGCGTGCCGATCTACACGTCGAGCCCGGGCGACTCCTCCATCGGAATGAACGTCGCGGCGAAGGCGCTGCAAGGAAATAAACTCGCCTTCGACCCTTCGGCCGACGTGAACGAGACGGCCGCGCTCGTCCTCGCCGCCAAGCGCGGAGCCATCCACGGCAGAGGCGACAAGGGCAGGAAGCACGGCGGCAAGTCGGCCGTCTTCATCCTCGGCGGCGGCAGCCCCAAGAACTTCATGCTTCAGACCGAGCCGCAGATTCAGGAAGTCTTAGGCATAGACGAGCGCGGCCACGACTACTTCCTCCAAATCACCGACGCGCGCCCGGACACCGGCGGCCTCTCGGGCGCGACGCCGGGCGAGGCCGTCTCTTGGGGCAAGGTTGACCCCGAGCGCCTGCCCGACGCCGTCGTCTGCTACGTGGACTCGACCATCGCGCTGCCCGTCATCACCTCCTACGCCCTCACGCGCCGCGAGCCGCGCGAGCCGAAGCGGCTCTACGACCGCCGCGGCGAGTTGATGGAGTTGCTGCTCGGGGAGTACGAGAAGTCTGAAAGAAGGTGAGAGCGAACGCGGGAGCCAATGACTAAAACGATTAAGGACGACCAGCCGCGCACGTACTTCGACTGCACGAAGTGCCCGGCCTTCTGCTGCTCGGTCTACGAGCGCGTGCAGGTGACGAAGCGCGACATCACGCGGCTGGCGAAGCACTTCGGCGTCTCGTTCGAGACGGCGCGCCGCCGCTTCACGAAGCAGTGGCAGAGCGAGCGGGTGCTCAAGAAGGTCAAGGACACGATCTTCCCCGAGACCTGCATGTTCCTCGATCAGGAGAAGCGCGGCTGCACCATCTACCACGCCCGCCCGGGCGTCTGCCGCGAGTACCCCGACCGCGCGCGCTGCGCCTACTACGACCTGCTACAGTTCGAGCGCCGCCAGCAGGACGACGAAACGGTCGTCCCCCTCGTCCAGATAACCTTCCGCGAGGTGAAGAAGGCGGCCGAGACAGACGACAAGGGCGAGCGCGTCTGGGAGTGGGAGCCGGAAAAGAAGTAATGGGCGGCGAGTGATAAGTGTTAAGATGACGGCGTCGTCGGCAGGGCGGCCGTCAGTCACTTATCACTCTTTCAAGAGGAGCGTTGGACATGCGAGAGCTGTTGGCGAAGATGGTTGGGAAGAAGGTAGACCTTTTCTGCGGCGGCACGTCGAGCCTGCGCGGCAAGGTGGTGAAGGTGGACGGCGACGTGGCGCACCTCGTGGATGAGGACGACCAGATGTTCTACGTCGCCGTCGAGCGCGTCATCGTCCTCAGCGAGACGCGCACGGGCGAGCAGCGCGCGGGCTTCGTCCTCGGCTTCCGCGGCAAGTAGAGGTGAAGTCAAAAGCATCAGGCCGGCTCACCTTCGACGGGTGAGCCGGCCTGATTCGTGCTCGGAAGGAAGGTGGGCTGTTGACCTTTACCTGCCGGACGAAGCGACTAACGCCTGCGCCTGACTAAGCGGCACGCGCCGGAAGCCGCTGATGCGCTTCGTCCAGTAGTCGTCGAAGCGCGAGTACATCACGCCGTGGCTCGTCGAGGCGTGGTAGAAGCCGTTCTCGTCCACGACGATGCCGACGTGGCGCAGGTGGTTGAAGAAGACGAGCGTGCCGAACTTGAACTTCTCGTCCTCGGTCGGCGCCGCGAACTCCTGCCAGAGGCTCCGCACCGGCGTCCGCTCGAACGCGACGCCCGCCTGCTGGAAGACGCTCCACACGAACCCCGAGCAGTCGTAGCGGTACGGCCCCGTCGCGCCCAGACGGTAGGGCGTCCCCAGACGCTCCTCAATCGCCGTCAGCATCGAACGCTCGACCGCCCCGAAAGCCGCCCCCCCCGGAGCGCCGAAGCGCGGCGCCTCGTAGGTGGGCTCGTCCTTGTCCTCCCTATCGGGCGCCGTCTCCACGACAACAAGATCATTTTCGAGCGCCGGGCGCCCCTGCGTCGTGGTCGTCGCCTGCGTAGGCTGCGAAGCTTGGCGCGGGCGCGTGGCGGATTGTTGCTGCGCGTTGGCGGCGGCGGCGAGCAGGCTCAGGGCGAAGCACACGGCGAGCGGTCGGGGGAACAGTCTGCAAAAAGACATCTAGGGGAACGATCTCCTCTGACTAAGCTACTTATTGCTTGGGGTATTGCTTTAAGCTTGGGTGGACGGCGCCGCCCTTCAAGGCTCAGCGCCTGAAGTCCATACTACTGAACAGATACGGGCGCCGCAACAACCAATGTGACTGTTTCGTGACGACGCAATAAACGCTGCGTGAAATTTGGACGGAAAGGGGACGCGACTTCGTTCAACCTGAAGGCGAAAGGACGGGTTTCGTACGAAAAAAGGTGGCCTAAATCACGTAAACTCTTTTTATCGTGGCAATAACGGGCGCGGCGTGGTAGCATTCGCCGCCGTAAAGGGAGGGCTTTGAATGCTTTTCGTCGAGACCAGAACCGCCGACCTCAACGTCGAGAGACGCCTCCGCACACCCCTTCTCGAAGCGCTCCGCGGGCGTGGCTTCGTCCCGCTGATACGCTCCGCGCGCAGGCACTTTTTCGAGCAGGCCGCGCAGGGCTCGGAGGCCGCGCGAGAACTGGAACGGGCCGTCGAAGAGCGCGCCGAGACGGAAGGCGAAGAGCCCTATGTCCACGGCGATCTCTTCTGTTTTGAAGACTTTGCGAACTTCCTCGTCTTCGGCGCGGGCCTGCGCGCGGGCGTCGTCTACAGTCCCGAGACCGCCGAGCCTTCGGCGAAACTTGAAGCCTTCTGCCGCAGCGTCGAAGAGGCATTCGGAGCGGCTAAGCGGGAATCGGATGCCGACTCGGCCGGCGTGCACGCCGCCGACGAAGAGCAGGACGGCGAGGCACGCTTTGAGTGGCGCGCGGCCGGAACTCTTGAAGAATCAGGCAGTTCCGGCGAATTTGAAGCAGGGCAAACTCAGCGCGTGCCGCCGACGCCCGAGCGTGCGCGGGCCGTCGAGTTGCTTGAGGACACGGCGGCGCGTCTGTTCCTGCAAAGGCTCGGCGAGGCGCACGCAGACGGGCGCGCGGCCGAGTTGGTCGCGGCCGGGCGCGGGCCTGAGCAGGAGTCCGTGGTTACACGGCTCGCGGGCGCGGGGCTCGTAAAGCGTGAGATTCAGGTCAGTTGTCGGAAAGAAGGTCGCTCGCTCTTCCGCCTGCCTTCGGCCGAGGCGCTGGCCATCGTGACGGCGAGCAACGCCGTGTGCAGCGAGTGCGGCTCGGCCGTCGCAGACGAGCGCGCCGAAGAGCTGGTCACGCCGACGCCGCTCGCTAACTCGATGTTGAAGGACGGCGCTTGGCTCCTGAACAGTCTGCGCACGACGCTCGCGGGCCTCGGCGTCCCTGAGCGCGAGACCGCGCCGCGCCCCGCGTCGGGCGACAGCGAGGCGCAGTTGACCGCGAACGTCTGCGGCGAGCCCTTCCTCTTTGTCGTGCGCGACGGCGACTTCACGGGCGCCCACGCGCGCCGCGCCGTCGAGGGCGAGGCGGAGGCGCAGGCGACGCACCTCGTAGTCGTCGCCTCGGGGAAGATTCAGGACGAGGCGCGCGCGCGTCTGCGCGAGCACGCGCGGCGGCGTTCGCGCTCGGGCGATGCGGCAGAGGTCGTCTTTGTCGAGGGTCTGGAAAAGATCGGGGAGGAACTCCGCCCCGTCGTCGAGCGCGTCGCGCAGGAGGCTCTGACGCGCGAGCTTTACGAACTGGATTCGGACGCGGGCTTCGACGTGGGCTACGCGCTCGCCGCTCGCTTCCGCCTCATGCGCCAACGCGAGGGCGCGCTCGAAGACCTCGCCGCCTCCGCCGCCGGGGCGCTCGCCGGCAGCCTGCGGGAGTTTTAACTGCGCCGCTCTTGATACTGTCCTGCGGTCGTCCACGTCTGCCAATTTGACGCGGAGGCGGTGAAGGCTGTTGACAACCTCACCAAAGAAGCGCGAATCTTAGGGAAGCGATAACCGCCCCCCAGTGCGGTCAGTCCCTTCAGCCCTGAAGTTTGAATATGAACAACCGCTCTTTTCTGCTCTTGAGTTTGACGGCCGCAGTGTTTGCGCCCGCGTCAGTCGCGAATGCGCAGGACGCGGCGCCGACTTTTACGCGGCCGCGCGTCGTGAACGTCGCGCGACAGCAGCCGACGCCAGCGGCGAGCCCCACGCCGACGCAGACGCCCGCACAGCGCCCCGTCGTCGCACAGCCTACGCAGACGCCCGCGCGGCCCGCGCAGACGGTCTCTGCCCCGACGCAGCAGGGAACTACTACGCCCGCGCAACAGGGGAGTTCGACTTCGACTCCTGTCACAGTGCCCGCTTGGCAGGCTCCCGCGCCGGCCGTGCCTTTGCAGCCGGCGCATACGCCTTCACTCGCCAAGTTCCGCGAGCGCGCGGCCGAGGCGCAGCGGATGTTGAAGTCGCGCCTGACGCTGACCTCGATGACGCCGAACACGGCCTTCGTCACCATCGCCGCGCTCGAAGAGGGCTCGTCGAAGATTCACACGCTGAGCGTGCCGAAGGAGACGTTTCTCACGCGCGGCGCAGACGTGGTGTTGACGACGCCGCAGGGCATGAACGTGCGCTTGCAGGTCGTGCGGCCGAACTACGTCAACACGGCGGTCGTCGTCTCGGAGGCGGCTACGGGCAAGCAGTTGACGCCGCTCGTCGTCGAGTACCCGATCGAGAAGTTCGGGCGCTTCCGCGAGATGGCTTATTACACTTCGGCGCACCCGGCGCTTGTTTCGCCCGAGGTGACGCGCCACGGGCAGTCGTACGTCCGCAACATGCTCGACCTCGCGGCGCAGCGCCTGAAGGCGAAGGGCAAGACCATCTCGCCCGAGACCGTGGACATCGCCGAACGGCTCTGCCTCGTCGAGCACGTAGACCACGACCGCTTCCGGCGCGAGGATCGGAAGACGATTTACGAAGAGGTCTACGCGCTCTACTCTCTGAACGAGCTGGACACTTACCGTTATTCGGTCAGCTCGGCGGGCGCGGGCGGCATGGTGCAGATGATCGCCCCGACCTACCAGATGATTCGGACGGCGCACCCGGGCGTCGGGCTGAACCCGGACTTCGTCGCCGGGATGCGCAACCACGGAAACGCGCTCGAAGCGATGCTGCTCTACATGCAGGACACTTGGAACGGGCTCGCGCTCAATCAGGACGTGCTCGACGCGCTGGCGAACAAGACCGCGACGCGCGCGGAGCTCGCGGCCGCCGGCTACAACTCGAACCCGGCGAAGCTGCCGCAATACCTGCGCCGCGGCGGCACGGCTTGGAAGTCGCTCATCCCGCGCGAGACGCAGATGTACTTGCAGATTTACTCCTCCGTCGAAGCGCTTATCCCGTTCAAGAACCGCGGGAGCGACAGCGCGCAGCCGACCGTTCAGGCGCAGCCGGCCGCGGTCAATAAACCTTAGCTCAACACAAAGGCACAGAGGCACGGAGGCACAGCTAAAGCAAATTAGCTGTGCCTCCGTGTCTCTGTGGTTAATTTGTCTTCCGCTAAGCGCGGCTTACGGGGCCGGCGGCGACGCGAACGACACGTCGGAGATGAGGAGCGCGCCCGAGGGGCTCTGGTCGAACTTGAACTGGACGGAGCGGATGTCCGAGAGGTTCACGCCCGAGAAGCCCGTGACGGGGATGCGCGCCGTGTTCAGCAGAATCTTCGGCACAGGCCCGACCGAGCCGGGCGGGTAGAAGAGCACGTCCGAGAAGCTGCTCACGGTGACGGCCGAGGTCGCCCCCGTCCCGTCCGTCAGCTGGACGCGGAAGTTCTGCGGGATGCCGGCGGGGTTGCGCGTGTCGGCGAAGTTGACGCTCACGCGGAACGTGAGCCACTTGAAGCCGCTCACATTGGTCGCGCCCGTCGGCAGGTTGTTCGTGTAAGTGGCCGTCGTCGCAGACCAGCCCGTGCGGAGCTGGCTCAGGCCGGTCGCGGACGAGCGCGCGCTCGGGACGGTGTGCGGCTGGCGCGTGGTCGCCTGCGTCGAGGGCAGGCACTGCGCGGGCTGCGGCGAGGGGCCGCCGCAGAGGTCGTGCGGGGTGAGTCCGGTCTGCGTCGTCGCGCCGCCCAGCGTGTTCGTCGTCAAGTTAGTTGACGTGAGCAGGCGGTTCACGTCTCTGCGCGTCGCGGCCGTGTCGGGCGCGTGGTAGGAGACGTGCAGGTCGGTCGTCTGCGCCGAAGGCGGCGGCGCGGCCTCGCCCGTCAGGTAGGGGAGGAACTGCGTCTCGCCGCCGACGTAGGCGCGCATCACAGCCGAGATGTACGCGAGACCAACGCCGCGCTCCTGCGCCGCGGTCAGGCGGTGGTTGCCGGCGACGGTGCCGCACTGCTGGTCGCTGCTGCCGCCCGAGGTGAACGTCCAGTCGTCGGCGCCGCCGGGAACAGGAGCCCCCGGCGTCCAGATGGTGTTGAAGTAGTTGTGATTCGCGCCCATCACCTGAATGGTGTGTTTCGGCGCCGCGTCGCCCGCCACGTTGTAGCGCGCGTCGTCGTAGAAGTGGACGCCCTGATTGTCGTTCACGTCGCCGTCGCAGTAGGGGAGCGCGACCGCGAGCGCGACGTTGTTGATGATGGGCCGGTTGAAGTCAACGGGCGCGAGCGGGAAGACCGCCTTCACGCCGTAGGGCGAGCCCTGCGAGAGGTTGTAGGCGTAGTGCTTGACGACGCCCTCGCCGCCGCGCGAGTGGCCCATCGTGCCGACCTTCTGGAGGTTGACCTTGCCGACGAACTTCGTCCCGAACGGCGCCGCTCCCACGGTGTTGAAGGTGTTCCACTGTTGCAGGTGGCGCTGAATCAGCTCAGCGCGCGCCTGCGCCCCGAGGTCTGTGACGTTGTTGTCGAAGGCGTTGATGCCGTTGGCGCTGATCGAGACGACGATGTAGCCGTTGCTCGCAAGGGTCTGCGCGATGTAGTCGTAGCCCTGATAGCTCGGAATGGCGGTCTCGCCGGTGCGGCAGGGCCAGCGCAGCGCGGTCGTCGTGTTGCGGTAGCAGGTCACGTGGCGGCCGTGCAGGAAGACGACGAGCGGGTACGGGCCGCCCGGAAGTCCCGTCGGGTAGTGGACGGAGGCTTTGAGCTCGACGGCCGAGGGGAAGCCCGTCGGCGTGAAGGCGAGGTCGCCGTAGTTGTACTCTTCGCGCGTGACGGCTAGCGGCCCTGTAGCGCCGGGGTCGGGTGTCTGCGCTTGAACGTTCAAGGCCGCGGCGCAGGCGAACAGGAGGGCGAGTGTTGAGAGTGCGAGTGTGAGTTTACGCATTACTGGTTACCTCCTTTGTTCGCGTTGAGCTTGAGCTTTTCGGGCAGCGCCGTGCGGTCTTGCTTGTTCTCCTTGTCGCCGTAGGAGAGGTAGAGGGTCGCGCCTTCGCGCAGCAGCGATTCGTCGAAGGTGACGGCGGTGATGGCGTCGAGGTCTTCGCTCTCGACGCCGAAGCCGACGGCCGCGTCGTCAATCCAGACGACCGCGGGCATCGCGCGGACGGGGAAGGGGCCGCCGGTCACGGTGACGCGGAAGGCGCGCGACGTTTCGACGCGCTTGCCGCCGACCTCGACCTGCACGGGCGCGGGCAGCGTCAACTCTTCGACGCGGTAGTTCTTGACCTTGAACTTGCCGACGGCCGCCGACGCGTTCGACTCGGCGATTGTCTTGCCGGGCATCTTCAAGAGGTCTGACATCTTCGGCTCCTGATTCGTGTCGGGCGCGTCCTGCGCCTGCGCGCGTGCGCCGCCGGCCAGTACGAGCAGGAGCAGCGCGAGCGCGACGAAGGCGGCGCTGCCGCCTCTGCGTGCGGGTGGGTTCTTCTCCGGATTCATGCTTTCGTCTCCATTGGAAAGTGTGGAGGTTCTGGCGCGTGCGTCGGCGCGAGCCGCGGCGCACACGTCGGCGCACGACGGCTTACACCAACGCCCGGCCGTTGATGCTTGCGGGGTTGTTTACGCGAGACTGGTGAGGTCTTCGTAAACCGGAGCAGAGACCCGACACACTACAGGCGGTAGCGCGCCGTGTCAAGCACCTGCGCGTTCTGGCCGTGTCGTGATTCGTAGATATTCTCCGCGGGCTCAAGAAGCCGCGGCGGCGCGTTCGAGCGAGGCGCGATCCCAGTCGGCGAGGTTCGCGGCCGCTTCGTAAGTGTCCTGTAGAAACTGGCTCAGGTCGCGTTCGGGGTCTTCGGACGTGCGCACGGCTTCGTAGGGGAGGACGAACTCGCGGAAGTCCGTGTTGTAGTAGGCGCTCGCGGGGCGGGCGGGCGCGTCTTTGAAGCCTTCTGGCTCGGGGTAGGCGTAGGAGTAGAAGATGGGCTCGGCGAGCGCAGGGCCGCCGGGCCAGAAGCCGGCGCTTGAGACTTCGTGCGAGTAAGCCTCGCGCGTGATGGAGTCGGCGACGCCGGGCGCGCCGGGGTGCTCGGGCGCGCGCCGTCCGGAGAAGCGCGTGACGGCGAGGTCGAAGCTGCCCCAGAAGAAATGGACGGGGCTGCACTTGCCCGTGAAGCCCGAGCGGAAGCGCTGGAAGACGCGCTCCGACTGCGCGAGCGCGCGCCAGAAACGGTTGGCGTACTCCGCGTCATAAGACTTGTGCGTCTCGTCGCGCTCGAAGGGAATCGGGTCTGGGACTTCTACGGGCGTCGTCCAAATCTTCACGTCCAGCCCAAGCTCGCCCATGCGCGACGTGAACTCGCGGTAGAAGTCAGCGACGCTGCGCGGCGCCAGCTCCAACTCGCGCGCACCGCCGTCGCTCGTGGCGATTGAAAGCTTGTGGCTGATGAAGTCGAAGTCTATCTGAAAAGTCTTCGGCCCGTACGGCACGGCCGAAGTCGTCAGCCCGCGCGCACTGACGTATAGCGGCACCTGCCACCAGTGGTTCACGTGCGGCGCCTGCGCGAGCCTCACCTTGCCGACGATCTGCGTCCACATGTGCAGCGTCGCGCACGTCCCGGCCCACTCCGCGAACGGCAGGCTCGGCCACTCGCCGCCCGCGTCAACGTTAAGTTGTTCTGTCATGATTCGCTCCCAAACGTCCCCCCGCGCGTGAGCGCGAGGCCAGCCAGATGAAAAAAGCGAGGATGAAGACGGCGCCCGCGAGCGCGATGAAGACGTACGGGACTCGGCGCGCGGGCGCGTCGGGCGCGTCCGCGTCCCTTGTATCCGAAGTGTCCGCACTCGGGCCGGCGGCCTGACTCACGTTCTCGCCCGCTGTCGCGAGCAGTGTCGCCCGCCCGTCCGGCGAAAGCTTCCGGACGCGCGCGCTGAGGTGCGAGCCGCGCGGGGCGCCAGCCTCAAGGACGTAAACGTCGCCGCCGCGCACGGCGACGCCGGTCGGAAGCCACGGCTGTTCGGAGCGCCAGAGCGTGCTGACCTCGCCGCGCGGCGTGACCTTGACGACGCGGCGGCCGCCGAGGTCGGCCGCGTAGACATTACCACTCGCGTCAACCGCGATGCCGAGGAGGCCGGGCCGCGGCGCGCTCGCGCTGCCCTGCGGCGCGTTCGCACCGTTAACGCCGTCCGCGCCCTCGCCCGGAATGTCGCGCGCGAGTGCGGAGACGACGCCGTCGGGCGTCATCTTCATCAAGCTCGCGCCGTCCACAAAGTAGAGCGTGCCGTCCGCGCCGAAGGCCATCCCGCCGCTGCCGTAGAGCAAGACCTGCTTCACGCGTTCGGCCGCTTCACGGTCGCCCGCGAGCACGTTGACTGTGCCTTCGGGGCTCCTCTTGAGTAGAAACTGCTCGCTCGTCGGGTCGCGTCGGAGCGTGGCGTAGGTGCTGCCGTCGCGCCCGCGCCAGATGCTCATGCCCTTCGGCGGGTCGTCGGTCGGCGCGACTACGTAGGAGAAGACGCCCGCCGGGGTCATCTTCCAAACGGCCGCGATGTAGTGCTCTGTGCCCGGCTCGTAGGTTAAATCCTCACCGTAGACGTTGCCGGCCTCGTCGCAGTTCAACTCGTGCGTGTGCCTTCCGCCTTCGCCGGTCGCGCGTGCGCGGAAGACCGAGAGGCGGCCGCGCGCGTCTATCTTCCAGACGGTTTCGAGGTCGCTGAAGTAGACCTGACTCTGCGGGTCAACCGCGACGCCCCACGGCGGGTGCGCCGACAGTTCGGAGACGAGGACGAAGAGTACCGCGGCCGCCGTCAGCAACGTTTTGACCGACGTGCGCGCCATAAGCTTTCAGTCGCCGTACTGCAAGCGCTCGTCGAGCGTCTCGCCGGGCAGCGCTTCGGTGCGCGAGTCGTCGGCGTACTGAAGTTTGTAGAGGCGCCAGTAGAGGTCGCGGCGCGCGAGGAGTTGCTGGTGCGTGCCGCGCTCGCGCAGCTCGCCGTGGTGTAGGACGAGAATCTGGTCTGCGCGCTGGACTGTGGAGAGGCGGTGCGCGACGACGATGGAGGTGCGGTCGCGCAAGACGCGTTCGATGGCCTGCTGGATGAGCTGCTCGGTCTCGGTGTCAATCGAGCTGGTCGCCTCGTCAAGGATGAGGAGCGCCGGGTCGAAGGCGAGCGCGCGGGCGAAAGAGATGAGCTGCTTCTGTCCGACCGAGAGGCCGGCGCCGCGCTCGCGCACCTCGGACTTGAAGCCCTCGGGCAGACGCTCGACGAAGCCGTCGGCGTGAACCTCGCGGGCGGCCCAAGCGATGCGCTCTTCAGTAATCTCCTCGCGGCCGAGGCGTATGTTGCCCTCGACAGTGCCGCTGAAGAGGAACACGTCCTGTAGGACGACGGCGAAGTTCTCGCGCAGAGACTTCAGCTCCCATTCACGCACGTCCACGCCGTCGAGAAGCACCTGCCCGCGCTGCACGTCGTAGAAGCGCATGAGGAGGTTCGTGATCGTCGTCTTGCCCGAGCCCGTGTGGCCGACGAGCGCGATGGTCTGGCCGGGCTCGGCCACAAACGACACGTCCTTCAAGACCCAGTCCTCGCCCTTGTAAGCGAACCAGACGTTGCGGAACTCGACGTGTCCGCGCGCGCGGCCGGTCTTCTTCGGCCGCTCGGGCGTTAGGATAGTCACGGGCTGGTCGAGCGTGCGGAAGATGCGGTGCGAGGCGACGAGCGCCGCCTGAAAGACGTTGTACTTGTCCGAGATGTCGCGGATGGGCTGGAAGAGCCTTTGCGAATACTGTATGAAGGCGACGAGCGCGCCGATGGAGAGAATTTCGTGCGCGGGCGTGTTCTGCATCACGCGCCAGCCGCCGTACCAGATGATGAGCGCGATGCCGAGCGAGCCGATGAAGTCCACGAGCGGGAAGAAGACGGCGTAGTAAAAAATCGTGTCGAGGTTCGCCTGCCGGTAGTCGTCGTTCGCCTCGTGGAACTGACGCAGCGACTTCGCCTCGCGGTTGAAAATCTGGACGGTCTGCGCGCCGGAGATGTGCTCCTGTAGGAACGAGTTGATGCGCGCGAGGCGCGTCCGAACCATGTCATAGCCGCGCCGCGCGTGCTTGCGGAACCACGTCGTCGCCGCGAACAGCAGCGGCACCGTGACGAGCGCGACCAGCGTCAGACGCCAGTCCATCCACGCCATGAAGGCGATGATGGCGAAGACCATCACCACGTCGCCAAGGCCCTCGATGACGCCCGAGGTGAAAAGCTCGTTCAGCGCGTCCACGTCCGAGGTGAGCCGCGTCATGATGCGGCCGACGGGGTTGCGGTCGAAGTAGGCGACCTCCTGACGTTGAAGCTTCCCGTAAAGCTCCGCGCGCAGGTCGTACATGACGTGCTGGCCGACCGACTGTAGCAGCACGGTCTGCAAGTAGGCGACGAGCATCTGCGCGAGCTTGACGCCGAGGAAGACGAGCCCGAGCAGCATCAGCCCGCGCGAGACTCGCGCGTAGACCGCGCCCCACTCGCCCGCGGCGAGGGCGCTGCGCTGGTCAATCGCGGGGTTGATGTACCAGTCGAGCGCGTACTGGAAGAACTTCGGCTCGACGACGCCGAGCGCGTTCACCAGCAGCGTCAGCGCGAGCGCGGGGATAATCATCCGCCGGTAGGGTTTGAGGTAGCGCAGCAGACGCCGCGCGGCCCCGCGGTCGAACGTCGTCACCGATTCCTCTTCGTGAAACTGTTTCGCGTCCGCAGACATTTGTCGAACCGTCTAAGTCTTGTAGCCAGCCGCCGCGAGCTGGTCGCGGCGCGGCCACAGAATCGCGATCATCATCGCGCTGATTGCCATCAGTAGAAAGGCCACCCAGCTCTTAGTCAGAAACAGGATGACGAGCCCGATTATCGCGCCCGCCTCACAGGCGACGAAGGCGACGATGAAGCCCGTCTGCGCGAGCGCGGGATTCTGCTCGGCCTCCGCGCGCCGGAGGAACGAGCGCAGTAGCAACTGCGACGCCGCCGACACGGCCAACAGCCCAACGAGGTAGAGCACGCCCGCCGTCAGCCCGAGCGCGACCGAGCCGCTCTCGCCCGCGAAGCCCACGCGCCAAGAGAGAACCGGCGGGCTCTGGAAGTACCCGACCAGCGCGTAGAGGAAGACGGTCGCGAGAATCGCCGCCCAGATGATGCGGAGGCTGCGCAAACGCGTGTCAATGTCCGGCATGTTACCGCTTGAACTCATCAGCCTGCCCTCCTTCAAGAAGTCTGGACTATCAAACCCCTCCCTCCGCACGAACTTTAACTGGCCGCCAACTCCTCTTCGAGCAACTGCCGCTCGTAGAGGTCTGCGTACTCGCCGCCGAGCGCGAGCAGTTCCTCGTGCGTGCCGCGCTCGACGATGCGCCCCTCGTCGAGGACGCAGATGAGGTCTGCGTCGCGCACGGTCGAGACGCGGTGCGAGACGATGAGCGACGTGCGCTCGCGCATCACGCCGCGCAGGCGGCCGAGAATCTTCTCCTCGGTGTATGTGTCCACACTTGAGAGCGCGTCGTCGAGGATGAGTATACGCGGCTGGCGCATGACGGCGCGCGCGATGGCCGTGCGCTGCTTCTGCCCGCCCGAGAGCGTGATGCCGCGCTCGCCGACCATCGTCTCGAAGCCCTTGGGGAACTCGCGCACGTCGTCGGCGAGTCCGGCAATCTCGGCCGCCCATTCGACATCGGCGCGCTCCGACGTTCCGACGCCGAAGGCGACGTTCTCGGCCAGCGTCTCGCTGAAGAGGAAAGTCTCCTGCGGCACGTAGCCTATCCCAGAGCGCAACTGCGCGAGCGGGTAGTCGCGCACGTCAACGCCGTCTATGAAGACCGTGCCCGGCGGCGCCTCGACCACGCGCGGGATGAGATTCATCAAGGTTGACTTGCCCGAGCCCGTGCGGCCGACGAAGGCGACCGTCTGCCCGGCCTCGATCGTCAAATCAATGTCGCGAAGCACCGGCCGCAGGTGCTCGCCGTATGCGAAGGTCAGGTGTCGGAACTCGATGCGCCCGCGTATGGGCGGGCGTTCGCGCACCTCGGCGGCGTCTCTGATGGCGGGCTCGACGGCGAAGATGGCGTTCATGCGCTTGAGGCTGGCCGTGCCGCGCTGGTAGAGGTTGACGACGTAGCCGAGCGCGATGAGCGGCCAGATGAGCCGCATCAGAAACAAAGTGAACTCGACGAACTGCCCCGGCGTTATCTCGCCGCGCACCGCCAGCAGCCCGCCGTACCAGACTATCAGCACCATCCCGAGCCCGATGACGAACTGGATGAGCGGGCGCATGATGGCCGAGATGCGCACGAGGCTCAGGTTGCGCGTCGCGTACTCGCGGTTGAGCGTGTTGAAGGCCGCGGCCTCCGCGTCCTCCTGCGCGTAAGCGCGGACGACCCGAACGCCCGAGATGTTCTCCTGCGCGCGCGCCGTGATTTGAGAGAAGAAGTCCTGAATCTTCTCGAAGCGGACATGCACCTGCTGGCCGAAGTATTTCACGGTCAGCGAGACGAGCGGCATCGTCACGAAGAGGAGCAGGGTGAGTCGCACGCTTATCCTCAACATCAGAGGGAGGATGATGAGGACGACGAAGACCGTCTGAAGCGTGTACATGATCATCGGGCCGGCCAACTGGCGGACGGCCGCGAGGTCGTTGGTGGCGCGCGCCATCAGGTCGCCCGTGCGGTGGCTGTGGAAGAACGTGAGCGGCTGGCGTTGCAGGTGAGCGTAGAAGTCCTGCCGCAGGTCGTACTCGACGTGGCGCGACATGTTGATGAGTATGCGCCGCTGAAGGAAGAGGAAGACGCCGCTCACGACGCTCGCGCCGATGACCAGAAGCGCCGAGCGCGTGACCTTCGCCCACGTCGGCCCGGCGCCGAGGTCGTCCACCGCGCGTCCGACGAAGACGGGGATGAGCAGCCCGACGACCGTCGAGGCGAGGATGCAGAGGACGCCCACGGCGAGCGACCCCTTGTACGGGAGAAAATAGCGCGCGAATTTTCGCAGGTCGTCCATGAATGAAAACCGGCCCTGACTCGTAAACGATGCTTCGTCTGTCTTCTACGTTTTCTTCGACGCCTATGATGCGCGATTTTCACCCGCAAAGACAAACGCGCCCCGGGAGAGGCGCGTCTGCGTCGGATTAAATTCGGCTCGGGGGTCAGGACGCGTTCAACTGTACGGACTCCGCCGCCTCGGCCGCGTCCGAAGCGGACGACGGCTGCGCGTTCGAGTTTTCGGCCGGCGCGTTGAAGCGTTCGGGCTCGCAGATTGGCGGGACGGCCTCGAAGGCGAGGCCGAAGAGGTCGTCGGGCGGCAGGTCTGCCGTCGAGCAGACGCGGTTGCGGCCCGTCCGCTTCGCCTGATAGAGCGCGCGGTCTGCCGTCGTCACCAGAAGCTCGCGCGAACTGGCGTCGAGCGGGAAGGTCGCCACGCCGAGCGAGGCCGTGATGCAGCCGACGCCCGGCACCTCGGTCGTCTCGATGCGCGAGCGGAGGCGTTCGGCCACGACGAGCGCGCCCTCGGGGCCGGCCTGCGGCAGGATGATTGCGAACTCCTCGCCGCCGTAGCGCGCCGCGGTGTCCACGCCGCGCACCTCCTCGCGCAACGCGCCCGCGAGTATGCGCAGCGCCGCGTCGCCAGCGTCGTGGCCGTGCGAGTCGTTGACGCGCTTGAAGTGATCAATGTCGAGAAGGATGAGCGAGACGGGCTGGCGCATGCGCGTCGCCAGATGAAGGTCGCGCTCAAGCTGTATCTCGAAGAAGCGGCGGTTGAAGCAGCCCGTCAGCCCGTCGGTCAAAGCCTGATGCTGCATCTGCTGGAAGAGGCGCGCGTGGTTGACCGCGACGGCGACTTGGTCGGCTACCGTGCGCAGGAGCATGACTTCGTTGTCCTGCCAGAGCCGCTGCGGGTCGTCGGACGTGACCATCAGCGCGCCCATCGTGCGGTCGTGGTAGATGACGGGGACGGCCGCCGCCGGACAGGCGTCCGACTCGCCCGCGCCGCTCGAACCGTCGTGGACGTAGGTCTTGATGCGGCCGCGCAGGCGCACGCCGAGCGCCTCGATGTCGCCGAGCAGTTCGGCGCGCTTCGACTCGTCGGGGTCGCCGTCGCGGAAGTAGAAGGTCGTCAAGGAAGGCTGGCCGTGCTCGCCCTCGACGCTCAGCGCGCTCGTCTGCGCGCTCAGGGCGCGGCCGACTTCGTTGACCGTCGTCTGAAGCACGCTCGGCAGTTCGAGGGAGCTTCGGATGGCGGTCGAGATGCGGTTGACGGCGATCTCACGCACGGCCTGCTCCTGAAGCAGGCGCGCGAGCTTCGTCGTCACAGAGACCGTCAGTTGCAGCGAGGTCGTCTTCGGAACGCAGGTGCGGACGGCCTTCGAGAAGAGATGCGCGTGGCTGGGGAGTTCGGCCGTCACGCGCGCCATCAGGTATTCGAGCGCCGAGTAGACGATGTCCGGCTCGAAAGACCAGATTACGTCGTCGGCCCCGCCCTCGTCGCCCTCGCCCTCCTCCGTCTGCACGGAGGCCAGCAGAGCAGAGAAGCGCGCGTCGGCGATGACGACGAAGCGCTCCTTCACCTCGCCCTCGCCCGACTTCTTCACCAGAATCGGCTCGCGCTCCGACTGGCCGTCCGAAAGCTCGGCCGCGTAGAGCGCGTCCTCGGGCGACGCGAAGAAGAAGGCGTAGCGCGCCAGCCGCCCCACCTCGCGCACGCGCGTCACGTCGCGGAGCGACCGCTGCGTCTCGGGCAGAAGGCTCTCGACCACCAGCGCCGCGAGGTTGTTCTCAAGCACCACGTCCTCGAAATAGCGGTGGAGCTGCACAATCGTAGGCTCCGCGCAGCGGACGGGCGTCAACTGGCGCGGGTGTTGTGCGAGTAAGGTGCTGTAGAGCGAGAACATCAGGTGTCCCAGCCGGAAAGGTGTAGGACTGACGCGGGTTACAAAGAGTGCGCAAGAGCCACTACCGGGGTCTGTAGTGACAAACACATTTTGGCATAGGAAAAACGGATTTGTCTAGACATTTTAACAACGTCGCTTACATCATTCTTTGCAACAACTTAAGGACGAAGGCGGGCGGTTCTGTCAACTTGACTTAGGCGGAAGGCGGGTCTTTACCGGCTAGGCTTGCGCGTAGTAAGTCATTGTGGACGTTGCGATTAGCTCGCCGGCCGCGTCCGACGCCTCGACCGAGACGATGAGGACGCGGCGGCCCCTCCGCAGGACTGTCGCGCGCGATTCGACGCGGCCGGAGGTGGCGGGACGCAGAAAATGGACTGTGAGGTCAACCGTGACCGTCCGGCCGCCGGGTTCGAGCAACGTGTGGACGGCGAAGGCGGCGGCCGTGTCCATCAACGAGACGAGCGCCCCGCCGTGCAGGATGCCGCCCATGCGCGTCAGTTCCTCGCGCATATCCAGCGCGAAGGTGGCCGCGCCGCGCTCGGCCGAGACAAAACGGAGACCGAGAAGGCCGGCGTAAGGCACCCGCGCGAAGGCTTCGTCGAGACGCGCCAGCTCCTCCGGCGTCAACTCTCTGGCGTCAGACCCTCCGGCGCTCACGAGCCGTAAATCCCCGTGCCTTCCAGTGGCTCGACGACGACCGCCGTTCCGTAGCAGAGGACTTCCGTGACGCCGGTCGCGATCTCGGTCGCGTCGTAGCGGGCGCCGATGACGGCGTTGGCGCCGACCTCGGTCGCGTGCTGAATCATGATCTCGAAGGCGTCGCGCCGCGCCTGCTCGCAGAGGTTCGTCCATGCGGTGATGTTGCCGCCGACGAGCTGGTTGAAGACGGCGCCGATGTTGACGAAGACGTTGCGCGAGCGTACGACGATGCCGCGCACGACGCCGAGGTTCTGGCGGACTCGGAAGCCGGGAAGCTCGAAGGCCGTCGTCACCATCTGGCCCGAGACGGTCATCTTCGGGTCGCTGATGGCGTAAGGCGCGCGCGTCTGTAGCTGCTGGTCGCTCATTTAGTCGCTCCTCTCTACTCAATCGCCGAAGAGGCTCGGCTGTTCGGCGTCGTCTCCGTCCTCTTCGGTCGCGTACTCCTCGGGCGTCCAGCGGTAGCGCGCGAGGTCGCAGCGCCCCTTCTCGTTGAAGACGACGCCTTCGGAGACGAGCATCCGCTGTTGCAGGTCGGGCGGGACGATGACGCGGCCCGTCGAGCATGCACCCTGCGAGTTGATGACGCGCTGCCACGGCACCGACTCGTCGGCCGAGTGCATGACGAAGCCGACGGTGCGCGGCGTGTAGCCCTCGCCGAGAATCTCGGCGAGCTGCCCGTAGGTCATCACGCGCCCCGCGGGGATGCGGCGCACGATCTCGAAGACGCGCTCGCGGTAGCCGCGCGAGTTCACGTCAACATTCTCAGGCGTGGCGTGCGCCCCGCGTGCGGCGCCGCCGTCGTCGTTTCTCATAAGGGGACGTGCTCCTCTCGGCTCTTCCTGTTCCGCTCACAAGTTGGAATACGTCGCGCGGGGCGCGCGGGTTTTCAGAAGGCCGGCCGCTCAGATTTTTTCCAGCACGGGGCGCGTGCGCTCGTTGACCACGTCGCCGGTGTTGAGGACTGTTTTGGGCTCGAAGAGCAGGACGTGCGCCTCCTCTTCGGCGTAGGGCTTGTGCTCGACGCCGCGCGGGATGATGACGAACTCGCCCTCGCCGAGTTCTACGTCGCCGTCGCGGAGGCGAATCGTTATCCGGCCTTTGACGACGAAGAACAGCTCGTCCTCGGTCTCGTGCCTGTGCCAGACGAAGTCGCCGCGGAACTTGACGAGCTTGACGAGCGAGTCGTTGACCTCGCCCGCGATCTTCGGGCTCCAGTGCTCGGTGAAGAGCGCGAACTTCTCAGACAGATTCACTTTCTCGATCATTCCGAATCCCCCTTACTCATTCCAGCGTACGCAGCACGGCGCGCGCGGGCGCCCCGTCGCCGCTGCCTGCGGCGAGCTTGAGCGGCAGGCAGGCGAGGTCGTAGCGGCCGGGCGCGACGGCGCGCAGGTCTAAGCCTTCGACGATGACGACGCCGGCCGAGAGCAGCGTCAGGTGCGTCTCGAAATCTTCGGAGCCGAACTTCTCAACCGAGAGATAATCAATGCCGACGAGCCACACGCCGGCCTCGACGAGCGCGCGGGCGGCGCCGGGCGTGACGTAAGTGAAGTCCTCGCGGAAGCGCCCGCGAGGGTCGTCCCAGAACGCGGAGTTGCGCGTCTTGAAGAGCACGCGCGCCGCGCCGCCGAGCGCGTCCGCGTTGACGTGTTGCTCTTCGACGGCCGAGGCGTCCGTGGGAATCTCGACGACGAGCGTTTCGCCCAGCAGCGCTTCGAGCGGGAGCGCGGCGACGACGCCCGCGCCCTCGATGAAGTGCGCGGGCGCGTCCACGTGCGTCCCCGTGTGCGCGCCGAAGCTGATGACCGTGACGTTCGCAGGGTCGCCGCGCGAGATGGCGTTCCACGACCCGACCTCGATGCCGGGGTCGCCCGGATAGGTCGGCGTCTCGCCCGGCGCGATGGCCACGCTGATGTCGTAGATCGGCATAGGCGGCCAATGGTACGGCCGGGTACTTTGGCTGTCAACGCGCTCCGGTTTTGGCGGCGTGTTGCGGCGCGCGCGCGCGTGGGTTAGCATCGGTTCGCGTGCGCGTCGGCGTGCGCGATACGGAAAAGGGTGAGTAGAGAAACGTCTAGAATTACCGGGAAGGGCGCCGCGCCGCGCGTGGCGGCGTCGAGCTATTTGAACACGGCGCCGTTGATTTGGAGCTTCGCGCGCGGGGGCCGGCGCGGCGAGGTCGAGCTTCTGACCGACACGGCGCCTGCGCGCTGCGCGGACATGCTTGCGCGCGGGCAGGTCGAGGCGGCGCTCGTGCCCGTCATCGAGTACCAGCGTCTGCCCGAGACGGCGGTCGTGCCGGGCGTCTGCGTCGGCGCGAAGGAAGAGGTGCACAGCGTCGTCCTCGTCACGCGCGGCAAGACTCTTGACGAGGTCGAGTCGGTCGCGCTCAGCATCGAGTCGCGCACGTCGGCCGCGCTGGTCGAGATTATCTTCCGCGAGTTCGTGGGGCGCGCGCCGCGCTTGGAGCCGTTCGTGCCGCAGCTCTCGGACATGCTCGAACGGCACGACGCGGCGCTCGTCATCGGCGACCCGGCGATGACGTTCGACCGCGCGGGGCTTCGCGTCTACGACATGGCGGCGCTGTGGCGCGAGTTCACCGGGCTCGGCTTCGTCTTCGCGATGTGGATGGCCGACGCGGGCGCATCGGAACTTGTGCGCTCCGTGGACTTCGCCGCCGCGCGCGACGAGGGGCTCGCCGCGGTCGAAGAGATTGCCGCCGAGTACGAGAGGGAACTCGGCCGTCCGCGCGCGGAACTCTTTCGCTACCTGACACGCAACATCTGCTTCGAGCTTGACGAAGCGATGCGCGCCGGCCTCGAACTCTTCTTCAGCCTCGCACACAAGCACGGCGTCATACAGTCGCTCCGCCCGCTCAAGTTCCTCGGCACGGGCGGTGCATGAAGTCGGGAGCGAAACCTGTCGTCGGCCGTTATTCCTGAAACGGCGTGTCCGGCCGTCTGGCAGAATGCGGAATTTGAAATCTCAGATTTGAAATTTGCGATTTAAAAGACGATGACAGACATTCAGCCGATTCTCGACCGCGTGCTCGAAGGCCGACGGATGACGGCCGAGGAGTGCGCGACGCTCCTCGAATCCTTCGACGTGGCGCGGATGGGCGTGGCGTCCGACGAGGTTCGGCGGCGCAAGCACCCGTCGGACGTGGTCACCTACATCATTGACCGCAACATCAACTACACGAACGTCTGCAACGTCGTCTGCACCTTCTGCGCCTTCTACCGCCGGCCGGGCAAGCCCGACACCTACGTCCGCACGCTCGAAGACATCTGCCGGCGCATTGACGAGACCATCGCGCTCGGCGGGACGGGCGTGCTGATGCAGGGCGGGCTGCACCCGGACTTCGGCATCGAGTGGTACGAAGACCTTCTGCGCAGCCTCCACGCGAAGTACCCGGACTTTCAGCTCCACTGCTTCTCGCCGCCGGAGATTCACAACATACACCTCATCTCGGGCCTCTCTTACGAGGAGATTCTGCGACGTCTGAAGGAGGCCGGGCTCTACAGCATGCCGGGCGGCGGGGCGGAGATTCTCGACGACGAAGTGCGCAAGCGCGTCTCTACGAAATGTACGACCGACGAGTGGCTGTCGGTGATGCGCGCCGCGCACCGCGTCGGCCTTCGCACGACGGCGACGATGATGTTCGGCATCGGCGACAGCACCGTCCACCGCGTCCGACACCTGCAAAGGATTCGCGACCTACAGGACGAGACGGGCGGCTTCACAGCCTTCATCCCTTGGACGTTCCAGCGCGAGAACACAGCGCTCGGGCGGAAGATAAAGGAGGAGCTGACGGGCATGGACTACCTGCGCATGCTCGCCGTCTCGCGCCTCTTCCTCGACAACATCGAACACATTCAATCCTCTTGGCTGACGCAGGGCTTGAGGCTCGGGCAGGTGGCGCTGCGCTTCGGCGCCGACGACATGGGCTCGATCATGATCGAGGAGAACGTCGTCTCGGCCGCGGGCGCGCACAACGAGGCCGACGAGCGTGTGCTCCGCTACCTCATACGCGAGGCCGGCTTCCGCCCGCAGCAGCGCGACATCCTCTACCGCCACGTCAACCGCGAAGAGTCCGCACGCGCCGACGCCACAGACTCCGCAACCCTCCGCGAACTCTCCGTCGCCTTCGCCGACTGAAGTAGACAGTAGACGGTAGTCAGTAGCCAGTAGGGGAAGTACAGGCGGCGCGGGTCTCATCGGGCGATGACGAGACCCGCGCCGCCTGTATTTCTACTGACTACTGGCTACTGACTACTGTCTACTGCCTTTCAGGTGACAGGCGGCGGGCGACAAGTTACAATCCGATTCACCGGTTTTAGTTTGAGGTTCGGCGGGGTTTCGGGGCAGGGGTTTATCTAACGTCCGCCGGCCGTCGGGGCTTTCGGATGCTTTACGACTTCGAGCTGGCCGGGAGGCGCGTGCGTTTGTGGCAGCGCAGAGGCGAGACATACGGCCACGTGTTGATGAAGGCGCTCGGGTACGCGATGTACGTCGGGGAGTATCCGGGGCTCGAAATCGAGCTGTCCGTGGGCCAGCGCTACAAGCCCGACCTCGTGGCGCTGAACGACGCGGGCGGCGGCCGTCCGCGTGCGGGCGCGCGCTTCCTCTTCTGGGGCGAGTGCGGGATGGTCTCGATGCGAAAGGTCGCTTGGCTCCTGAAGCACGGCGACCTTGAACGGCTCGTCCTCTTCAAGATCGGCTGCGGCGTGCCGGCCTTCACGCGCGAGCTGCGCGAGTCGGTCGGGCCGCGCTACCGCGAGGGGGGGCGGCTCGCGCTCGTCAACTTCAAGCCGGACGTGGCCGAGCGCGCGGCCACGCGCCGCGTTGCGAGCGTCCCCGAAGGTTGGTACGAGAAGGTCATCGTTTAGGCGAGGCCGGGGCGTGGAAGAGTCGGAGCCCGCGAGGCTCGCCGGGTGCCCGCGCGATGTACGTCAAATTCGAGTACACGGAAGACGACGCAGTCAACGCCCTCGAACGTTTTCTCGAACGGTCGAAAACCGCCCGGGCGGCGCGCGTCAGAGGCGCGTTGTACTCCGCGCTCATCGCGGGCGTTGTCGTCTTTCTCCTCTACGTCGGCAGGTCTTACACGGCGGCCGGCGTCGCCGCCGTGGTCGCCGGGGCGCTCGCGGCGGTGATTCATCTGGTGAGTTTCGAGGGGAGTCGTCGCAAGAGGCTGCGTAAGCTTGTCCGGGAGCATCACGGGCGGTTCGACCGTAGGGTCTGTGAGGTCGAGTTGACGCCCGTCGGCGTACAGGTCAGGCAGGACAACGTGCAGAGCACGTACGAATGGGAGAGCGTCGAAGAGGTCTCGGAGACGCCGGACTCGG
>DATFHD010000002.1:0-54376 GCA_035248785.1 Pyrinomonadaceae bacterium | reverse complement strand
CCGCCGCCGCGCCGCAGGCCACAACCGCGCCGCCCGCAGTCGCCGCGCAGGCCCCCGAGGCGCCTGAAGCGCCCGAGGCTTTCGGCTTCGCCACGACCTTCTTCGCCGAGGGCAACTTCCTCGGCGTGCGCACCGAAGAGATTACGCGCGAGAACATGTCGCGCTACGGCTTGTCGGGCGAGCCGCGCGGCGTCGGCGTCCGCGAGGTCGTCAAGGGCAGCCCGGCCGAGGCGGCGGGCCTGCGCGAGAATGATGTCATCATCCGCTTCGACGGCGAGGCGGTGACGAGCGTACGCAAGCTGACGCGACTCATAGAGGAGGCCGCGCCCGAGCACAGCGCGCGGCTGACGGTGCTGCGCGGCGGCTCAGAGCAGGAGCTTTCGGCCACGCTCAGGCGGCGCGAGCCGAACGCCAACGCGCGCTTCGGAGACCTCGTGACGGTCTACCCGGAAGTCCTGCGCGACTTTAACCTCGAAGACCGCTTCAAGAACTCCGAGACTTGGAAGCGCAACGAGGAGAAGATGCGCAAGCAGTTCGAAGACATGTCGCGCAAGCACCCCGGCTGGTTCAGCCTCGGCAGCTCGCGCCGCATCGGCGTGACGACGAGCGCGCTCGGCCGTCAGCTCGCCGACTACTTCGGCGTCGCGCACGGCGTCCTCGTCAGCTCGGTCGAAGAGAACAGCCCGGCCGAGAAGGCCGGACTTAAGGCCGGCGACGTGATTACGGAGGCCGACGGCCAGCAGGTCTCCGACGCCGACGACCTCGTGCGCGCGCTCGGTGCGAAGGAGGGCGAAGTCACCCTGACGGTCGTGCGCGACAAGCAGCGGCGAACGGTGCGCGTCACGCCCGAGCGGATGCAGTTGCCGGGCGGCGGCGTGTTCGCCCCCGGCGCCTTCGGCATAGTCGGCTCGCCCGTCGCGACCGTGACGATGCCGCGCGTGGTGATTAACCCCGTGCCGGGCCTCGTCGAGCCGATTGTCGTCGGCCCGGGCGTCATGGCGACGCCGCGCGCGCGCGTGAGAACTCCGCGCGTCCGCACGCCGCGCGTCAGGGTGTTTGACCCCGACGACCGGATTCTTTAAGAAGAGTACGCGGCGCGAGACGTAGTTAACCGCAGAGACACGGAGGCACAGCTAATTTGATTTAGCTGTGCCTCCGTGTCTCTGCGGTTAACTCAAACCCACCAGCGGTTACTGAATCCTGTTGACCCAGTCAATGTAGCACTTGTTGTCGGTGGCGGCGAGGTTGCGCTGGATAAGGTAGTTGCGCGAGCCGAGCGTCACGTTATAGACGGCGCCGTTGGCGGCCGTGTGCTGCTGCGAGCCGAACGTCCACGCGCACTTGTCGGCGTTCTCGGCGCCGCTGCTGTCGGCCCAGCCCGAGCGCGGGTCGGGGTCGGTGTTGGCCTCCTCAAGCTCGTGCGCGATGATCGAGATCATAGCGTCTACGCCCGCGTTGCCGTTGGGGCCGACCTTCTGCGCGGCGCAAGACCTGAGGCAGGCCGCCGCGTTGCCGACGAAGGCGTAGCGCAAACGCCCGTTCGAGGTCTGCGTGGACGAAGTCGAGGTGTGCCAGCCGCAGTAGCGCGAGCAGAAGCCCGACGACTCGCTCACGTCCGAGGAGGTGAGCACGAAGTAGACGCCGTTGGCGTCGGCCGGGAGCGCGCCGGAGCTGACGGCCTCCTTGACGATGGTCTGGATGTCGGCGTCGGCCAAGCGCGTGCCGTGCGAGTAGCCGGGAGTGGCCTCGGCCGTCGCACGCGTGACGTTGCCGCTGACGTTGTAGCCGCCGGCCGAGTAGCCGGCCGTGTTGATCTTGTAGTAGTTCGACCCGCCGACGCTGGAGAGGAAGTCGCGGATGATCTGCTGGCCGCTGGCGTTGTCGGTGCCGTTCGTCTGGTTCCAGTTGCCGTACCAGATGACGTAGGCCGTCGGGGTCTGGATGAGCGGGCCGTTGTGGTAGGTGATGGGAGACAGGCTGCCGGTGCTGCCGGCCGTCAGGTAGCCCGTGTCGGTCTGGCGCGGGTTCATGCGGTGCTCGATAATCTCGGGCTCGCCGGTCTCGACCGGCTTGTGGCTCTGGCCCTGCTCAGACTGGGCGCTGGCGGTGCTGTGCGGGAGGCGCGACGTGCTGAGAGCACAGAGGACGGCGAGCAGCGCCGCCGCGAGGGTGACGGAAAAGACTCTTCTCATCGGGTCTCCTTAAAAAGAGGCAGAGGGTTGAGGGCCGCGGGCGGGAAGACCTTGGGCGAGGCTTCCACCTTGTTCGCATGCGAATCATGCCGCCGCTGCCGGCGGGGAACCGGCGTATGAGACGTTAACTTTAACTTTCGCGGGGCAAGAACCGAGATGAACCGTGAGTGTGGAGCTTATCGCACGCGGCTCGCGGGCGTGTCAAGTCGCCTGCGGACACACGAACCGGACGCGGCCGCGCGGCAAATCCGGGGCGCGCGCCGTGGCCGTAGTACCGTGCGGGAGCGAACGTCGGCCGCGAAGGAGGTTTGAACCTATGGACACGCGCAGGGTCTTCATCACGGGCGGGACGGGTTATCTCGGGCGGGCGGTGATACCGTTGCTGCTGGCGCGCGGGCACGAGGTGCGCGCGCTCGTGCGGCGCGGGTCTGAGGGGAAGCTGCCCGCGGGGTGCGAGGCGGTCGCGGGCGACCCGCTCGACGAGTCGAGCTTCGACGGCGCGGTCGGGCCTTCGGACATGTTCGTCCAACTCGTCGGCGTGCCGCGCCCTTCGCCCGCGAAGGCGCGACAGTTCCGCGAGATAGACCTCGTCTCGGGGCGCGCATCCGTCAGTGCGGCGCGCAAGGGCGGCGTGAAGCACTTCGTCTACGTCAGCGTGGCGCAGCCCGCGCCCGTGATGCAGGCTTATCAGGCCGTGCGCGCCGAGGTCGAGTCGCTGCTGAAAGAGTCGGGCATGCCGGCGACTGTGCTGCGCCCTTGGTACGTGCTCGGCCCCGGCCACCGCTGGCCCTACCTGCTCAAGCCCTTCTACTACGTCTGCGAGCGCCTGCCCTCGACGCGCGAGACGGCGCTGCGGCTCGGCTTCGTCACGCACGCGCAGATGACGGCCGCGCTCCTGCGCGCCGTCGAAGACCCGGCCGCGGGCTTCCGCCTCGTCACCGTCCCCGACATACGCGCCGCCGCCGCCTGAGTCCTCCGCTAAAGACGAAACGCCCCGCCGTTGTACAATCCTCCGTAGGCGGAGGAGGGGAAGGCTTGTCGGCGTTCGTCAACGACAGACAGAGTGAGTTTGAAGCGCTGGTGGCGGAGGCGGCTGCGTGCCGCAGGTGTCCGGCGATGTGCGGGCGGAGCGCCGTGCTGAGCGAGAGGAACGGGCGCGCGGGCGCGCGCGTGATGTTCGTCGGCGAGGCGCCCGGCCGACAGGGCGGAGACCGTACGCGCGTGCCTTTTTCGGGCGACCAGTCGGGGCGCAACTTCACGCGCTATCTGGCTTCGATAGGACTCTCGCGCGAAGAGATCTTCATCACCAACGCGGCGCTGTGTAACCCTCGCACCGAGACCGGCGCGAACCGCAAGCCGACGCGGGCCGAGGTCTCGAACTGCTCCGAGTTTCTGCGCCGGCAGGTCGAGACGGTCGGCGCCCCCGTGGTCGTCACGCTCGGTGCCGTGTCGCTTGAAGCCCTCCGGGCGGTCGAGTATCATCCGCTCACGCTCAGGGAAAACGTCGGACAGGTTCACGCTTGGCACGGGCGCCTGCTCGTGCCGCTCTACCACCCGAGCCCGCAGGTGCTCGCCTCGCACCGCCGCGAGGCTGCACAACTCGAAGACTACCGGTCGGTCGCGCGCGCCCTCGGCCTCGCGGGTGAAGCGGCCCGCGCCGCCACGAAGTAAACGAAGTAAACGAAGTGAAGAGGTACAAGCCATGACTAAGAGAACCCCCAACGCGTTCGGCGCGTTCGCGCTCTTTGCACTGACGCTCGTGCTACTCGCCTGCGCGACCGCCGCGGCGCAGACGCCGGGCTCGGGCGACGGCGGCAAACCCAAGCAGTCGGCCGAAGGCGCGCGCGCCGCGTCCACGCCCGCTTCGTCGAAGTCAGGCAGTGAAGGCATCAAGGGCGTCGCCGCGAGCGACGCGTCGCACTACGGCGCGTCGGCGTCGAACGCCACGCCCGGCACAGTCGCCGCGGCGCCGAAAATCGGCGAGGCCGCGCCCGACTTCAAGCTGCCCTACGCGACGCAGGAGGGCATACACATGAAGCCCGAGGAGCAGATGTCGCTCTCCGCGCAGCGCGGCAAGAACGTCATCCTCGCCTTCTACCCGGCCGACTGGTCTGGCGGCTGCACGACCGAGGTCTGCACGCTGCGCGACACCTTCGCCGAGCTCTCGAAGCTCAACGCGACGGTGCTCGCCGTCAGCGGCGACTACGTCTTCTCGCATCAGGAGTGGGCCAAGCACCACAACCTACAGTTCCCGCTCCTCTCCGACCACGACCACCACGTCGCGCGCATGTTCGACAGCTACATGGAGGGCGTCGGCTTTAACAAGCGCACGGTCTACCTGATTGACAAGGACGGCGTCGTCCGCTACGTCAACCTCGCCTTCAAGGCCGGCGACAAGAAGGACTACGACACGCTGCGCGCCGAGCTTGAGAAGCTGAAGTAGATGTCCGAGGCGGCTGAGAAGAAAGCGGAAGAGTCGGCGGCGCGGCACTCGCCTCTCGAAGATGCGCACAGGCGCGCGGGCGGCGTTCTCGTCGAGCGCGAGGGGTGCGTCGTGCCGGCCCGTTACGGCGACGCCGCCGCGGAGTACGAGGCCGTCAGGAGCGCGGCGGGGCTGTCCGACCTCTCGCAGCGCGGGCGCGTGGAGGTGTCGGGCGGCGAGGCCGTACAGTTCCTCAACGGCATGTTGACGAACGACGTGGCCGGGCTCGCCGAGGGCGCTTGGATGCACGCGGCTTTTCCGAACCCGCAGGGGCGTCTCGTCGCCGCTGTGCGCGTCATGCGGCGCGGCGGCGCCTTCCTCTTCGACACCGAGACGGCGACCTACCCGACCGTCCTCAAGCATCTCGAACGCTTCACGCTCGCGGGCGACTTCCGCGTGCGGGACTTGACGGCCGAGACGGCGACGCTTTCAGTGCAAGGCCCGCGCGCGAGCGAGGTGGTGCGCGCGGCGCTCGGCGACGCGGCGGCCGAGACCGAGCGCGGCCTCGTCTCGACCTTCGAGTTCGCGGGCGCGGAAGTCACAGCCATACGCGCGACGCACACGGCCGAGGACGGCTTCGACCTGTTCGTGAGTTCGGACGCGGCCGTCTCTCTCTGGGAAGCGCTCACCGCGGCGGGCGCGCGGCCAGCGGGCGCGGACGCGCTTGAGGTTCTGCGCGTCGAGGCGGGGCTCCCGCGCTACGGCGTTGACGCTTCGGAGGCGAACGTCGTGACCGAAGTGCTGGACGAAGCGGAGGCCGTCAGCTACACGAAGGGCTGCTACGCCGGGCAGGAGATCATCGCGCGCATACACTGGCGCGGCCACGTCGCCAAACGCCTCGCGGGCGTCGTCTTCGAGCGCGACTTCGAGCCGCCCGCCGACACGCGACTGCTCGACTGCGCCGAAGGGCGCGAGGCCGGCCGCGTCACCTCCACGGCCTTCTCGCCGCGCCTGCGCCGTCAGGTCGCGCTCGCGCTCGTCAAGTACGACTTCCTCAAGCCCGGCACCGAGCTGAAAGTCTCCGTCGGCGGCGAGCAGGTCTGCGCCGCACACGTCGCCGACCTCCCGCTCGTGCGCGGGAGCTGGTACGCCGAGAGCCACGGGGAGCAGTCCGAGTGAGCGGCGAAGGGGAAGAGAAGGACGCGCCGGGCGCGGAGTCGCAAAGCGCAGAGTCGCGGCCGCCGCAGGGTCTCGCCTACGAGCAGGCGCGGCTCGCCTACAACATCATCAACGCGCTCCTCGAACACACGCGTGTCACGCAAGACCTCGTCGCCCTCATGGCGCAGGTCTTGAGCGAGGAGACGCAGGAGGCGCTCGTCAACACCCCGCACTGGGCGGCCTACCTCGACAGCCGCCGCGTCCTCGAACAGACCCGCGCCGACGTAGAAACCTTCGCCCAAGTCTGGACGCGCCTCGCCGAAGAGCTTTCACCGCCTCAGTCGCCTGCGCGTCCCGACCCACTCAAGTCCGACTAAACGCCAGCCTTCATTGACCGCATGCGAGCCCCGGCGGGGGAAAGTCATACCGGGCGACACTAAACTGTCGCCGCCGCGGCCGGCGCATGGCGAAAGGCCCGTGGGAGTTTATCTCACGGGCCTTCGAGTTTCCGGAGCCGTCGGAGGATTGCGCGGGCGTTTCGCAGAAATCCTTTGCGCCGATTTTGAGATGTGGTATGGTGCCGGCGCTATACCGAACAAGCGGAAGCGTCCGGGCGGACTCAAATCGCCCGGCCCTCAAGCGACGCAACTGCACGCGTGGTCAGCCTCAAACCTACCGAGCGCCGCGTGTGAAAATCAGCCGTGCCGAATAATCGCATGAGCGCCTACATTTCACACGCGGATGGGGACGCACGCGTGCGGTGTGGGCTCTGCGCAAGCCTTCGCACGGCGACTCAGGAGAATCGTTAATGCCTCAGGAAAAGATGTTCGTCGAACGGCGCACGATTAGGTCGTCTCTGGAAGAGATTGTGACTTACCTGTCGCTGCTGAGTTTCTTCTCTCCCTTCCTGGGCGGGTTCATCTTCTGGCAAGGCTTTATAGAGCGGAACATCGCCCTGCTATCGGCGGTACTCCCCCTGATCATGGGCATCTCTTGGCTCGTCTCGCAATACCGCCGGGCGAAGGACAGGATGATAAAGGAGGGAATCGTACAGCGGCCGGCGTGGTTGTGGAAATTCATCACCAACAAAGTGCCGCACAAGAGCGAGGAGCTATTGGACTCTCAGGTCATGGTCTTCGTGCCCCCCGACAAGGAAGAGTACGCCGGGCAGTTGGACGCAGAGTACAACAGCGACGGGAGGAACTTGCTCCTGTTCCACTACATTCCCAAGCCGGCGGAAGGCGTGATTGACGAAGATCAGGGGCGGGTTTCCCATGGCGGCGAGGTTCGCTCTTTAGAGACCCTCGCGCAGGAGATGAACGAGTGCGCGGCCCTGATTCTGCTCGACGACACCAACTGGGAAAAGTACGGGCGCACTATAAAGCTTGTGGAAGACTGGACTAAACGTCACACAGTCCGGCCGGTGATGTCAGTCCGTCTGGGGGGGCGCGGCACTCTGAACTTTAGCTGGAATCGCATCCAAGACCTGTTGACGCCGAACCGTTCGCTCAAGAATAAATTACTGACGCAGGCCGCCAACCGCGGCGCGAGATGGTTCTGGCAGGCGAGGCTTTATCGCAGAATCGTCATCTGGACTTTCGCCATCGCGCTGATATTTTCTTCGACCTCTTTTTTCCTCAGCTACATCTGGCAGCGTAAGGCGAGGACGGCGTCGGAGGAGGCGCAGGGCAAGGCCGTGAAGCTGGGGAACGACGTTAATATTTTAAATAAAATCGTCTACTCGCCCCCCTCCGCCGAACAGGACATTTCTCGCGCCCTCCAAAAGTTTCGCTCCGACATGCGGATGCCGGAGGCAGACCGCCTGCGACAGTTGTTGCAGGTTCACGCATACCAGATAAGGGCGACGCTGGCGGGGGCCTCCGGCCAGCCCGAGGCGATATCGGGCAACGTAATAATGTTCTGGGTAAAAAAAACGGATAGGAACAAGTGGAACATTGGCGAGGTGGTCGCCACCCGGATTCCCCCGAACGATCAGGACTTCCAAGTGGAGTTACAGGAGAAGAAGGTCACGGAAGTCCACGGTCTGGTCGGCTGCGCGGTTGTGAGTCGCGCCTTCATCCTGTGGTCGGGCGAGTGGAAGGGGAAGGACGTTACGACCACTGACATCGAGGCTTGGGATTTGGCGGGGAATAAAATCGGCGAGCGCGCCGGCGAAAAGATTCTCATTGAGAACAACCTGTGCGACTATCAGAAGCGGCCGAAAGAGGACTTACACCGCCGGATACTGTGCGCTCCCGTCGGCTTAGACCTCAACTCGAATGAAATTAATCCGGCGGGGGCGATTTGCGTCGAGTACACGACGCCCTTGGACTTCCTCGGCGAGAGCTGGGTTCGCCAGACAATCAGCCGTTACGGCAGCTCCCTGTCTTTCGAATCGTGGGATAAGGCGCTCCCCCCGAGAAATAACGGCGTGGCCCGGCGGGCGCGAAGGAGGAATGACGGCCCGCCGCGCGGCGTCCGCCCCGGCGCGGTTTACAGGTGGGCCGACCCCGGCCGCTGATGCCGGGGTTTCGCCCGGCGATTACTCGGTGACGTAGCGCGTCGGGGCGTCTGCGTGCGGGACGAAGCAGCGGCGGCAGCGCGCCTCGTAGGCGTCCGAGGCGCCGACGACGACTTGGCCCTCGACCTCTACGATGCGCTGCGAGTAGTTGGCGGGCTGGCCGCAGCGTACGCAGATGGCGTGCGTCTTGGTGATGTACTCGGCGACGGCGAGCAGTTGCGGCATCGGCTCGAAGGGCCGTCCCGTGTAGTCCTGATCGAGCCCGGCGACGATAACGCGCAGGCCGCGCCCGGCGAGCGTGTTGACGACGGCGACGAGGTCGTTGTCGAAGAACTGCCCTTCGTCTATGCCGACGACCTCCGTCCCCGGCTCGACCTGTTCCAGAATCTCCGCGGCCGTGCGAACGGAACGCGACTCGTGTCGCATCTCGGAGTGCGAGACGATGTGGTCGCGCGAGTAGCGCACGTCTATCTCGGGCTTGAAGACCTGCACCTTGAGGCGCGCGATCTTCGCACGCCGCAGGCGCCGTATGAGCTCCTCGGACTTGCCCGAGAACATCGAGCCGGCGATGACTTCGATCCAGCCCGCGCTGCTGTGCCCCACCTTGACGAGGTGCTCGTCGTTACCTTCCGCCGTGAGTCTTTCCACCATCCTTTACGACCGACCTTTCCCGTCTAATCTCACTCGTAGAGGCGCGCGTTGTAGAAGGGCGCGAGCGCCGCGACGAGCGCCGTCTCGAAGCTCATCGCGCGCGTGAGCAAGCCCTTCGACAGCACGCCCCACGCGCCCTGCCGGCTGCGCACGTCCGACTGGCCCGCGACCTCGTCCATCACCTCGCCCAGCTCGCGCCCCGAGCCCTCGACGCGCGCGACTATCGAGGGCGGGATGGTGACGGCCGGCGCGTGGCCGAAGTAGCCGCGCCCCGAGCCGTCCGAGACATAGGCCCAGCCGTGCAGGAATGTGCGCCGCGCGCCGTCGAAGGTGATCGAGTGGAAGCCGCCTTCGAGCCCGACGTAGAAGTCGGCGCGACGGCCTTCGCTTGTCAACAACTCGCGCACGGCCTCGGCGCGGTTGCGCGCGCCGCGCATCAGCTGCGTGTCGTTGAGCGGCATGCGCGGGACGCCCGTCTCCACGGGCCGCGCCACCAGTTCGGCGTGGCGCCAGCGCGCGTCCACCTCGGCGACGCGCGCGCACGCCGCGCGCAGGGCCATGATCTTCGAGGAGCGTGCCGAGCCGAGCGCGATGAGCATCCCTTACTTCACCTGCGGCGCGCGTGTGGCCGGGGAGTCTGGCCGGAGGGCGCGGGGCGCGTCGAGGCTATAACAGGAGAGAGGGAAAAGGCAAAAGGAGAGGTTAGAGGTTGGAGGTTAGAGGTTAGTAGTTGTCTTTGACGTGCAGCCCGTTTAATTGAAAGCCGACCCGGCGGCAGAGGCTTTCACTAACCTCCAACCTCTAACCTCTAATCTCCCTCCTCCTCGTAGAGGACGACCTCGCCCTTGACGATCATGTAGGGGAGGCGGCGTTCGGGTATCCAAGGGTAGCGGTCGGCGTAGTCCTTGTAGCGGTCGTTGGTGACCATGAGGGCGTCGAGCTCGTGCGCGAACTGGATGATGAAGAAGTCCGCGTCTGTCCCGGCGGGCACCTGCCGAACCTGCTGCGACTGGATGAGCGTTTCCAGTTGCTCCTGATCGTCTATGTCGTACTTGAGGCTTGCGTCCACGATGATGACGGGCTCAAAGCCGCGCTCCTCAAGCTCGCGCCGCACCTTGAGCAGGTTCGAGAGCTTCGGCTTGCCGCCCGCGCTGCGCTCCTCGTAGGCGACGTTCGCCCCGTCAATGACCACCGTCTTCTTGCCGTCCGCCGACATGCCCTGCTGCCTCCCACGTGAGTTGTGCAAGCCTCCGCCGAGTATACACGGCCGCGCGTGCTGCGGCGTTCACGAAATCGTCTCAAAGTCTCTCCGCGTCACGTCTCGAAGCCCCGCTTGACACGCCCGCGCGCCGCTTGCTGTAATCGAACTCTCCTCGAAATCAGCCGAAAGAGCGCGGCCGTCATAAACGGCAACGGAGGTCGAAAGAGAAGTGCCCGCGAGTGAGTTAATCTACGACTGGAACCGCGTCGAGCCCGAGCACCCCGCGCCGGGCCGCCGCGTGAGCTTCGACGACGAGACGCTGCGCGACGGCCTGCAATCGCCCTCGGTCTGCGAGCCGACGGTCGAGCGCAAGATCGAGCTGCTCCACCTGATGAACGACCTCGGGATTGACACGGCCGACATCGGCCTGCCCGGCGCGGGCGGTACGCACGCCGCGGGCGTCGAGCGACTGGCGCGCGAGATCGTCGAGCAACGTCTGCGGATTCGCCCCAACTGCGCCGCGCGCACGCACCAGAACGACATACGCCCCATCGCCGAACTCTCGCAGCGCGCAGGCATCCCCATCGAAGCCTGCACCTTCCTCGGCTCCTCCTTCATACGCTTCTTCGCCGAAGGCTGGACGCTCGAAAAACTTCTACAGTTGACCGAGGAGGCCGTGACCTTCGCCGTGCGCGAGGGCTTGCCCGTCATGTTCGTCACGGAGGACACGACGCGCGCAGACCCCGACACCATCCGCGCGCTCTACACGACGGCCATACGCGCGGGCGCGCGCGCCGTCTGCGTCTGCGACACCGTCGGCCACGCCACGCCCGACGGGGCGCGCGCCGTCGTCCGCTTCGTCAAAGGAATCATCGAGGAGCAGGGCGAGCAGGTTCGTCTCGACTGGCACGGGCATCAGGACAGGGGCTTAGGCGTCATCAACTCCATCGCGGCCATCGAGGGCGGCGCCGATCAGGTTCACGGCTCGGCGCTCGGCGTCGGCGAGCGAGTCGGCAATACGCCGATGGATCAACTGCTCGTCAACCTCAAGCTCATGGGCTGGATAGACAACGACCTCTCGCGCCTGCGCGAGTACTGCGAGAAGGCGGCCGAGAGTTGCGGCTGGACGATACCTTTGAACTACCCCGTCTTCGGCCGCGACGCCTTCCGCACGGCGACGGGCGTTCACGCGGCGGCCGTCATCAAGAGCTTTAAGAAGGGCGACGACGAACTCGCAGACCTCATCTATTCGGGCGTGCCCGCCGGACAGTTCGGCATGCGCCAGCAGATCGAGGTCGGGCCGATGAGCGGCAAGTCGAACGTCGTCTACTGGCTCGAATCCCGCGGCCTCGAAGCCACAGACGAGCGCGTCCAACGCATCTACGACCGCGCCAAGAGCGCCCACGGAGTCCTGAGCGAAGAAGAGGTGATGCAGTTGGTTTAGTAAGTGCTGAGGACTGAGTGCTGAGGACTGAGTTAAAGAACCGTCCTCACTCAGTCCTCAGCACTCAGTCCTCAGCACTTCTTTATGGCAACTCCCACCTTCACGCCCGTCGCGCCGGAGGAGGTCGTCCGCGGCCTGCTGGGGGCGGAGCCCGTGCGGCGAGCATTCCGCTTCTTCGAGGAGCGCGCGCGAGAGATTGACGAGGAGCACGCGGCGATTGTCGGCGTGCCCGCGCCGCCGTTCGGCGAGGCCGCGCGCGCCGAGTTGTTGCGGGAGAAGTTTGAAGACTGCGGGCTCGAAGACGCGACGCTCGACGCCGAAGGGAACTGCGTCGCGCTCCGACGCGGGCGCTCGCGCTCGCCGCTGCTCGTGCTGAGCGCGCACCTCGACACGGTCTTCCCCGCGGGCACCGACTGCGAGGTGAGGCGCGACGCTTCGGGGCGCCTACGCGCGCCCGGCATCGCCGACGACGGCTGCGGGCTGGCGGCGCTCGTCGCGCTCGCTCGCGCGTTGGCAGAATGTGAAGTTGAAACGGCCGGCTCCATCCTCTTCGTCGGCACCGTCGGCGAGGAGGGCGAGGGCGACCTGCGCGGCGTGCGACACCTTCTCACCGCTTCCGAGTGGGCGGGCGCGGCCGACGCCTTCATCAGCATAGACGGCCCCGGCACCGAACGCATCACGCACGCGGCGCTCGCCTCGCGCCGTTACCGCGTGACGTGCCGTGGCGCGGGCGGACACTCTTGGGGCGACTTCGGCGTGCCGAATCCGGTTCACGCGTTGGGACGCGCCGTCGCGCGGCTCGCCGCCTACCCCGCGCCGAAGCGCCCGCGCACGACCTTCAACGTCGGCCGCATCGAAGGCGGCTCGGGCGTCAACGTCATCCCGCGCGAGGCTTCGATGGACGTTGACCTGCGCTCGGAGTCGCCCGTCGAACTCGGCCGCCTCGACGCCTTCTTCCGACGCGCCGCGCGCGAGGCCGCCGAAGACGAGACGGCCGCGCGCCGCGCGGGCACGCCGCCGCTCGACTTGGAAGTCAAACTCATCGGCGACCGGCCCGGAGGCGCGACCCCGCCAGAGCACGCGCTCGTCCGCTTGGCCGCCGAGGCGACGCGCGTCCTCGGCGCCAAGCCTTATCTTGATTGCTCCTCGACCGACTCGAACATCGCCATCTCGCGCGGCCTGCCCGCCGTCACCATCGGCGCGGGCGGCTCCTCCGGCAACACGCACACGCTCGACGAGTGGTACGACCCCACCGGCCGCGACCTCGGCCTCAAACGCGCCCTCCTCGTCGTCCTCGGCATGGTCGGCCTCGCCTGAGCCGGGCGCGTGCGCAAGCAATAAAAATCTTTCAGGTGGTCTGCCCTTAATCCCGCCCGAATCACGCCCGTGTGAAGTCCTTCACGCCTTAATCCTGCCGTCGAGCTTCTTGCGCCGGGGCTTGAAAGTTGCTCCGCACTCCGCAGGTATTCCAACGCCAACCCCTACGGAGGAGAGCCAATGTACAAGCCGCTCCTTGCGCTCGCGCTTTCAGGATTGCTGTTCAATCAGGCCGCGGCCGCACACGCCTACGCCCCGCCGCAGACAGAGAAGGAGGCGCGCAGGGCCGAGAAGGTCAAGGCCAGAATCGCCGCGCTCGGGACGGGCGAGTCCGCCCGCGTCCGGATAGCCTTGAGGAACCGGAGAGGGGAAGTGAAGGGTAACGTCAGGGAGGCCGGCGCGGAGGGCTTCACGCTGGTTGACCCGAAGTCAGGCGTGGTGACCGTCATTCCATACGCGCAGGTCAAGGCGATCAACCCGAGCCACGCCTTGTCCATCGTCGCGCCCCTCGCGGCGGTCGGCACTATCGTGATCATTCTCGCCGTCGCGATAACGTCACTCGGGAAGAGTTAGCCGGGGCCGGAAAAGGCTTCGGGCGAAGAAGCACGAGAGCCTCTTCGCCCGAAGGTAGTCTACGCGGGTCGGCCGCGGACGTGTTCAGTTGACGGCGATGGTGATGACGGTCGAGCCGCCGCTGCCGGCGGGGAAGCGTTTGCCGCGCGCGATGCGCACGGCGGTCGCGCCGTAGGCTTCGGCGCCGGGCGTGGTGCCGGCTACGGACGCCTGCGTGACGCGCCCGGCCTCGTCGTATGTGACGGAGACGCGGACGGACTTGGGGCCGGAGGGCGCGGCCGGCTTGGGCGCGGCGGAGGCGGCGGAGTTGTTCGAGGAGTCGGCGGCGTCTTCTCTCTTCGCGGCCTCTTCGCGGCGCTCGCGGTCGCGGCGTTCACGTTCGCGGCGGTCGCGTTCGAGCGCTTCGCGGCGCGCGGCGGTCGCGGCGTCGGCTTCCGAAGCCGAGGCGTCCGCGGGCGCGGCTTCGGCCGACTCGCCAGAGGGCTGAGCTGAAGTTGTGTCGGCGGGTGCGGCCTGCGCGGGCGCGGCGTTGAGAGCCTTGTCGGGCGCGGCGGCGGCCGGAGCCTTCGACGCCGAACGGTTCATGAACGGCACGGCGGCGACGACGCACGCGAGCACGACCGCGGCGGCGACGGCCGCCAGCACGAACTTCTTCTTCGAGCCGCCCTGCGAGCCGCTCTCGAACATCGTCGGGAAAGGTTCTCTCGAAGACTCTTCACGCGCGGGCTCTTCATGCCGCGACTCTTTCTGCGCCGCCGCGGGCGAAGAGGCGTCAGACTTCTCGCCGGCAGACTTCTCCTCCTCGCGCGACTTCCTGAGTTGAGGCTTACGCTGCTCGGGCGTGTCGAGGTGTTCGACCTGATCGAGCATCTGCGCCAGCTCCGTCTCGCTCGGCGACCAGACGCCGAAGGCGTCCTCCTCGGTCGGCGCCAGCCCCTCGTCGAGCCGCCGCAGACCTTCGAGCACGACCTGCGTCCAAGCCGAGTGAATCGTGCGGCGCGTGGCGTGCACGTCGGGGCTGAAGTCGAAGGCCGCGTTCGGCAGCGTCAGGGAGAAGTAGACCGCCTCGGGGCCGGAGAGCCCGCCGACCTTGGCGTCCACCAGCTCGCCCTCTTTGATGAAGAAGACGCTGTGCCCGCGCGGGTAGTCTATCTTGAGCCGGCCCGTCTTGCGCTGGTTGCAGAAGAACTCGATCAGTTCGGCCAGCGACATGTCGCTCAACTGTCCGGTAAGTGCCATGTGAATGATTCCTCGTCTGTGTGTGGGAGCGGCGTGAAGTGCGGCGGCCGTCGCGGTGTGTGGCGCGGGGCGGCTCGCGCGCGTCGGAGCCGCCCCGCACGGGTTCTCTACTGCTGGAGGCTAAAGTTGTAGTTGATGAGGCCGACGACCCTCACGGGCTGTCCCGAAAGAAGCGTCGGCGTGAAGCGGGCGAGGCGCGCAGCCATCTCGGCCGCCTGCAACAGGAGCGAGGGGCCGCGCACGGCCTTCGCCGAGATGACCTTGCCGTTGATGTCTATGACGACCTCGACCTCGACCAGCCCGCTCGCTCGCGCGCGCCTCGCCGCGTCGGGGTAGGAGGGTGCGGGCAGGCTCAGTGCACGCCCGTTCAGGATGCCGCCCGAGACCGGCTTGAGCGGGCCTGTGCGGATGGGCGCGGACGGAGCGGCCGGGGCGTCGCCTTCAGACTTGACCGCAGGGCCGGCCGAGGCGTTCGCGACGTTCGAGCCGGCCGACACGGGAACGCCCGCGTCCGTCATCACGCTCTTGTCGAGCGAGGCGACGGCGAGCGGCGCGGCCGTGTTACGCGCGGGCTTATTGGCCTGCGCCTGCTTCGCGGCGTCGGCCGCTGGCGAAGAGGGCTTTGACTGCGCTCCGGTCTGAGAGTTCGTCTGCGCCGCCGTCTGGGAGCCCGCCGGCTTGTTTGCCTGAAGGTTCGTCGGGGCGTTGGAGGCGGCTGCGGGCTGCGGCTGCGTGGCGGCGGGCGCGTTGGCTCCGGCGGCGGCGGGCGCGGCTGTTGCGGGGGCTCCGGCGGCGGGCTGCGAGAGCTTCGCCATGACGGCCTCGTCCAGATAATAGGAGATGGTTCTGTAGGTCACCTCGGAAGGCTCGAAGGTGACTTTGCCGCTCTCTATGACGGCGACGGCGGTCGTCATCTTCACCCAGTTGCCGACGGCGTCGAACTCGTAGGTGTAGACCTCTTTGGCGAGGAGCGTGCCGTCGTCGTTGTGCAGCGTCATCTCGACGATGTTGCCGCGCTCGTCGTACTTGTAGACCTCTTTGCCCGTGAGCGAGCCGCCGGCGGCGAGGTAGTAGGCCGTGTCCACGCGGTTGCCCTTCTGGTCATAGGTCGTCGTCTCAAGCACGGCGCGCGGGCCTTCCAAGGGCTTGCCGCCCTTGACGGTGATCTTCGCCGTCTCGGTCTTCACGCGGCGCACGGGGCCTGCAAGGCCGTCCTGCTCGCGCTCGTTTGAACCAGAACGGGCAACGGGACGGGCGCTCGCCGTCTGGCAGAGGAGGAGGAGGGGCAGAAGAACCAGCGTCAGGCTCTTTCGTCTCAACATTTTAGGTGCTCCTGAACTTTTACTTATCCGGGCGGGCGGGACGGTCGGGGCTGGCGTGTGTGGGCACGGCCCTTTCCGGGCGGTGAGGCGGGCCGGGGCCTTCTAACCCTCGTGCGTGGGCGCCGACGGCGCTTCCCGCAGCCGTTTTATTCTATACATGCCGAACGTTGTTTGTCTATTAAAAACATTTGCCAAACCAGAGGAGTTGAAAAAGGCAGGACGGAAACGCCCGCGGCGGCTCCAAATTCTTCTGTAAAAAGGGAATGAGGGCGGACTTTATCAGGAGAAGAGGGAGGAGGCACGCTCGGTGGTGAAGGCGGAGCGGGCGGCGTTGTAGGCCAGTTCGACGCCGATTTCGTCAATCGTCCGCGCTGCGACGACGCGGTGGCGCTCGCCCGGCGGGATGTAGGAGTTGAACATCGGGTGGTGCTGCATGAGAATGACGACCGGCGTCCCGACCGCCGCCGCGATGTGCATCGGCCCCGTGTCGTTCGAGACGAAGACCGAGACGCGCTGCGCGGCGGCGGCGAGTTGCGGCACGGTCAGGCGGTCAAGAACCAGCACGGAGGGCGGGAATTTCGGGAGCGCCTCGCGTACGAGTTGCCGCTCCTCCGGCCCCGCGAAGAGGACTGAGCGCACGGCGTCGTTGCGCTCAAGCATCCACGCCAGCTCTGCGAATCGTTCGACGGGCCAGCGCCGGCTCGGGTGTCCCGCGCCGGGGAAGATGCCGACGAGCGGCCCGCCAAGGCCCTCTTCCGCCGCCCCGCGCCTGAAACGCGACTTGCCTGTGGACTTCGCCTTGCGCAACAACTCATCCACGGCGCGTCCGTCCTCTTCGCGCACCGCGAGTCGCGGCACGCGCGAGACCTCGCCGACGCCGAGCGGCGCCAGCACGTCTAGGTAGCGGTCTATCGCGTGCTTCGAGCGGTCTTCCGAGGGCGGCTGCGGCTTGAAGTTCGAGAGGTAGTCGAGCGAGCGGCCCGGGCGCCGCGCGAAAAGCCTGCGGCCCGAGCCCGAGAGGAAGCCGAGCAGGTTCGTCTCCGAGAGGCTGTGCAGGTCTACGACGAAGTCGAACTTGCGCCGCCTGACCTCCATCACGAGCTTCCCGATCTGCCAGACCGAGAGGTGCTTCGGCCCGTCGCGCAGCGCCACTCGGTCAACCGAAAGAGTCTCGTCGGCCACGCCCGCCATCTCGACGACCGCGGCGGCCGCGCCCCCGACCGCGACCGTCACGCGCGCGCGCGGGAAGCGCCGCCGCAGGGCCGCGAGCGCCGGCAGGCTCAGTATCACGTCGCCCAACTGGCCGAAGTCTATGACGAGTATGTTGCGCGGCTCGAAAGTGCTCAGCGACACGATAAATCCTGCCCGACGAAATAAGCGCCCGACTATCTCGCGCGGGCGTTGATAGTATGAAGGACGCGCACGAAGCTTTCAAACAGAGAGTAGACAGTAGACAGTAGACAGTAGTCAGTAGAAAAAATTCGGCGGGCGTCGGGTCTTAACCCGCGACGCCCGCCAAAGTCTTTTCCCCTACTGACTACTGACTACTGTCTACTTCTTTCTCCTACTTCCCCGCGTCCTTCTTCGACTTGAGCGCGTCGGCCACGTCCGGGGCGAGGTCTGTGAAGAAGTGGTAGCCGGTCTTCTGCTCGATGTCGCGGACGGTCGTGACGTACTTCTGCCATGTGTCGAGCGAGATGCCGCTGGTGTTGGGCATGTCCACGGCGATGACGCGGGCGTTCTTGTCGGCCTGCGAGATGTCTCGTCCTGCGGGCAGGACGAGGATGATCTTCCAGCAGTTGGTCGGCACGTTGACCTTGTTCGCGCGGCCTATGGTCTTGGCCGAGCCGTAACCGCCCGCGATGATGAAGAGCTGGTTGCCCTGTTGAGCGAGCGTGCGGCAGTAAGACTCTAGAGACTCCCAGACCTGCCGGTTGAGGTCGGGCGTCTGCGGCAGCATGTTCGCCATGCTGAAGGTCTCGGAGTTGTCGGCCGCGGTCTTCGTCCTGTCCTTCGAGTTGCAGACGTGGCCGCGGTCAAAGCCCGTCCCCGTGTAGTCCTCCGGCGTCACGCGCTTGAAGCCGGCGGGCAGAGACTGCTCGGCGTGGAAGTTGTTCTGCCGCTCCACGTCGCCGATGTCCGCGGCCTCAAGGTGCCAGCTCACCCAGTTCGGCCCGCCCTTCTCGTTGTTGTACGAGAGGACGTACTGCGGCTTCACGAGCAGGTAATCGTTCTTGTTCGAGGGGTCGTCCGTCGCCCCGCTCGGCTCGCCGAGCGCGACGTTCAGACTCGCGGGTGCGCGCCTCGCCCCGCCCGGCGGCGGCCCCCCCCGCGGCGGCAGACTCTCGGGCGAGTGCACGCCGACGTAGCGCATCACGACGATGCTCAGCAGTATAAAGACGCATATCGCCGCGACCGCGCCGATGAAGAGGAGTCTGTTCTTATTCATGCGTCGTCTCTTATTCTTCGACTGACCAGAGCGTGTACTTTTGGGTAAAACCTTTAAGGTCTTCGTCCGCGTGCTCCGTCCACTTCAGGCGTCGGTGTTTGGAGGAGCGGAGCATGTCAACGTCCTCCTTTACCTTCGCGCTCACCCAGACGCCGCCGCGTTCAGCTTTGGACTCCACACGCGCCGCCATACTCACCTGCTGCCCGAAGGCGTCGCCCGAACTGACTTCGATGGGGCCGATGTGTATGCCGGCGCGTATTCTAACCGACTCGTGGCCCGTGTCGCGTTGGAGCGCGAGCGCGAAGTCGAGCGCGCCGTCGGCGCTGTGGAAGGCCGCCATGACCGAGTCGCCGATGGTCTTGATTAAGTAACCGCGCCCCAGTGTAACCAGTTCCTTCGCCCGCGCGAAGTGTGCCTCGCGCACCTGCCGCCACGGCTCGTCGCCGAACTCCACGTTGAGCCCTGTGCTCCCCACCACGTCAGTGAAGACGATGGCGACCGTGGCTATGCCGGCGCCGCCGGCCCAACTCTTGAAGTTTTCGGTGCGCAACTCGGCTGCTGCCGAAACCATCTCGCCGCCGCGTTCCATGCTCGCCTCGGCGCGGCTCTCCATCTCGGCGATCTGCGCGAGGAACTTCTCGTCGTCGTGATAGAGCACTTCCAGCGCGTCCATCAGCGGGAAGGACTTGAAGCAGTAGAGGCAGGGCACCCCCTTTACCTGACGCTCCAAAGCCCTCTCTATCGCCTGTCGGTCGCGCACCGGCTCGCGGCAGTGCGGGCAGCGGTAAATCCTCTGCCGACGCACCTCGACGCGCTTATCTCGGAAGTGGTCGGCGACAATCTTCAGGAAGAGCGCCTTGTCGTCGTCCCTCACGCCCTCGGCGTAGAAGACCTTCAGCGTGCCCTGCCCCTCGCCCTCGTTCTGAAGCTGGAAGCCGCAGACGAGCCCGCGCGCGTTCAGGAACTCTGCGGCGTTCTTCCAGAGCTTCTTCAGCCTGAAGATGCCGCCGTAGTAGAGCTTCACGACGAGCGTCGTGTAGAGGTTCTCGACCGGCCCCTCGAAAGAGAACTCGACCTCGACCGCGGGGTCTTCTTCGAGCGGGGGCATCCGCCGGTTGAACTTCGAAGGGAAGACGAGGTTGTCGTCCTGCTCTAACGCGAGCCCGAGGCGCAGGAACAACTCCACGGTCGCGTGCAGCAGGAAAATCCTGTCCGAACTTTTAAGCCCGCCCTCGTTCTTGAGGCGTATGCGCGCGTCGAGCACGTCGGATTTACCCACCGCGCCGAGCCCGTCCGGGTGTCGGCGCGCGGCGTCCACGATGTCCGAGGCGTAGCCGTTCAGAAACTCCGGCTTGAGCAGCACGAAGTCGCCGAACGAGAGGCGCTTAATCAGCCCGGCGGTCTCGACGTGACCGATGACCGTGCGGAACTCGGCCTCGGTCGGCGCGTCCTCGCCCGCCTGCGCGTTGAACTCGGCCAGCAGGTCGTCCTCGCGCACGAGCACGCGCCTGCCCTGACGGACGGCGGCCAGAAAGTCTTTAATGCGCTTGAAAATTTCGGGGCTGCTCGTCCGCGGCAGGCTCTCCCACGGAATCGCCGTCATGATGGCCGCGCGCAGGTCGCCGCAGCCCTCGCCCGTCTCCGCGCTCGTCGCGAAGTGCGCGGCGAAGCCGTGCGCCTTGCAGTAGGCTTCGATGTCTGCGGCCGTCATCCGCACGCCGCCCACGTCCACGCGCGCCGCTACAAGAATCTTCCGCACGTCGCCCCGCACGACGTTGCGCAGCGCCTTCTCCCAATACTCAATGCCCTCGAACGTGTCGTTTGATTTCGTCGGGTCGTACAGCATCAGCGCCACGTTCGTCTCGTTCAAAAACAACTGATGCACCAATCTGTATTCGTCCTGCCCCGCGAAGTCCCACAGCATCACCTCCCGCTCCGTCTCGCTGTGCAGCGGCCACACATTCATCCCATGCGTCGAACCCGGCGTCGGCCGCCAAACCCCCTCCGCCAGCCTCACCCCCAACCCCGTCTTCCCCACACCCGTCTCGCCCACCAGCACGACCTTCGCGTTCGTGTAACTGACCCCGCGAGTCGTTGAACGTCCGCGGCGGATGGCCTTAAAGTTAAGATCCCAGATGCGGATGACCGTGTCTGCCGTCCCGAGAGTGGCGAGGGCAGTCCCTTCCGGATCGAAAGCAAGACCGGGCGGCCAGAACTTGGACGGGGTCTCGTTAAGTATCGCGATGGTTTCTCCGGTATCACATCGCCAGAGCCGGACGGTTCCGTCGCCGGACTTCGAGGCGATGTGGCGACCATCAGGAGAGATAGAGATGGACTGGACGCGGGACGTGTGGCCTTCAAGAACAATCGAGAGTTTCCCAGTCCTGACGTTCCACACTCGGATCGTACCATCGCGCCCCGCCGAGATGAGCTTGAGTCCGTCCGGCCACCAAGCCACGCTGTAAACGGTCTGGGCGTGACCTCTGAGCATGTAGAGTAATTTCCCGGCTCGGGCGTCCCACACGCGAACTGTGCCGTCGCTGCCCCCGGAGGCGATGTACTGCCCGTTAGGCGACCACGCGACGCTCAAGGCCCCGCCGATGTGACCCGTGAGCGTATGAAGCAACTGCGCGCCCGCAGCGTCCCACACGCGGACTGAACCGTCATAGCCGCCCGAGGCGAGTGTCGGCTTGCTTGGCGACCAAGCCACACCGTAGACCCACCCCGAATGACCTTCTAGGACGAATGAGAGTTCCCCCGTCGTGGCGTCCCACACGCGGACTGCGCTGTCGCCGCCGCCAGAGGCGAGACTCCGCCCGTCGGGTGACCATGCAACGCTCAAGGCCCCGCCCGCGTGCCCTTTGAGAGTATGTAGTAGGCGTCCATTCTCCGTGTCCCAGACCCGGACTGTGCCGTCATAGCCGCCGGAGCCAAGCCTCTTCCCATCCGGTGACCAAGCAACGCGAAAGATATAATATTTATGTCCTTGGAGTACGCGGTGAAGTTCGAAGCCGGGAGGGATTTGGGAGAGGTCGGATTGTTCGAGCATGTGCGTTGTGCCTCCGGTGGTGCGGGGCGGGTGGAGGTTGTGGTGTGGCGGGCGGGCGGGTGGCCGGCCGGGACACCGGTGACGTTTGAGGCGAGAAGAATAGCATAGAGGGGGGCGCGTTTAGGGCGTAAGTGGGGAGTTTTCGAGTCAAAATCAAAGATTTTGAGGTTTGGAGGGGCAGTTTTGAGGCTCGGTGACGCGGTACGGGGCTTTAGTAGAACGATATAAGGCTTCGGTAACGCGGTACGAGGCTTTGGTAACGCGATACCGGGCCTTAGTAATGCGATACAAAGCTTCGGTATCGCGATACTAAAGCCCGGTAGAGCGATACAAAAGCTTGGTAACGCGATACAAAAGCTTGGTAGAGCAGTACCGGGGGTTGGTATCGCGTTACCAGAATTAAGTACCGGCGTACTGAAGGCCGGGTGGGGCGGCCTTGAATGTTGTTAGAGTTCGCGGAGGTCGCGGCCGGACATCTCGGAGGGTTCACCTGAAATTTGACTTACTCTACGCCGTAGTTGGCAAAGAGGTCGGAGATGGGAATCTGTAGCGCGTTTGCGAGTTTTTCGATGTTCTCCAGCGAGAGGTTACGCGCGCCTCTTTCAATGTCTCCGATGTAGGTGCGGTGCAATCCGGCGCGCTCGGCAAGCACCTCCTGAGATATGCCTATCTCTTGCCGCCGCTGTTTGACGGCGAGCCCGAAGCGACTCTTGATGTCTGTTTTGGTTCCCTTTTTGATGAAGCCAAGAGTGTCGCTATGATGACGATAAGTCTACAGACTATAAGTGACAATTTGAATAAAGTCGTTTAGAATGCGCGAGGCCGAAGAATGAGTTTTGGGGAGCTTTATCTATGGCGGACTGTCAGGATTTGCTGATTGACGAAGAAACTTGGCAGGCAATAGATGACCCGAAGACGGCCGAGTACATCGCGCGCAGCCTGTTCGTAATCAAGGAGGCAATTGACCGCGGCGCTGACGGGGCGAGGGAGGCGGGCGGAGTAATCTTAGCCAACATCGAGGCGGCGTATCTTCACACGGACGCGCACAGGGCGGCGCTGAGACTTTACCTCCTGTCGCTGACGGGGCAGTTGAAGCCGGAAGACGAGCCGCTTCGACTCATCAACGGGGCAATCGAGCGGGGCGCGATGCTGATAGAGGTTGCGAGGAAGGGAAGCGCGAAGGGAAAGAGGCGGCGTTAATCAGTAACGCGCGCCTCTTTGTTTGTCTTATTGAGTTTTAGAGTTCGCGGAGGTCGCGGCCGGACATCTCGGAGGGTTTGGGGAGGCCGAGCAGACCTAAGATTGTGGGGGCCACGTCTTCGAGGGCGCCGTCCGAGCGGAGTTTGACGCCGAGGGAGTCGGGGTCAATCAGGTGGAAGGGGACGGGGTTGGTGGTGTGGGCCGTGTGGGGCTGGCCCGTCTTCGGGTCAATCATCTGTTCGCAGTTGCCGTGGTCGGCGGTGATGAGGCAGCGGCCGTGGGCGGTGCGGAGGGCTTTGGTTATCCAGCCGATGCAGGTGTCAACGTACTGTACGGCCTCGATGGTCTTTTGAAGATTCCCGGTGTGGCCCACCATGTCGGGGTTTGCGAAGTTGATGATGAAGACATCGGTTTCACCCTCGTCTATGCCGCGCAGGATTTTGTCTGTGACCTTGAAGGCGGACATCTCGGGCATCAGGTCGTAAGTGGCGACCTTCGGCGAGGGGACGAGCAGGCGGCGTTCCGAAGGGAACTCGCGCTCGGTGCCGCCGTTGAAGAAGTACGTGACGTGCGCGTACTTCTCGGTCTCGGCGAGGCGGTAGTTGCGCACGCCCAGAGATGCGAAGACTTCGGCGAGGATGTTCTTGTGCTGTAGCTGCGGGAAGGCGATGGGAAGATTGAAGGTCTTGTCGTAGAGCGTGAAGCAGACGTAATCAATCTTCGGGCGGTCGGGCACGGGGAAGCCGTCGAAGTCCGCGACGGCGAGGGCGCGCGTGATCTGGCGCGCGCGGTCTGCGCGGAAGTTGAAGAAGATACAAGAGTCGCCGTCCTTTATCGTCGCAGTGGGCGAGCCGTCGGCGCGCGTGACGACGACCGGCTCGACGAACTCGTCCGTCACGCCGCGCTCGTAAGAGCGTCGGATTGCGGCGATAGGGTCTGCCGTCTTCTCGCCTTCACCGCGGACGAGCATCTTATAAGCGCGCTCGGTTCTCTCCCAGCGCTTGTCCCTGTCCATCGCGTAGTAGCGCCCGCAGACCGTCGCTATCTCGCCGAAGCCTATCTCGGCAATCTTCTCCTGCAACGCCTTCACGTAAAGTTGCGCGGACGAGGGCGGCGTGTCGCGCCCGTCTAGGAAGCAGTGGACGTACGCGTGCGCGACGCCGCGCTCTTTCGCCATGCGTATGAGCGCGTAGAGGTGTTCCTGCGAGGAGTGGACGAGGCCGTCGGAGAGAAGGCCCATCAGGTGGACGGCCCCGCCGCGCGCCTTGGCGCCGTCCAACGCGTTGACGAAGGCTTCGTTCTTGAAGAACTCGCCCGTCTCGATGGAGTAATCAATGCGGCGTATGTCCGTCATGATGACGCGGCCCGCGCCCATGTTGAGGTGGCCGACCTCGGAGTTGCCCATCACGCCGCCGGGCAGCCCGACGCAGGTGCCGGAGGCTTCGATGAGCGTGTGCGGGTAACGTTCGCGTATCTCGTCGTAGAAGGGCATCTGCGCGAGCGCGACTGCGTTGCCCTCGCGCCTCTCGCTGTGCCCGAAGCCGTCGAGGATGATGAGCGCGAGCGGGCCTTTCTGTGTCAGCAAAACCTTGTCCCCCGGGATGAATAATTACGTGACTAGAATCCAAACATGGATGGACAGGATGGATAGGATCAGGGATGTCGAAGCTCCTTTTCCCATCCTACCCATCCCGTCCATCCATGTTAATTGCTTTTCTTAACCCTTCGCCGCACGCGCCTTCTTAGCGGCCTTCTTCGCCGCGCCCTTCTTCGACTCGGCGCGCGCCGCGCCGGGGCGGTCGAGCTGGTAGAAGGCCGCGAGGCCGGGGAAGCGCGCCGCGTCGCGGAGGTCTTCCTCGATGCGCAGGAGCTGGTTGTACTTGGCGATGCGGTCGGTGCGCGAGAGGCTCCCCGTCTTAATCTGTCCGGCGTTGGTGGCGACGGCGAGGTCTGCGATGAAGGTGTCTTCGGTCTCGCCCGAGCGGTGCGAGATGACGGCCGTGCGGCGGTGCGTGCGCGCAAGCTCTATCGCGTCCAAGGTCTCGGTGAGCGTGCCGATCTGGTTGACCTTGATGAGTATGGAGTTTGCGACGCCCAACTCGATGCCGCGGCGCAGGAACTCCGTGTTCGTGACGAAGAGGTCGTCGCCGACGAGCTGGACGCGGTCGCCCATCTCTTCGGTCATCAGCTTCCAGCCGTCCCAGTCGTTCTCGGCCATGCCGTCTTCGATGGAGATTATCGGGTACTGCTCCGCCCAGCCCTTCCAGTAGGCGACCATCTCGGCGCTTGAGAGTTTGCGCCCGTCCGACTTCTTGAAGACGTAAGATTTGCCGTCGTAGAACTCGCTGGCCGCGGGGTCTAAGGCGAGCATGACGTTGACGCCCGCGTTGTAGCCGGCCTGCGTGACGGCTTCCAGAATCGTCTCGACCGCCTCCTCGTTCGACTTCAGATTAGGCGCGAAGCCGCCTTCGTCGCCGACGCCCGTCGCGTAGCCGCGCTTCTTCAAAACGGACTTGAGTGAGTGGAAAATCTCGGCGCCGACGCGCAGGGCTTCGGCGAAAGTCTCTGCGCCGACGGGCATCACCATGAACTCCTGAAAGTCCACGTTGTTGTCGGCGTGCGCGCCGCCGTTGAGGATGTTCATCATCGGCAGCGGGAGCGTCCGCGCGTTCGCGCCGCCGAGGTAACGGTAGAGCGGCAGTTCAAGGTACGAGGCCGCCGCGCGCGCCGTGGCGAGCGAGACGGCGAGCGTCGCGTTGGCGCCGAGCCGTGACTTGTTCGGCGTGCCGTCGAGCGCGATGAGCGTGGCGTCAACCTCCGTTTGATCCAGCGCGTCGAGCCCTTCGACCTCGCGCGCTATCTGGTCGTTGACGTTCTCGACTGCCTTCGTCACGCCCTTGCCGCCGTAGCGCCGCTTGTCGCCGTCGCGCAGCTCAACGGCCTCGTGCTCGCCGGTGGACGCGCCCGAGGGGACGGCCGCGCGGCCGACCTCGCCGGAGACTAAGTAGACCTCTGCCTCGACGGTCGGGTTGCCGCGCGAGTCGAGAATCTCGCGCGCGTGGACGGAATCAATCAGGCTCATAACCGCGCCGCTCCTCGAAAATTTGTTGGGATGAAGTTCACAGGAGAATCTATCAAAAGAAGCACAGAACCGCGAGCGGTGCGCGCGCCGAGGGAATCTTGAAGGCGGAAGCCCGACCGTGAGGGAGGGCGTATGTCTTAGCAGAGAGGCCGCTGTCTTAGCAGAGGGGCCGCACGGCCGAGACCTACGCCCTCCCTCACGGTCGGGCTTCTGTCTGTTCGAGCAGTCTGTCGAAAGCGTCGTCGGGCAGCTCTTCCAGCGTGCGGACGACGATGTCGGCCGTGAGTTCGCCGTGCGAGGAGAGGACGCCGACGCAGCGCATCCCCGCGCGGCGCGCAGCCTCGGTGCCGGCTGGCGCGTCCTCGACGACTACGCAGGCCGAAGGCTCGACGCCGAGCTTCGCGGCGGCGGCGAGGAAGACTTGCGGGTCGGGCTTGCCCTCGGTCACGTCTTCGGCCGCGGCGATGGCCGCGAAACAGTCTTCGAGGCCGAGCGCCGAGATGATCGCGTCGAGGTTCTCGCGCGGCGCGGACGAGGCGACGGCCTGAAGCCATCCCTCGTCCTTCAGTCTATCAAGCCAGCGGCCGACGCCCGGCAGAAGCTCTATGCCGCGCTCGCGCACGAGCGCGCGGTAGGCGACCTCCTTCGCGTCGCCGACGCGCGAGATGTCTTTGTCTGAATAAGAAGGGAAGTATTCGCGCAGTATCTCGTCGTTGCGCCGGCCGAAGGTCTTCTCGAACTGCCCGCGCGTGACGGGGAAGTTCTCCGCCGCGAGCGCGCCCTGCCAAGAGAGCCAGTGGTACTCGCGCGAGTCTATCAGCGTGCCGTCAACGTCCCAGAGCGCGGCGCGCGTCCCCTTGTGTGTCTCCATGTGGTTGGAGTTTAGACGTGCCGCGCCATCGTCGGCAAACGTGCGGACAAAGGCGCGCGGCCGCGTTATGATTGAAGACGAAGCACAAGCCTCAAAAGAGTTCAGGTTGAGTGAAGTCCGTGTACGGACGGCCGGAGGTGAGTATGAACAGAATCCTGCTCGGCGCGCTCGCGGGGCTGGCCGCGACGGCGCCGATGACGCTCGCGATGAAGCTGATGCACAAACAACTGCCGCCCGGGGAGCAGTATCCTCTGCCCCCGCGGCAGGTGACCGAAGGCGTCGCCGAGAAGGCCGGCGTTAACAAACATCTCGACGAAGAGGAGCGCGAGAAGGCGACGTGGGTCTCGCACTTCGCGTACGGGACGGCGTGCGGCGCGCTCTACGGCGCGCTGTCGGGCGAGACTTTTGACGAGCACCCTCTGGCGGCGGGCGCGGGCTTCGGCCTCGCCGTGTGGGCTGGGAGTTATCTGGGCTGGCTGCCCGCGGCGGGCATCATCTCGCCCGCGACCGAGCACCCGCCGCGGCGCAACGCCCTGATGATCGCCGCGCACCTCGTCTGGGGCGCGACGGCCGCCGCCGCGCTCGCAGCGCTTGAGAGTGAGAGGGAGTAGACCGACAAAATTGTCGGCGACGGGGAGGCTTATGACAAAGGCGTAACCGGCGAAGGCCGTCGGGTTGAAAGTTAAAGGCCGCGGTCTTCGGCGGACGCGAAGGCGCGGCGCTTGAGCAGGCGCGGGGCGGGGCTGACGAAGCTCGGCTCGGGCATCGCGCGCGTCTCGGGCAGGGCGCGCGTGACGCGGGCCGGGCCGGGCTCGATCACGCGGTCGGCGAGCCCGAACTCGACCGCCTGACGCGCCGTCAGGTACGTGTCCCAAGTGAAACGGCGCAGGAAGCTCTTGAGCGTGATGCCCATCTTCTCCGACAGAATCTCGCAGCAGCGGTCGCGCTGGCGCTTGGCGTACTCGGCCGTGCGCTGCGTGTTCTCGTCGTGGTCGAACCCGACGCTCGAATAGCCGGGGTGAACCATGATGACGGAGTTGGGCATCAGCTCGCGCCGCGCCGCGGCCTGAAGGATGACGACGCCCATCGAGCAGACTTCGCCGTAGCCGACGGCGCGTACGTCCGGGCACTCGCGCAGGCCGTCGTAGATTGAAAGTCCGGCCACGCGGCACCCGCCGCGCGTGCTCACTTTCAGTGTGACAGAGCCTTCGCCGAGGACTTGCAGCCCCATCAAGACCTTGGCGGCGGTCTGCCGGTTGATCTCTTCAAAGAGAAAGATTGTGCGGGAGGCGTCGTGCACGCCGTAGTCGAAGAGTTGGGAAGTCAAGGGGGGATTCGTGACCGCGCCCGGCGCTCTGGCGGCGCCGCTCTCTTCGTCATTCATCCGGGCAGTTCTACCTTTCTCTGTCAGATTTCGGACAGAACGGTGAGAACGATTGCACACGTCGTGCCGCGCGTCAACGATTAAAATTGCCGAAGTTTGAGAGGCGTCGGGACAAACCTGTCGCCGCGCCGAGTAAGTCGAACAAAAATGTCACGGGGGAGAGCAGAAGGGATGGAACGAAAGCACGGGCCTTGGACGATAAAGGCATCCGAACGCATCTACGCGGACGAGTTCGCCGAAGTGTGGGTGGACGAGGTGTCGAGGCCGGACGGCAGCCCTGCGCGTCGCGCGACGATGCGGATGAAGCCGGGCGTGGCGGTGCTGGCGCTGGACGAAGAGGGCTTCGCGCATCTGGTGAAGACGTTCCGCTACGCGGTCGGCAAGGATTCAATCGAGGTCGTGCAGGGCGGGTCGGAAGAGGGCGAGGAGCCTTCGGAGTCCGCGCGCCGCGAGCTTAAAGAAGAACTGGGGATTGAGGCCGAAGAGTGGGTTGACCTCGGGCTCGTGGACGCCGTCACCTCGCAGGTCTACTCGCCCGCGCGCATCTTCCTCGCGCGCCGGCTGAAGTTCGGCGAGCACGAGAGGGAGAGCACCGAGAGCCTGCAACCACTCAAGGTAAAATTCGACGAGGCCGTCCGGATGGTGATGGACGGCCGAATCACGCAGGGCATCTCCTGCGCGCTGATACTGAAGGCCGCGCGTCTGCTTCACGGCGAAGCAAACACGTAAAGGTAGATTCGGGCGGAGCCCCGTCAGGGGCGGAAGAATAAAGCCCGGGGCGTCAGCCCCGGGGACAGGCGTTATAAAAACGTCGGAGCCCCGGAGGGGCGACAGAAGGACGCGCAGCGTGATTCTCATGCTCGAACTTCTGTCGCCCCTCCGGGGCTCCGCCTTTATTACCGCACGATACCCGGGGCTGACGCCCCGGGCTTTATTCTGTCCGCCGCCTTCGGCGGCTCGACGCGTTCGGAGCCCTCCGGCGCGTTTGAAGATTCCCTAGGCGCCGGCCGACTTCGACTGCTGCTTGAGCTGCGTCTTCATCTGCTCCATCTGCTCGCCGAGGCGGTTGATGTCGTCTTCGCTTAAGACCTGACGGGCCTTCTGGAACATCTCGCCCTCTTCCTCTTCGACGTGGTGCTCGACGTTCTCCTGTAGCACCTTGACCTTGGCCGTCCACTGCTCGGTGTCCACCGGCATCGCCTCAAGCTCCTTGAGCAGCATCTTGACGACGTGGTGCTCCTCGAAGCCTTCGAGCACGATCTCGCGCGTCTCGGCGGCCTGCTTGATGGCCGGGTAGAAGATCGTCTCCTCGATTCTGGCGTGGATGTCCAACTCCTCTTTGAGCTTGTCGAAGAGTTCGGTGCGCGTCTTCTCGGCGCGCTCGGTCGTCGGCTCGATCTGTTGGAAAAGCCCCGAGACCTTCTGGTGGTCTTCCTTCAGCAGTTGAAAAGCGTTCATGTGTCCTCCTCCTGTCCGCGGTTCTGCCACACCCTTTGAACTGTATCCGTACGTAAACAAACCCCGACGCGTGTAGACACTCAATCCCGGTGCCAGTAGTTAGGAAGGCGGCCTCATGTAGTAAACTTACGCTTCGGGAACCTGACGACGATGGGCGCGACGAAAGACTTTCAGGGCGACACGCCGGCCAAGCGCGCGGAGGCTGCGGAGGAGGCTTCCGCGGCGCAGGCGACGCACTACCACTCACGCATGGATTCGGAAGCGCCGCACGGCGCGGGCGACACGCCGGGCGTTGACGAAGGCCGCGCCTCCTCACAACGGCGCGTGCGCGCGCAGCCGCCGGAGGAGTTTACGGGCGGCGGGTTCGACGGAGCGTCGGAAGTGTCGGGCGGGCTCGCGGCCGTCTGGTCTGCGACGAAGCACATCGCGGGCGAGGCCGGACTGTTGCGCGGCACGCGCACACTTTTGAAGCTCAACCAGAAGGACGGCTTCGACTGCCCGGGCTGCGCTTGGCCCGACCCCGACGGCCGTCGCGCGCACGCAGAGTTCTGCGAGAACGGCGCGAAGGCCGTCGCGGAAGAGGCGACGACGCGCCGCGTTACGCCCGAGTTCTTTAAAGAGTGGAGCGTCGCAGACCTCTCGCAGAAGTCCGACTACTGGCTCGGCAAGCAGGGGCGCATCACGCGCCCGGTTGTGTTGAGAAGGGGCGCGACGCACTACGAGGCGATTGAGTGGGACGAGGCTTTCAAGTTCGTCGCCCGCGAGCTTAACGAACTCGACTCGCCGGACGAGGCGGCCTTCTACACCTCGGGGCGCACTTCGAACGAGGCGGCGTTCCTTTATCAACTCTTCGTCCGGCAGTTCGGCACGAACAACCTGCCCGACTGCTCGAACATGTGCCACGAGTCTTCGGGGCGCGCGCTCACAGAGACCATCGGCGTCGGCAAGGGAACGGTCACGCTCAACGACTTCGCACTCGCCGACTGCATCTTCGTCGTCGGCCAGAACCCGGGCACGAACCACCCGCGCATGCTCTCGACGCTGCGCGATGCGAAGCTGCGCGGGTGCAAAATAGTCCACGTCAACCCGATGCCCGAGGCCGGGCTCGGCCGCTTCAAACACCCGCAGCACCCCTTAGACCTTCTCGGCGGCGGGACGGAGCTGACCGACATCTTCCTGCAAGTCCGAGTCAACGGCGACGTAGCTCTGCTCAAAGGCATCATGAAGGAGGTGCTGGAAGAAGAGTCGCGCCGCCCCGGCGAAGTGCTCGACCGGAAGTTCATCGAAGAGAAGACGCACGGCTTCGAGGAGTTCGCGCGGGCGCTTCATGAAGTCAGTTGGGACGAGCTTGTAGAGCAGAGCGGCGTCCCGCGCGAGAAAATGCGCGAGGCCGCGCGCCTTTACGTCAACTCGAAAGCGACAATCGTCTGCTGGGCGATGGGGCTGACGCAGCACAAGAACGCGGTCGCCAACATACAGGAGATCGTCAACCTGCTGCTGCTCCGTGGCAACGTCGGGCGCCCCGGCGCGGGCGCGTGCCCCGTGCGCGGCCACTCGAACGTGCAGGGCGACCGCACGATGGGCATCTGGGAGCGCCCGGCCGACACCTTCCTCGACGCGCTCGAACGCGAGTTCGACTTCGAGCCGCCGCGCCGCCACGGCCTCGACACCGTCGAGACGATCAAGGCGATGCACGAACGCCGCGTGAAAATCTTCTTCGCCGTCGGCGGCAACTTCCTCTCGGCCACGCCCGACACGGAGTTCACGGCCGAGGCTTTGACACGTTGCCGACTGACCGCGCACGTCTCGACCAAGCTCAACCGCGCGCACCTCGTCACCGGCGAGCAGGCTTTGATACTCCCGTGCCTCGGCCGCACCGAGCGCGACGCGCAGAAGGCGGGCGAGCAGTTCGTCAGCGTCGAGAACTCGATGGGCGTCGTCCACTCGTCGCGCGGGAGTCTTGAGCCGGCCTCTGAGCATTTACTAAGCGAGCCCGTCATCATCGCGCGGCTCGCGCGTGCGACGCTCGGCGGGAGAAGCTCGATTGACTGGGAGGGGCTGGTCGAAGACTACGACCGCGTGCGGGATTTGATTGAGCGCGTCATACCGGGCTTCGAGGACTACAACAGAAGAGTGAGGGAACCGGGCGGCTTCTACCTGCCAAACCTCGCGCGCGAGGGCGTGTTCAAGACTTCAACCGACCGCGCCAACTTCACCGTCCACGAACTGCCGCAGCACGAACTCGGGCCGGGCCAGTTCCTCATGATGACCGTCCGCAGCCACGACCAGTTCAACACGACCATCTACGGCCTCGACGACCGCTACCGCGGCGTACACAACGAGCGCCGCGTCGTCTTCCTCAACCCCGAAGACATCGCCTCGCAAGGGCTGTCGGCCGGACAGGTCGTTGACCTCTTCAGCCACTTCGAGGGCGAGACGCGCACCGCCCGACGCTTCCTCGTCGTGCCTTATCCAGTGCCGCGACGCTCGGCCGCCACCTACTTCCCCGAGACGAACGTCCTCGTCCCCGTCCGCAGCGTCGCAGACAAGAGCAACACGCCCGCCTCCAAATCGGTCGTCATCTCCATCCGCCCCTCGTCCGCGCCGCTCAAGTTCGACTACGACGGCGAAGCACAAAAGCAGACGGAAGCACGAAGGCAGTGACGAGTGACGGGCGACGAGTAAGAGGCTGTCTTAACTCGTCACCCGTCACTCGTCACTGCCTTCGCCTTACCTGTGCCTGCACTCGACGCCGACGAGGTAGCGGCGGCCGCCGACCTTCAGATATTTCTTCGCGCGCGCGGTGTCGGCGCCGTCGAGGGTCAGTTCGGCCGCGGCGTTGTCCTCGGCGTCGAGCGCGTCGGGCAGCACCTTCGGGCCGACGGCGACCGCGAGCTGCATCGAGTCGGAGCCGTGCGCCGAGGCCATAGACTCGTCCGTGTAGAAGACGCTGGCCGTGATGAAGAGACGCGCGCCGGGGAAGGGGTAGCTCTTCGTCGTCAACTGCTCCTCGCCGACGACGGTGCGGAATTCGGGGAAGACCACCTGCGCGTCGGCAATCGCCTTAGTGTCGCGCGCGGCGTCGTCCGTGTCGCGGTACTCTTCGAGCGCCTTGCGCGCCTTCTCCACGTCCACCAAGTAGACGTGGCACAGGTCGCCCGCCTGCGCCTGCGCGGACGGCGTCCCGTCTGCGGTGGCTGTTGACTGTGCCGCCGCGGAAGGCGCCTGTGCAAACGCGAACGCGAGCAACAGGCAGAGCGCGAAGAGTCTGCTTCTCACTTCAGAACCCCCCAACGTTTCGGGAGAGCTTAACGGTTTTAGAGGGCCTCGTAAACGGTCTCGTACTTCGTGCCGAGGCCCGCGGCCGCGCCGATGGCCGCGCCGATGCCGGCGCCGACGAACGCGCCCGTCTGGATGGTGGACATCGTGAAGTGGTCGCTCGCCGCGACGAGGCCGACGCCCCCGCCGGTGCCGACGCCGACGCCGACGCCCCCGCCGACGAGCGCGCCGAGCAGGCGGTTCTTCTGGCCGACCTCGACGCGCTTAATGCTGTCGCGCCTGAGCGTGACCTTGCTGCCTTCGTGCGTGAAGATGATGTCGGTGTCTGTGGCCGAGCCGAAGCGCCCCTTCAGGCGGTCGCCGTCTCTGGTGATGACGGCGATCTTCTCGCCGGTCGAAAGGGCTTGGACTGACGCCCAGTCGGCCGAAGGCTTGGGCGTCGCGGCGAGCGCGGGCGCGGTCTGAAACGTTGTGAAGAGGAGCGCGAGTCCGAGTGCGAAGAGTCTGTTTCTCATGATAGCCTTTCTTACTTAAGTCATTCTGCGAGGCGGGTGGGCGCCCCGCCGCGCTAAGTGCAACGGGCGTTCCGCTGCGTGAGCGGCGAAAATGCTTGGGTTTCAACGGGCGGGCGCGGGCGCGGCGCAGGAAAGTTCCGACACCTGCTGCGCGCGGGTTCGGAAGGAAGATTCTTTAAGAGGAGCGGAGGGAGACGAAGGTGGCGCTGACGGGTGCGAACGAGTTGAAGCGGCGGATGATGATTAAGGTGGACGGCGAGCCCTACGCGGTGGTGGACGTGACGTTCGCGTCGCCCTCCGCGCGCGGCGCCTCGACGATGGTGCGGACGCGGCTGCGCCACCTCCTGACGGGCGCGGTGCTTGAGAAGAGCTTCAAGGCAAGCGAGAAGTTCGAGGAGCCGGACGTGGCCTTCTCGCCCGCCTCCTTCATGTACTCGGACGGCGAGGGCTTCCACTTCATGGACGAGGAGACGTTCGAGCAGTTCGCCCTGCCGTCCGAGCAGATCGGCGAAGACCGCGGCTACCTGACCGACGGGCTGGCCGTGAAGGTGCTCAGATATAACGGCGACCCCGTCGCGCTCGAACTCCCGCAGTTCGTCGAACTCACCGTCACGGAGACCGAGCCCGGCGTCAAAGGCGACACGGCCGCGGGCCGCGACCTCAAGCCCGCCACGCTTCAGACCGGCCTACAGGTGCGCGTCCCGCTCTTCATCAAAGAGGGCGAGCGCGTCCGCGTCAACACGCAGACCGGCGAAGTGGCGGGGAGGGCCTGAAGAGCAGAGGTTAGAGGTTGGAGGTTAGAGGTTAGTAGTTGTTTCTGACGTGCGGCCTGATTGACCATGAGCCGGCCCGGCGGCGAAGGCTTTCACTAACCTCTAACCTCCAACCTCTAGCCTCTATCCCGCGACTTCATCGGCGTCCGGTTCTGGTGTAACCTTGTCGGCACAGACAACAGTCTCCGAAAAGCAATCTTAAATCGAGGAGCTTAGAGATGAAGTTCAGAATTCTTTCGGCGTGCGCGCTCGTCTGCGCGCTGGCGCTCGGCGCGGCGGCGCAGGACGACAAGGGCGGCCAGCAGCCCAAAGTCTCGGGCGGCGAGAAGGACGCGGCTGCGAAGATAGACAAGGCGAAGGGCGCCGAGGCGAAGTTGCAGGCGGCGGCCGCCTTCGTCCAGAAGTACCCGCAGAGCGCCCTGCGCCGGCAGGTCGCGCAGGCGGTCGCGGGCGAAATCAACGCGTCCAACGACAACCAGCTCAAGATTTCTCTCGCGGAGACCTACCTCTCTATCTTCAACGACCCGGCGGAGGCCACGCTCGTCAACGACGCGCTGCTCAACGCCTACATCAACGCGGGCCGCGCCGACGAAGCCTTCAAGATGGCGGGCGTGCGGCTCTCGAAGAACCCCGACGACATAGACCTGCTGCGCGCCCTCGCCGTCGTCGCCTCGAACGAGACCATCAAGGGCAACAACGCCTACGCCGCGCAGGGGCAGCAGTACGGCACGAAGGCCATCGAGCTTTTCGAGGCCGACAAGAAGCCCGAGGGGCTGGACGACGCGAAGTGGGCCAGCTACAAGTCGGACAACCTGCCCGCGCTCTACCGCGCCACCGGCATCATCGCCTACAAGATGGGCGACAAGGCCACGGCGCTCACGCGCATGCAGAAGGCCGCCGCGCTCAGGTACAGCGACCCCGGCGTCTACCTCATCCTGAGCGAGTTGACCTTCGACGACTACGACCGCCTCTCGAAGATGTACAACGTCGCGGACGCCGCGCAGAAGCAGGCCGCGCTCGCCAAGGCGCAGGACGCGCTCGACCGCGTGATAGAGGCTTACGCGCAGACGGTCGCCGTGACCGAGGGCCAAGCGCAGTACCAGCAGGCCCACGACGCCATCAAGGAGGACTTGGAGAAGTACTACAAGTTCCGCCACAAGAACTCGACCGACGGCTTGCAGCAGTTGATAGACAAGTACAAGAAGCAGTAGACAGTAGTCAGTAGTCAGTAGCCAGTAGGGAAGAGATACAGGCGGCGCGGTCTTCATCATCAACCGATGAAGGCCGCGCCGCCTGTCTTTCTACTGACTACTGGCTACTGACTACTGTCTACTCCCCCTCGCTCTTCCCCTTTCCCCCGGCGCGCGATATACTCCGGCCTTCCGACCAGAGCTTCACCAGCCACGCCCCGTCGGACGTTTGCGACCCCGAAGCCCTCGCCCGCGGCGCCGCTCGAAAGCGACGCGTTTCCATTTGAGCTTCCAAGGAGGTATCCCGCCATGTTCAGGCTGCCCGGCAGGAAGACCGCCGTCTTCCTTACGTCCCTCGCCGTCCTCTTCGCGCTCGCCGTGCCGCGCACGCTCGGCGCAGACTTCAAGCGCGAGGTCATCTACCAGATCATCACCGACCGCTTCTTCGACGGCTCGACCGCCAACAACAACCCCTCGCAGTCCTCGGGCCTCTACGACTCGACCAAGACCAACTGGCGCGCATACTGGGGCGGCGACCTCGCCGGCATCCAGCAGAAGATGTCCTACCTCGCCGGCCTCGGCGTCACCGCCATCTGGATTTCGCCGCCCGTGGACAACCTCAACACCAACATCCCCGACGGGCAGGGGAACCCGACCGCCTCTTACCACGGCTATCAGGGGCGCGACTTCAAGCGCGTCGAGGAGCACTTCGGCAACACGTCGAACACTTGGACTGACTTCGACAACATGGTGGCGGCCGCGCACCAGAACGGCATCAAGGTCATCATAGACTTCGCGCCCAACCACACGACGCAGGACAACGCGGGCGAGTTCGGCGCCTTCTACGACAACGGCACGCTCGTCGGCAACTACTCGAACGACACCAACGGCTACTTCCACCACAACGCCAACATCTCGGGCGGCGGCTGGGACGACCGCTATCAGGTCGAGTACTACACGCTCTTCGACCTCGCCGACCTCAATCAGGAGCAAGCGACCGTTGACGCTTACCTGAAGGCGTCGGCCGCGCTCTTCCAGCAGCACGGCGTTGACGGCTTCCGCATAGACGCCGTCAAGCACGTCACTTGGGGCTGGGAGTACAGCTTCGCCAACTCGATCTACACGAACGGCGACAGCTTCCTCTTCGGCGAGTGGTTCCAGAACAGCACCTCAGACCCGCTCTACCACGACTCCTACAAGTTCGCCAACAAGAGCGGCATCTCTCTGCTCGACTTCCCGCTCAACGCGGCGATACGGAACGTCTTCGCCTCGAACACGAACTTCTCCGACATAGACAACGTCATCACGCAGGAGGGCTCGAACTTCACTTGGAAGGAAGACCTCGTCACCTTCATTGATAACCACGACATGGCGCGCTTCCTCTCCGTCAACAACAACAACAACCGTCTGCACGAGGCTATGGCCTTCATCCTCACCGCGCGCGGCATCCCCTGCATCTACTACGGGACGGAGCAGTACCTCCACAACGACACGTCGGGCGGCACAGACCCCTACAACCGGCCGCAGATGGTTAACTTCTCGACTTCGACGACGGCCTACACACTCACCAGCCGCCTCTCGACGCTCAGGCGCAGCAACCCGGCCGTCGGCTACGGCTCGATGGGGGAGCGCTGGATAAACAACGACGTGTACATCTACGAGCGCAAGTTCTTCGGCTCGGTCGTCCTCGTCGCCATCAACAAGAACGAGACGACCGCGTACCAGATTACGGGACTCAACACTTCGTTACCTGCCGGCGCTTACTCGGACTACCTGACGGGCCTGCTCGGCGGTTCCTCGATTAACGTCAGCTCGGGCACGGGCGGCAACAACCCCGTCGCCGCCTTCTCGCTGCCCGCGCACACGGTCGCCGTCTGGCAGTTCGCCGAGAGCGCCGCGACGCCGCAGGTCGGCTCCATCGGCCCGACCTCTGCGCAGCCGGGCGTGCGCGTCGTCATCGGCGGCAAGAACTTCGGCGCGACGCAAGGCACCGGCAGCGTCAAGTTCGGGACGACGACGGCCACCATCAACTCTTGGTCGGACACGCAGGTCGTCGCCACCGTGCCTTCAGTGACGAACGGCAGTTACAACGTGACGGTGACGAAGAACGGCGGCGCGGTCTCGAACGGCATACAGTTCACGGCGCTGACGGCGAAGCTCATCCCCGTCACCTTCACCGTCTACAACGCCAGCCCGACGCAGGTCGGCGACTACATCTTCCTGACGGGCAGCACCGTCGAACTCGGCAACTGGGCGACGACGTGGGACGGCGCCGCGGGGCCGATGCTCACGCCCAACTACCCGAACTGGTTCCTCAACGTCAGCGTCCCCGCCGGCCAGAGCATCCAGTTCAAGTTCATCAAGATTGCGGCCAACGGCTCGGTCACGTGGGAGGCCGGCGCCAACCACACCTACACCGTGCCCGCGTCCGGCACGGGCTCCGTCAACGTCAACTGGCAGTATTGAGTCACAGAATTTAACAGGGATGGACGGGATATTCAGGGTAGGAATTTAAGACTTCAAACCCTTAATCCCTAATCCTGCACATCCCGTCCATCCCTGTTAATTCTTCCTTCCGAGAATCGCGATGTGGAAGTTTTACGCGTGCGTTGTGTTGGCGTCGTTGCTGGCGCAGAGTCCGGCCGCGGGCGTGAAGCCGAAGGCGGGCGCGGAGGAGTTGGCGCAGTACGCGGGGCGCTACGAGTTGGAGGTGGGGCTCATCCCCGTCTCGACGCTCGACGTGTCGGCGGCGGGCGGCGAGCTGTGGGTGAAGATGACGGGCGCGAAGCGGCACAGGCTTCTGCGGAAGAACCGGCGCTCGTTCACGGACGAGGTCGGCGGCACGCCCGTCACCTTCGGGCGCGACGACGATGGCAAGGTCGTCAGCCTCACCTTCCTCTACGAGGGCGAGTCGTTCACCGCGCGACGCGTCGAGCTTCCCCCGCCGAGCCTGAAGGGCAACACGACCTTCCGCCTGAAGGGGCACGAGGACGCGTCGGTCGTCGCGCTCGCCGGCTCTTTCAACGAGTGGAACCAGTCGCAGCTCATCTTCGCGCGCGAGCCGGACGGCTGGGTCTGCCGCGTGGATTTAGACCCGGGCGTCTACCGTTACAAGTTCATCGTGGACGGCGACTGGCTGCTCGACCCTTCCAACCCCGAGACCGCGGAGGACGAGGCCGGCAACGTCAACAACGTCATAGAGGTCAAGCCCCGCTGAAACCCGCCCGCGCTTGACGTACGCGCGCGAACACTTCAAAGTGGCGTCAGGATTTTTCGCTCTTAACCCTTGTCAGCATGTTCCGGACGCCCGCGCCGCCCCTGCCTGCGGCGTCGGCGGCGGATGACGAGGAGCGCCGCCAGCGCCACGACGCACGCGGCGCCGACTACGGCAGCCCAGCCGCGCCCGAACAGCCCGACGAACAGCGCCAGCAGGAAGATCATCGTCCCCGGCGGGGCGAAGGCTAGAAAGCCTGCGACGAGCAGTGCGGCGATTCGCTTGGGGCTTTTCATCGTTCGGGGCCGGCGGGCCGTGCCGCCATCCTAGCACACGTCAAGATGTCAGAAAGCGTCAGCGTCTTCTTCCCGGCATACAACGACGAGGGGACTATCGCCGGGCTTGTGGGCGACGCACTCTCGGTGCTGCCCGCGATTGCCGAAGACTACGAGGTCATAGTCGTCAACGACGGCAGCACCGACGGCACGGCCGCCGTGCTCGAAGAGCTCGCGCGACGCGAGCCGCGCCTGCGCGTCGTCCGACACGAGACGAACCGCGGCTACGGCGCCGCGTTGCGCACGGGCTTCGCGAGCGCGTCGAAGGAGCTCGTCTTCTACACCGACGGCGACGGGCAGTACGACGTGCGGGAACTGGCGAAACTACGGCCGCTGCTCGTCAGCGGGGTTGACATCGTCAACGGCTATAAGATAAAACGCGCGGACGGTTGGCAACGCAGGGCGCTCGGCGCGGTCTACAACCGGCTGGCGCATCTCCTTTTCAGCATCCCAATCCGCGACGTGGACTGCGACTTCCGCCTGCTCAGGCGGCGGGCGTTCGACGGGGTCGAGCTGTTCTCTTCGAGCGGTAGCATCTGCGTCGAGCTGGTGCACAAGCTGCACCGCGCCGGGCGCACGTTCGCGGAGGCGCCCGTCAGACACTACCCGCGCGCCCACGGCAGTTCGCAATTTCTGACCCCGCGGCGCGTGACGCGCACGGCGCTCGACCTGCTCTCGCTCTGGCTGAAGGCCGGAGCGCCCTCGCGGCTTCTGCGGCGCGGCACGCGCGCCCGTGTGCGCCGCGCCTGACTAACTTCCTTCTCCCCGGAAGCGAAGGACAATGAACGACCCGAAAACTTACGGCGAATATAAAGGGCGCACGGCGCTCGTCACCGGCGGCCTCGGCTTCATCGGCAGCAACCTCGTCCGCCGCCTCGTGGAGGTCGGCGCCGAGGTCTCCGTCCTCGACGCGATGCTGCCCGATCAGGGCGGCAACCCCTACAACGTCGCCGACGTGCGCTCGAAGATCGAAGTCCACCGCGGCGACGTGTGCGACCCGAAGGTCGTCAACCACCTCGTCGGCGGCGTGGACTACATCTTCAACCTCGCCGGCAACGTCAGCCACCTCGACTCGATGCAGCGCCCGCTGCACGACCTTGAGCTGAACTGCGCCGCGCCGCTCACGCTGCTTGAGGCGTGCCGCCACTTCAACCCGCACGTCAAGGTCGTCTACACGAGCACGCGGCAGGTCTACGGGCGGCCCCTTTATCTTCCGCTCGACGAGCAGCACCGCGTCGCGCCGCTCGACGTGAACGGCATCAACAAGCTCGCGGCCGAGCACTACCACCTGCTCTACCACCGCGTCTACGGCACGCGCGCCGTCATCCTGCGGCTGACGAACACGTACGGGCCGCGCCAGCTCGTACACCACAACCGGCAGGGCTTCATCGCGTGGTTCATCCGGCAGGCGATGGACGGCGGCGTGATAGACCTCTTCGGCGAAGGCCGCCAGCGCCGCGACATCAACCACGTGGACGACGTGGTGGAGGCGCTGCTCCTTGCGGGCGCGAGCGAAGAGGCCGAGGGCGAGGTCTTCAACCTCGGCGGCGACCCGGTCTCTCTGGCCGAGCTTGCAGACGAACTGATTTCGATTACGGGCCGCGGCTCCGTGCGCTGCGTGCCGTTCCCGCAGGAGCGGCAGTTGATTGACGTGGGCAACACGCATTCGAGTTTCGCCAAGATCGAGTCGGCGCTCGGCTGGCGCCCGCGCACGCCTCTGCGCGAGGGGCTCGAACGCACGGTCGAGTTCTACTCGCAGTACCGCGCGCACTACTGGAAACCGGATGCCGATCTCTTTTCTAGAGCTCACAAGACAGCATGAGGAGGTCGGCGGGGAAGTAAGCGCGGCGGTCGAGCGCGTCCTCGCCGCCGGCAGCTACATCCTCGGCCGCGAGGTCGAAGCGTTCGAGCGGGAGTGGGCGCGCTTCTGCGGCGCGGGCGCCTGCGCCGGGGTCGGCAACGGCACCGACGCGCTCGCGCTCGCGCTTCTGGCCTCCGGCGCAGTCCGTCCGGGCAAAGGCGACGAAGTCATCACCGCGCCGCTCACCGCCGGCTACACCGCGCTCGGCATCACGAACGCGGGCGGCGTCCCCGTCTTCGCGGACATCAACCCCGACACTTACACGCTCGACCCGCGCGGGCTCGAACGCGCGCTCACGAAGCGCACGCGCGCCGTCGTCCCCGTACACCTCTACGGGCAGATGGCCGACATGGAAGCCGTCTGCGACTTCGCCGCGCGCCGCGGCCTCTTCGTCATAGAGGACGCGGCGCAGGCGCACGGCGCGCGGCTCGGCGGCCGGCGCGCGGGCGCTTGGGGACACGCCGCCGCCTTCAGTTTCTACCCGACCAAGAACCTCGGCGCATACGGCGACGGCGGCGCGGTCACCTCTAACGATTCGAGTCTGATTGAACGTGTGAAGGAGCTGAGGCAGGGCGGCCACCCCTCCGCGCTCGCAGGCAGGATGGCCGGACAGAATTCCCGGCTCGACGAACTTCAGGCGGCGGCGCTGCGCGTCAAGCTCAGGCGCCTGTTGGACTGGAACCGGCGCCGCCGCCGACTCGCTACCCTTTACCAACGCCTCCTCTCGCGCACCCACACGCGGGGCGCATCCCGCGACGCATGCCGCCTCGTTCTCCCCCCGCAGCGCGCGCTCGTTCTCCCCTCGGAGCACGCGGGCGCTGGCTCGCACGTCTTCCACCTCTACGTCATCCGCCACCCCGAGCGCGAACGCCTGCGCGCGCACCTCGCCGCGCGCGGCATCGAAACACTCGTCCACTACCCCGCGCCGCTCCACCTCCAACCCCTCTTCCGACGCCGCAACCAGCCGCCGCTTCCTGTGGCCGAACGGCTGACAGGCGAAATCCTCTCGCTCCCACTCTACCCACAACTGCGTGACGAAGAAGTGCGTGAAGTGGCCGAAGCCGTCTTAGACTTTGAAGGGTGAAAGATGAGAGCGACGCTGTACAGCGTCTCCTTCATCGTCAGTCACTCGGGCTTCTCTGCGACGCAGACGGTCGAGAGCCCTGCGGGGAGTTTGGCGCCGGGGCTTTTGAGTAGACGCGCCTCTGCGTAGAGCGCGTGGGTGAGCGCGCGGTTGAGCCACGCGAGCGCGGGCGGGAGCGGCTTCACGTCCGAGCCGCTGTCCGCGAGGCCGACGCGCTTGAGGACGAGGCGGCGGAAGGCCGCGACGGGGAAGAGGAGCGTGTTGGCGTAGGTCGCGCGGCGGACGCTGAAGCCGGCGCGCTCCATCCTCGCCGTGAGTTGTTCAAGGCTGTAGCGGCGCTGTGTGTGCAGAGCCTCGTCGTGGCCGCTGCGCATCCACTCGTAGGCGGCCGCGCGCACGAAGGCGACGCCGCCCGGCCGGAGCACGCGGAACATCTCGCGCATCGCAAGCTCGTCCGAGCCCTCGCCCGGAATCTGAACGAGCACGTCGAAGCTCGTCACGAGGTCAAAGCTCTCGTCGGCGAAAGGGAGTGCCGTCGCCGAAGCCTGCGCGAGATTCCGGAGGCCGCGCGCGCGGCAGAAGTCGAGCGCGTCCGGTGACACGTCAATCCCGAAGACACGGCCGCCGCGCGCGTAGCGTTCGAGCCAGTTGAGCATCGCGCCCGTGCCGCAGCCCGCGTCGAGCACGTCGCGCGCGCGCGCCGCCGTGCAGACGGGGTCGAGCAGCGCCGCCGTCACGCGCTCCATCCCGACGAACCACCAGTAGCTCTCTTCGAGCGCGTACAGGTCTGCGAAGTCCTGCGCCTGCAAACAGCGGCCTCCGTGTTTGATGAAGTCAGTCGTGCGGGCCGTCCCGCCTTAAACCGTCGGCGCGCGCCCGCGACATTATCAACGCCGCGGCCCCGCTTGTCCCGCCCGCGCGGCCGTTTGAGATTCGCGCCGCGCTGTCGTACCTTGTACTTTAAAATCTTAGACAGAACCGTCCGAAGGAACTCACACGCATGAGCACACAGCCCAACAAGATCATCTACTCGATGGTCGGCGTCAGCCGCCACTACGACAAGCGCGCGGTGCTGAAAGACATCTCCCTCTCCTACTTCTACGGCGCGAAGATCGGCGTCATCGGCCTCAACGGCTCGGGCAAGTCTTCACTGCTTCGCATCATCGCGGGCGTGGACAAGGGCTTCACCGGACAGACGATGCTCTCGCCCGGCTACACCATCGGCTACCTCGAACAGGAGCCGCAACTCGACGAGTCGAAGACCGTGCGCGAGACGATTGAGGAGGCCGTTTCGGAGACGGTCAGTCTCTTGAAAGAGTTCGACGAGATCAACGCGAAGTTCGGCGAGGAGATGTCGGACGACGAGATGAACAAGCTCCTCGAACGTCAGGGCGAGGTGCAGGAGCGCTTGGACGCGCTCGACGCGTGGGACTTGGACTCGCGGCTTGAGATGGCGATGGACGCGCTCCGTTGTCCTCCGGGCGACACTCCGGTCAAAGTCCTCTCGGGCGGCGAGCGGCGCCGCGTCGCGCTCTGCCGGCTGCTGCTGATGAAGCCCGACATACTTCTCTTGGACGAGCCGACCAACCACCTCGACGCCGAGTCGGTCGCGTGGTTGGAGCAGCACTTGCAGCAGTACGCCGGAACGGTCATCGCCGTCACGCACGACCGCTACTTCCTCGACAACGTGGCCGGCTGGATTCTCGAACTCGACCGCGGCGAGGGCATCCCTTGGAAGGGCAACTACTCTTCGTGGTTGGAGCAGAAGCAGGAGCGCCTGCGCCGCGAGGAGAAGCAGGAGACCGAGCGGCAGAAGACTCTTGAGCGCGAACTGGAATGGATTCGCATGGCGCCGAAGGCACGCCACGCCAAGTCCAAAGCGCGCATCAACTCTTACGAGGCTCTGCTCAACCAGCAGACCGAACAGCGCGCGCGCGAGCTTGAGATTTACATCCCGCCGGGCCCGCGCCTCGGCTCGATTGTGATTGAGGCCGAAGGCGTCTCGAAGGGTTACGGCGACCGACTGCTCGTCGAGGGCATGACCTTCAAGCTGCCGCCGGGCGGCATCGTCGGCGTCATCGGCCCGAACGGCGCAGGCAAGACCACACTCTTCCGCATGGTCACTGGTCAGGAGCAGCCCGATGCCGGAGGCATCCGCGTCGGCGAGACCGTGCAACTCGGCTACGTTGACCAGTCGCGCACGCTTGACCCGGAGAAGAGCATCTGGGAGGAGATTTCCGGCGGCTCCGATGTCGTCAAGCTCGGGCCGCGCGAGGTGAACTCGCGCGCGTACGTCGGCCGCTTCAACTTCTCCGGCTCCGACCAGCAGAAGAAGGTCGGGATGCTCTCGGGCGGCGAGCGCAACCGCGTCCACCTCGCGAAGATGTTGAAGGAGGGCGCGAACGTCCTGCTGCTCGACGAGCCGACCAACGACCTCGACGTGAACACGATGCGCGCCTTGGAAGAGGCTCTGGAGAACTTCGCCGGCTGCGCTGTCGTCATCAGCCACGACCGCTGGTTCCTCGACCGCGTCGCCACGCACATCCTCGCCTTCGAGGGCGACAGCCGCGTCTACTGGTTCGAGGGCAACTTCTCCGACTACGAAGAGGACAAGCGCGCGCGCCTCGGCGAAGACGCCACGCAGCCGCACCGCATCAAGTATCGCCAGCTCACGCGCGGCTGAAGGGTTCGAGGGGAGGTTGACGATGAAGGCGACTTGGAAGGGCGCGGTGCTGGCGGAGAGCGATGAGACGTTGGTCGTGGAGGGGAATCATTACTTCCCGGCCGAGTCCGTCAACCGCGAGCACTTCAGGGAGAGTGCGACGCACACGACCTGCCCTTGGAAGGGCGAGGCGAGTTATTACGACGTGGTCGTGGGCGGGGAGTTGAACCGCGACGCCGCGTGGTACTACCCCGAGCCGAAGGACGCGGCGAAGCAGATAAAGGGGCGCGTCGCCTTCTGGCGCGGCGTGCGTGTCGAGTAGGCGACTTGCAGTCGAGTTAGGCGGAGACACTTGAGGATGAAGTTCGCGTTGAAGGTAAAGGGGCCGTGCCCGTCCGTGCGTGCTGCGGCGTGTGTGCTGATGGCGGCGCTGTTGTTGACGACGGCCGCGCCCGTGCGCGCTCAGACGCGCCAGCGGACTGCGGACGCGCAGACGCAGCGTCAGCCCGCGCAGACGGCGGGACGCGGCGGGGCGGATCGTTGGCGGGCGGTGCTCGAAGGCGTTTCGGCCGAGAGTCTGAAGGGCCACCTCTCCTTCATCTCTTCGGACGCGCTCGAAGGGCGGAAGACGCCTTCGCGCGGGTTGGACTTGGCGGCCGAGTACATCGCGGCGCAGTTCCGGCGCGCGGGGCTTGAGCCGGCGGGCGACGACGGATACTTCCAGACCGCTAACTGGCGTCTGGTCGGGCGCGACCCCGCGGCGACGCGGCTCACGTTCTCGAACACGAGTGGCGCGGCGGCTCCGACAGTGAGCCCCGAGCAGGTCGGCATCGGCTTCTCGGTCGCGGGCTTCAACTTCTGGACGCCCGAGGGCGCGCTCTCGCTCGCGGGCGCGCGGCTGCTGAAGGTCAAGTACGGCAGCGCCCCCGAAGGGCTCACGCGCGCGCAGGTCGAGGGGCGCGTCGTCTTGACGGAGTTTCCCGAGTTCCCGCGCGGCAGCCAGTCGCGCGCCTTCCAAGTGCTGCGGGAAGAGAACGAGTTCATGACGCGGATGCACGCGCTCGGCGCGCCGCTCGTCGTCGCGTTCGAGCGCAGGATGGAGCGCCCGCGGGGGGGCCGCACCCCGCGAGTCGTAGACCCGGAAGGGCGCACGGGCGAGTCGCCGCTCGGCAACACTCCGAGCGCGCCGCTCCTCACCGTCTACGGCGCCGCGGCCGCAGCCTTCTACGAGGCGCTGCCCGAGGGCGAAGGCGGCGCGACTTTAAACTTGAGCCTGCCCGCGCCTTCCGAGACGCCCGTGCGCGTGCGCAACGTCGCAGGCATCCTGCGCGGCTCAGACCCGGCCCTGCGCGACACCTACGTCATCATCTCCGCGCACTACGACCACTTGGGCGTGCGCGAGAACTGCGCGCCCGAGCGCGAGGACTGCGTCTACAACGGCGCGAACGACGACGGCTCGGGCACGGTCGGCGTCGTCGAGCTGGCCGGCGCGCTCTCGAAGTTGAACCCGCGGCCGAAGCGCTCGATTCTCTTCATGACCTTCTTCGGCGAAGAGCTCGGCCTCGTCGGCTCGCGCTACTACGGCCGCCACCCGCTCGTGCCGCTCGTGAAGACGGTCGCGCAAATCAACATGGAGCAGATCGGGCGCACGGACGACAGCGAGGGGCCGCAGGTCGGCACGCTCGCCGTGACGGGCTTCGACTACTCGGACGTGGGCGCGGCGCTCGCTCGCGCGGGCGAGGCCGAGGGCGTGCGCGTCTACAAGCACCCGACCAACTCCGACGCCTACTTCGCGCGCAGCGACAACCAGTCGCTCGCCGACGCGGGCGTGCCGGCGCACACGGCGGGCGTCGCGTTCAACTTCCCCGACTACCACGCCGTCGGCGACGAGTGGCCGAAGGTTGACTTCGCCAACATGGAGCGCGTCGTCCGCACGGTCGGCCGCGCCGCGCTCGACCTCGCCGACTCTACGACGGAGCCGCGCTGGAACGAGCAGAACCCTCGAACCGCGCCCTACGTCGAGGCTTGGAAGAAACTGCACGGGCAGTAGTGCAGAGGTTAGAGGTTGGAGGTTAGAGGTTAGTGAAAGCCGCCGTCGGCGCCGGCCGGCGTTGAAATCGGATGATACGCTAATCGCAACTACTAACCTCTGTTTTTCGTCCTTGCTTTCGTCCCGCTCGGCACGGAAATTCGGCGGCTCGTCACAAAAGGGGCGCGGCGCTGAAACAGTCCGTCGGACTCCCCCGTAAAGAAGCAGGCACCGAAATCCCGAAGCGTTAAAACCCCGCTCAGTGCAGCCCCGCACCGAAGCCGAAGCCGCGGAGAGAAACTTGATGGACAGACGACGTTCGAGACGCTACGCGCTCGCGCTGTTTGCGCTGGCGCTGTTGATGCTGATGATCGTAGACCCCGCCTCCGACCCCACGGGGACGGCGCGCGCGCAGACGCCGCAGACGCCACAGTCCGCGTCGGCGGCTCCTTCAACTTCGGCCGTGCGCCCGACGCTGCTCGTGCTGAACAAGGCCGAGAGCACGCTCGCGCTCGTAGACCCCGAGACGATGCAGGTCGTGGCGCGCGTGCCGACGGGCGAGGGGCCGCACGAGGTCGTCGCCTCTTCGGACGGCCGCACGGCCTACGTCTCGAACTACGGCGCGGAAAAACCGGGCAACACCCTCTCGGTCATAGACCTCGCCGCGCGCAAGGAGGTGAAGCGCGTTGACCTCGGGCCGCTCTGGCGCCCGCACGGGCTCGCCGAGCGCGGAGGGAAAATCTACTTCACGGCCGAGGTCAGCCGCGTCGTCGCGCGCTACGACCCGGCGGCCGACCGCGTTGACTGGCTCGCGGGCACGGGGCAGAACGTCACGCACATGCTCGTCTTCCACCCGACGCGCGCCGTCATCTACACGGCCAACATCCTCTCCGACACAGTCTCGGTGTTGGAGCTCGACAAGCCGCAGCAGCCGGGCCCGCCGCCGCGCATCACGCACATCCCGGTCGGCAGCCAGCCCGAAGGCATTGACGTTTCGCCCGACGGGCGCGAGCTCTGGGTCGCGCACCGCGGCGACGGCGGCGTCTCGATCATTGACACCGAGACGAATAAAGTTAAAGAGACGATCAAGCCGGGCGGCCAGCCCATCCGCGTCAAGTTCACGCGCGACGGCAAGTACGTTCTGATTTCCAGCCCGAGCACGGGCGACCTCGTCGTCTTCGACGCCGCGACGCGCAAGGAGCTGAAGCGCTTTCAGGTGGGCGAGGCAGCGGTCGGCGTCGTCGTCTCTTCGGACTCGCGCCGCGCCTTCGTCGCCTCGATGGCGACGGGCAAGGTCACGGCCGTCAACCTTGAGAACATGACGCTCGCCGGCAGCGTCCAGACCGGGCAGCAGCCCGACGGCCTCGCTTGGGTCGGCGAGTGAGGTGCTGATTTCGACTTCGACAGTTTAGAGACAAGGAGCCTACTTATGCGTTTTTTTAACACCCGCGTTACGGCCTCGGCGCTCGTCGCCTGCGCGCTGACGCTGGCCGCGCTGGCGCAGACCGGCAAGAACGGCCGCGGCTTCGACAAGGCGCGCATGGACGAGTCGGTCGCGGCCTGCACAGACTTCTACCAGTTCGCCAACGGCAACTGGCTGAAGGCGACCGAAATCCCGGCCGCCTTCCCCTCGTGGGGCAGCTTCAACATCCTCAACGAGAACAACCGCAAGACGCTGCACGACATCCTCGAAGAGTCGGCCAAGAAGACCGGCCTCAAGGCCGGCACCAACGAGCAGAAGGTCGGCGACTTCTACGCCACCTGCATGGACGAGTCGAAGCGCGAGGCCGAGGGCGCCAAGCCGCTCGCGCCGTACCTCGCCCGCATAGACAAGGTCAAAGACCTGAAGGGCCTTGAGGGCGTCATCACCGACTTCCACCGGGCGGGCATCCCCGCGCTCTTCGGCTTCGGCTCGTCGCCCGACTTCAAGAACAGCTCGATGCAGATCGGCGGGGCGGGTCAGGGCGGACTCTCCCTGCCGAACAAGGACTACTACTCGAAGACCGACGAGAAGTCGGTCAAGCTGCGCGCCGACTTCGTCCAGCACGTGGCGAACATGTTCAAGCTGCTCGGCGACGACGCGGACACGGCGGCGAAGAACGCGCAGACCGTGATGGCGATTGAGACGCGCCTCGCCGCGAGTTCGCGCGGCCCCATCGAGCTGCGCGACCCGACGACGCAGTACCACCTGATGACGCCGGCCGAGCTGGCGAAGCTCACGCCGAACTTCTCTTGGGCGGACTACTTCGCGGGCCTCGGCCTGCCGAAGGACTTGACCATCAACGTCGCGCACCCCGAGTTCTTCCAAGCCGCCGACAAGGCGCTCGTCGAAGTCCCCGTCGCCGACTGGAAGACCTACCTGCGCTGGAAGCTCGTCCACGCCGCGGCCTCCGCGCTCTCCTCGAAGTTCGAGACCGAGGACTTCAACTTCTACGGCAAGACCCTCTCGGGCAGTAAGGAGCAGCTCCCGCTCTGGCGCCGCTGCGTCACCGCGTCGGACAACAACCTCGGCGAGGCTCTGGGGCAGGTCTACGTCGCGCGCGCGTTCACGCCCGAGTCGAAGGCGCGGATGCAGACGATGATCTCGAACCTCCTCGCCGCCTTCCGCGAGCACATCCAGCACGCCGACTGGATGAGCGACGAGACGCGCACGGCCGCGCTCGCCAAGCTCGCCGCCTTCGGCCAGAAGATCGGCTACCCCGAGAAGTGGATTGACTACTCGCGCCTGAACATCACGCGCGACTCCTACGCCGCGAACATCATCCGCGCCAGCGAGTTCGATCAGGCGCGCGACCTCGCCAAGATAGGCAAGCCCGTGGACAAGACCGAGTGGGGCATGACGCCGCCGACCGTCAACGCCTACAACAACCCGTTCCGTAACGAGATCGTCTTCCCGGCGGGGATACTTCAGCCGCCCTTCTTCAACCCCGAGGCCGACGACGCCATCAACTACGGCGCCATCGGCGCGGTCATCGGCCACGAGATCACGCACGGCTTCGACGATCAGGGCGCGAAGTTCGACCTGCAAGGGAACGTCAAGGACTGGTGGAAGCCCGAAGACCTGAAGAACTTCCAGTCGCGCGCCGGGTGCGTCATCAACCAGTTCTCGTCCTTCGAGGTCGAGCCGGGCCTCAACATTCAGGGAAAGCTCGTCGCGGGCGAATCAATCGCAGACCTCGGCGGTCTGGCGATGGCCTACGACGCCTTCCAGAAGTCGCTCGAAGGCAAGCCGCGCCCGGCGAACATAGACGGCTTCACGCCCGAGCAGCGCTTCTTCTTGGGTTGGGCGCAGGTCTGGGCGTCGAAGGACACGCCCGAGTTCGCGCGCCTCATGACGCAGGGCAACCCGCACCCGCTCGACCGCTTCCGCGTCAACGGCCCGCTCTCGAACATGCCGCAGTTCGCCGCCGCCTACGGCTGCAAGGCCGGCGACCCGATGGTGCGCCCCGAGAAGGATCGCTGTCAGGTGTGGTAGAGCAGTAGACAGTAGACAGTAGGGAATAGGTAAAGGCGGCGCGGCCTTCATCATCAACCGATGAAGGCCGCGCCGCCTGTCTTTCTACTGTCTACTGACTACCGACTACTGTCTACTTCCCCATTGACTTTCCAACGCCCCGCGCATAAACTTCGCCGCTCCTGAAACTCTCTGCTCGTCGGCGCTCACGGTACGCCGACGGACTTTCTCAACCAGAACTTTCACAGCCCTACGCGCGACGGGGAAGTCTCATGTTTCTCCCACGGCCGCGCGAGCGTTAACCCCTTTACAGCTTCGACCTGACTCTGAAGCGCGGCCGCGCGCCCTCGTCCGCCGGCGCGGCCGTTCCCTAACCTTTCCGCACGCGGCACTTTGCCCCAAAGGAGATCGCCCCATGTACAGAACCATGCGTCGCCTCCCCTCCGCGCGACTCGCAAGCCGATTCGCACGACTCCGAAACTTCACGACCTGTCTCGCCTTCGCCGGACTGGCCGCCTCCGCGCTGACGCTCGCCGCCGCCTCGGCCGGGCCGTCCGCGGCCTTCGATAAAAAGACCGTTGACGAAAAGACTGCGCCAGCGGGCGCGGACGGCAGGGAGGCTTTGAAGCCGTCCGATTCTTACGGACGCCTGCCGCTCGCCTTCGAGCCGAACCGCGGCCAAGCCGACCCGCGCGCCGAGTTCGTCGCGCGCGGCGAAGGCTACCAACTCTCGCTCGCCGCGGGCGAGGCCACATTCGCCCTTCGCGGCGCGTCCGAGCCGCTGCGGATGAAGGCCGTCGGCGCCGACACGTCCGCTCGCGGCGTCGGGCTTGAGTCGCTCGCGGGCGTGAGCAACTACTTCAAGGGCGCCGACCCCTCGCGCTGGCTGACGCGCGTGCCGCACTTTGCGCGCGTGCGCTACGCCGGAGTCTACGAGGGCGTTGACCTCGTCTACTACGGCAACGGCCGCCGGCTCGAATACGACTTCCGCGTCGCCGCGGGCGCCGACCCCGCGCGCGTCGCGCTCGCCTTCGACGGCGCTCGCCGCCTGAAGGTGGACGCGGGCGGCGACCTTCTCATCTCTTCACGCGGCGGCGGAGACGTGCGCCTGCTCAAGCCCTTCGCCTATCAGGAGGACGAGAGCGGCGCACGCACGCAGGTCGCGGCGCGCTACCGCGTAGAGGGCGGGCGCGTGCGCTTCCGGCTCGGCGCTTACGACCGCTCGCGCGCGCTCGTCATAGACCCCTGCGTCGAGTACGCAACCTTCCTCGGCGGCTCGCTCGATGACCGCGTGCTCGGCGTCGCCGTTGACGCGCAGGGTCACGCATACGTCGCCGGCCTGACGACCTCCCCGGACTTCCACGTCGTCCCGACGCCGCCCACGCCGCTGCCGAGCCCGACGCCCACCCCGCCCGATTTGCAGCTCTCGCGCAACGGGCTGTCCGACGCCTTCGTCTCGAAGCTCTCCGAAGACGGCTCGACGCTGCTCTGGTCAACCTACTTCGGCGGCTCGGGCGCAGAGGACGCGCGCGGCCTCGCCGTTGACGCGCAGGGCAACGCCTACATCACGGGCATCACGGACTCGTCAGACCTCCCGACGTTCCACGCCTTCCAGCCGTCGAAGGGCTCGGCCAACGCCTTCACCGACGCCTACGTGGCGAAGATTCGCGCCGACGGCGCCGCGCTCGAATACTCGACCTACCTCGGCGGCTGGCGCCCCGACACGGGGCAGGCCGTCGCGGTTGACGCGTCGGGCGCGGCCTACGTCACCGGCAACACCGGCTCGTACGACACAGGCAACTCGACACTGCGCACCTTCCCGGTCACCGCGGGCGCGTACCGGACGGACTTCCCGTTCCTCACCGAAGGCGGCGGCAACTCCGCGGCCTTCGTCACCAAGCTCTCGCCCGCGGGCGCGCTCGCCTACTCGACCTTCCTCGGCGGACTCGGCCGCGCCTCGGGCAGCACCAACGGCGACGCGGAGCCCGACGACACGGGCTTCGGCATCGCCGTCAACGCTTCGGGCGAGGCGTACGTCACGGGCCGAACCGAGTCGGAGCGCTTCCCCTCGACGGCCGGCGCGGCGCAAGGCTCATACAACGGCGGTCTCGCCGACGCCTTCGTCACGCGGCTCGACGCCTCGGGCTCGTCGCTCCTCTACTCGACCTTCCTCGGCGGCGCGGCTGAAGAGGACAGGAGCGCGGGCGCCGTCGCGCTCGACCCGGCGGGCAACGTCTACGTGACGGGCACGACCAGCTCGACCAACTTCCCCACGCTCAACCCCGTGACGGCCGCCTACAGCGGCAGCGTCGAGTCCGACGCCTACACGACGAAGCTCTCGAACGCGGGCGCCTTCGTCTACTCGACCTATCTCGGCACGAACAACTTCCGGCGCGGCTTCGGTATCGCGGCCGATGATGAAGGTAACGCGTACGTCGTCGGCTCGAACGCGCTTCGCAAACTCAACGCCGCGGGCGCGCTCGTCATCCCCTCGCGCACGCTCGGCGGCGAGGGCCGCGGCGTCGCGCTCGACGCGGAAGGGAACGTCTACGTCGGCGGCATCACCACGACGACAGCAGCGACGAAATGTACTTCGGCCACGCAGTTCTGCCCGACCGCGGGCGCCTTGCAGCAGAACCCGGGCGGCAGCACCAACGATGGCTTCGTCCTCAAGTTCGAGGGCGAGGAGGACGAGGTCGAGATTGCCGGCTTCACCTTCCCGCGCGCGGCGCTCGCCGACGACGCCTTCCAGACCAAGGTCGGCATAGACGCCAGCGCGCAGTTCTGTTCGCGCGTAGACTACGCGGGGACGACCATCGCGCAGCGCGTCAAGTCTGCGCTCACAGACGGCTGCCCCGCCACGTCCACGCTCGGCGACGCCGAGTTCGAGGCCGACTTCGTGGACAACCGCGTCGTCAACCTCCCCGGCGCAGACCTCGCCGTCTTCGAGATAGGCAGCGGCAACGGCAACGAGCCCTTCAGCGTCTCCGTCTTCAACCCGGCGCAGAACGCGTTCACTTCCGCCATCACCTACACGCCGCAGCCGACCGTCTACTTCGACTGCGCGAACCTGCGCATCAACGTCGCGCTCATAGACCTCGACGACTTCGGCGTCGCGCCCGGCGCGCAGGTCACGCGCTTCCGCTTCGACAACCTCTTCGTGCCGAACGTCGTCTCGTCCGGCGCCGACATCGCCGACATCGCCGCCATCCACTCGGCGCCGCCCAACTCCGCGCCCACGGCCGACGCTGGCCTCGACCAGACCATCGAGGCGACGGGGCAGACGACGCCCGTCATGCTCGACGGCTCGGCCTCCACAGACCCCGACGGCGACGCGCTCTCCTACGAGTGGCGCGACGCGGGCAACAACGTCGTCGGCAACGGCGCACTCGTCAGCCTCCAACTCCCGCTCGGCACGCACACCTTCACGCTCGACGTGAGCGACGGCAAGGGCGGGACGGCGAGCGACACCGTGACCGTCGTCGTGCGGGACACGACCGCGCCCGACATTAACTGCGGGACGGCCGACGGCCAGTGGCACGCCTCGGACGTGCAGATGATCTGCACCGCCTCCGACGCCGCCTCCGGCCTCGCCAACGCTTCGGACGCCTCGTTCACGCTCTCGACGAACGTCGCCAACAACACCGAAGACGCGAACGCCTCGACCAACAGCCGGCAGGTCTGCGACAACGCGGGCAACTGCTCGACCGCGGGGCCGGTCGCGGGCAACAAGGTTGACAGGAAGGCGCCGGACATCAACCTCGTCTCGCCCGCGCAGGGCGCGAGCTACACCGTGGGGCAGTCGGCCGCGGCCGCCTACAACTGTAGCGACGGCGGCTCGGGCGTCGTCGCGTGCGTGGGCTCGGCCGCGAGCGGCGGCGCGATAGACACGTCTTCGGCCGGCGCGAAGAGCTTCACGGTGACGGCCGCGGACGCGGTCGGGAACGTCTCGACGAAGACGGTGACCTACTTCGTCGGCTACGGCGTCTGCGCGCTCTACGACCAGACGAAGGCGCACAAGAGCGGGAGCACCGTACCCGTCAAGCTCAACCTGTGCGGCGCCGGCGGCGAGAACCTTTCGGCCGCCGGCCTGACCGTCACGGCGCTCGGCACCGTGCGGCTCTCGGACTTCGCGCCGGGCGAGGTCGAAGACGCAGGGCAGGCGAACCCGGACGACAACTTCCGCTTCACGACGCTCGACGGCTCGGGCGGCTACGTCTTCAACCTACAGACCAAGGGCTTGACGACGGGCACCTACGTCCTCGTCTTCAAGGCGGGCTCAGACCCCTCGACGCACGGCGTACAGTTCCAGATTAAGTAGGAACTTCCGCCCGAAAGGGAAAGGCCGCGGCTCTACGGAGTCGCGGCCTTTTTCATGGACGGGATTAACAGAACGGCGGGCGCACAGAGAGAGACAGTCCCGCCGCGTGGAAGGGGAGTTAGCTCC
>DATFHD010000001.1:0-43810 GCA_035248785.1 Pyrinomonadaceae bacterium | reverse complement strand
CGGGGTCGCGGTCGTGCTCGATGGCCTTGAGGTAGGCGAGCAGGTCTGCCACGTCATCCGCAGACATCCGGAACCGAGGCATCGCCGTCAGCATCGTGTTCCCCGAAGGGTCTACGCCCTCCGACACGGCCCGCGCGAACGTCGCCTCGTTGAAGGGGCCATGCTTGCGCCCCGTCGGGTGCGTGTGGCCGTAGGGCTTCGTCAGGTTCGCCCACGTCAGGTCTCCGGCAGTCACCCCGCCCTCGGTCTTGCCCTCGCCGCGCGTGCCGTGGCAGCCCGCGCAGGTCACAGTCGAGGCCGGCACGTCCAACTCGCCGACCGTGGCGCCTATCTCCCGGCCCGAGGGGCTCTCGCCGCGCAGGTAGATGGCGCGGCCGCGTCGCTCCTGCGGGGTGAGGGTGCGCGCGGGTTCGGCCGGCTTCGCGGTCTGCTCGGCCGGCTTCGAGACCTGCGCGCGCGCGCCGACGAGGGCTGACGCGGCGAGGAAAGCGAGCGCGAAGACGAAAGCGGCGAGTCTGAGACTTCTGAACATTGAAGTTACTTCGCGGCGTCGCCCTTGTCCTCGGCGACGCTGTTGACGATCTGAATCAGGGCGTCAGCCTTCGACATCCCGAGCGCCTTCTTCCAGAGGCCGGTCGCTTCGTTGCCGATGATGATGACGGTCGTGTGGTCGTCCTTCGCCTCGACGTACTGCCCGAGCTTGTAGAGCGCCCAGTCCACGTTCTCTTTCTTGCCGGTCAGGAACATCCAGCCCGGCCCCGCATGGAACTTCGCCGCGTACTCCTTCAACCGCGCGGGGGTGTCCGTCTCGGGGTCAACCGAGATGGAGACGAGGAACACGTCCTTCCCCACGCGCTCGCCGAGCGCCGCCTGAATCTTCTCCATGTTCCGGTTCATCGGCGGGCACACGCTCGTGCAGGTGGTGAAGAAGGCGTTGACGACGACAGTTTTCCCTTTCAGCACGTCGCTGTAGAAGCGAACCTTGCGGCCGTCCTGATCTAAGAGTTCCACGTCCGAGAAATATTTCTGCGCGGGCGACTGCTCGGGCTCGGCGGCTGCGCCCATGTGATGGCCCGCGTGCGGGTTTGCGACCTCTGCCGGCGCGGGCGGAGGCGCGGGGCGTCCGGCCGTCTGGGCGAAGGCGTTGAAGGCCGACGCGATGCAGATGACGGCTACACTGAGCACTCTCTTCATTGTCTTGTTGACTCCTTCGCGGATGAATCCGTTGCGGCCGAATCCGTCGGCGTGCCGAGGCGGCCGGCCGACGCCGCCTCGATGAGCTTGACCAGCGCCACCGGCCCCGTCAGCCCGTAGGCGCGCGTCCACTGTCCCGCCGTCTCGTTGCCGATGAGTATCTCCGGCGTATGCTCTGACGGGCTCCCCACGCCCGCGCCGAGCGCGCGCAGCAGCTCGTCCACCTGCGGCTTCGCGCCCGTGACGAAAGTCCACCCCTCGGCGGCGTGGAACTTCTCGCCCCAAGCCTTCAGGCGCTCGGGCGTGTCTGTGACGGGGTCAACCGAGACGGAGATGAGCGTCACGTCGCGCCCCGCGCGCTCTCCGAGTTCCTTCTGCACGCGCGCGAAGGTCGCGCCCAGAGGCGGGCAGATGGTCGTGCAGGTGGTGAAGATGAACTGGACGGCCACCACCTTCCCCTTCACGAGGTCTGTGTAGAAGTGAACCCTGCGGCCGTTCTGGTCGAGCAGCTCAACGTCCGGAATCGTCATCTTCGACGAAGCGCCGTCCGCGTTGCTCTCTTGAGCGTCAGCCTGCGCGGCGGGCGAAGGCTTCGCGTGCGTCAGGCGCAAATCCATTTTGCACTTCGGGCAGCGGCCCTTCTTCTTCGACTTCACTTCGGGGTGCATCGGGCAGGAGTAGAAGTCGCCCGCGTCCGTCTGACGCGCCCCGTCCGCCGCCGCGAATCCTTGCGCGTGCGCCGCGGGCGCGGAGCAGATTAAGAGCGCGACGGCGAACAGGGCGGCGGCGCTAAAGTACCTGTTTTTCATCCTGAGATTGACCTCGTCTTCCCGGCCCTCGGACTTCCCCGGCGATACGGCCGCCGTCTTGGTCCGAACACGGCGCTGTGGAGTTGTGGTGAGTGGTCGAAGGCCGTCCTCGATCCCCGTCGGGGGTTCGCGGCCGCCGGCAACAGAAGGCGCGGCGGGTGTAAGAGCAACCGCCGTGCCTTCTGTTGCCGGCACGCCGAAACCGCGCGGGAGCGCAGACGAGCGCCCCGCACTGCGGCGAAGGCCGGGCCGCTCATGTTTCACCATGAATCACGCCCCGGCCCCCGTGTTACACCGGGCGACATGCTTCGAGGAACTTTAGAGGGGGAGTGGGAAAGTCGTCGGAAGGGTTGAACTGATTTATGCGCGGGCGCGCTGTTCGTGGCCCGCGCGAAGGCAGCGCGCGACGACGGCTTTTAAGATGTGGAGGTCAACGGGCTTCGTGATGAAGTCGCAGCAGCCGGCGGCGAAAGCGTCTTCGCGCACCTCCTTCGCCGTGTGCGCCGAGAAGGCGACGACCGGCACGTCGCGCAGCCCGAGCAGGCGGCGTATGCGGTGGATGGCCCCGAAGCCGTCGAGGTCGGGCATGCTCAAGTCCATGAGAATGAGGTCGGGCAGCTCGGCCTGCGCCACCTCCACGGCCTCCGCGCCGTTCGACGCCTCGACCACCCTGTAGCCGAGCGTTTCCAGCGCGAAGTGCGTCACCTGCCGCAGCTCCTCGTAGTCGTCCACGACCATAACCGTCTTCAGCCGTTCGTCGCCGCTCATCCCTCAGCCCGTCCAGTCTTTCGAGTCGTCGCGCGCCCCGTGCGAGCCGACGCGCGCACAGTATGAGTACTCCGGCCCCGTCAGGGTTGCAACCGCGTCGGCCGAATGTAATCAACATAGAACCGGAACGAAACACGCGGGGAGGCGCGAGACGTTAACTGCGGCGCGTGTCGGCGCGCGGACACGCCGCCGTCCCGCTTCGGGTTGCAAGCCGCGCGCCTCACTCGGCCGCGGGGTCGGATTCGTCGGCGGGCGCGTCGCTCTTGAAGCCGAACTTCTTGAGCTTGCGGTAGAGCGTGGGGCGGTGGTAGTCGAGTACCTCAGCCGTGCGCTTGACGTTGCCCCCGGTGCGTTCGAGCGTCTGCGCGATGGCCTCGCGCTCTATCTCCTCCATCGTCATGTGCGGCGGGATGACGCAGCCCGTGTGCGCGGACTGCGTGGCGTGGAGGTGTTCCGGTAGGTCTTCGGGCATCAACTGCTCCTCGCGCGCGAAGAGGACGGCGTGCTCGATGACCGACTCCAGCTCGCGCACGTTGCCGGGCCAGTCGTAGCGCGAGAGCAGCGAGAAGGCCGCGGGCGAGATGCCGCGGATGCGGCGGCCGTACTTCCCTGCGTAGGTCTGTAGGAAGCGCTCGGCCAGCGGCGCGATGTCGTCGGGGCGCGCGCGCAGCGGCGGCATCCTGATCTTGATCGTGCTGATGCGGAAGTAGAGGTCTTTGCGCAGGCTCCCGTCCTGAATCATCTGCGCGGTGTCGCGGTTCGTCGAAGAGACGAGGCGGAAGTCCACGGCCACCTCCTGCTCGTCGCCGAGCCGACGCAGCCGCCTCTCCTGTAGGACGCGCAGCAGCTTCGTCTGAAGGTGCGGGGGCATCTCGCCGATCTCGTCGAGCAGCAGCGTCCCGCCCGAGGCCGCCTCGATGAGCCCGCGCTTGTCACGGTCGGCCCCGGTGAAGGCGCCCTTCTTGTAGCCGAACAACTCTGACTCGATAAGCTCCGAAGGGAGGGCGGCGCAGTTGATGCGTATGTACGGGCCGGACGCGCGGTTGCTCTGCGACTGAAGCGCCCCGGCGACGAGCTCCTTGCCCGTGCCGCTCTCGCCTTCGATGAGGACGGAGGCGTCCGACGGCGCGGCCGTGCGGATGGTCTCGATGATCTGGCGCATGCGCGGGTCGCGCCCCGTGATGCCGAACGCCTCGCCCGCGGGCGTGAGCGCCTTGCGGAGCGCGCGGTTCTCGCGCCTGATTTCGCCGAACTGAAGCGCGCGGCCCGCGAGCATCAAGACCTGCTCGGGCGTGAACGGCTTCTCGACGTAGTAGTATGCGCCGCGCTTGATGGCGTCTATGACTACGTCGAGCGAGCCGTGCGCCGTGATGAGCACGACCTGCGTGTCGGGCGCGTCGGCCTTGATGCGGTCGAGCAGCTCGATGCCGGTCGCGTCCGGCAGGCGCAGGTCGGTGAAGACGAGGTCGAAGGGGCGTCCGCCCCCGAGCCGCGCCAGCGCCTCGGCCACACTGCCCGCCGTCTTCACTTCGTACCCCTCGTCCGCCAGCACGAGTTCGAGGGCGCCGGTGATGCTCTGCTCGTCGTCCACGACGAGGATTCTCTTGGGCGACACTTCTTTACTCTCCCTCCTGCGCGGCGGGCAGGTAGATGCGGACTGTCGTGCCCGCGCCCGCGCGGCTCTCGACGCCGATGCGTCCGCCGTGCTGCTCGACGACCTTCCGGGCGTACGGCATCCCGAGGCCGAGCCCCTGACTCTTCGTCGTGTAAAAAGCCTCGAAGACGTTGCGCAACTGCTCCTCGGTCATCCCCGCGCCGGTGTCCGCGACCTCGACGCGCAGCCAGTCGGCCCCGCGCCCCGTCTTCACGCTCAGCCGCCCGCCGCCCGGCATCGCCTGTTGCGCGTTGAGGACGAGGTTGGTCAGCGCCGAGCGGAACGACGACTCGTCGAGACGCGCGCGCAGGCACCCGCCTTCCGACTCCAAACGCGTCTCGACCCCGGCCGCCGCGAGCTGGGGCTGAAGGAGTTGGAGCACGTTCGAGACGACTTCGTTCAAGTCAACTTCGCGTGGCTCAAGGCTCAGGGGGCGCGCGAAATTCATTATCTGGTTCACCGTGTTCGCAAGGTGGTTAATCGTCTCGATGAGGCGGTCGGTGAGCCGCAGTTCTTCTTCGCCCACGCGCCCGGTCAGCTTGTTTCTCAGGTGCGAGGCGTAGAGCAGCATGCCGGTCAGAGGGTTCCTGACTTCGTGCGCGACCTGCGCGGCCACGCGGCCGAGCGCGGCAATCTTCTCGTGGCGCGCGAGCCGCGCCTGCATGTGCCGCAGCGCCTCCTCGGCCTCGCGCTCGGCGGTGAGGTCGCGGATGACGCAGAGGTGACCGAGCCGCCGCCCGCCTATCATCGGCGTGACGACGGCCGAGGCGGGCAGCTCCGTCCCGTCCTTGCGGCGCAGCCGCAGCTCCGTCTGAAACCGGCCGGCCGTGTCCGCCTCGCGCAGCGCCGACAGCAAAACCTCCTCGCCGTAGCGCCCCACGTCAATGAACAGTTCGCGCGGCCTGCGCCCGAGCGCCTCGGCGGCGTCGTAGCCGAAGAGTAGTTCCGCCCCGCGGTTGAAGAGCGTGATGCGCGCCTCCGCGTCCACGACGACGATGGCGTACTCGGTCGAGCTGTCGAGGACGAGGTTCAGGAAGTTGTGGGCCTCGGCCAGCTCCGCCGTGCGCTCTGCCACGCGGCGCTCCAACTCCTCGGCGTGCAGCTTGACTTCCCGTTCGAGCCTGCGCTTCTCCTCGCCGAGGCGCCGCTCCTCGGCGGCGTGTGCGACGGCGCGGATGATCGCGTCTTTGAGGACGGGCTTGGCGATGAAGTCGTAAGCGCCCGAGCGCACGATCTCCGGCAGGTGCGAGACGTTGGGCTCGCCCGTAATCATGATGATGGGCACGTACGGCCCGCGCCCCGTAAGCTCTTGCAGGAGCGAGATGCCGCTGCGGCCCGGCAGGTTCACGTCCACGACGGCCACGTCCACGTCGCCGTGCGAGTCGAAGAGGGCGACGGCCTGCGCGGCGTCGGCGGCGGCGACGGTCTCGAAGCCCTCGCGCGCGAGGAAGGCCGAGAGCGTCAGGCGGATGCTCGGCTCGTCGTCTACGATTAAGACCTTAGGCATGTGCGTCCGCCTCCGGCCCGCCCGCGGGCAGCTCGACGATGAAGCGCGCGAACTCGCCCCGCTCGCTCTCGGCGCGGACGGTGCCGCCGTGCTCGCGCACGATGCCGAAGCTTATCGAGAGGCCGAGCCCCGTCCCGCCCGCGTCCCGGCGCGTGGTGAAGAACGGGTCGAAGACGCGTTCGAGGTCTTCGCGCCGGATGCCGACGCCGTTGTCGTAGAACTCGACGCGCACGAGCGCGCGCCCTTCGCGCTCGACGCGGCGCGCGGCGATGCGGAGCAGCTTCTCGCGCCCGCCGTCGCCGCCCTTCTCCTTCAGCGAGTGGTAGGCGTTGCTGACCATGTTGACGACGACCTGACGCAGGCGCGAGGCGTCGGCGTACAGGTGCGGGAGGTCTTCGGGCAGATCGGTCTCGACGCGGATGCCGTCCTTGTCGAACTGCCGCCCGAAGAGGGCGAGCGAAGTCCGGACGGCCTCGGCGAGCGAGACGCGCGCGCGCCGGTTGTCGTCGTGCCGCGCGAAGGTGAGCAGCCCGCGCACGATGGCGGCGATGCGCCCGCCCTCCTCGATGACGCCGTCAATCATCTGCCGCTCGAACTCGCTGCGCCCCGCGCCCTCGTCCTTCAGCAGTTGGGCGAAGTTGATGACGCCGTTGAGCGGGTTGTTTATCTCGTGCGCCACGCCGGCCGCCAGCTCGCCGAGCGACGCGAGCTTCGCCGTCTGGTAGAGCTGCTGCCGCATCCGCTCGCGCTCGGCCTCAAGGCGGCGCCGCGCCGAGAGGTCGCGGATGATGAGGATAATCAGGCGCTCCTTCTCGGTCGGGAGTGTGTAGAAAGAGACGGAGACGGGGAGTTGTGCGCCCGCCGCCGTCTCGACGACGAACTCGCCCTCGCCCGCGTCGCCGCCGTCGAGCAGCTCGGCCAGCGCGCCGGGACGTTCGCCGCCGCGGGCCGGGCGGACGACCTCGCGCACGTCGCGCCCTAAGACTTCCGGCGCGTCGAAGCCCAGAATCTCGCAGAACCGATTGTTGGCTTCCGTCAGGCGGCGGCCCGCGGCCGTCACGACGCCGATGCCGTCGTTCGCGTGCTCGAAGAGGGCGCGGTAGCGCGCCTCGCTCTCGACGAGCGCGCGCTGCTTGTGGCCGACCAGCCGCAGGAGCAGCGTGACGACGACCACGTCAACCGTGATGGAGATGGCGAAGTGTTCGACGCGCTGCTGGATGTTACGGCGCGTCTGGCGGTTCGCCTCGCCGGGGTACTCGCGCTCGACCCACGCGAAGAAAGGGTCGCGCAGAACCTCCTCCCACGCCGCGACCACGGCGGCCGTCATGACGACGGTGAGAGCGGTGAAAAACAGAATTAGGGTAAGGTTCGGGCTTCTCTTCATGTTGATGAAGACGAAATGAGGTGGAAAGGGGGCAAGCTCGAACTAAGGGAGGGATTATACCCGGAAGACGAGCTTTTACAAGCGCGGCGGGCGTCTCGTCGGGGAACGCGTCGGACGCGCGCGCTCGCTCCTTCCACGCGGCGACGCCGTTTCAGAATATAACACTGCGCCCACCCTGTTGACGCGGGATGAAACAAAGCGGCCGCCGACCACTCGGAAGTCTTTAAGCCACGCCCGTCAGTCTCCAAGCCTCTTTCAAGCAGCCTGCGCCACGGCCCCGCGTGATTTCGAGAGAGGGGCACATCGTTTGCAGAACGCCCGGCGGTCGCTCAGCACTCCCTCGCGGGGTAACGCGGTAAACGTCATCCGACTCAACGCGGGACGTTACCTGAACAACTCTTCAGCTTAAGGTCAACATGATGAGATTGAACTCGCAGACAAAGCGCGAACGTGCGGGCGTCACCGGACTCACACGCACCGTCTTACTGCTCCTGCTGCTGCTCCCGGTCGTTCCCTGCGCCGCGCAGGAGAAGGGCGCGGCCCCCGCGGCGGCGCAGACTTCGCCCGCGCCCGGCGGCGACGCGCAGCGCTGGGTCAAAGAAGGGGTCGCGGTCGAGTTCCGCGTCCGCCCGCTCGGCGACGGTCAGTCGCAGACGGATGCGCTCGTCGAAGGGCAGGACGTGTCGGTGGAGTTTAAGATCACCGACGCCAACACGGGGCGCCCGCTGTCGGGCGTGCGCCCGGCCGTGTGGATTGACGGCCGCGAAGGCGCGACCGATCAGAAGCAGTGCCACGAGAAGATTCAGTCCTTTCTGCAAGGCTCCCTGAGCACGCGCCCCGACATAGACCTGAACAGTTACTACATCCTGACGCTCAATCAGGAAGCCAACATCTCGGTCATTGACCCGCTCGTCGGTTTCGGGACGACGAAGCTCTACACGCTCGTCTTCCTGAAGAGCCCCGGCGAAGACTGGGCGCAGAGCAAAGACGGCCGCCGTCTCTACGTCAGCATGCCGAAGTCTAACGCGGTCGCGGTCGTGGACACGGCAAGCTGGAAGGTGATTGCGAACATTGATGTCGGCCTGCGTCCGACGCGCCTCGCCTTGCAGCCCGACGAAAAGTATCTCTGGGTGAGCGTTGATTCGCCGCCCGGCGGGCACGAGCCCGGCGGCGTGACCGTGGTGGACACGGCCGCGCTCAAGTCCGTCAAGCACGTCCCGGCCGGCGAAGGGCGGCGCGAGATTATCGTCTCGCCCGACGACCGCTACGCCTACGTCACCAGCGAGCGCGACGGCACGCTCTCGGTCATAGACGTGCGGCAGCTCGCCGAGGTGAAAAGACTGAAGACCGGCCCGCGGCCCGTCTCGCTGACGCTCTCGCCGCTCGGCAAGGCCGTCTACGTGGCGGACGAGACCGACGGCACGATCACGGTCGTCGGCGTCGAGAATCATGAGGTGCGCGCGCGCATACAGTCCGACCCCGGCCTGACGGCCGTCCGCTTCGCGCCCGACGGGCGCTACGGCTTCGCGCTCAACCGGCGCGCGGGCGTGGTCGAGATTTTCGACGCCGCGACCAACCGCCGCCTGCACGCCGTCCCCGTCGAGCCGGAGCCGGATCAGATCACCTTCTCGGAAGAGTATGCCTACGTCCACTCGCTCGGGAGCGAGAACGTTTCGATGATTCGCCTCGCCGGCATCGCCGAGAGCAAGTCGGTGCCGGTCACGCGCTTCCCCGGCGGCCAGACCGCGCCGGGGCAGTCGCCGGAGCGCACGATTGCCGACCTGATGATGGGCGCGCCCGAAACCGGCTCGATGCTGGTCGCCAACCCGGCCGACAAACAGGTCTACTACTACATGGAAGGCATGGGCGCGCCTTCCGGCAGCTACCAGAACTACGGCCGCGTGCCGCGCGCCGTGCGCGTGGTTGACCGCAGCCTGCGCGAGACCGCGCTCGGCGTCTACTCGGCCGACGTGCGGCTGGACGGGAGCGGCAAGTTCGACGTGGCGTTTCTCACCGACTCGCCGCGCGCCGTGAACTGCTTCGACCTGTCGGTCAAGCCGAACCCGGCCGAGCACCCGCCGCTCGCGCTCGAAGTCGAGCCGCTCTACAAGGAGCGGACGCTGCCCGTGGGCGCGTCCACGCGCCTGCGCTTCAAGGTGCTCGACGGCAAGACCGAGCAGCCCGCCGCCGGGCTGAAAGACTTCGGCGTCATGGCCCTGCTCTCGCCGGGCAACTGGACTGACCGCCAGTGGGCGCGGCCGCTCGGCGGCGGCGTCTACGAGGTCGAGATTACCCCGCCGCAGGCCGGCGTCTATTACGTCTTCGTCCAGTGCCCGTCGCTCGGCCTCGGTTACAAGCAACTGCCCTACCTGATTCTACAGGCGGTGAACGAGCGCCGAGCCGGTGCCGCCGCCACTCAGGCCGCGCCGCCCGCGACGCGGTAGACCTTCGCGGCCGAGGCCGCGGCGATTGTTTTTTATCTGTTCGTTCTTATGAGGCCCGCGCGGCGTTTCCGGCCGCGCGGGTAAGAAACGGGGGCGTGGTCGCTGACTAGTTTAGCCACTACGCGACCAAGCCCCCTCGCCGACCACGGCGCGCGCGCCCGCCTTCCACGACGTATACGCGCCCGCCACAGCCGACCTCTCCTCCAGCATAAGACTGGGTTCGAGGTCTGTACAAGTTCGCGCGGCCCCGGCCCGCGAACCCATCTCAGGAAGGAAGCATGAGCGGAGGGCCTATGAACCCAAAGTATAACTCGCGACTACCCCTGCAATACGTCGTCGCGTTCGCCGTCGCGCTTCTGCTGCTGCTCGCCGGCGCGCAAAGCGCGAGCGCGCAGTCGCAGACGATGGCGATAGCGCCGGCCGACCCGGATCCGTACGCGACGCCGGTGCCCGATCCGACGCCCGCGCCGTCGCCAACGCCCGCGCCGACGGCGACGCCGGCTCCGACGCCCGACTCGTCGCAACAAGACCTCGGGTTGTCAGACCCGGCGCTCGACGCCGATTCAGTGTTGCAGGAGACGGTGACGAACGACGGTACGCAGCCGACTTCGGACAGCGACAGCAACTTCGCCGCCACGAAGACGACTACCACCTCGTCCACGTCCACGACCAGCACCAACTCCACAAGTACGACGACGACCGACCCGTCGTCTTCGATGATGGTGGCCCCGGCCCCGACCGACCCGACTGACCCGGGCACCGGCGGCTCGACCTCGACCACCTCGACCACATACAACTCGGACGGCTCGACCACCACGACCACATACAACTCGGACGGGTCGAGGACGACGACGTGGACGGCCGCGAAGATTAACTACGGTTACACCGCGCCCGCCTCACCGAGCGCGACCTGCGCCCGCACGATTAAGGCCAGCGTCGTCGCGCTCGATCAGGTCTTCTTCTGGAACCGCCTCGGGGCGCTCGAACCGCAGGGGATGATGTTCGCCCTGCGCCACAACGTCGTGCCGAAGAATGGCAACGGCGGCCTTCAGGCCGGCTACGTCCGGCTGCGCGGCGACAAGCGCCCGCGCCCGCTCACGCTGCGCATGAACGTGGGCGACTGCTTGCAGGTTGACTTCCAGAACCTGCTCGCGACCTCGCCCACCGACGGCGACCAGCCGGCCACGCGCTCGGCCGGCATGCACGTCGCGGGGCTGCAACTCGTCGGCAGCATCAAGAGCGACGGCTCGAACGTCGGTAAGAACGCGAGCAGTCTCGTCGCGCCCGGCGGCAACATCACCTACACGTGGTACGCCGAGAAGGAAGGCCCGTACTTCATGCACAGCACGGCGGCCACGACCGGCGGCGAAGGTGACGGCGGCTCTATCTCGGCCGGCCTCTTCGGCGTCGTCAACGTCGAGCCGCGCGGCGCCGAGTGGTATCGCAGTCAGGTCACGCAGAACGACCTGCGCCTCGCCACGAAGGGCTACACGTCGGACGGCCACCCCATCATTAACTACGACGCCACCTACCCTTGGTGGCACCGCTACGCGGGATTGCCGATCCTGCGCATCATGAACAAGAACAATATTATTGTTCACTCCGACCTGAACGCGGTCATCACCGGGCCGGGCCGCGGCCTGTTCGCCGCCGGCACCTACCCGGCGAACCCGGTCGAGCCGAACCGCGACTGGCCCTTCCGCGAGTTCAGCATCGTCTACCACGACGAGGCTGGCGCGCTGCAAGCCTTCCCGCAGTTCTATCAGGACGGCTTCGGCGGCCTGAAGCACACGCTCCACAGCGTGCGCGATAACTTCGCCATCAACTACGGCATCGCCGGCATCGGCGCCGAGATTCTGGCCAACCGCCTCGGCGTCGGCCCGATGGCGAACTGCACCGAGTGCGCCTACGAGGAGTTCTTCCTCTCGGCGTGGACGGTGGGCGACCCGGCCATGGTGGTTGACGTGCCGGCGAACACGCCGTGCGACCCGACCAGCCTTGAGAACGGCACCTGCACGGCCACGCTCGCCAACCCGACGAAGGGCTTCAAGGCGACGAAGGCTTTCTACCCCGAAGACCCCTCGAACGTGCACCACAGCTACATCGGCGACCACGTCAAGATGCGCATCGTGCACGCCGGGCCGAAGGAGCACCACATCCACCACCTGCACGCGCACCAGTGGCTCCACACGCCCGACAGCGACAACTCGACCTACCTCGACAGTCAGGCCATCGGGCCGAGCAGCTCGTTCACCTTAGAGATCGCACATGAGGGCACGGGCAACCGCAACCAGACCGTCGGCGATTCCATCTTCCACTGCCACTTCTACCCGCACTTCGCGCAGGGGATGTGGGAGCTTTGGCGCGCGCATGACGTGTTGGAGACGGGCACGCCGCTCGACATCTACGGCCGCCCGGCCTACAACTCGCGCGCACTGCCCGACGCGGAGATCAAGCGCGGGACGCCCATCCCGGCCATCGTGCCCCTGCCCGGCGGCGCCGCGGCGAACATGGCGAAGTACGTGATGCCGCCGCTGCCCGAGGCTTCGGTCACGATCTCGAACGGGCAGGCGGTGATTTCGGGGACTGGTAATCCCGGCTACCCGTTCTTCGTCGCGGCGCAGGCCGGTCACAGGCCCTCGCACCCGCCGCTCGACACCGTGGACGACGGCGGCCTGCCGCGCCACATCATCACCGGCGGCACGTTCACCGAAGCGCACACGCGCCTCGACTTCGACAAGACGCTCGTCACCGCCACGGCGCGGGCCATCCCCGAGGGCGGCACGCCCGTCGAGCTGGCGGCGATGAAGTACCACGGCCTGCGCTTCCACCCGAGCTTCATGACGGACGGCACCGCGGGCAACTACAAGACCAACGGCCTGCCGGCCGTGGCCGGGGCGCCCTTCGCCGACCCGTGCGTCACCGACGACGGCAAGCCGACGGGCACGCCGCGCACTTACAAGGCGGCGGGCATCCAGCTCGACATCAAGCTCAACAAGGCCGGCTGGCACTACTCGCAGTCGCGCATCCTCGCGCTCTGGGGCGACGTGGCCGCGCTACAGGCCGGGACGAAGCCGCCCGAGCCCTTCTTCTTCCGCGCCAACACGGGCGACTGCATCACCTTCCAGCACACCAACCTGCTGCCGCGTGAGTACAAGCTGGACGACTTCCAAGTGCGCACGCCGACCGACATCATCGGGCAGCACATCCACCTCGTGAAGTTCGACGTGACCTCGTCGGACGGCTCGGGCAACGGCTGGAACTACGAGGACGGCACCTTCAGCCCCGACGAGGTGCAGGTGCGCATCAAGGCCATCAACGCCGGCGGCGGGCTCACGCCCTACGCGGGCGGCGCGGGCACAACGCTCGCGGCCAAGGCGCACCCCTACTTCGGCACGCTCGGCGCGCAGACCACCGTCCAGCGCTGGTACGCCGACGACGTGACGAACAACCTCGGGCAGGACAGGACGCTGCGGACGGTCTTCACGCACGACCACTTCGGCCCCTCCACGCACCAGCAGACCGGCCTCTACGCCGGCCTCGTCATCGAGCCGAAGGGCTCGACGTGGCAGGACTCCGAGAGCGGCGCCGTGCTCGGCGGGCGCTTCGACGGCGGCCCGACGACTTGGAAGGCGGTCATCATGAACGGCGCGGACAGCTACCGCGAGTTCATGCTTGAGTTCGCCGACTACCAGCTCGCCTACAAGCCGAACGGCGGGGCGTTCCCCGACCCGGCGAACGTCATCAACCCGCCCGTCCGCGACGAGGTCTCGCTCGACACGGGCCGCACCATCCTGATGGAGAAGGCCACCGTCTGCCCGAGCGGCGACGCGCCGCCGTGCCCCGAGGCCGTCTCGGCCGCAGACGTGGGCACGATGTCCGTCAACTACCGCAACGAGCCGGTGCCCTTGCGCGTGCGCGACCCGAACACGAACACGCAGGCGGCGGGCGACGCGGGCGACCTCTCGCTCGTCTACCGCTCGGACATCGCGCGCGCCGACGCGGCCTTCAACACGCAGCCGAGCTTCTACCCGACGCCGCTCACGGCCGACGTGAAGCCCGGCGACCCGTTCACGCCGCTGCTGCGCGCCTACGAGAACGACAAGGTGCAGATACGCATCCTCGTCGGCGCGCACGAGGAGGGGCACAACTTCAGCATCCACGGGATGAAGTGGCTCTTCGAGCCTTCGGACGCGAACTCCGGCTACCGGAACTCGCAGATGATGGGCATCAGCGAGCACTACGAGTTCGTCGTCCCGACCCTGCCGAAGAACGCCATCGGCACGTCCGACTATCTCTATAAGCCGGGCACGTCCGTGGACGACCAGTGGAACGGCCTGTGGGGCATCTTCCGCACCTACAACATGGTGCGCGGCGACCTCGTGGCGCTGCCGAACAACCCGAAGGGCAGCGGCCCCGTCATCAGCAACGTCGGCGACTTCAGCGGCGTCTGCCCGAAGACTGCGCCCGCGCGCAACTTCGAGGTGTCGGCGGTGACGGCCGCGGCGGTGCTGCCGAAGGGTACGCTGGAATACACCGGCCAGAACGGCCGCAACTTCAGCGTCACCGACCCGAACGGCGGCGTCCATCAGGGGCCGCTCAACGACCCGACCGCGATACTTTACGTGCGCAACAGCGACCTCGACGCGACGACCGGCAAGCTCAAGGCGGGCGTCCCCATCGAGCCGCTCATCCTGCGCGCCAACGCGGGCGACTGCATCAACGTCACGCTCTACAACAAGCTGCCGTCGGTCGTGCCCGATAAGCCCGGCTACAACACGATGCCCATGATCGTGGACGGCTTCAACGCCAACCAAGTCACGCCGTCGAGCAGGGTCGGGCTGCACCCGCAGCTCCTCTTCTACGACGTGACGCGCAGCGACGGCGCCGAGGTCGGCTTCAACCCGACGCAGACCGCCAAGTCGGGCCTCAAGACCACCTACCAGTGGTACGCGGGCGACCTGAACGTGGACGCGACGGGCTACGCCACGGCGAGGCCCATCGAGTTCGGCGCGATCAACCTCGTCTCGTCCGACCCGATCAAGCACTCGAACAAGGGCGCGTTCGGCGCGCTCATCGTCGAGCCGCAGGGTTCGACGTGGATCGAGGACGCCGCCTCGCGCGCGCAGGCGACGGTCACGCCCTCGGGCGCGACCGCCTTCCGCGAGTTCGTGGCCATCTTCCAGAACGACGTTAACCTGCGCTTCGCCGACGGCTCGGCCGTCCCGAACCTTTCGGGCGAGGAAGACTCCGAGGACTCGGCGCAGAAGGCAGTCAACTACCGCACCGAGCCGCTTTGGAGCAGGCTCAACTACTGGCCGGGCACGCAACTGAGCACGGGGGACATCGGCCCCGGCCCGGCCACGCGCGACTTCGACTACACGAACGTGCTGTCGAACACGCAGATCGGCGGGTACGACCCCGTCACGCCGATCTTCACGGCCACCGTCGGCCAGCCCGTGCGCTTCCGCATGCTGCAACCGACCGGCCACTCACGCAACAACGTCTTCGACGTACACGGCCACTCATGGCAGGAGGAACCGTACGTCAACGGCTCGCAGGCCATCGGCTCCAACCCGTTCTCCGAAGTTAAGGGGGCGCAGTGGGGCGTAGGCCCGTCGAACCACCACGATCAGGTCATCAACCGGGCCGGCGGCGCGTTCGGCGTCACGGGTGATTACCTCTACCGCACGTTCAGCTCTACCCAGTTCGACGGCGGCATCTGGGGCATCTTCCGCGTCGTCCCGACGGGCGGCACGTCCTGCCTCAAGTGCGCGACGATAGAGCCCGTCCCGCCCCAGCCGGCGTCAACGCAGTAACCTGACGCGGCTTAACCGGACGGCGGCGCAGCCTTCGAGAGCGAGGCTGCGCCGCCGCCTTTTCCTATCACTTGTGTTATGCAAAGAAACGAATGGCCTTCCCTTCAGGAGGGCCATTCGTTTTTTACGGGCAGGGTTCGACGCGCGAGCTAACCCGACACCCGGCGCCGACCGCACGCGCAACGCCCTTCATCGGCGCCGAATGAGACCAACGCCACCAGTCACCCGCGACCGGCCTCTCACTTAACAGTAGGCGCCGCGCCGGCAAAGCGCACTCGGCCGGTTGGTTATGCTTTCTCACGTCCGTTAAGACGAAGCCCGGCTCGTCGTCGGCACCCTACGGCGCTCAGCCGTGAAGATGGTTTAATCGAGTTAACAGCTCGACAACGACGGGCAGGCCCGCATACAGCGACAGAAGGCAGATGAAGACGTTCCAAAAGGGAGCGCTCACTCCAAAGCCCACCAGCAAAGCCTCGAAAACGTTAATCACGACTTGCAGCTTATTTTCCACGGCTTAACCTCCTCCGGGGTTAAAATTCGGCCGCCTGCTCACGTAACTGTTAGGACGAGGGCTTTGGGAATTGACTAAAAATATAATGCTTGCTTAGACGCCCCGTTCGGGTTTATAGTTCCCTTAACTTATACATTTTCTTCGACTTACGTCGTCATCTTCGCCGAACTCGTAACCGGAATCTTGACAAAGCCAAAATCTTTGCACGGCATATTTGATTTTGATGGAGGGCGATGTCATGGGACGGGTTAGGAGAAACTTTTCCGACGAGGAGTTGATAACGCTCGCCTTGGAGAGGTACGCGCCTCTGCGTCAGGGGATGGGGCCGACGAAGAATGCGGAACTGGCTAAAAAGTACGGGCGGGACGAGGCGGTCATCACTCGCGCGATCACGAGCGCCTTCGAGAAGCGGCTGGTGGACATCGTGAGGCTCAAATACCCCGCCCCCCTCCGCCTGCCCGCACTCGAAGAGCAACTCCTGTCGAAGTTCCCCAAGCTTCACGTGGCGATAGTGATAGACGGCATGGACTTTAAGAAGTCCTCCGCCGACGAGCGCGCCTTCTTCGGCGACAAGCTTCACGAAGAGCTTGGGAAGGCTATGGCGCACTTCATCAGCACCAGCAACGTCGTGCGGGATAACGACACCATCGGGATCGGCAGCGGCCGGGGCGTCTTCTTCCTGCTGACGGCGCTCTCGCATTTCGAGAGGCTGCGCGCCCAGAACGTCACGGCGGTCTCTCTGACGGGAGACGTTTACGCGCGCACCCACGCGGCTTGGCGGAAGAACGAAAACGCCACGAGCATCGGCCAGACGGGGTTGAACTGCCAGCTCGACGCGGACGACCATCTGAGCCTTCTGGGGATGTCGTTACTGTGGCCCCTGAAGGAGACTAAAAAAATCTCGCACCCCATCGCATGGGAGAGGGGCGAGCTTATAAAGATGATTAAGAAGACCATCCTCGATGCGGATGAGTGGAAGCTGCACATACCGGATCTGGGCCTCGTCGGCGTAGGCGTTTTGTCGGACGGCCACAGGCTCTATCAGGAAGTGAAGGCCGAGGCCGAACAGCGCGAGCAGAGACTCGACCCGATCATCGAGGACTTGAAACACCTCGCGTCAATGTGTGAGTTTATCGAGCGGCCCAAGAAGCCTTGGTACGTGCCCGTGGGGGACATCTGCAACCGCCTCTTTTACGTGAGGCCGCCCGAAGAGGTGAAAGTTACCAGAGACCAAGAAGGGCAGATCGTACAGTCAATACAAAAAATCAACGAGAAGCTTCTGACGGCGAGCGAGGAGCAGCTCGCGCAGATTAAAGAACTGATCCTGATTGCGGGCACTCTGAAGAAGGCGCCGGCGATCAAGCAGCTGCTTGAGGAGGATAAATATAATATCCGCGTGCTGTGTACGGACAAGGAGGCGGCGACGGAGATTCTGGGCTTGGAGCGGCCCGAGGTCTCGGCGGCCTCCGCGGGATGACGAAGGCCGGGCTGAACATGCACACATCAAGGGTTTCGCCCGAAGAGGCGGCGCGCGGGGTCTGGCGGGAGAGGTATGCGGGGGCGCGCGTGATGTTTGTGGGCGGGTCGGTGATGCGTGGCGAGGCGACGGCCGCGTCGGACTTGGACGTGGTCGTGGTCTACGAGAGGCTGCCGAACGCGTACCGCGAGGCTTTCGTCCACGCGGGCTGGCCGGTCGAGGCGTTCGTCCACGACGGGGAGACGCTGGCGCGCTTCTTCGAGAAGGACAGGGAGCGCGGCGTGCCCGCCCTGATGAACATGGTGTCGGAGGGTCTGGAAGTGCCGGGGCCGAGCTGGTTCTCCGGCGCGCTCAAGCGCAGGGCGGCGGAGGTCGTCGAGGCCGGGCCGCCCGCTTGGGACGAGCGTGAGTTGACCTTGAGGCGCTTCCGCCTGACGGACTGGGTTGACGACCTGCGTTTCCCGCGCTCGCACGAAGAGTTGTACGCGACGGGCGCGGCGCTCTATCAGGACGCGGCAGACTTCTACTTCCGCACGCGCGGCCTCTGGTCTGCGCACAGCAAGACCATCCCGCGCCGCCTGCGCGCGACCGACGCCGAGTTCGCCGAGAAGTTTCTAAGTGCCTTTGACTCTCTCTTCACAGAGAAGCGCAACGGGCCCGCCATCGCTCTTGTAGAAGAGATGCTTGAGCCCTTCGGCGGATTCCTGTTCGACGGCTTCAGGCAAGAAGCTAAAGGTATTGATTGATGATTCCGGTCGAAGAGGCAATCAGGATAGTCATCGAGAAGACGGAGGCGCTGCCCGTCGAGCGCGTGCCGTTGGACGAGGCTCTGGGGCGCGTGCTGGCGTCGGAGGTTTTCGCGGACACGGACTTGCCGCCGTTCGACCGCGCGCAGATGGACGGCTACGCGGTGCGCTCGGAAGACTTGAAGACAACACCTGCGCGCCTGCGCGTCGCGGGCGAGGCGGCGGCCGGGAGCGGCTGGCGCGGACACTTAAAGCGGGGCGAGGCCGTGCGCATCATGACGGGCGCGCCGCTGCCCTCGGGCGCCGACGGCGTGCAGCAGGTCGAGTTGACGAGCGAGACGGAAGACGGCGCCGTCGTCATCATCGAGCGCGCGACCGAGCCGGGGCAGTTCTACGTCCCGCGCGCGAGCGAGATACGAAAGGGCGAGCGCGTGCTCGAAGCGGGCGAGGAGATAAACGCGGCGCGCATGGCCGTGCTCGCGTCCTTCGGCTGCGCGTCGGTGCCCGTGCGGAAGAGGCCGCGCGCGGCGGTGCTGGCGACGGGGACGGAGTTGGTTCAGGTCGGAGAGACGCCGGGCGAGGATCAGATACGCGACTCGAACAGTTATTCGCTCGCGGCCTACGCGCGGCTGGCGGGTGCGTCGGTCGAGCGGCTGCCGTTCGCGGGCGACGACCCCGAGTTGCTGCGTCGAGAGATTGAAGACGCGGCCGGGCGCGCGGACGTTTTAGTGCTCTCGGGCGGCGTCTCGATGGGGCGTTACGACTTCACGAAGGCGGCGCTCGGCGCGCTCGGCGCGGAGGTCTTCTTCGAGCGCGTCGCGCTCAGGCCGGGCAAGCCGACCGTCTTCGCGCGTCTGCCGGGCGGCGCGCTCGTATTCGGACTGCCCGGCAACCCCGTCTCCGTCAGCGTCACCTTCAACCTCTTCGCGCGCACGTCGCTGCTCGCCTTGCAGGGCTCGCGCTCGCCCGCTCTGGTTGAAGAGACCGCGACGCTCGCGCGCCCCGCGAAGGCTTCGGCCGGGCGCACGAGCTACCTGCCCGCCTCGCTCTCGACCGACGCCAACGGCCGCCTGCTCGCGCACATCCTGAAGTGGGGCGGCTCCTCTGACTTCGTCGCCTTCGCGCGCGCCGACGCGCTCGCCGTCGTCCCTGCCGACGCCGGGACGTTGGAGATGGGAAGCGTCGTGAAAGTCGTCCGCCTTCCGGGCTGACGGAGCTTATGTGGCGGCGAGTTCTCCTCACTTACCGCCGCCGCCCTTAGAAGCGACCCTCGCCTGCTTCTGCCTATAGTAGCTGTCGTCTTCGGGCAGGTCGGGGAGCCGGAAGATGTCAGCCGACGGCTCCGTCAATTCTATGCGGACGGGCTCCACGGTCGTACCTTCCCCGCTCGGCGTAATGTCAACGGACTTCAACGGTAGCCCCTGAAGCTGTGGGAATATGAACTCTTGAATGACCATGCCGGGGGGGCTGTTCGTGTTCATAACAACCGCGTCGAACCCGAGCACCTTCTCCTCGCGCACGTAGTTTGCGTGCTGTCGCATCTCCTCTACCGACAGCCTGCGCCAGTTCGTTGACGCCTCCGACACGTAGACGAGTTTCCCGCCCCGCACGGCGTAGACGCCACGCCCCGGGACGGAATACGTTATCAGGGCGAAATTGAAATTACCCGCGCGGTCGAGGTAGTTGGTGACCGACTTCCACGCGCCGTTGCTGCCCTGCCAGCGGGTACCCGTCCCTTCCAGCCGCTCGTTTCCCGCGGCGTCGCGGTAGACCTGCCGGAACTCCATGATGAACGGCTGGCCGACGTACGGCCGCGCCCTCTGGCCCAGATGTGTCGCCGCCACGGCCGTCACGCCTAACAGGAAAAGTGCGAAGGCCGCCCTGCGCATACTGAATATCCTTCTCATCATCTCCTCCTCCGTTAGGTTCTCACCTCCCCGGTCTGCCGGTTGTGCCGCTTACGACTCCGGCGGGGTATTCCCTGTACCGCACAGGCCACCGCAAATTTGCGAGGTTGTGCGCTGGCCTTGCATCCCGCACAGATTCGCGCAGTCCTCGCAGATGATAGTCTCCCTGTAACAGCAGTTCGGCCTATCGCCGCACTCTGGCAGATTACAGGTATACGTCATGCACATTCGGTAAATAACAGGCCCGCTGCATCCGTAAGCGAAATCTGTATGCGCGCACTGCATTTGTGCAGACGCCCTGTTATAGTCGGCCGCCGCCCACGCGAGAAGCATGATGCCGACGAGCCCTACGACGACCGTCAGTAGGTCTTGCCACAGTGCGTTCCGTTTCATTTGACCCTCCGTTGTGTGAGTGTTTACATGAGAAGCTGACCTAACTGCTTCCATCCACTTCAGGCCACAGAGAATGCGAGGAGGGCTTGATTATATGACTAGGGGGCGCTTGTGTATACAATTTTTCGCCGATTATCTACAATCTCGCCGCCACATAGCATTGAAGCTCTCCGACTTCTCTTCTGTTCAGAAGGATAGACATGAGAACTCTACGCCTCTGGCTCGCAGCCCTCGCGTTGCTCGCGGCGCTGGCACCCGCCTCGGCCGCGCAGGGCGGGGGCTTCACGCTCGAACAGGTCTTAAGCTCGCCCTTCCCCGCAGACCTCGTCGCGGCGCGTCGCGGCCGTCGCGTCGCGTGGACGTTCGACGCCGAAGGCCGACGCAACGTCTGGGTCGCCGAGGGGCCGCAGTTTCAGGCCCGCCAGCTCACGCAGTTCAACCGGGACGACGGGCAGGAGTTGGCCGAGGTCTCTTTCAGCGCGGACGGCAACTGGGTCGTCTTCGTGCGCGGCGGCGACAAGAACCGCGCGGGCGAATACCCGAACCCGACTAGTGACCCCGCGGGCGTGAAGCAGCAGGTCATGGCCGCCAACTTTGTGACGGGACAGGTGCGCGTCCTCGGCGAAGGCGGCGAGCCCGTGCCCTCGCCCGCCGGGCCGCAGGTCGTCTTCTCAAGGGGCGACGGGCTTTGGGTGGCGACGCTCGGCACAACGTCAGGCACGGGGGGCGGCGAGGCGCGGCAACTCTTCAACGCGCGCGGCTCGAACGACTCGCCGCACTGGTCTCCGGACGGCCGCCTCGTCGCCTTCACAAGCTCGCGCGGCGACCACGGCTTCATAGGCGTCTACGACACCGCGTCGAAGACGCTCACGTACGTCTCGCCCTCGGTTGACCGCGACTCGAACCCGCGCTGGTCGCCGGACGGCCGACGCCTCGCCTTCATACGCCGCCCCACGCTCGGGCTACAGCCCGCGCTCTTCCTCGACGACACGCCCGACCCGTGGGCGATTATGGTCGCGGACTTCCCCGACGGCACGGCGCGCGAGGTCTGGCGCAGCGGGCACACACTTACAGACTCGATGCCGCCCGCGGGCGAGAACGTGCTTCAGTGGGCGGCCGACGAACGCCTCGTCTTCGCCTCTGAAGCAGATGGCTGGATGCACCTCTATTCCGTCCCGGCTTCGGGCGGACAGCCGGAACTGCTCACGCGCGGCTCGTGCGAGGTCGAGCACATCACCTACACGCCCGACCGGCGCACCATCGTCTTCTCCTCGAACTGCGGCGACATAGACCGACGCCACATCTGGTTCGTCAACGCCGCAGGCGGGACTCCGCGCGCGCTCACGCAAGGGCAGAAGCTTGAGTGGAGCCCGGCCGTGACGGGCGACGGCAACACCCTCGTCTACCTCGGCTCGGACGCGCGCGAGCCCGCGATGCCCTACGCGATGCCGCTCGAAGGCGGCCCCGCGCGCATGCTGGCCGCGTCGGCTCTCCCGCGCGACTTCCCTTCCTCAAAGCTCGTCGCGCCCGAACAGGTCGTCTTTAAAGCGGAAGACGGGCAGGAGATTCACGGCCAGCTCTTCCTGCCGCCGCGTGAGGCGCGCACGGGCTCGAAACTGCCGGCCGTCATCTTCATGCACGGCGGCCCGAGCCGGCAGATGCTTCTCGGCTGGCACTACATGTACTACTACCACAACGCCTACGGCCTCAATCAGTACCTCGCCAGCCGCGGCTACGCGGTGCTCTCCGTCAACTACCGCTCCGGCATCGGCTACGGCCAAGCGTTCCGCCGCGCGCCGAAGCGTGGAGCGCGCGGCGCTTCGGAGTATCAGGACATCGTCGCCGCCGCGCGCTACCTTCGAAGCCGCGACGACGTAGACGACAAGCGCATCGGCCTCTGGGGCGGCTCCTACGGCGGCTACCTGACGGCGCTCGGCTTGGCGCGCGACTCTGACCTCTTCGCGGCGGGCGTTGACCTGCACGGCGTACACGACTGGTCGCTGCGCATCTCGGGCGCGCCTTGGATTGACTACAACAGCCGCGACGCGCAGAAGGTCGCGTTCGAGTCGTCGCCCGTCAGCTCAGTCCAGAAGTGGCGCTCGCCCGTCCTCCTCATCCACGGCGACGACGACCGCAACGTCGCCTTCTCGCAGACCGTAGACCTCGCCCGCCGCCTACGCGAGCAGAACGTCGAGTTCGAGCAGATAGTCTTCCCCGACGACGTGCACGACTTCCTCCTCCACCGACACTGGCTGCGCGCCTACGCGGCGGCCTCGGACTTCTTCGACCGACACCTGAAAGGGCGCGCGCGATGAGCGAACTCTCACACGTGGACGAGCATGGGCGCGTCGCGATGGTGGACACGAGCGCGAAGGCGCAGACGGCGCGGCGCGCGGTCGCGTCCGCCCGCGTGCTGATGTCGCCCGAGACCGTCGAGGCCGTCCGCGCGCACCGCACGCCGAAGGGCGACCCGCTTGAGACGGCGCGCATCGCAGGCATCCTCGCCGCCAAGCGCACGGCCGAACTCATCCCGCTCTGCCACCCGCTCCCGCTCACGCACGCGGACGTGCGCGCCGAACTGCGCGACGACGGCGTCTACCTCGAAGCCGAAGCTTCGACCAACGCGCAGACCGGCGTCGAGATGGAAGCCCTCACGGCCGCCGCCGTCGCCGCCCTCACCGTCTACGACATGTGCAAGGCCGTCGAAAAGGGCATCCAAATCACAGACGTTCGCCTCGAAGAGAAGACCGGCGGCAAGTCGGGCACGTGGAAGAGGGAGGGTAGACAGTAGTCAGTAGTCAGTAGCCAGTAGAAATACTTTCTTAAGCGAGTCGCCCGAATTTCAGTGGCGACGTCCGTCAGGGGGAATCCCTACTGTCTACTGTCTACTGTCTACTGTCTACTTCCTTCCCCCTTCCTTTCCCCGAACCTTCGTCGTAGAATGGCGTATCAGTTGGCGTGAGAGTCGCACGACCGTCTTCGGAGACTTACAGATGAAATACAAGATCGCACACGACGCGCGCCCGCAGGCCAAGGCGCTGCTGGCGGCCGCCGCGCTCAGCCTCGCGCTGTGGTTCATCCCATACGCGTGGGTTCTCTCCTACCCGTTCCAACTCTTCGTCACCTTCATCCACGAAGGCGGGCACGCGCTGGCGGCCGTGCTGACGGGCAACTCCGTCCAGAGCCTCAGCGTCGCGCTCGACACGAGCGGGCTCACCGAAACGATCACGCCGGTCGAGGGCAGCTTCTTCTCGCGGATGCTGATTTCGAGCGCGGGCTACATCGGCGCCATCTCGTTCGGCGCACTCCTGCTGTGGCTCGTCAGGATGCGCGTGAAGGCGCGCGTCATCCTCGTCGGCTCGGCCGTCATCATCGCAGGGCTGACGGCCGTCTTCGGCTTCTTCGTCCCGCTGACGAACTTCTCCTTCAGCCCGTTCACGGTCGTCTCGGGCGCGGCGATTACGCTCGGGCTTCTGGCCGGCGCGAAGTACCTCGGCACGGCCGCGCGCAACTTCCTCGTCAGCTTCCTCGCCGTGCAGTGCGTCCTCGACGCGCTCTTCAACCTGCGCGACCTGCTCTACCTCTCGGTCGGCGGCAGCACGCAGACCGACGCCGGGAACATGGCGGCGCTGACGGGCATCCCCTCGATCTTCTGGGCGCTCTTCTGGATCATCATCTCGCTCGTCATCCTCGCGCTCGTGCTGCGCGTCTACGTCGCGGGGCGTGAACGCCCGACGCAGCCCGACCTGCCCTTCGAGGACGAGCCGCTCGAAGTCTAAAAGTCGGAATTGAAAAACTGACTAAGCCTGTGCCCGAGACACTTGAAAGGCCGCCGGACGCAACGGCTCACGAAGCCGTCACCGGCGGCCTTCCTCATTCATCAGACGAACTGACGCCCGCGACTCTTTCAGCCGACGAGACTGCGCCTGCGACCTTCCCCTCCGTCGGGACTGCGACGACGCTCGGCTCGCTGCCCTTGGGCGCGCGGCTCATCCTGCGCTGCCGCGCCGACTGGCGCGCGGCGGCCGTCGCCGGCTTCGAGCACGAGCGCGGCCGCGTCGTCCTCAGCGTCGCCTCGCCCAACGGCCACACATACCGCGTCCGACGCCCCTCCGACTCGCCGCTCGCGCACGACGGCCACCTCCCCGTCCTCGGCGAAGGCCAATGGCGCGCCGGCCTCGCGCGCTACGACGTGCGCTGGTGAGCTTCAGCTTTAAAATCCGTGCGTGAGGTTCAGACTTCGACCGCCGGGCTGAGTCTGACGCGCTCGAACTCTTCAGAACGTACACCTTCACGCGCGAGGCTCGAAGCCGAGAGCAGGACGAGCGCGAGCCAGAGCAGGTCTGCGAGCAGCAGGTGCAAGAGTTGCAGCCACACGGGCGCGAGCAGCGCCGCGTTCAAGAGTCCAGCTAAGAACTGCGCCCCGACCAGCCACAGCACCGCAGCCGCCCAACGCCGCACCCACACGCCCCCGCCGCCCTTCAAGGCCGACGCCGCGAAGTACACGAGATAACCGCCGACGACGACGGCCAGCGCCGGGTGCAGCTTGTAATGCCTCAGGCTGAACATCAGACGCGCCGCCGGGCTCATCCCCTCAATGCCGACAGACTCGCCGCTCTCCGGAAAGAGCGTCGCCCCGAGCGCCGCCACCGCCCCGCTCACGCCGAGCGCCAGCGCGCCCAACAGGGCCACTCCGACGCGCCCGCTCAGAAACTCACGCAGACGCGGCCGCAACGTCCCCGCGGCCGACGCCCACCAAGCCGTCAGCGCCAGCGCCGCAACGAGCAGGAACGTGTTGACTAAGTGAACTGACAGATAGACCGCGCGCGCCACGGAAGCATTGTCGGCCACCAGACGCAGCAGCACGAGCCCCGCGCCGATGAGCGACTCAGTCACGATGAAGAAACCCGACAGCGCCGCGGCAGTCCGCACCGGATGCCCGCGCCTGAACGCCCGGAACGCCCAGACGCAAAGCACGACGACGAGCAGGAACGCCGCGCCGCTCGTCGCGCGGTGCGCGAACTCGACGAGCGTCTTGGCCTGCGTCGCGTCGGGCACGACCGTCCCGTTGCAAAGTGGCCAGTGCGCCCCGCACCCGTCGCCCGAACGCGACGCGCGCACGAACGCGCCCCACAGGATGACGGCCAGCGTCAGCGCCGTCACGAACCATGCGTACGCGGCGAACCGCCGCGGGGTCACTTCCGGACTATGAACTTGTTTGTCGGCTTCCATGTTTGAAGGATGTGTGCGTGAGGATTATCCCGCCTCACGCGTGACGAATCAAACCGACCGCGCCGACGACTTCAACTCAACGGACGGCACGCCGCCACACGGCCGCCTCGCCCTCGCGGCGGACGAGCGCGCTCACCTCTGCGTAGGCCGCGGCGTAGAGAGCGCGCATCTCTGCGGCCGACGCGGGCCGCGCGAGCCTGCGCTCAAGCTCGTCGGTCGAAATCCTCTCGCCCGACGCCGCGCGCGAGAGCTGCGGCCCCTCGCCCGCGACGTAAGCGGCAAGCCCTTCGACCAGCCAGCGCGGCGCCGCACCTCCGCCCAACGCTTCGAGCGCCGCGTGGACGAACTCGTGCCGCGGCGTCGTCTGCGACAGCCCACGCCGCCGCAAGACTTCCAACGGCTGTAGGTGTATGCGCCGCCCCTCGGTCACCGCCGCGACCCACGGGGCTTGCCCCGTCGTGCCCGTGAAGTCGCCCGTCGTCTCGTACACGACGACTTCAACGTCGGGCGGCGACGCGCCGATTGAAGCGCGAGCCAGCCGCCGCGACACGTCTGCATACGCCGACTCGAAACCGCGCAGCAACCCTTCGGCCTCGCGCCTCGCCACGCGCGCCGGGTAGCTCAGACGGAAGTGCTCGCTCCGCAGACTGGCCCGCGCGGACTGAGGTTCGTAAGCGGCCGGACGGAAGACCGCGGGCTCAAAGCTCGCCGTCTGGAAGCGCGCGCTGGCTACCTCACCGACGGGCTCCGACGAGTCAGGTGTTAACGAAGGCCGGACAGCGCGACTCTCATCAATCGTCGCCCCTGACTCGACGTTCGGCGCGCGGCGCGCTGCGGCGTCGCGCGGTGCGCCGACGGTCGTGCCGGGGAAGTAGCGCCCGAGTATCTGTCTGTAAGACGCGCCGCGCGAGGCGGAGACGTGCGCGCCCAACTGGCAGAGGCCGAGGCCGTGGCCGAAGCCCGTGCCGCGGAAGACGAAGGCCGCGCCCGCGCGCGTCACCTCGAAGCGCGAACTCTTGAGCACGTTCCAGCCGAGCGTGCGGCCGACGATAATCTTGAAGTCCCAGCCCGTCAGAGTCCTTCGGCGCGCGCCGTCGAGTTGAACGACCGCGGCGCGTCCCGTCTGGTCGCGGCGCGTGACGCGCACGCCGTCGAGTCGCGCGCCCACGTCGCTGCGCCCGTCCGCTCGCAGCGCCCGCAAGAGTTGCGCCGAAGGGATAACGTCCGTCCAACTCTCCTGCGCGCCCGAACACGCATCGTCGCGCACGCCGCGCAGATAGGCGGGCGCGCGCGCCACGCCCCAGAGCTTCTGTATGTCGGCCGTGCGCCCGCCGCAGGCGGCGCTGAAGTAGCTCTCGGCGACGGCGCCCGAGGGCTCGCGCAGGACTTCGCCCGCCGTCTCGCGCACGGCGCGGTGCGCGAGCTCGTAGAACTCGGGGCGCGCGCTTTCGTTGCGCACGGGCAGGAAGCGCTGGCAGTGCGTCGTGTCGCAGAAGTCGAAGTGGTCGCGCGCGTGGCGGTGAATGTTTCTGAGTGCGTAGCTGCGTACGACGACCGCCAGCGCCTTGAGCGATTCGAGCTCGGACTCGACGCTGCCCTCGGCCGCGACGACGCCGAAGACGTAGTCTTCAAGTCCGAGCGTGAGCGTCGCGTCGCCGCGCGTCAGGCGCACGCGCACGGTAGCGCCGTCTTCGCCGCCGTCTGAAGTTGACCTGTCAGCGTCCGAAGCTGCTTCGTCGTTGTCCGAAGTTGAAGGGCGTGCCCCTTCGGCGTTTGATGAAGGTCGCGCCGCCTGCCTGTCGTCGTCCGCCGCGAGGGTGCGCGCGTAAGCCTCGAAGACGGGGCGCGCGAGCTCGGCGGCTTCGGCGCCGCGCGAGCGTTTGAGGAAGACGAGGACTGTGAGGCGAACGTCTTCGGGCGAGGGCTGTGATGCGTCGGTCGAAGAGTCGCCGCCCGGCCGCGCGCGTCCCGCGGCGAAGCCGACGAACCAGCCTTGAGCGCGCCAGTCGTCCTGCGGCGTGGAGGTGCCGGTCTTGCCGAAGACGTAGACGGGCAGCGTCGCCAGCCCCGCGCGCGCCGCCGTCCCGTAGGCGACCACGCCGCGCATCCCTTCGAGCAGCAGAGCGCGCTCGTCAGGCTTTACTTCGAGTTGCGCGCGCCGGGCCGGCGTGAAGCCTTCGGGGCGTGCGGCGCGCGGCGCGAGCAGTCGCCCGCCGTTGAAGAGCGCGGCGTAGGCCGAGGCCATCTGCGCGGGCGTGACTCGTATCTCTTCACTCTCGCCGAGCATCTCGGGAACGCCCGTGCGCTCGCGCGGCAGAAGCCCGGCGGCCTCGCGCTCGCCGTCGCCGCCGCCCGTGCGCGCGCCGAAGCCGAACTCGCGGAGCGTGCGCACGTACGCGTCGCCGTCGAGCGTCTCGGCGACGCGGCCGAAGAAGTAGTTGCAGGAGTTGGCGAGCGCCTGCGCGGGGCCGAAGGCGTCGCGGTAGCGCGCGTGCGCGCAGTTGAGCTTGAAGTCCTCGTGACGGAAGCGGCCGGGACAGCGCAGACGCGTGTCAGCGTCGAGCGCGCCCGCGCGCAGCGCCGCGAGCATCGTGAAGGGTTTGATGGCCGAGCCGGGCGGCGTCGCCTCTTCAAACGCCGTGCGCCCGCCCGCCAAAGCGCGCACGCGCCCCGTCTGCGCGTCGAGGACGACGACCGCACCCTCGCGCACGCCGAGCGCGCTTTGAGCCGCGCGGCGCAAGACCTCGTCGGCCTCGGCCTCGTCGAGCGGAGCGGGCGCGGCCGTCTCCGTGTTATTAGAACGCGCGAAGAAGGACGAAGGCAGGAGGTAGTAGACGCCGAGGCCGAGCATGGTCGGCAGGAGGCACAGCGCGACGGGCAGAAACGAATGCAGTTGGCCGCGCATGCCGAACCGCCCGCCGAACAACTTCCGCTTGCCCCCTGCCTTCATCTGCCTTAACGCCTGCTTCCTTCTTCTACTCGGCCAGCACCAACGAAAAAACTTTCACGACGGCTGGGAGTCTCGCGTCAAAAAAATTTCGTCCTGAGACGGCTTTAAGTCCGACTGAGCGTCCGTGGACTCCTGCGGCGTGGGCGCGGGCGGCGGCGTCACGGCTTCGACGGCGGGCGCCGAGGCGTCGGGCATCACGCGCGCCAGTCCGCCGAGCGTGACCGCCCAGCCGAAGAGAGTCAGGACGAAGACGAGCACGAGCCGCAGGCCGAAGATAAATAGTTCCGCCCAGCCGTTCGAGATCGGCGTGCGCGTGAAGAGCACGAAGTACGGCATCACGCCGAAGACGAAGAGGCCGATGGCGTAGACGAAGAACGGGCGCGGGCCGAAGGCTCGACCCAGAACGCGGTGAATGCCCTTGAGCGTCGCCGCGAGCCCGTCGCGCGCCGTCGAGAGCCAGAGGTTCGCCGCCGCGAGTGGCAGAAGGAAGCCGAGCAGCAACAGCCACAGCGAAGAGACGAGCGCCGTCTGCCAGTAGAGCGGCGCGGGCTTCAGGTCGCCCGTCGCCGTGACGTAGGCGTGCGCGGGCGGCTCCTCTATCTTCGGCAGCCAGCCCTCGAACTTACCCAACAGGTAGACGAAGAGCACCGCCAAGCCTATCAGAGGCAGCGCGACGAGCAGCACCTTCAAAAAATCTCGCGGCGTGCGGCGCGCGACCGTCCCGGCCGTCGAGCCGGGCAGCGCGAAGTTTGCCGCCGCGGCCTGCAAGAGGAAGAAGAGCACGGGCGCGGCCAGAGCGGCGAGCGCCGAGCCGTGTATGAGCTGCCAGCCCGTGGCCACGCCCGTCGCGAAGAAGTCGTAGACCGAGGCCAGCAGCAGGAAGTAGAGGGCGGCGAGCAGCAGCAGCCCGCGCCAGTTGCGGAGCGCGTCGCGCGTCGAAGCGCCGAGTGCGTTGAGCGATTCCTTTATCATCTACGTTTCGTCCTTTCGCGCCGCGGCGCCCTACTTATCCTGTATCGTCAGCCCGGCGGTGGCCGAGTTGGCGCGCACGTCCGGCTCGTACATGCGCTCGGCGCGCGCGGGCGCGGCGCGGAACTGGCCCGGCACCTGCACGCGCATCGCGTACTGCAACTGCGCCTTGTTGCCGTAGCCGTTGAGGAAGAAGACGGTGCGGTTGTCGCGGAACTCGCGCTGGCTGTACCAGTCGCTCCAATCCTTCTGGTCGTTGCCTAGCGTCAGGCCGCCGACCTCTTCGACCTGCTCGCAGCCCGCGGGTATCGGGTCTTCGATCATCAGGTACTGGCCCGGCTCGCCTTCGAGGCGCAGGCGCGAGACGATGATGTCGCCCGAGCGCACGTCGCCCGACAGCGGCTCTGTCTCCCAGCCCAACCCCTCGTCGCCCTTGTCCACGACCTTGAGCCGCAGGTAATCGCGGTGGAGTTTGAGTTGCGGGACGCCTGCTTCGGCCGTCTGCTCGTCGTTGGTGTAGTGCGTGAGCGTCGTCGCGAGATACAACACGCCGGGGCCGTGCTTGACGACGCGTATCTCGTTCGTCTGGCCGACCTCGCCGCCGCGGCGCTGCATGACGAAGGCTTGCGTGTCCGCACCCGTCAACTGCTTCTGCAAGACCTGCTGGCCGTTGACGTAGATTTCGACCGAGTAGTTCGCTTCGAGTTCGTGGCTCACCTTTAAATAATCAATCAACCCGTAGACGGCAAACGCCGTCTCGCGCGTCGAGAGCCAGTAGTAGCCGAAGCGCCTGTGGCCGACGAGCCAGCGCGCCGCCTTCGGCAGCACTTCGCTCTGCGGAAGCGTCCGCGCCAGAGCCTTCACAGAGAGCGCCGTCGCCTCTGTGTTCTCCCAGAAGGCTTCGGCGCCGTTGCCCTTCGCACTCTTTTCAATTTCGGAGGCGACCGCCTGCGCGCGTCCGTCGTTGCGACCTTTGAGCGCCAGCGCGAGTTGTGCGCGGCCGTAGGCGCCGAGCTTGGCGCGGTTGTTGAAGATGTCGTTGAGGAAGCGCATGTCCGCGTCGCCGGCCGCCGACAGAGAGTAGGCGGCGTAGGCGCGCGCGTCCATGTTCTTCGAGAAGTCTGTGCCGTTCTCGTCGGCGCCCGCTTCGAGCATCTTGCGCAGCGCGGCGCGGCCCTGCTCAAGCTTCGTCGAGTCAACCTCGTAGCCCGCGGCCTGCGCCTGAATCAGTCCGTCCACGACGTACGCGGTCATCCAAGCGTCGGTCTTGTCATCCTTCCACCAGCCCCAGCCGCCGTCGCCGTGCTGGTATGCGTAGAGCCGCTTGAGCCCCTTGTTGACCTTCTTCGTGATGTCGTTCGTGTCGCGGATGTTCGCCGTCTGCACGTTCTGTAGAGCCTGCGTGACGATGACGTTCGGCAGGAACGAGGACATCGTCTGCTCCGTGCAGCCGTAGGGGAAGCTCGTCAGGTAGTCGAGTGCGCCGAAGAGCGCGCCCGCGATGGTCGGCGAAGCCTCGACGCGCAGCGTACGCGCGTTCGGGTCGGCGTTCGCGGGCAGGTTGAGCGTCACGGTCTTGTCCGCCTCGTCGTCCGAGAAGGCCAACGAGTCGGCGCGCACGTTCTTCAAGCCCCGCGGGACGATTGGGATGCCGGTCTCGATGGCGTCAGACTCCGTGTCGGTCAGCGCCTTCGCCAGAATCTTCAGGTCGCCCGTGGCCGTGGCCTGCACGCGCCAGTTGATGCGGTACTCGCCCTGCGAAGGGATGGTCACGGTCTGCTCGGCCGGGTCTAAGAGCTTCGCGCCGGCCACGTCCGCCGTGATCTTCGTCACCTTGTCGGCCTTGAGGTAGTTGTGGACGATGCCGGAGAGCGTCACCGTGTCGCCCGCCGTCAGGAAGCGCGGCATGGCGACGCGCAGGATGACATCTTTCCTTTCAACCACCTTCGAGACGGCGACGCCGACCTTCGTGTCGGCGGTGACGGCGCGAGCGGTCGCGCGCCACGTCGTAAGGTTGTCGGGAAGCTCGAACTTCGCCTGCGCCTTGCCGTCCGGCCCCGTGACGAGCGCGGGCTGCCAGAAGGCCGTGTCCTTGAAAATCTTCCTGACGAGCGGGTTGACCGTTGACTCGTCCTTGAAGTCTGCGAGTTGTCGCGCGCGTTTCTTCTGCGCCAACTCAATCACCTTCTTGCCGGCGTAGCCCGAGAAATAGTAGTTGACCGAGAAGCTCGTCGAGACAGAGCTGTAACGCTGCCCGTAGAACTCGCGGCGGATGTCGCCGACCGACTCGGGCGCGATGCTGTAGATGGACTCGTCCACGACGCCGAGACTCACCTCGGCGCCAGCGGCGGGCGAGCCGTCGGCGTTGCGGGCCATCACCGTGTAGGAGATGGGCTCGCGCGGCTTGAACTCCTTCTTGTTCGGGATAATCTCGACGTTCAAGAGCTTGTCGCGCGCGGGGACTTTAATCTCCGCGTCCTGCGTGTACATCTCGCTGCCGCGGACGTATGTGACGTTGAGGAAGACGTTGGGCGCAAACCTCGGCTCGATGGGCAGGTCAACGATTGCCGCGCGGCCCGAAACGTCCATCTGCCGGACGTTCATCACGCCGTCCAGCTCGGTCGTCACGAGCAGGTGCGCCTTCTCCTTCGGGAGCAAGGCGAGGACGTGGGCGGTCTCGCCGGGTTGATATGACTTCTTGTCGGGGACGAGTTTTATCTCGCCCTCGGCGTCGTAGGACACGTCCTCCCACTGGCCGTTGCGGTCGGCTATCCAGAGCGAGCCGGCCTCCATCACGACGGGCTTGCCGGCCTCGTCCACGGTCGTCTTGATGAGGATGCTGCCCGGCTGCGGCGCGGTGTAGTCGGTCGCGCCCTCGCCCTGCTCGTTCGTGTTCACGTCAACGGAGGAGAGTTCCTTCTCCTTCGTCTCGTAGTCTGGATACTCGTAACCGTCCTCGGTCTTCTTAATCACCTTCTGCCAGCGGCGCTCGAAGAAGGTGAGCTTCACGCGCGTCTGCACGGGGCGGCCTTCGCGGTCGCGCGCCTGAACTTTGATGTGCGCGGCATCGCCCTGCGCGTAGACGTAGCGGTCGGGGTAGGCGTAGGCGACGACGTTGCTGCGGACGCCGGTGAAGCTCCCACTCTCGGACATCGAGCGCCGCGCGGCGTCGGTGACCTCGGCTTCGAGGCGGTAGGTGTAGTCCCAAGTGTCTTTGGGGTCGGCGGCGGGGACTTTGAAGTCTATGTCGAGGCGGCCCTGCTCGTTCAGCTTGCCGTCGCCTTCGAGCACCATCTCTTCGCCGTAGTCGGCCGAGGCGCCGCTGTCGTCGGCCGTCGGGTCTGCGCCGAACTCGTCCTCTTCGCCCGAGCCGCCCTCCTGCCACCAGCCGTAATAGCGCGAGCGGTAGACGTAGTACTTCACCGAAGCCTTCGTCACGGGCGAGCCGAAGAAGTAGTTGGCCGAGACGGTGAAGCGCGTAGGCTCGCCCGCGCGCACGTACGCCGCGGGCGTCGTCACCTTCACTTTGTACTCGGGCTTCTTGTACTCCTCGACGGTGAAGTAGCCGGTGGCCGAAGACTCGCCCTCGCCGACGGCGGCGTTGATCGTGTAGGAGCCGAGCGGCGACTCTTCCGGCAGGTCTAGCTCGCCGCTGAAGGTGCCGCGCGTCGAGAGCGTGAGTTCCTTCTCGTAGATGGTGGCGCCGTCGCCGTCGGTGACGGTGACGTTGATTGGGCCGGACGGGAGTTTGTAACCCTGCTCGGCGCGCGTGCGGAGGATGCCCTTGAAGTAGACGTGCTGCTCGGGGCGGTAGACGGGGCGGTCGGTGTAGATGTAGCTCGTCAGGTTCGAGTCGCCTCCGCCCTCCTCGTCGCCGCCCGCGCTGAAGTAGTAGGAGTCGAGGTCTGAGATGGCGAAGTTGTCGCCCTCACTCGCCATGACGAGGTACGAGTCGGAGGTCGTGTCCTCTTCCGCCCCCTCTTCTGACGCGCCCTCTTCGTCGCCGCCTTCCTCGTCCTCGTTGGCGGCGGGCTTCTTCTGCGGGATGGTCAGCTTGAGGAGTCCCTGCTTGTCGGTCTGGCCCGAGGTCACGTCGTTCTTCTTGCGGACGACCAAGACCTTGACGCCCTCGCGCGGCTGGCCCGAGACGCGCTCGACGGCGTAGACGAGCATCTGGCCGTCGCGCGAGGTCTTCTGCACGGTGGCGATGTCTGTGACGATGAGGATGCCGAAGGCGCGCAGGTCGCCGTTGACCGCCTCGACGAGGTAGACGCCCGGCTCGCGCTTGCCCAAGCTAATCATGCGCCGGTCGTAAACGTCTTCGAGCGGCGGCAGCTTCTCGCGCCAGCTCGTGACCATCTGGTCGGGGTTGAGGAGCGGCACGCGCGCGAAGTCTGTGGCGACGTTCAAAGGCGTGCGGTTGCTGGTGTCGTCCTCTTCGGGCCGGAACTTCTGGTTGAAGCCCTTACGCGACTGATTCTGTAGCTGCTCGCGGACGTACTTCTTAACCAGCCCGAAGCCCCAGCTCTTCCACTGGCGGAGGCGTTCGAGGAAGTCGGGCTTCTTCTCGACGGCCTTGCCGACCTCGGCCGCCTCGTCCTCGCCGACCTGATGCGGGTTGTCGAGCTGACGGAAGAACTTGACCGGGTCTTTGACCTTGTAGACGCGGAAGTCCAGAGAGTCGAGCCCGCGGTAGTTGACCCAGACGCGCGCGCGGTCGCTCGTCGCGTAGGTGCGGTTGGTGTGGAGCGAGAAGAAGGGCTTGGCGTGCGGGTCGGGCGGCTGCGGCGTCCGGCCCTCTTCGTTCAGTGTCTCGGGGGCGACCGCCGCCGCGTAACTGTAGCGCGCCTTCACGCGCAGCGCGACGAAGCCGATGACGAGCGCGAGCACGGCCACGTAGACCGCGAAGGAAGTCAGGAAGCGACGGGGCATAAACCCTCCGGGGAAGTAGACAGTAGACAGTAGTCAGTAGACAGTAGAAAAACCATCGTTGATGTATCGCCCGTGTGTCAGCGGCAGCGCTCGCAAGGCGGAGCCCTACTGGCTACTGTCTACTGACTACTGTCTACTCAAGTATTTTCAAACGGTAGAAGCCGAGAAAATTCCTGTTGCTCTCGACGGGGCGCCAGCGCGGGTCTGGGTGGCGCGCGAGCACAGAGAGGCGCACCTTTCTGACCTCGCCCGCGTCCGACGGCGAAGAGCCCGTATGGTAGACGACCCAGTCGGCCGCGCCTTCGTTATCAATTGACGCGCGGCCGAGGAAGACCATGACGTGATACGGGTACTTCTGCACCCACGGCTGGCGGAAGAAGACGAGGTCGCCTGCTTCGGCGCGCGAGGCGTCGCGGCCGACGAAGCGCGTGTTGTACTCCTTGAGCGTGCGTGCGTCTGCGAACTCGGAGAAGGTGCCGTCCGAGAGGTCGGAATCTGTGAACGTGCCGGCCGCGGTGCGGAAGAGTTTTTCGCCGACGGGGCTGCGCTCAAGCGTGTAGGCGCGCACGTCGGGCGCGACGGGGTCGTAGCCCTCGCCCATGCGCAGCAGCCACGCGCGGTCGTGCGCGCGCAGCGCCTCGCGCCATGCGAAGCGCACGAGTCCGGCGCAGTCGCGCTGCGACTCGTTCCACTCAGCGCTCGGCTGGTAGAACTGCGCCTCCGCGATTGCCGTGAACCACTTCCGAAAATTCTCCCGGTCGCCGAAGGTGTTCAGTTCTTCGCGGTCTGGAATGCCGTCGGCGTCCGAGTCGCCGCCCAAACCTGAAACTTCGATGACGCGCGCGGGCGCTTCCGCCTTCACGTCCGGGCGTGGCTCTGACGGGCGCGTGGCGCGGGCCGAAGTCTGACTGCAAGAGGTAGAGAAGCAGATGAGCGCGGCGAGAAGGGCGGAGAGTGCAGCGGCGCGGGGCCAGCCGGGAGATAGACGCAGGGGGCTTCGCATCTCTTATACGGATGCCGACAAACGACGGACGGGGAAGCCGGCGCGCTTAAGCTAACACGGCTGCCGATAATTGTCCCGCCTTTTCTTTCGGCGCACCGGCGACTGCGTTCACGCCCGGCGCACCCGGCGCGGCGACCTTCGCTGCCGCCCGCCCGAACCCGCCGCCGTGCTTGCGAGGGGCGGCGAGTGACACACAGATGAAGGAGGGATGAAAGAGCGTTGTCTTTTTATTTTCGAGTAGACGGTAGGCAGTAGACAGTAGCCGGTAGAAGCATCCGCCGTCGAACCGCCCAAGCAGCGGATTCAAAGTCCGACGCGCGGAGCCTACCGGCTACTGTCTACTGCCTACCGTCTACTTCCCCCTTCACTTGTTCTTATTGTGCTCGCCGTTGCCGCCCCACGCGTACCAGCCGTCGGCGTCCGTCGAGCCGGTCTTGAGGCAGATGAGGAGGCCGTCGGAGGTGCCGGCGTAGACGCCGCCTTCGGCCAGCGCGGGCTGGAAGACCATCGGCTCGCCGAAGCTGTACATGAAGCCGACGCCGCCCTCCTTCTGCCCGACCGAGAGCAGGTGGCCGAGCGAGCTTGAGAGGTAGAGGAAATCCTCGCCGAGCGCGGGCGGCGAGAAGACCTGCGCGTCCTCCGTCAGGCCGCCGCCCGACACCTCCGCGCGCCAAGCGAAGCGGCCGTCGTCGGCGTTGACAGAGTTGAGGTAGCGCCCCTGCGCGTTGAGCATCTGCCCCTTGCTGTAGGCCGCGCGCGAGCCCTGATAGGCCCAGCCGCCGACGACCGTCTTGACGCCGAGGTGGTCGTTCGCCTTGTCGAGCTGCGCCGTCGCGGGCGCGTTCCCGAAGCCGACCGAGGAGTCGAGCGCGCCCTGCGCCTGATTGTTAATGGCGACGCCGCCGCCCTTGTCCTTGTCGAGGTACTTGGCCTCGCTGCTGGCGCGCAGGGCCGGCTCCCGCGCCTCGCCTCGCGCGGCGTCGAGTCGCTGCAAGCCCTCGTAGGACTTCCCTTCGCGCTGCTCCTTCTGCGTGACGACAACGTTGCCGGCGACGACGACGGGCGCGCTCGTCCCCGCGTTCTGCTTCTTCCAGATTAACTTGCCCGTGGCGGCGTCGAAGCTGTAGGAGGTGCCGTCGAAGGTCGTCGCGTAGACCTTGCCGTCCGAGACGACGGGCGCAGAGATTACGTCCGAAGAGATGGCGCGCTCCCAGATGTGCTTGCCGGTTTTTAAGTCGGCGCAGAGCAGGCGGTGACTTCCCTGCTCGTCGTCAGCCGCCTGCTTCTGCTCGGCCTGCGCGGGCGGCGTGATGCCGTAGGGCGTCGGCCCTACGTCGTGCTGCGCCGCGGCCGACTGCTGCACGTGAGGGACGGCGTTCTGGTGGACGTTCGCCTGTCCGCGGCCGTTCCCCGGATACGCCATGTAGAGCCGCCCCTTCGAGACGGCGGGCTGGCTCATCAAGGGGTCGCCGAGCCACTCCTGCCAGACGACCTTGCCCGTCTGCTCGTCCACGACGACGAGCGTGCAGCTCTCCGTGTTGAAGGCGACGAGCCCGTCCTCGACGACCGCGGCGGTCGGCCCGTCGTCGCCCGTGTTCGTCTTCCAGACCAGCCGGCCGGTCTTCGCGTCGAAGGCGTAGAACTCGTGCGAGCCGTAGCCGCCGCCGACGAACAGGCGCCCCTTCGAGTAGGCAGGCGTCGCGAGGGGCCGCCCGCCCGGGATGCGCACGACCCAGCCCTCGCGGCCGTCCGTCGTCCTGAAGGCGGCCGGGCGTAAGTCCAGCGCCGGTTTGGGGAGCGAGACCTTGACGGCCTTGCCCAAGTCAATCCGCACCTGCTTCGGCGCGTCCGCGACCTTCTGCGGCTCCTTCGATGGGACGGCCGCGGTCTGCGTCTGCCCGCCCGCGGCGTACGGCCTGAGCGCCGACGCCGACAGGCACGCGGTTGCTACCGCCGCCGCCGTGAAGAACTGCCAACCCCTTGTGAAGCCCTTACGCGTCTTCATCGCACACACCTCCGCTCTTCCGTGTCAGTCGGGAATGAGTCTTCGCGGGGAGACTCGCACGCTTTACCCTTGAATGCGCGAGGCGGGGAAACTTGCGCCCGACGCCACCTAACCGCTATCTTTCATCTCAAACCAAAACACCAGACGAGCGAGGAAGGGAGACCGATGGCCGAGACGGGCAAACTCCGCGACGACCCTCTGTGGTTCAAGGACGCAGTCTTTTACGAGGTCTACGTGCGCGGCTTCTACGACTCGAACGGCGACGGCGTGGGCGACTTCGTCGGGCTGACCGAGAAGCTGGACTACTTGGAATGGCTCGGCGTGGACTGCCTCTGGCTCCTGCCGATGTACGCCTCGCCCCTGCGCGACGGCGGCTACGACATCGCCGACTACTACTCGATACTTCCCGAGTACGGCACCGTCGAAGACTTCCGCCGCTTCATAGACGCCGCGCACGCGCGCGGCATACGCGTCATCACAGACCTCGTCGTCAACCACACCTCCGACCAGCACCCTTGGTTCAAGGAGGCTTCCTCTTCGCCCGACAGCCCGAAGCGCGACTGGTACGTGTGGAGCGATAGCCCCGAGAAGTACAAGGAGGCGCGCATCATCTTCACCGACACCGAGAAGTCGAACTGGACTTGGTGCGAGGGCGCGCAAGGGTTCTACTGGCACCGCTTCTTCTCGCACCAGCCGGATTTGAACTACGACAATCCGGAAGTTCAAAAAGCCATGCTCGAAGCCGTGGACTACTGGCTCGACTTCGGCGTTGACGGCTTCCGCGCGGACGCCGTCCCCTACCTCTACGAGCGCGAGGGCACCAACTGCGAGAACCTGCCCGAGACGCACGGCTTCCTCAAGAAACTGCGCGCGCACATCGAGACGAAGTACCCGAACGCGCTGCTGCTCGCCGAGGCGAACCAGTGGCCCGAGGACGTGGTCGAATACTTCGGCCGCGGCGACGAGTTCCACATGGGCTACCACTTCCCAATCATGCCGCGCCTCTTCATGGCGCTGCGTCAGGAAGACCGCCGGCCCATCGTCGAGATACTTGAGCGCACGCCCGACATCCCGGAGAACTGTCAGTGGGGCATGTTCCTGCGCAACCACGACGAGCTGACTCTGGAGATGGTGACGGACGAGGAGCGCGACTATCTTTATAACGAGTACGCGAAGGACAGGCGGATGCGCCTGAACGTCGGCATACGCCGACGGCTCGCGCCGCTCCTCGACAACAGCCACCGGCGCATACAGCTCCTCCACTCGCTTCTCTTCTCGCTGCCGGGCTCGCCCTTCCTCTACTACGGCGACGAGATAGGCATGGGCGACAACATCTACCTCGGCGACCGCGACGGCGTCCGCACGCCGATGCAGTGGTCTTCCGACCGCAACGCCGGCTTCTCGAAGTGCGACTTCGAAAAACTCTACTTCCCCGTCATCAACAACCCGGTCTACGGCTACCAGTCTGTGAACGTGGACTCGCAGATGCGCTACGACACGTCTCTGCTGAACTGGATGCGGCAGATGATTCTGCTCCGCAAGCAGCACCACGTCTTCGGCCGCGGCACGATGCGCTTCGTCAAGCCCGAGAACCGCAAAATCTTCGCCTTCGTACGCGAGCACGAGGGCGAGACCGTGCTCTGCGTCTTCAACCTCTCGCAGTTCGCGCAGCCCGTCGAGCTAGACCTCTCGGAGTTCGAGGGGCGCACGCCCGTCGAGATGCTAGGCAAGACGCGCTTCCCGCAGATAAAGGCGGGCGTTTACCAACTCGCGCTCGCGCCCTTCGGCTTCTACTGGTTCCAGTTGGAAAGGCTCGGCGCGTGAGCGCGTAGAAGAACGGGCGCGGGCTTTGACACTTCCGCAACAATAAAGGGGTAAGAGAGTGTCGGCGTTCGTGCTGAACTCAAAGATGGAAGGGCGATAACGGGAATGCTTAAGGCTCTGGCAAGCGGCTTGGTGGGCGCGTGCGCGCTCACGCTGATTCACGAGACGGCGCGGCGGTTCGTTGACGACGCGCCGCGCATGGACGTGGTCGGGATGCGCGCGCTGGCGCGCGGACTTCGCGCCGTGGACGTGGAGCCGCCCGTCCCGCTGCACGAGGCGGCGCTCGTCGGCGACATCGTCTCGAACTCGCTCTACTACGGACTGGTCGGCCTCGGCGATGCGGAGGACGGCGTGCGCAACGGCGCTTTGCTCGGCTTGGCCGCGGGCCTCGGCGCCGTCTACCTCCCCGAGCCGCTCGGCCTCGGCCGCCAGCCCGCGCGCAACTCTACCGAGACCAACCTCATGACCGTCGCGTGGTATCTGCTCGGCGGCCTCGCCGCGGGCGCGGCGTATCAGGCGCTCGCCTCCGACGAAGAATAAAGTTCCGGCGGAAGCCCGACCGTGAGGGAGGGCGTACGGCTAACGACAGAAGGCGGGATGATGAAGGACGCGCCGTCTCTCATCCTCCCGCCTTTTGTGTTTCGCCGACGCCCTCCCTCACGGTCGGGCTTCCGCCAGCCTCTTCGGCTGCGCGCGCACCGCGTTTGCGGTACAATTTCCCTTCATTCGCGGGCAAATGACTCACACGGCGAACATGGAGGAGGCGCGGGCCGCGCTCAGGAAGTTCTTCGGCTTCGAGGGCTTTCGCGAGGGTCAGGCGGAGGTCGTCGAGTCCGTCCTCGAAGGCAATGACACGGTCGTCGTCATGCCGACGGGCGGCGGCAAGTCGCTCTGCTTCCAGCTTCCGGCGCTGATGAGGGACGGCGTGACGGTCGTCGTCTCGCCTCTCATCGCGCTGATGAAGGATCAGGTGGACGCGCTCCGCGCGCGCGGTCTTCCCGCGACCTTCATCAACAGCTCGCTCGACTTCGAGGAGCAGAAGGAGCGCATCAACGGCGTCCGCCGCGGAGACTTCAAGCTCGTCTACGTCGCGCCCGAGCGCTTCCGCTCGAACCACTTCGTCGAGACCTTGCAGCGCGCCGAAATCTCCCTCTTCGCCGTGGACGAGGCGCACTGCATCTCGCAATGGGGCCACGACTTCCGCCCCGACTACCTACGCCTCCAATCCTTCCGCGAACGCATCGGCCGGCCGCAAACGGTCGCGCTCACCGCGACGGCCACGCCCTACGTGCGCGCGGACATCATCGAACAGCTCAAGCTCGAAGACCCGCGCGCCTTCGTCAGCGGCTTCGACCGCCCGAACCTCGCGCTCGGCGTCATCCACACAGAGAAGGAGCGCGAGAAGTACGCGCGCATACGCCAGCTCGCGCAGGACTTCACGGGCCAGTCCGGCATCGTCTACACCTCGACGCGCAAGTCCGTCGAGCAGATAACGCGGAAGCTCTTGGACGCGCGGCTCTCCGTCGTCGGCTACCATGCAGGCATGACCGACGAGGAGCGCGTCCGCGCGCAGGACGACTTCATGTCGGGACGTGCGCAGGTCATCGTCGCTACCAACGCCTTCGGGATGGGGATAGACAAGCCCGACATACGCTTCGTCGTACACTTCCACCTGCCCGGCTCAATCGAGGCTTACTATCAGGAGATCGGCCGCGCGGGCCGCGACGGCGCTCGCTCGGTCTGCCTGCTCCTCTTCAACTACGCAGACAAGCGCACGCAGGACTACTTCATCGAAGGCTCATACCCGCCGCCGGAGCTGATTGCGAAAGTTTACGAGGCTCTGGTCGGGACGAATCAAAAACGCATCGAGCTTTCGACGCGCGACATCGCCGCGCGCGCCGCCGTCCGCAACGAGATGGCCGTCCAGTCCGCGCTCATCACGCTTGAGAAGGCCGGGCACATCGAGCGCGGCACGGGCTCGGAAAACCGCGCTTCCTTGCGCCTGCTCATGCCGCCGCACCTCGCGCGCGAGACTGTCGCGTCGCGCCGCAGCGCGCAGCTCAAGCAGGTTCTCTTCTCGCTGCTCGGCGGCTACGGGTTGAGCGAACGCGCCGACGCCGAGATTGACGTGGCCGACTTCGCCGAGACTCTGGGGATGGAACTCGGCGCCGTACGGCGCACGCTCGCCACGTTGGCCGAAGCGGGCGTACTCCGCTACCAGCCCGCGCGGCGCACGCGCGGCGTCCTGATGCTCGACGAGCAGCCCGCCACGCGCCTGCGCATACGTCCCGAAGACCTCGCGCGCCGCGCCGCGCTCGAACAGCGCAAGCTGCGCGAGATGATCTCCTTCTGCTACACAGAGCGCTGCTACCGCGCCTTCATCCTCGACTACTTCGGCGACAGCTCGAACACGGGCGACTGCGGCAAGTGCGGCAACTGCCTGCTCCGCGCGCGCTCCGCACAGGCTCAGACCGCGCCCGCCGTGTTTGATGAAGATGAAGCCTTCGCGGCCGGCGCGTCCGTCACTTCTTCCGCGGCGGCGGGTAGAAGCGGCCCGCCAGTCGAGCCCGCGCGCGACCTCGACCGCTTCATCATGAAGCACGTGCCCGTCGCGCTCGACCTCGAAGAAGAACTCGCCGCGCAGTCGCGCTCGCGTAAAAAACGCGAGGCGGCCGAGGGCCGCGGCGAGATTGAAGAGACGGACGGCGCCGACTCAATCGCACTCACAGAGCCGCGCGAGCTTTCTGACGAAGAGACCCTGACGGTGCGCAAGATTCTCGCCTGCGCGGCGCGCATGGGCGGGCGGTTCGGCAAGGGGATGCTGGCGTCGGCGCTGCGCGGCTCGCGCTCGGCCAAGCTCTCGCAGGCCGGGCTCGACCAGCTCTCGACCTACGGAATACTTTCCGGCATGACGCAGGACGAGATACTCGCTTACGTTGACGCGCTCGTCGCCGCCGGCTGCCTGCACGTCACGGGCGACGCCTACCCGACCGTCTCGCTCACGCAGCTCGGCAACGAAGTCATGCGCGAACGCGCCTCCGTCCAACTGCGCCTGCCGCCGCCCTACGTCGCGCCGTCTTACGACGAACCCGACAGAGCGCGCCCTTCACGTCGAGCCTCCGCCGCGCCGGCCGCGCCCAGAGTCAGCACCGTGGACGAGACCTACGCGCTCTACGAGCAGGGGCTCACGGTTGAAGAGATTTGCGCGCAGCGCGGCCTGACCGAGATTACCGTCGAAGGCCACCTCGCCGACTGCATCCTCCGCGGCCGCGCCTTCGACGTGTCGCAGTTCGTCAACGCGGAAGACCGCGAGCACATCGAGCGCGCCGCCGAACGCCTCGGCACCGAACGCCTCAAGCCCCTGCGCGAAGCCCTCCCGCGCCACATCACCTACCGCATGATCCGCTTCGTCGTCGCCGACCTCCAACGCGCCGCCGGCCTCGGGGAAGAAGAGTAGACGGTAGTCAGTAGTCAGTAGAAAACGTCGGAGGCCGCGAGTGTTCGTCAACTCGCGGCCCCGACGTTTGAGTCCCCTTGTCTTGACAACTACTGTCTACTGTCTACTGTCTACTCTTTACTCCTCGACCGTCTCGTTGAAGCCGCGCAGGCCCTCGGTGCCGGCGTAGGCGACCGTGCGGCCGCCGCCGCCGTGGCGGCGTATGCGCGCGAAGACGATGAGGTTGAAGAAGTGCATCCCGCCGAGGACGAGCAGCACGAGCCCGACCTTCCAAGACAGCGCCTCGATGCCCTCCTGCGCGTCCCGCACCTGATAGCCGATCTTGAGCGCCAGCGTCACGTAGCCGAGGTTGATGAGGTAGAAGCCTACGACGAGCAGGTGGTTAACCGAGTCGGCCAAAGCCTCGTTTCCGTGGAAGACGTCCACGAGGAAGACCCGCCCATTCTTGTGGAGCGTCTGCGCGACCCACACGGTGAGCGCGACGCTCAGGCAGATGTAAGAGAGGTATGTGACGACGATCGCGTTCATGTTGCGCCTCCTTCCCGCACGCGGCGCCGGGGCGCGCGTCGCACCGCGCGACTCGTACGGTTCCCGGCGCCTTCCGCCGCTTCACTTCTTCAATCGGCGTGCCGCGGCGCGCATGGGCTTTTAACTGACTTTCGCGGCGTAACACTCAAGCTCCGTGTGGCGAGGGCGCCGATTCGTGCTAGAGTCTTGGCATTCTGCCAAGCAGGAGTGACAGACTAACAAGCAGGAGTGACTTCCGTCCCGATGAGCCGCAACACGAACACCGAAGCGCCGCAGCCCGGACAGCAACCCGAGTTG